>JAHIRB010000024.1 GCA_018818885.1 Patescibacteria group bacterium | reverse complement strand
TTACTTAAAAGAATGCTAATTTCATTTCTATCATTTTTATTTAAATGAGCAAACTTCTTTCTTTTTTTTCATTATACTATTTTATTTAATTAAAATCCTAATTTTATTTTACAAGTGTTCGGTTTCAAATGCGAATCTAGGGAAATGAGGACAATAAAATCAGAAAGGAGGGATACTAATGGCAGAAAGACCAGACGAGCCACATGTTATAGTTCGAAACTATGGTGACATCTTTGAAGTAAGTGCGCGAAAGCGTAATCATCTGCCGATAGACGGAGAGTTTGTCGGATCACTAGATCTGGCTTTCGCATTTGCGCATGGTTTAGCAACAATTCTCAAGCATTTGTGTGACTGCCAAAAAGTTGAAATTATTAATGAAACTGACCAACAAACGCTGCCGGCAATACTGTGCACTTGGGATGAAATCAATAATGCATAACCTAGGGAGGTGATTCCGAATGCACTTCGAAAGAGTAGTTGCTTCAGTAAACCAAGAATTTGTACGGATATGCTATCCACCAAATGGCAATCGATGCAGTCGCTGTGGAAATTTTTTCCAAAATGGTGTATGCGGTGTATGTCATATTGATGCCGAAACCGGACGTCACATCGCTGACAAATAGCAACCGTCGCTCGCCGCTGCGGTCCAGGGGCCGGAATGTATTCGTTGTTACGAATCTTCCGGTCCCGCTTTTTTTCTCTAATAACTCTAATCTCTATAATCTCTAAAAATAACTAAATCACAAAACACTCCGTAAATACTTCTTTTTTGTCATCCTGAGCGTAGGCCAAAGGCCGGAGTCGAAGGATCTCACACCTACCAACAAGCATATGGTGAGATCCCTCGACAGGCTCGGGATGACAAATAGAATTAACTTAATACACCACGCAAATACTTCCCCGTATAACTCCACTTGCTTGACTTTGCTACACGCTCCGGCGTCCCTTCCACTACAATCCTCCCACCCTTATCTCCGCCTTCTGGACCAAGATCAACAATCCAATCTGCGGATTTTATTACATCTAAATTATGCTCGATGACAACCACAGTATTTCCTCGCTCGACTAATCTATTTAAAACTTCCAATAACTTTTTGACATCATGAAAATGCAAACCAGTGGTTGGTTCATCCAAAATATATAAAGTATTCCCTTCGCCTCGACGAGACAGTTCAGAAGTCAACTTAACGCGCTGTGCTTCACCCCCAGATAAAGTGGTGGCTGACTGCCCTAAAGTGATATAACCAAGCCCAACATCGTACAATGTCTGGAGCTTATTTTTTATTCTGGGGATATTTTTGAAGAATTCCAAAGCTTCCTCAACAGTCATATTTAAGACTTCAGAAATGTTCTTGCTTTTGTATTTTACTGTCAGTGTCTCTTCATTATATCGTGTTCCTTTACATTTTTCACACTCAACATAAATATCTGGCAAAAAATGCATTTCTATCTTTTTTGTACCATCACCTTCGCATTCTTCGCAGCGTCCACCAGATACATTAAAGCTAAATCTACCTGGTTTATATCCGCGTGCTTTAGCATCTGGAACTTGTGAAAACAAATCACGTATATAAGTAAACACTCCTATATAAGTTGCTGGATTAGAGCGTGGGGTCCTGCCAATTGGCGACTGATCGACAATAACAGCTTTATCGATCTTGCCATAACCCTTTAAACCTTTGTGTTTGCCAGCTTTATCAGTTGTAGCCCAAAATATCTTATACAATGCTTTATATAATATATCATTTATTAAACTTGACTTTCCAGAACCCGAAACCCCAGTTATGCAGGTAAAAACTTTAAGTGGAATCTTAACATCTATATTTTTTAAATTATTATGTTGTGCGCCTAAAATTTCCAAATAATCAAATGCTTTTCTGCGTTCTTTTGGTACCGATATTTCACGTCTACCCACAATATAATCTGCAGTTAATGACTTTTTGCATGGCAGGATTTGCTTTGGAGTTCCGTGGCACACAACCTCGCCACCGTGAATCCCCGCACCTGGGCCTAAATCAATCACTTCATCTGCTGACATGATTGTTTCTTCGTCATGCTCAACAACAACTACAGTATTACCTAAATCCCGTAATGATTTTAAAGTTTCAATTAATTTCTTATTATCACGTTGATGTAGACCAATAGATGGCTCATCTAAAATATATAAAACCCCGCGAAGTTCAGAACCTATCTGAGTTGCCAATCTAATCCGCTGGGCTTCACCGCCTGACAAAGTACCAGCTTCTCTGTTTAAATCTAAATAGTCTAATCCAACATTGATAAGAAAATTTAGACGATTTTGAATCTCTTTTATTAGTAATTTGGCGATTTGTGCTTCAGTTTTGTTTAGCTTAAGATCTGCAAAAAATTTATGCAGATGACCAATAGATTGCTCACCTAATTCCCAAATGTTTTTTTCGTTGACTGTTACTGCCAAACTTTCTGGTTTTAAACGCTTGCCTTCGCAATCCGGGCAGAGTGCATTGCGCATGTATTTCGCGATTTCAACACGACGATATTCTGATTCTGTTTGTTTGTACAGTCTCTCCATTTGAGGGATAACACCTTCAAAACCTCCACTATAAGAATAACTAGATTCCTGGTCTTTTGATTGATATTTAAATTTTACGTTTTCACGTGTTCCATAAAGAATGGTCGTTTTTATTTTTGGAGATAAATTTTGCCATGCAGTGTGCATATCAAAACCAAAATGTTCAGAAAGGCTTTGTACTTGATGAAAGCGCCAACCTTCTCCGTGCATTCTGTATGGTTTTATCGCACCTTCTTGCAAAGTTAAATTTTTATTTGGGATGATCAGATCTTCATCAAACTCCTGTGAAATTCCAAGGCCATGACAAGTTGGGCACGCACCAAACGGTGAATTAAATGAAAACATTCTAGGTTGTAAATCGTCAAACGAAACTCCGCAATCTTCGCAGGCATGGTGTTGCGAATATAACTTTTCTGTACTATCGGATATGACAAGCACTAAACCTTTGCCATGTGATAGTGCTGTTTCAATACTATCGGTTAAACGTGATTCAATACTTTTTTTCAGAACCATTCTGTCTATAACAATTTCGATATTATGTTTGACATATTTTTTTAGTTTGATTTTTGACCAATCTTCTAAATTATTAACTTCTCCATCAACTCTTACTTTAGAAAAACCTTCTTTATGCAGAGTCTTAAATACTTTTTCATAAGTTCCTTTTTGTCCACGTATGACAGGCGAAAGTATCTGCAGCTTTGTCCATGCTTGTTGTTTTATAACTGTTTTGACAATGTTTTCAGCAGATTGAGGTGTTATAATCTTGCCACACTGCGGACAATGTGGGATACCAACGCGTGCAAATAATAATCTTAAATAATCATAAATCTCTGTAACCGTACCGACTGTTGAACGTGGATTTTTCGATACAGTTTTTTGTTCTATCGAAATTGCAGGCGAAAGTCCTTTAATTGAATCAACATGTGGTTTTCTCATCACACCTAAAAACTGCCGCGCGTAAGCAGATAAAGATTCTACGTATCGACGTTGGCCTTCTGCATACAAAGTATCAAATGCTAAGGAAGACTTTCCAGAACCAGAAAGTCCAGTAATTACAATAAACTTATCAATAGGTAGTTCGACATTGATATTTTTTAAATTATGCTCTCTGGCTCCTTTGATTGTGATTTTATCTTCATTGGACATCGTTTTTATGATTACTACTTTGACCTCACCTCTGTCCTCCTCTCCGTATCGGAGAGGAGGACGTACTATGTGTACTTGGCATACAAACACACGCTACTCACATAGTACGTTTTCCTCTCCCCTTGTGGGAGAGGAAACAAAGGTGAGGGGCAATGTTAATGCTTTAATTTATTAATTTTTTCTCTTAGATCAATTGCGTGTTCAAAATCTAAATCTTCCGCAGCTTGTCGCATCTGTAGTTCTAAATCGATGATAACTTTATCTCGATCTAACTCTTTGCCTTTTTCTCCTGGTTCAATTACAACTTCTTCCTCTGCAATTGCTTTTTGAATAGATTTTGGTGTAATATTATGCTTTTTATTATATGCTTGCTGGATCTTTCGACGTCTATTAGTTTCGTCAATTGCTTCTTGCATAGAATGCGTAGTTTTGTCTGCATACATAATAACTTTTGAATCAACGTTACGTGCAGCCCGACCAGCTGTTTGGATTAAACTTCTAGCATTTCTTAAAAACCCCTCTTTATCTGCATCTAATATGGCAACTAAAGCTACTTCTGGTAGATCGAGACCCTCTCTAAGTAAATTAATTCCAACCAATACATCAAACTTTGCCAGGCGTAAATTCTTAATAATTTCATTTCTTTCTAAAGTATCTATTTCTGAATGCAAGTATTCTGCTTTTATGTCTGCCTCTTGAAGATATTTAGTAAGCTCTTCTGCCATGCGTTTTGTTAAGGTGGTTACTAATATTCTATATCCTTTATTGACTACTTGCTTAACTTCGCTAATTAAATCTTCTATCTGTCCTTGGGTAGATCTAATTTCAATGGATGGATCTACTAATCCTGTTGGTCTAATAATTTGTTCTATCACTTGGCCAGAATTTTGAATTTCGTATTCTGAAGGCGTGGCAGAGGTATATACCACATGATTTAAAAACTTTTTAAACTCATTAAATTTCAGTGGGCGATTATCAAATGCAGACGGCAGACGCCAGCCGTAATCAACTAAATTTTGCTTGCGCGACTTATCTCCCTCATACATTCCACGAACTTGCGGCAAGCTAGCATGGCTTTCATCAACAATCATTAACCAATCATCACCATTTTTATATTTAAAATAATCTAGTAATGTGCATGGTGCTACTCCTGGTTTTCTGCCATCAAAATGACGTGAATAATTTTCTATGCCTTTGCAGTAACCTAACTGCTCGATCATTTCTAAATCATAATTGGTTCTTTGACTGAGACGATATTTTTCGATATTTTCTAGTTTTAATAAATGCTCACCGAGTTCCTGACGAATTGATCGTATGGCAGATGATTTTGTACTTTCTGGATAAGCAAAAGGCCTCGCTGGAAAAATTTGAATTTCCGACATTAAATTCATTGTACTTCCGGTTATTGGATGTAATTCTTTGATTGATTCAATTTCGTCACCAAAAAATTCTATTCTTATGATCGTGGTTCCACTGCCCTGAACTAAATCTACTGTGTCACCTTTTTTCCTGAATCTGCCTGGTTTCAAATCTACGTCATTTCTTTCGTACTGCATCTTCACTAATTTCATAGCTAGATCATCTGGACCATTAATTTTAGTTTTCTTAACAGCTAAGCTTAAAGATTCATTTTCAAATTCCTGTGGAGGGCCCAAGGAATATATACATGAAACTGACGCAACAATAATTACGTCGTCGCGATATAATAGTGAACTTGCAGCCTCCATTCTTAGCCTCTCAATTTTTTCGTTGATTGAAGTATCTTTTTCAATATAGGTATCAGTTTTCGGCATATAACTTTCTGGCTGGTAATAATCATAAAAAGAAACAAAATAACAAACTTTATTTTTTGGAAAAAAATTTGAAAACTCGTTATATAGTTGTGCAGCCAAAGTTTTATTATGAGACAAGACCAGAGTGGGCCTACCAACTTTTTGTATTAAGTTTGCCATAGTAAAAGTTTTTCCAGATCCTGTCACACCCAAAAGAGTCTGCTGAGGATATTTTTTAAACCCTTTCACCAGCTTATCAATTGCTTGCGGCTGATCACCACGGGGTTTGTATTGTGAAACTAACTCAAAAGACATATGTTTCTTTGTCATTTTGACCTTCACGTCATTGCGAGAACCCCATAGATCGCTAGAAGCACTTTTACGGGGGATGAAGTAATCTCCTTGGTCAGGGAGATTACTTCGCATTCGCTCGCAATGACATAGAGTGTTTAGGGGTATATGCTCTATTTTGTTAAAACTTTACAAGTACAAATTAGAGACCATTGGTCCCTTTTTTATTAGATATTTAGTTACTTATACATTTTACACTATTTATTATGTTGTTACAATAACCTTATCTATTATTTGACAATGGAAGACAATAGAACTATATTATTAGTTATGATGATGTATATAGTAATTTAATGATTTATTATGCTATTTTACGTATTATTATGTATTGTGGATACCTTTTTGTTGACAATGGAAGACATAAAGAGCTAAAATTAATGTATCCCCGTATAACGGGTCAAGTAGGTGCATAAATCAATTTAACTCTTATCCCCGCTTATTAATGTCAAGTAATTTAAACATTTACACGCTAGAGGAAGTAGCGCAAGTTTTTAAGGTTAGTTTGCGCACTGTTTATCGTTGGGTGGAATCAGGTCAATTAAAATCTTCAAAACTGGGGAGGAAAACCTATAGAGTGTTTGAAAAAGATCTAGTAGATTTTATGAATAAACATAGAAGTTAAAGCTATGATATATCAAACCATAAAGCATCGGATTGATCCCATTAGTACTTTTGGTTGGTATACTAGACCAAAAAAACAAAGAAAAACTTTTTTGTGGACTGTAGTATTGATTTTTATTTTTAGCTTCCTGATGTTCAATGTTATTTCAAAAATTTATCAACACGCAAAATATACAAAAAATATAGAAAGCGAAACAATAGCGAGGAAATACTAAAATCAAAAAAACAAAACTAAAAGAACCAACTCCTGACGAGGAGTTGGTTCTTATTAAGTTACTATTGATTATTCACCTAATTGCCAAGCGATTTTTTCTCCAAAATCTATTGCTGCTTCAGGGTCTTTGGCAGTAATTATATTACCTGAGACTTCAACTGGCATTCCTGTGTATTCTGATCCTTTATTTATGATATTTTCTTCTTCTGTTGAAAAAGCAGTAACTTTCTTGCCCATCAACAATCCAGCATTAGCTAAAATAGAAGGCGCTACACAAATTGCACTTACTATTTTTCCAGCTTTAGCAAATTCCCCTGCTAACTCAATTAATCTAACATTTTCTAAATTTTCTTTCATTCCAGGCCCACCAACAAATACAATGGCATCAAAATCATCTACAGAAACTTCCTCCCAGGTTAAATCAGGTTCTATCTCAGCACCCAATCTTCCTTTTGCTAATTCCTTTTGAGGTGCGGCTATTGAAACATCAAATTCTCTATCTAATAATAATTCCCTAGGTTTTTGCAGTTCTTCGTCCCTAAAGTTATTTTGTGAAATAATAAAAACTACTTTTTTTGCCATAGACTAATACTTCTTTATAATTCTAATTAGCTCTCTAACTAAACCGATATGTTTTGTTTCGTCATCTCGAACATATCTAATAGTATCAATTGTTTGCTTATCTGCAAAAAAACTCATTAACTCTTCGCATGCTCCTTGAGCTTGTTCTTCTAAATTGATAGCATTTTCTAAATTTTGTATTATTCCTTCTTTGGCCATACCTAGTAGTAGCCCCGTATATGGGATTAATAATTATTTATAATTTTATATGATTGACAAATTATTATGATCAAGTAGTAACCTAAAACTTTTACGGGGTTCACTACTGGGCATATTATATAGCCTTTAAAATATCATTCATTGTCTTTATGTGATTTTTAGTATCTCTTAGTAAAATATTTATTATTTCATTTACCATATTTTTATCATTTTCGTTTAGTTTTTTCATTATTGGTTCTTCTTTTAAAATTCTAGTATACAAATCAATCATATCGTCTTCTATAGCGATTTCTTTTCTAATGACTTCTTGTACTGTTGATTTTTCTACCATACCCTGTAGTAGTCCCGTAAATTGGACAAGGGATTATTTATTAAATATTATGTTGAATGTAAAATTATAGACCCAATAGTGTGCTAATTTAATTTTTACTGGATCACTACAGAGCATATATACATTATAGCAAAATCATAAAAAAATAAAAACCCCCTTAAATAACGAGGGTTTTTATTATGTTCAATAAATTTTATCTTGAAACACTAATTACTGCACTTCTTTCTGGGTCGCATGCACCTGCAGTTATTCTACCACCAGCAGATTTCATGATGTAATAATCGGTATTAGCTGCTGTTCCTGTACTTGGATCAATTGGCATTGATGTTAAATATTCATCAACCAAATCACCACTTAAGTCTAAACAAGCTGCTTGTGTTGTTTGAGCAGTACATGTGGCGTCACACCCAGAAGCTGCTGTTCCTAAGACATAATAAAGTCCTGCCGTTGCGGTGTCCAGATTTGTAGGCAAGCTGCCAGCTTTATCAACCGTAAACTTAAGCACACCATTTAAAATTGAGTTGGCAGATGACCAACGATCAGCATTTCTAGCTTCTGCTAATCTACGTGCGGGATCGACCGCAACATAAATAATAGCTGCTAAAATTGCTATGATACCAATTACAATCAGCAATTCAATTAGCGTAAAACCTCGACGTCTTGAATTTATCGAAAGGCTTTTGTTTTTCATATATTTATATTATTTAATTATTTAACGTTGTACACTTATCACTGCGCTTCTTTCGGGATCGCAAGCACCAACTGTTATTCTGTTATTAGCTGTTCTCATAATATAATAATCTGTGTTCAAACTCGTTCCAGAACTAGGATCAGTTGGGATTTGCGAAATATAATTATCTACTAGATTACTTTCTAGATTTAAACATGCTGTTGCAGTTATCTGCGCACCGCATTCAAGATTGCATCCAGTACTTGAAGTACCTAATACAAAATAATTATTGGCTGCCGCACCTGCTAAATTTGCTGGTAATCCTCCCTTATTATCTGATGTATATTTCAAAACTGCATTAAGAATTGAATTAACTTCACTCCATCGTGTTGCGTTTCTTGATTCTGCCATTCTACGTGCGGGATCGACCGCAACATAAACAATTGCTGCTAAAATTGCAATAATAGCTATAACAATTAACAATTCAATTAAAGTAAAAGCTTTTTTATTTTTCATAATTAACAATTTATTTTATCCACAATATGATTAATTATAACACAAAATAAAACATATAAAAACTATTGTATTTCAACAAAATCACCAACCACCCAGCCTTCTATGTTTTGAGAAATTTCAATTTTATACCATCCGTTTTCTTCTTTAATAACATCAAATTCATCACCAGAGGCAACTTGGTCAATAACTCCAAAATTATACCCAGGACCGCTTCTAACATTCAATTGCTGAACTTGATCTGATATGAAAAGTCTTGGTAGCTGGACTTGTTTGATTGTTTTTTCTTCTTCCCCTTCTCTGAATTGTTCTAATAAAGCTTCATCTACTTCAATATTGACTTTTTGAAATTCTGGCGGCTTAAACATAAACATTCCTCGTTGGATAACCAGTAATAATAAACCTAAAAACATTGCCAACAAAATAAAAATGCCGGCACTTACATATATTTTTTTCCATTGTTTCTTTTCTGTTTTAGCAGGTACAATTTGCAATTTTTTAACTTGGATGGAATTTAAATTCAAATCCTTATTATTTATTTTTGAACTAGCTGCTCTCAAAGCTAAGCCCGTAACATTAGCATACAGAGTTTCTTGTTTAGTAAATACACTTTTATTTTTTAATTTAGATCCAGAAATTGGCTTACCTACTTCAACTGGTAATGATAAATTTTCTGCTAAATATTCATCTAGCTTTGGTAGCTGAGACGAACCTCCAGTTAAAATAATTTTTTCTACTTTTAGTTGGGTTGTATCATTAAAATAATTTATTACTTCTTGTGATTCCTTGATAATTCTAACAAATTGTTTTTGTAATAAAAATACAATTTTTGCTTCTTCGTGGGTTGGGTCAAAGCCAGCCTTGGCTTTTTTCTTTTCTGCTTCTTCTTCTGTTAGCCCAAATTCTTTAGCAATAACTCTGGTAAAATGATTACCTGCTACATTGATAATTCTGCTAATATGAATTGCTCCGTTATAAGAAATACTTAAATTTGTACTTCGTGCTCCAATGTCCATTACCATAACTGGTGATTTTATATCTTTGCCACGAATTAACGAACGCGCAGTACTTACCGATTCAAGTTCAAAGACAATTGGTTTGACTCCGATTTTTTTTAGAACTTGATTGTAACTTTCAATAACATTATATTCGGTTGCAGCGTAAAAAATATTTTGTTGATTTTTTTCTTTACCTAGTACTTTAAAATCAAAAAATATTTCTTTGGTAGAAAATGGAATAACTTTTTCTGCTTCGTAAGGTAAAGAATTTTTAATTTGATCATTATCAAGATTTGCCGGCATCTTAAACACATGAGTATAAATCTTTGATTCCGGCAACGATAAAACACATTCTTTAGCAGTTATGGGTTTTGGCTTTGCTTGTTGTAAAACTTCTTTTAAATACTTTTCCAAAACTTCTGGTTTTTTAATAACTCCATCTTTTACCACTTCTCCTTCTAATTTTGTTCGACCATAAGAAACAAGACTTATTTTGCCAAACATCTTTTTCAATTCCATAACTTCAATGGAATTGTCTGAAATATCAAGACCAAATTTTTTACTAAATATCATAGACTAATAATGTTGCCAATTAGTTACTTCTAACGCATTATCAACGCGATTAATTTCAATATAACTTTTCTGTTGATAAATATCAATTGTGCCAATTGCTTCGACACTGGCCGTACCATTGTTTACTACTGTATTTATTATACACAAATTACCGTCAATTGATAAACTACCACTATAACTAGACCAATTTTTTCTCAAACGGTTAAGCCCCTCTTCTAAGCACGCATCTGATAAACTAGTACTGCGCGCTGCCTGGCTGGTTGAAAAACTCATCTGTAATTCTTCTATACTACGTAAACTTACAGCAATACTAATAGTCAGTGTTACTCCTGCAACAATTAACATGGAGATTAATGCAATATATCCATTTTGATTGGTATGATGTTTCATATTAACGCCTGCCTCTTAAAGTTAATGTAAGATCAGCAATCAAATTTGCACGATAATCAGCAAGATCACTAGGATTTAAATAAGTAATATCTAAATGAACTCGTATATTTCTACTACGGCTCAAATAACTAAGGTTTGAAAAATTTCCAATGACCACTACTTCGTTGGTAGTTATGTCTTCTGCAGGTAGAGAGCCTACTTGTCTGGTAATTTTGTTTTCTACTGTATCAAAGGTGTAAGTAATATCATCCACTCCATTTTCTAATATCAAACTTGTAGCGGTAAGTGTATTAATGTCTTGTGCTGACTTTACATCTGCTGACATGGTTTGTTTTATAAATCTTAAATTTTGTTCAATTTCTAGATGAGCATATGATTTTGTTTGACTTCCCAACACATCCAAAATTAAATAAGTAATCGAAACAAGAATTATTGATACTATCGCGATATAGATAATCAACTCAATTAAAGTAAAACCTTTGTTTGTTAATTGTAAATTGTTAATTGTAAATTGTTTTCTCATGGCGTGTAATTTATATTTATTTCATCAAGAATTGGTGTATCAACACCATCCCCGCTAAATTCTACTTTATATTTTACCCATTGATCATCATTATGACCGCTTATCAATGGTATTAATGTTTCGTTTGGATCTGTATAATATGTTGCTGCACCAGCAATTCCTGTCCAAGCACTCCAAACACCTGGTACTCCGCCAGAATCTGGCGCAGTGGCAATCTGTATTTGAATATCATAATTTTCTGGATTTACTATCGGTAAAGTCTCTGACCAGTTAATCAAATTAAAACTACTGACACTACTAGTATTAAAAGCTGACGATTCAAACTCACCATAATTAGCATATCCTGATGCACCCCCACTTCCATCAACTCGAAAACTATTAGCAAATGCTATAAAACCAAAAGTTTCTGTTGCATGTGCTCTCTCGCTATCACCAACCTGGTCTTCTTCTGAGTGCAAACCCACAAGAGTATTTGTTAGATTACACATCAAACCCCAGGCACCATCATTACCATCCATTTCGAGTTGAGTAGGTATGACAATTGGCGTTCCACTATATGCATTATTAAAATTATAAGTATAACAACCGTTGTCGTGTCCTCTAACGGAATCGGGCGTTCTCTGGGTTTCAAAAGCTACACCTTCTACAATATCTGTTACATTCGTTTCTATTGCTACCCAACCAATTGTTTCTGGCAGCGCATGACTCGTGCAAGCTTCTGTGCAGTTCATAGCAATTTGAAAGCCAGCTGTGTCGGGCGGACTGCTCCGTGCGCCTGTACGCGAAACCCACGTAGTAACCCAATTTGGATCGTTGTTTGACATTACTTGATGTAAAATGATTGGGTCGACTGCAAACGTGTTGTCGTAAGTTTTTGAATCTCCTATCCAATTGCCACGATAAGCAACGGTTGATGTATCATATTGATGCGCTTCGATAATTGCACTACCAATATCCCAAGCTCCTTCCTCAATCACCATATAACTTATAACATCTTGGTCTAAAATGCTATCTGTTGGATTTTGTAATTTAATGTCGAAACTATTGCTACCGACATTTGCCACCCTGACAGAAGCTGCGCTTGTATTGGCTGCTTCGTAATAATTTGCCACAATAACCGGCTTAGTGTAAGTGTTTAAGGTATTGACGGTTATCCATTGGTGATCAGTTGTTACTTGTCCAACTTCCATTGTTAAAGTAACATTTTCACCTTCTATTGTAATAGTATCCAGTTGTACTTGCTGTGTGCCATCTCCTACTAAGAATGCTTTAAATAAAATTCTTAAATTATCAACTGGAAATTCCGAAATATTATTATTAACTTCGGTTGCAGTGTTGTAATCTGTTGAGCTGACTGCTGCCACCCAGGTTCCCCCATCCCACCAATACCAAGTTGTGCCGTCGTCATCAGAAAGTTGGTAATAAATCTCTCCACCGTTTTTATTTGCTACTTCTGAAAATGCAGTCCAAGAAGTAATTTCTACTGGTTGGTACGAAGCAATTGGTTGTATGGTTGGACTATCATCAGGATAGCCAGATAAAGCTTTAGACCAAGAAAGCTGAGCATTATCAAAACCAACTTGAAACGGTCCTCTGTTTTGATTTGGTGTTTCAAGCCATGTTGCCAGTTTTAAGTAATATGTTCCAGTTGTTGATAAGCTCGAAGTAACATCAACTAAATTAACAGTTGCCCAGGCGGTACCACCAGAAATTGATTCTGTGTGAACCTCGGTACCAATTACTGGTGCGCCTGGAACAGAATCAATAAAAACATAAATATCAAATGAATTTGGACTATTAGGATACTGTGGTACACGCCAATCAAAATCAAGTGTTGCTGTATCTAAATTACCAACTGTTGTTGTAAAACTTTGCTGCCAAAAACCACCAATTTCATCTCTTCTGCCTAGAGGAAAATAAATATCAACCCATTCATCAGGATTACCACCCGTTGTTTGTACATTGCCACTTGGGTCAACTTCATCACCTTGCCAATCCCAATCATAATAACTCCAGCCTTCAAAAACCGTAGAACTAATCTGGACATTATCTAATTGAACCTCTTGAGTACCATCACTTTCTAAAAACGCCATAAACATTATTTGCTCATTGGTAATACTAAATGAAGATATATTAGTGTTGACTTCTGTTGCTGTGTTGTAATCAGAAGCACCAGCTACTGCCCACGCACCGCCATCCCACCAATACCAAGTTGTACCATCATCATCTGAAAGTTGATAATATATCTCCCCACCATTTTTTATTGCAGTTTCTGTAAATGTTGACCAAGTAGTAATGCCAGTGGCTACAAATGACGTGTTTGGATAAATAGTTGGTAGCCCAGTATCATAGCCTGCTAAAAATTCGATAGTTTTGAGGAAGCCGTCTGATCCTGGCCCTTGATATGGAATTGCGAATATATTTGTACCTACATTGATAATTTTTGGGTATATACCTGATCCTGTATCAAATTCCAACGTGTCTACTACACTATCAGCGATCTGGCCATCATTCTGAATATTTAAGATACTAATAAAACCATCGTCATTTGGCCCACGATAAACAAGTGCATAATTATCACCGGAAATATTTATTATATCTGGCATTCCTCCGTATATTGGATCAAATTCAATGGTATCAATAACTGTGTCGCCGACATTGCCTAAAGAATCTATTGTCATGGTAACTAAAAAACCATCCGAACCTGTTCCACGATATGCCAGGGCATAGACGTCCCCAGAAACATGAATTATATCTGGTTCATAACCATTTACTGTATCATATTCTAACGTATCAATTACCGTACCAATATTGCCCATTGAATCAATTGACACTGTGCTGATAAATCCATCTGAACCAGCACCTCTATGCGCGACCGCATAAATATCTCCGGAAACATTGATTATATCTGGTTCACTTCCCTGGCTGGTGTTGTATTCATAACTGTCTACTACGCTTTTTGTAATATTTCCCACTAAATCAATTTGTATTGTTTTAATAAAACCATCATTACCCACGCCCTGATATGCAATAGCAAAAACATCACTTGAAATTTGGATTAAATCAGGCCAATATCCACTACCTGTATCGTATTCATAACTATCAATAATCGAATTTGTAATATTACCTGCTGAATCAATTCCTATTGTTTTAATAAAACCATCTGCTCCTGTGCCACGATAAGCTATAGCATAAACATTTCCTGCTACATTAATAATACTTGGGGTATAGCCATTACTACTATCAAATTCCAAACTATCAATTGTTGTTGGCGGCATAATGCCGTCTGAATCAATTTGAACAGTCTTTACAAAACCATCTGAACCCGGGCCGCGATATGCGATGGCATAAATATCATTTGCAATATGAATTATATCTGGATCGGACCCTTGGGCAAGATCAAATTCTAAAGTATCTAAAACAGAACCGATGGAGGTTGAAGCAATTAATCTTGCAGTATCTGATGCTACCTCTATTTTGACTGGGTCGTATATATAGTCTGCTGGAGTAGTAAATGTCCAATCATAAGGCGTGGTTACATAATTATCAAAACCTGCATTAACTGTTTGACCGCTAGCAGTTCCGCTTTGTTGTTTGAGTTGTCCAAAACTATTCACTACTTCTATTGCATCCGTATCGTAAGAATAATTGGCTGGCGCATCAAATGGCCACTCCCGAGAAAATGTTCCGCTGCCACTACTTCCAGCCAGTCTTATTATTCCTGCTGAAGAAAAATCAATATTGCCGTCATCAGTCCAATATCTACTTGGATCAGACCATATTAATTGACCAGACCCACCTGACCAGTCTGATTGATTCCAATCCTTGGATTGCCAGTTTGTTAGATAAGTTATCAAGGTTACATTATTAGTTATGACAGTAATCGCTTCCCAAGTAACTTGCGACGTAATTTTTTTTGTTTGAAGATCGATAGAAACTGCTGGGCAATCAGCAATATCACCAGCAACATCTCTACAAACATCTTCGACCGTTATCACTCGAGTATAATCTCCTATCATTTCCGGCGCACTACTCCATTCCCAATATCCAGGTGAATTATCCAAACCATAACTATTATTTGCTAACAAATTCCACGCGCGTCGACGGATGGCTCTAGCTGCTTCAATCCCTTCTTCTGCATATACTTGTGCTAATACTTGTTGCCCCGCCTGCGCTTGAGTAACAAAAACACCAGACACCAACCCAATTATCGCAGTGGCGACTAAAGAAAAAATTGCGATAGCTAAAATTACTTCAACTAAAGAAGCACCCAATAATTTTTGTGATTTAATATGAAACATTGATTAAACCTATATTACTAATATCAATTTGATATGTGTTGTTATTTACGCTCGTGATTGTTATGGTTCCAGAAGATTGTGGTAAACCTTGATATTGAGAAAAAATTATTTCATCATTTACAAAATCTGTGCTAATGCTGAAAATTTCTCTATATTCAAAAACTAAATCAAAATTTGTATCTCTTAACGCATAATTACTGCCCTTATAAATTGTGTATTCTTTATTGCTTTCATTAAAATAAACTCCCCAATCATCATTATTCTGTCCATTTATTGCAGACACCTGGGCATAGCGAACAATTCGGCTGACTTCATCAGTAAAAGTATACAGTCCAGATGAAACCTGAAAGGATTGAAAAAAAGGCACACTCAGTGCACCTAAAAGCATAATAATTGCCACGACAATGATAAGCTCAATTAATGTAAAACCTCTCATAAGTTTATATTTAACTTCCAAACCTGCCGGTCACTTGATATATTGGCGTGATTACAGAAATCGCAACAAAACCAACTAGCAAACCTACAAACAATAACAGTAACGGCTCTAAAATGGTGGTTAAATTTTTAGTGGTATCATTAACTTCTTCTTCGTAATATTCTGCTAAATAATTTAATGATTCTTCTAATTGACCACTACGTTCTCCTACGTTGATCATTTTTATGGCTAGTAGCGGAAAAATTGGACTACGTTTTGATTGTTTAAAACTAGTTAACACATCAGAAAAATGCTTACCTGTTTGTATTCCTTTTACGCTTATGTGTAACTTTTTTTTATACACTTGATTCTTTAATGTGTCAGTAATAATAATTAGTGAACTATCTACAGTAATTCCGCTTTTAAGTAATATGGCAAAAGTTCTGCAAATAATTGATAAGTTATATTCAATAATAATTTTTCCTAGAATTGGAATTTTTAATAAAATTGTGTGCCAAATTGGTTTAATGAATTTTGTTCGAGAAATTAAGTAAATCAGAATTGGTATCAAAACTGCAGCAGCCAATATTATTTTTCCATAATTACTAAACATCTCTGATATAAAAAGAAGTATTTTTGTACTTAAGGGAAGCTCAAATTTTAATGTCTTAAAAAGTTGGGTAATTTTTGGTAAAACAAAATATGCTAAAAGTAGCAGTAAACCAAAAACTGCTATCAGTACAATAGCGGGGTACATACTAGCAGCCATTATCGATTTTTTTAGTTCATGTCTTTCTTCTAAATCTGATGCTAGATATTCTAAATTTTTTTCTAGTGTGCCGCTTTCTTCTCCAACACTTATCATGTTGACAACAAGTGTATCAAATACTCGCGGGTAGCTCCTCAATGCTGTAGATAATTTTTGGCCAGTTCTAGTTTGAGCTAAAATATTAGCAACAATTTTTTTAAACCTTGGGGAAGTAGTTTGCTCTTCGATAACTTTTAGACCTTCCGAAAGTGTAATGCCAGACTTAAGCATAGTAGCTAAATGTTTGGCAAATAAAATTTTATCAACTAAAGAAACTCCTCCTATAATTGAAATTTTATTTATTGATGTTGCACGTCCCTTTGAAATTTTTTTTACGTATAGACCTTGGCCAAGTAATATTCTTGTGGCTTCATTGATGTTTGATGCTGTGATGCTTTCTTTAACAACTGAGCCATCACCTTTTGTTGCAGTATAAAAAAATTTCATGTTGATAAATAATTAATTGTACTTTGTACCTTGTTCATTGTGACTTGATCATTACTCACGTGTGGCTCTTAATAATTCTTCGATAGTTGTCATGCCAGCAATAATTTTTTCGATACCATCTTCCATCATAGTTTTCATTCCTTCTTCTCTTGCCTGCTTTCTTATTACACTGGCATCTACTCGTTGCATAATTAAACTTTTTATTGTTTCCGAAACTGGCATAACTTCAAAAATTCCAACGCGTCCTTTATATCCCGTACCACTGCAAACCCCACATCCCTTGCCATGATAAATTCTAATGGTTTTTTTGTCCGTACTAAAATGTTGGTCAAAATCTTTTAGTGGAAGGCGCTTTTTTAGCTCATCACGGCTTAAGCTTTCCGAAACTACACATTGAGTACATATTTTTCGTATTAGTCTTTGAGCAATAACAATGTTGACTGTCGAAGCTATCAAAAATGGTTCTATATCCATATCAAGCAACCGAGGTAATGTTGTTGGAGCGTCATTAGTATGTACTGTAGAAAGAACTAAGTGGCCAGTCATGGCAGCGTTAATAGCAATACCCGCAGTATCTTCATCTCGAATTTCTCCCACCATTATTATATCTGGATCTTGACGTAAAATACTTTTAAGACCTTTGGCAAAAGTTAATTCTGTTTTTTGATTAACTTGAATCTGATTGACGTCATCCATGTCGTATTCTACTGGGTCTTCGATGGTCGAAACATTAATTTCGCGACTATTTAAAATTTTGATAATTGAGTATAGGGTTGTAGTTTTTCCAGATCCAGTAGGCCCGGTGGAGAGAATCATGCCATAAGGCAACTTCATAACTTTTTTCACCTTATTTAAATCTACATCAGAAAAACCCAGTGTCTCTAAGCTAAATTGTCTACTTTTTTCTGAAAGTAGCCTCATGACAATTTTTTCTCCATCGACAATTGGCACAATAGAAACTCTAACATCGATTTTTTCTCCAGATTCTAGCTTCATACTGATTTTTCCATCTTGAGCAGCCTGATGTTCGTCGGTTCTAAGCTTGGCCATAATTTTTATTCGAGTAATCAATAACTCATGAACCTCCGAAGGAATTTTAATTATATCGTGCAAGATGCCATCAATTCTAAAACGGACCAGGGTTCTTTCATCTGAAGGCTCTATGTGGATGTCTGATGCTTTATTTTCGTAACCATGATTGATTATACTATCAACTATTTTGATGACTGGGATATCTTCTGCTTTCGCTCCTTCTTTTGCTTGCGAAATATTTTCGTTTATTACTTTGGAAAATTCTTCTTGAATTTCTTGTTGATATTTTACTAGTGCTGTTCTAATAATACGTTCTGTTGAATAAAAAGGAACAATTTCTTGACCAGTTTTCTTTTCTAATAAACTAATAATTTCTAAATTTTTTGGATTAGCCATAGCCAATTTAATACCATCCTTATCTCGACCAAAGGCAATAATTTTTTGTTTTCGTGCAACTACTTCTGGTACAATTTTTAATACTTCGTCATCGATCTCAACTTTATTTAAATCAATAAAATCATAGCCAACAGCTCTTGCTATTAACTGACCTAATTGTGCATCTTCTACTACATCTTTTTCTACTAACAATTTAGCCAAAGATTTTTTCTCTTCTTTAGCCAAGATGTACAACGACTCAAGTTGCTTTTTATCAACTAAATCTAAATCTGATACTAATGCTTTTATTTTTTCGTTAGAAATTAACATTTGTTACAAATTACGAATTATTTACTAATATTATAAATTTGATAAAACTTGTCACTTGTACCTTGTACATTGTTACTTGACCACTGGCAAATACTTCCTTACTTTATCGACAACTTGGTCAAGCTTAATTTCACTTTTAACTAAGTAGTCTTGTGCTCCTAAATTCTTGCCTTGTTGGATATCTTCTTGTTGACCTAGGTTTGATAAAATGATTACTGGTGTTTTTTTAGTTTTATCATCTGTTTTAATAGTTTCTAAAATATCAAAACCGTCAATATCAGGCAAAATTATATCTAGCAATACTAATTTTGGTTCTTCGGTAGAAGCTTTAAGAAGTCCTTCCCTGCCAGAACTAGCTACAACAATTTCATAGCCATGCGATTCCAACATTTTTGTAAGCATCTTAGCTAAAAATTTGTCATCCTCTATGATAAGAATTTTTTTTGATGTTTTTATTTTTTGCTTTACCTCCTCGGACATAAAATAAGTCCATAAAGGACTTTAAAATTAAGATTTATACAAATCTTTTAAATTATCAATAAAATGAAATAACACTTCGAGTATTTGTCTCCAAACCATAAATATTTAGCCAATTATTTTTGCCTTACTGCCCCGTAATTATCCATCCAGAAACAGCTGATTTTGTGACAAAAGATTTATAAAAAACTACTCTACTTATACACAAAATTGCCCATATAATTTACGGGGTGTATAGCTAAATTATAACATAAAACAGCATTCCAAACAACAATGCTGTTTTGTTAAATTTATATTTTATTCCAATTTTGCTTGTACTTTGGAAACCTTATACATTGCATAAATCATCAATGCAGCACCAGCCCATTGTGCAAGGCTCAAAGCATTGCCTCGTATTAAAAATTCAAGTAAAATTGCAGAAAGCGGAAATGCAAGTTCACATATTGTTGAAACAGAAGCAGTAATCCATTTTAGACCGTAGTAATACAAAAAAATTGCTAATCCGCCAGAGGAAAAAACAATAATTAAAAAAGTGATTAACTGCCTTTGTGTTATTTGATTGATTGTGGATAAATCACCTACAGCTGCTGTGATAAAAAACATCACAAGAGTCGTCAAGCCAAATCTAAGATATGTTCCCACTCTAAAATTGATATTTTGGAGTCCTCTCTTGCCAAACACCGTGGCAGAACCAAATGCAAAAGCAGCACCCAAAGCAAATAAAGCCGCTATAAAGGTTTTGTTGCCTGTTGAAAATTCTGGCTGGTTTAATCCAAAGGTTACCAAATATCCACCAATAATTGCAGCTACTGCATAATAGAAAAACTTCTTCGGTAATTTTTCTTTTAGAATGAATGCTGCTAAAAGTAAGGCAAAAACCGGTTGGAGTTTTTGTAATAATATGACTATTGATAAATTAACAAAATGAACATAAAACAAAGCTTTAGTAATAAACATTGTACCAATTGCACCGCCAAAAATTGCTACCCATAAAAAAGCTCCCCAATCCCCTTTTTTCATTTTTTTCAGTTCTTTTATTTCATATAACAAAAGAGGGGTCATAATTAAAAAAGCCAACGCGTGTTCAACAAATACTACTAATGGTACTGACAACGAATATAGCTCCGGACGCAAAACAATACCATCTAAAGCCCACAAAAATGCAGCTACGATGACAAAGAGAGGTCCAATTTTTTGTAATTTGTTCATATTGATTTGAAAAAATTAAAAACGATTCTGTAAGGAATCGCTTCTTGCGACAAATTTAATTATCTACAACCATTATATCACAACTGAAAATTTTGTCTACCCACCAAAGTCAACATTACGTAGGTGGGTCTATATCTTAAAATATCTTCTTGCCCTCTTTATGTCATCTGTAATTTGTATTACTAACTCATCTGAATTTTTAAATTTTTTTATACCTCTAATTTTTTTAAATAATTTTACCTTAACTTTTTCTGGCGAAACATCTTGCCGCCAACTGATTATGTGAGTTTCGCATTTCACTTCAGTTTCATCAAATGTCACAATTGGTCCTAAGTGACTAACGGACGGAAGTTTTTTTCTATCAAAATATATATAGGAAAAATACACTCCCCAATCATCTTTTTTAATTTCTTGATCGACAGAAAGGTTAATTGTAGGAAAACCAATCTTTTTGCCTCGTTGAGAGCCTGGCTTTGGTTTTCCTTTTATGATTATATTCATACTATCAACTACACCTCGCTGATAACATCAAAACCCTTGAAACTTCCTGTGATTGAGAGTCCTATTACTTTTTTTCCAATACCTTTTTCTTTTATCTGTTTAGCTGTTTCGTTTAATGTTGCTCCAGAACCAACTGCATCATCTATTAATAAAATATTATTATATTGACCTTGTTCATTTACAACTATAGTATTTGCTACATTTTCAACTCGATCGTTTAATTTCGGCAATGTTTTTTGTGGCACTATTACTTCAGTCTTTATCTTCTCAATTGATATATTTTTTACATTTAAATTCAATCCTTTTTCAAATTCTTTCATAAATTGAGTTTCACGTTTGACTGTCCAGGGTATAAAACCAACCGCATTAATATGATTTTTTTTAATAATCTTTTCAATCTCCGGTTTGATGTCTTTAACTATTTCTTTTATCAATTGTTTGTTTCCACTCTGTTTCCCATAAAGAAGCATTTGTCCAAGTTTTGTTTTTCCAAATCTTTCAATACTATAAAAATCTATATAATATAGTTTATCCAGATACACTTGTTTGAAAGTACTTTTGAATTTTTTCAATCCGTTGATTAACCCTTCTTTTTTAAACTGACTATATTTGTTAAAAGTCTTGATGTAATCTTCAGCTGTTTTTGAAACTTCAAGATTATTTTTTTGACACCAATAAACAAATCCCTCAAGCCCAATCTTTTGTTCCCCTCTCGGTGTGATTATCAAATAATTATCATCAATAAATTTCTTAACTTTAGTATCAATATCGATCTTACTATCCTGCGTTTTTTTCTTTATTGAATAAAAAACTTTCGGAGGTTTCCCGATTTTAGTCAAAATATTTTTTTGGTAAAGACTTTTTAACTGCTTTCTGACTGCCCGATCGCTTATATCTAAAAAATCTGTTAAATCTTTTGCTGTAACTTGACCACTTTTATTAATATATTCAATTATTTTTTGAGATGTTTTCATTTAATATAAATACTATTAAGTTCCTAGTTCCTAGTATACTAGGAACTTTTTTTATTATATATAGTTGATAGTTAACTGTCAACTATCAACTTTTTATTCTACAATATCAATAATTTCTACTAAAATAAGCCATCCGCTCCCCATACCGGTATAGAGCCAAAATACTAAAGGGTTTTAGGGGTCTTTAAGGGGTCGATACTGACTGGAACCGGTCTTACCCGACTAAGCTCAAAGAGCGTAGGAGGAAGAGCGTAGTCGGGTCACCTTTTTGAGAATGTAAATGAGACACCTGCCTGCCGAAGCACGAGTGAAACGAAGGCGTAGGCAGGAATGAGTCACTATAAAAAGGAGTGTTTTGTATCTCAAACTTGACTTCTAACATTAATTTTATTGCTCATCAAACATTTTTACCAATGCCTCTTCCCATCCAAAACAAGTTTCTTGCCCGCAAAGTTTTTTAAACACAGAAATACATGTAGGATCAAGTTTGGCATACTCTTTAAGCATTTCAACTGTTTCGTAAATAAATCCGCCAACCGTGCCATCTGAATCATCAACTCCACCCTGACATAATTTCTTGTCAAGCCGTAAAAGCATATCAATTAATAATTTTGCTGTTTGTTCGCTTACCGGCAAGTCTGAAACCAATTTTGACAAGCGAGCGCAACCTTCATTAAGAGAATTTTGATAAGCAAACCAAGTCCGAGAAGGACCAGTATATGATTTTATATATCTCATTGCTGAAGTGATAGATTTTTTTGCCTCGGATAATTCTTCTTTATTTAATTCTCCTAGCTTACCACCACATACTGGGCTTATTACTATTTCCTTATCTTCTTGGCTTAATTTTTTTCCGCTCATAACCGCATAAATGGCTACAGCCACCATATGCTTACAAAGCGTATCATGTTGTCCAAGATAGCATTCACAATCGCCTTGATCATAATGTCGTCCATCTACATAAACTCGATATGGCTGGGTGCCTAATACTGTCGCAAAAAATCCATTTAATTCTTTTTTAAACTGCGTTACTTTACTGCTCTCATACAAATCAACTGCTCGCTCAAATGTCGGCGCGTCTGTGGCAAATTTAATTTTGTCTAAATCGTATGATGGTTGCATATTTAAAAACTTACTTTTCATTTTCTAACATAAGTTTTAATAAAAATAGTATATTTTTTCTTAACTTAAATTTAATCCAAGCTTTTTGCTTTTCGTTTATCAACTCGCCTATACCAGATAAAATTCCTCGATCAGCAACATTTTCTACAAATTCTATGCATTTTTTTAAATAGTCGGCAAAGTTCATATTCGTTCTTCTTGCCACTATTTCTTTATTTATCCCCCAGTTATTATTAAGAAAAAAATAAACATCATAAATATCACGATTGGCTGTTTTGGCACGTTCGGTCATGGCTACCAGCTTATGGGCAAACATATCTTCACGTAACATAACAAGCATTGATATGCCAAGATAATTTTTTACCTCAAATTGCGATCCAAAACTTCTTTTATTAATTTCAACTTTAACATTTTGGGCTTCTTCAGAATAAGAGAGCAGGATAAAGAAAGTATGTCTTTTGTTTGTTTTTTCTTTGACAGTGCCATATTCTTTGACTATATTTTTCACTTTTTCAAAAACTTCCTGCTCTTTAGTCTCGTCCAGTAAATCAAAATCAAGATCAACAGAAAAACGATCCAGATTATAAAAAAGATACGCAGCTGTGCCTCCCTTAAAACCCAAAAGAGGGCCAAGCGAGCTGTCCGAGTAAATGTCCTTTAAAATTCTAATCAAAATGTTTTTATGGGTTGTTGTGTTTAATGTCATATATTTTCTTTGTCCGCCGTAGCTTTAGCGAAGGCGGGTTTGATAACTTTTAACTTCTTTTTCCATTCTTTTGTTTGAATAAATAGGCAAAATTTCAAGAACTTTATTCCAATCAAGAATAGACAAATTATCAAAATGATAGTTTTTGTTTAAATAAACCACATCTAAGAAAGCTCTCTCGGGAGTGGTTATGGAATAATTGTTTTTATGCTCAATGCCAGCGTTGTTAGTCAAAACCGAATCCTTTATTTTTCTATAAGAATAAATTTGCCCGTCAACGGTTATCTTTCTGGTTAAATAAGAGGCAACAAAAACTTGCCCGTAATGCTGGAAGGTAACCCCTGCCCTACCCAAAACAGTCTCAAAACTAATGTATGAAGGTGTATAGATTTTAGTGGCCAATTCATATTTATCGTAATTTTTATCTTTTGCATAAAGTCCTTTCCTTATTGAGTATAATTTGCCAGCTTTAACATAACGATATAGTCTCATTTTAACGAGTTCGGTATTAGATTCTCCCCAAAACAAAGCAATGTCCTTGATAGAAAAAACACTGTTTCTTGAGTTATAAATGTCTAAAATCAAAGTTTTTTTCATATGTATGAACCAATAGTTATCTTTAATGATTACTTACAGTTTAAATTATAACAGATAATATGTCAAATTTTGAAAATAAGTAATCAGGATAAAATCAAAACCCCAACTATTGATATTAAAGAATATGCTAAGTATTTACTGCAAGAAGGTACGAGAGATGAAAAGCGAGAAATACTAAATTATTTAAAGACTGAATTATATCTTAAAAATCAAAAAGTTTATCTGTAAAAATAAAAATGCCCAAAGTGGACATTAAAGAATACGCCAAGTATTTACTAACCGAGGGAACTAAGGATGAAAAAAGAGAAATACTTACTTGCCTAAAGACTGAGCTACATTTGAAAAATCAAAAAGTATATTTGAAAAAAGGAAAAAAAGCTAAGATAAGCGAATCGACTAGGAACTGGACTCCCAGCCAGAGGCTGGTGCGCCTCTGGCGTAGAACCAACAATTTCTACTAAAATAAGCCATCCGCTCCGAGGGTCGCCCGCCCGCCTTACTGCCGTCAGGCATGTCGGGCAGGGACTCCCCGCCGGAGGCGGGTGCGCCTCTGGCGCAGAACCGACAACCTCCTCCAGAGGCGGATCAACCTTTGGCTGAAATTGATTAATGATCTAAACAAATTACTTAATCACTTTCGACGAAAACTACTCTTGATGAACTAAAAAATCCTGTACTCAGAGGGTGGGACTCGAACCCACAACCCGCTGATTAACAGTCAGCTGCTCTACCAATTGAGCTACCTCTGAGTACAGGATTTTTATTTTAATATTTTATCCAGATATTTTCTTCCTTGTCCTGACTTTAAAAACTTTTCTCTTTTTATCGCTTCCGTCTTGTTATTAAATTTTTCTGTATAGATTATCTTAAATGGTTTATTTGACCTTGTCCATTTATTACTTCCAAAATTATGATCTTTTAATCTTTCAGTTTCATCCTTGCTAGTATAACCAATATATCTTTTATGATTCTTTAAACTTATTAAGACATATACTGTAAACATAATTAACTAGGTTATTTTAACAGCCCCAGCTGGAGGCTGGTCGGCCTTCGGCCGAAGCTGCTCTACCAATTTGTCCGCCAGAGGCGGATGCGCCTCCGGCTTTGTCCGCCAGAGGCGGATGCGCCTCCGGCTTTGTCCGCCAGAGGCGGATGCGCCTCCGGCGCAAGCTACCTCGGAGCACATGGCTCATTTTTTGCTCTATTACGCTATATTTTAATTTTCAAACTTTTTACCGGGAACCGGTCGCCAGGAACCTGTCAGCCTCCTCCCCATACCGGTCTAGAGCCAAAATACTAAAGGGTTTTAGGGGTCTTTGAGGGGTCGATCCTGACGGGAACCGGTCACCTTTTTGAGGCTGTAAATGAGACAAATGAGACACTATAAAAAGTGTTTTTTAGTGTCTCATTTTGACTTCATTGAGTTTCTGTAGCGTAATATATTATTTCTGCAAAACTTAAAAAATTTATATCTTACTTAATAACCAACTAATCAAATGGTGAGACAACGCCATACCAGTGCCAGACGGTAATTTTTCTGGTACAGGCATTTTAGATTCTGTAAAAGCTTTCTTACACATCACACCTAACAATTCGCCATTTAGATTAACTAGCGGCCCACCACTTCCGCCATAAGTTAAATTATTATCAATCCAGTAATTTGCGCCAACAACGTCCATCTCAGTAAATGTAATCTTTTGTATATTACCGATTATCGCATGTTTGAACATCAATTGTCTGAAATAATATTTGAATCGTTTATCTATCGCTTTTTTTACTTTTACCATTTCTGGATTTTTTTCATTAAATTTTTCAAAAATATCTAGTGGAAGACTTATATCATCCGAGAATCCTCCCATTATAACATCCGTACCAACTTGTGCTAAGTCATCACATAAAGGAATAAAATCGATATTCTTTAAAGGTTTGACGGGTTTTAATATTGTAAGATCAATACTTATCGGGTTGATATACTCAGGAAGATTAATATTAATTTCAAGGCCTTCCACCGCCGGTATATATTCTATTAGCTCCGTTTGAATACCTTTAGCTGTAATTTTGCCATTATAAACACCATGACCCTCTTCTTCTATAACGTGCCTCGCTGTTATTAAAATTCCGTCGGCTCTTATAACAGCTCCCGTTCCACAACTTAATATCTTAGACTGGTCTTGAATTATAATATGACGTATTGATTTTTTTATTTTTTCACATACTTCAATTTTATTCATAAATTTTCTTTATTGCCTTTAGGTAAAAATTGTAATTACTTATTATTTTTTGGAGAAATTTGTACTGTCTGTGAAACCTTATATTTAGAGAATTCAATACTTGATAAAGTTACTAGTTTTGCATTTCCAAATTCTTTTTGATATACCTCAAATGAAGTAGCAAAGGGTATTAAAATATCCCCAACCAATACATATATTGCTGGCTCACCATTTTTTTTATAAGTCACCATATGATTGGCTACGTTCTTAATCCTATCTGAAAAGTACTTTTCTGGATCAATAAAATTGCCGAATTCTTTAAGCTTTACAGCCCCCTTACTTATATCAGTATGCAGGTGAGGACCTTTAGTATATTTTCCAGTATTGCCAGTGTAACCTATTACTTTTCCTTCCTTAAATTTTCCCTTTGGAGCCAACTCTCTAAGATGCATACACCTCATTATTAAAGTGCCATAGTCAGAATCATTAAAAGATACATGGACCTGATTACCACCCTCTACGCCATTGAATGACTGAGTAACTTCACAATCAACTGGGGCATAGACAGACGTTCCGATTGGCACTATATGGTCAACACCAAGATGATGAGCTGAATAAAACGTTGGCTCTCCAAATTTATATCCTCGTTTTGTGCTTTCCCATTCTTTTATTGGATAAATCATATTTTTTTATTTATTATTATTTTTAACAAATCCTCTTCCCTTTCATATCCTCTTAATCTACCTGATAAAATTCCTAATCTATAATCTATACCATCACTCATCAATCTCCAATTAGTCTCAATCAATAATTTCTGAATTAATTTTTTTAACGTCATTCTGCTGTCGTACTCTTCTCTGCCAGTTTTGTTGTCTTGCACTGTAAAATTAATAATCACATCTTTTAACATTTCAGGTTGGGAAAATTCTAAGTTTAAATATTGTTCTTTGGTTAAAGTTTTCTCAAGTGTAGTTTTAAGTTCAGCAATATTTAGCTTTTTAAGTTTATTTACTTTATCGTATAATGTTTTGTTTTTCTCTCGTTCCTCAATTTTATCAGCCAACTGTTTTAACTGCTCAAGATTGTCCATTGAATCAATATACTTTTTGCCTTCTTCTTCACTTAAACAAAATCTGACTCGGTCTTTCACAAAATTCTTGTCTACCTTTTCTTTTTTATGTGTCAGGTTAAGCTCATCTGTGTTTGTGTAATCACATTTAGTACATTTTTCAGTAGTTATAATTTTATTTTCCGTATGTTTAGAAGAAGCTTCAAGCTCAATATTACATTTAGGGCAAAGATGCGGTTCTGGTTTCCATTCCTCACCATCATCAAAAAATGCCCTTCTGGGTAAGCATTTATTCGGACAGTCATACATAAAAAGAACTCTATCCTTGTCCTCTGAGCCCCAATCATAGAAATCCTTGTGTGTTACGGTCATTAAAGTGTTGCAAGAAAAGCAACATATACCCTCAGGAGCTTGCGCTAAATCGTATAATTTATCCTTGGCTTCGTCGCGTTCCATCCATTCGGTAATTATATGTTCTTTCTTTGAATAACGATCACCAGTAGTCAAAAACAACTTAAGATTAAGAGCGTATTGCATAACGTTCATAACCTCTTGCTTGGAATTCTTTTTTGTCATTTCTACTGGTGGCTTGTAATCCTTGTGTGATTTTTCAATTTCTCGACATATATCTACCGTAATTTGGTCGTAAAGATCTTCGTAATAAGATTTATCCTTGAGACATTGATCTAATTTCATAACTATACCTAACTAAATTTTGGTAAACTTAAAGTTATCAATTCTCGTCAAAGCCTTACATTGAGGTAAAATATAATCAAGTAGTTTATCCCATGCTCCTCCTAATGCATTAATTTCTGCTATAATCTTTTTAATCTGCGTCGCAGTGAGAAATTGTTTAGCAGGAGAAGATTCTTTAGCTTTCTTTGAATCCGACCATTCAGCAACTTTATGTCCATGCACAAATAAATTACGAATATCACTCAAATTCTTAAATCCATCCTCTATGATATCAACGAGTTGCTGGGTATCCGTTGGCACCAGTCCAGGAAAAAGAGAGACGAAGTTATTAATTTTATCTTTCACGGATTTCTTTTCTCCTTCAAGCCATGTGGTGCAAATTCCATCACTAGGTGGTTTAAACTCCATACAAATAATCCTGCGCATATTTTGGTGTAAAAAACACTCAACGTAAATTTGTAATAAAATAAAGGTGAAAATTAATTTAGTACTATCTTTAGTTTTCAGATATTCCTTATAATAACGTTCAAACTCTCGACGGTAAATGACAGCGTCGACCTCAGTTTCTGCTTTGAAATATTCAGAAATTCTAATAGTCGCTTTTAGTTTAACAAAATGCTTCATATAGTTAATAAGGAAAGGCTATTACAACAGATATTACCAAAAATTAATACTCATAACTATTTATGTATTATTATTTATGGCTTTGATATAAGCACAATAATCACAATCATTCCCTGCTTTAGGGATGATTTTTTTAATGTCTTCTTTTGTTTGCTTTGTAGGTGGTTGCATATAAATCTTCTTCGTTAATTAACATACTTAAAGCTCTGAATAATTTTTTTTCAACATCTAGTGAAGGGTTATAAACGTATTCGACTTTATATTCTTTATTTTTTAATTTTTTGTTTTTATTGTTCATAAAATTGATTTTCTTAAAACCTCATAAATTTTTACCATAGCTAAAGTATCAAGTGTACAATACTTTATCATGTCATCCATGATTTGTTTCTTATTATCTTGATTCTTTCCATTAATAACCGTTTCCATCCAGATACGTTGTGCAGAGTTTCCACCTTGAATATGTAAATCTTTATAACTCAAATCAGGAATAAGTACTGGCATAACATCTTTTATTGAAGCACTTCCAAAAAAATCTTTATCAACATACCACCCTTCTGCAAATGGGGTCATTAAATCTACAATCCGATCATTTATGTCTACTAAAAAATTTTTATACTTAGGTGTAAATTCTGCCATTGTCATATTGCATGACTTTTCAAAACTTTGATACCATACGACAATCGAACCTTTTGTACCAATATCTTTTTTTAGCTTTTTTAAAAGATGTTCAACTGGCAATGTATTTTTTGTATGCAGGTATTCCTTATGCTCAAGTTTAGTATCAGGAGATTCTAATACATGCAAAGAATACTGAAATGGGATTTGTTGATACGGACGCACCCCATCGTAAGTTGGGATAACCCCAGCGAGAGTTTCATAATCTAAAAAATAAAGTGGGAAACGAAAAGCTTTTAAAAATGCTTTGATTTCCTTTTTATTAATTGACCTTTTACCGCTCTTAGTCGCTGACACTTGACGACGCTGTTTTACTGTAAGATTAGCATCGTCTGGAATATCAGAAATAGTTGTTATGCCATCATCTTCAAAATCTCCAATTCTTTTTGTGCCAGGACTAGAAAGATTTAATACACTATATTTATCTAAATTAGGATTAAGTATTTTATAAATCTCTAGCCATTCTCTATATGCCCCTAGCCCAGTATGACGCGGTGATGGATCTGGCATATCTGTTAATGCCATGACTGCTTTGGCATCTTCTATGCTTACAATCGTCTCTTCTATCCTACTTCTTACTGCAGACGTAACTTCTGTAATGATAGTTATTTCCTTATAGTCAATTTCTCCGTCTCTAACATACTCATTATTTACATGAATAACAAAAATATTTTCAATCTTCAATCCGGATTTCTCTAAAACAATGGTTTGGAATGCAAGGTCATGCTCGTGCTCTTTTTTAACCTTAGTACTCGATTTAATTTCGTAAAGATTGTATGTGCCATTTTCATTGCGTTCTAAAACATCAAATATGCACGTAGTACTATCAATTTCAAAACGACCCTGAAATATTACTTTTACATTATTTTCTATTGCTTGTTTTGTTTCCTCTGGTAATGCTTTATATTTTCTAGAATCAAACTCTCCATCAGTTTTATATCCAAGGGTAACACCGTCTGGAAAAAGTTTTTCTGCATACGATTCAAATAAATTTCCTGCATCAAATATCGCCTGTGTATCCTCGTCAACCTCAGGCAACTTACTCTTGTCGTGCTTTTCAAGCCATAGCCAAGCAGGATGTTTTAGATATAATAGATAATTTGATTTAGATAGGATCATATAATATGTTCTCGTTAAAAAAATTTGATATATTTTAAATCGCAATATCGATACATATAATAATTATAACAAAAACCGTCATAGTTGACGATTTAATAAAAAACTCGCAATATTTTTCTAAATATTTAGTTTAACCTGTTCTAAGCTTCCAACCTTATTAATAGTTGGATAGCTCTTGAAAATTTTTACAGTTTTCTTACTATCCTTCTTTCTCGTACCATTTTTTATATGATAATCAATACCATATTTCTTACTAAATGAAATAACTTGTTCAGCACATAATTCGTAAAATTTTTTACTTTCTTTATATACTGACTGGGAAACATCCACATTATAATTAAATTTTCCAAATATAATTTTATCTACAAAACTAACCTCTTTTAAAATTTCAGATAAGTTTTGTTTTGGTGACAAATTAGGAGTCGGATAAGGTTCCATGCTCACCCAAGTATTTAAACCATTATCATGGAGGTATCGCAAAGATTTTATTCTAGACTTATATGGTGCACTTCCTGGTTCAAAATTATTTTTAAATTTATTATCCAAGGAAACAAGTGTTATTGCGTATTCATTGTTTTCTCCATACTTTTTTGTATCAATTAATTCTCTTGGATAAACGCCTTTAGTTAATACTGTGCACCGAATATTATCTTGATTCAATCTTTCAATTATTTTTAAAGTTAAATCACTAATTTGTTTTTGTTTATACATGAAAGGATCAGTGGTGAAACAAAGATGAACTACTCTTATTTTATCTTTGAGTTTAGGTATTTCTTTGTCTAACAATTCTAAAGCATTGACAACAATCTTAGGCTTAATCCAATCCTTATAATCCTTTATTACACCACATCTTTTTTTCATCATCATCGCATAACAAGGATATTTACAACCATGGGAACAGCCTTCCACGTGGTTTATACAATAATCAGCATATTCTACCCCACTTTGATAAAGTAAGGATTTTCTAGTTATTCTTTGCATATTTATATTGTAACATTTTTTATTAGCTTGATACAGCAAGTAGGTTATCGTCATTGATACGAATTTTACCAGTATCACTATAAATTTTTTCTTCCTTTAGTAATTTATTTATGATTTGGTTATAATCACTTTCCATGAAACACAAAAAATATTTTTTTATTGATATTTCTTTTATTTTACCTCTATTTATTGACTTATTTTTTAACAATTCCAAAATCCATTTTTCAAGAAATTGTTCATCTCTTTTGTTGCTTGGTAAAAATTGAAAAAGCCTACCTGCTGAATAAAATTCTCTGTATATTTTACCCATTCCGTCATTCATCAATTTAAAACCATCAAAATTTGAAGTAGCAAATATTAAATAATATTTCGCCATTTGCTCATCCTTATACATAACAGGAAAAGAACCAACATATTCAAAAAATTCTCTATACTTTCCCTTATACATTTCTATTATTTTTTCCTCCTTATCTAAATCAGACATTTTGTCGTCTTCCAAAATTTCTCTATAATAATCACCACCCATAACTTTATTAGTCAAAATAGTGTTTATTTTATATTCTCTCAATAGGGCTTTGTAATTAAAATTTATTAGTATTTCTGTTGAAATTTTATTAACTTTCTCAAATATTAATTTAAGATTTTCAAATTCTATTCCCTTTATACCAAAGGGGTCTATATAAAAAAATGTAGGGCAATCTTTGGTAGCACTTACTATCTTTTGTGTTAAGCTATTAAAATCACCTAAAAATGGTAAAGCTATCTCCTTCGTCTCAAATTCTTTTATGTTTTTTTTAAGTTCACTATAACAAACCTTGTCATAATCAATCAATACTGCTGTTGCTCTAACGCCTTTACTTTTTAAATTTTCAATTGTTTTACATATGATCAGAGGTGATCCTTCACTACCATCTTCATATATACCTGTGCCAGCAAAGCCGTCAACTATAACTATGTGTTTTCTTAAATTTTTTACTTTAGATAAATATGGTACAAGATACCAGCTTAATATTTTATCTTTAGCCAATGACCAACTTTTTTTTTCTTTAAAAAATTTTATCGGTTTAATTGCCATTTTATTAATAATTTTTTAATAAACATATTAAATTACTCCATCGGCCACTTGGGAATCAATTTATCAATTTCTTTCATAATTCTTATAGTCTCCCTAATTGAAACAATAATCTTCATATAATGTTTCAGCTCATCCTTTATACTCCTTTCGGCTTTCTTCCTGTCCTTCAGCCATTTTTCGCATACTTGATAACCGCCAATCATAAACTCCCAAACTTCTTTTTCAATACCTTCAAAATACTTGGCCTTATTAATATAGACTCTTTTTTCTTTTTCATTATAACGAACTTCTGTAACTTCCCAGTCATCAATATTATCTGACTTTTCTCCACCAATTTTGACATTCCATTTACTAGGACTGTCAAAAATAGTTTTAGATTTATCAAAAGGATTTTCGCCAAGTAGATGTAGATTTACTAATTCATTACCCTTAATACCTAATATCTTAAATAATCTTTTATCAGAAATTAAAGGCAATCTAGGAAAATCAATTTTTAATTGCTCAGCGTACCTACTGCGGTAAGTTGGGCAGTGGAAAATAGCATAAGAATAATAAAAAATGTCTTCTGGCCCGAAAATTTTCTTTAAATCACCTTTACCGTCAGATACAAAATTCAATTTCAACTTGCTACTAAATTTTTTAATAAAATTTGAACTCAAATTTGGCACCCTGACTCCGACCTTACTTAGTAAACTGGCTTGTTGTGAATTTTTATCATCATAGATATAAAGAGGAAAAATATTATTTATTTCCTTTGTTTTATTTGAAATATAAGATGATTCTACTAATTTATTTGCAATAAAAATATGGCTGAAATCTTCATTGACCTGCCTACAAAGAATGATGCCCACATTATTATTATCATCTACAATAAAATTTTTCATGATTGGGTGAGACATGCCCCAAATTAAAGACTTATGATAAAAAATGTATCTGCTATCAAATGGCCTATAAGCTATTTTTTTAATGTAATTTTCAATATCCTCAATCTCCGCAAAACTTTTTTTAGCATTATCAATATTCCATCCTTTTTTTTGAGAAATATTCAATTTTTGACACAGAATGCCATTAGGTAAATTAATATTTTTTCCGAAACTATTAACATTGTCTAACAAATTGCCCTTGTCTTCATTAATAATAAAATTATCCCTAGCTGTTATAATACCTATGCTTTTTTTACAAAAAATATTTTGAATATCATAATATTTTTTGTATTCCGATTCTTTCTTCTCGTCCATTGGAACAAAAAAGTATTTATCATCCTTTGGATCTATTTTTTTCCATTTGACTGTTTGAATATTGTTACGCAATAAAAATTCAAACTTATCTAGCCTGCTACCTGTTTTTTCGTAGTAATAGACTTCTTTTTTGCCAAGTTTTGTTTTATTCTTCACTAAAAACATTATGGCTGTACCTAATTGGATGTTAAACACACTTTCATCTTTACCACCTTTTTTATCTTTATTTCCCTTCTTGGTGCTACCACATAAATTTAAAAAATATAATTTATCGAAACTCTGCAATAAGTTATATCTCAATCCTCTTAATGTCGGGCTGTCTAAATAACCATTATTAGTAATCAATGCTATCACTCCAAATTTATTTTTTTCAACTAGTGATTGTGCGAAACTAATAAATTTTATATAATCATCATTAAGATTTTTTTCAAACTGCAAAGCCCCCTTCTCTCTAATTCTTTCTTCACCAATAAATTTATATCTCTCAACTAACTGTCTCATAGAATCTTGCATATTTAAAGATATTCCTGAATAGGGAGGATTACCTAATATAGCAATGATGGGTTTCGTTTTTTTCACTTCATTGGCCTTGCTAGTTTCCTCAGCTATATGATATCCTGGTAAATCCAATTGCGGCGGTTTATTTGGGTCATCTAAAGTATTGGCTAAATATACTTTAAGACGGTCGTTATCAGGATCACCGTCATTTTTTGTAATTTCAAAATTGAATCCTAAATCTTCTAGCAACAAAGTTAATTTTAAATGTGCAATAGCATATGGAGCTATAAGTAACTCAAAACCATAAAAATGTTTAAGAATGTGATTTACAACAATATTATTAAATTCTTTTTCAACTATCTCGTCACCCAAAGTTTTATTTTCTTTTTTAATATTTGAATAAATCTCCTGAATTGCTGACATTAAAAAAGTGCCGGTTCCTGTTGCTGGATCAAGCAGATGAACACTATCATCTGCTAACCCCTTATTTTTACCAAACTTATCTCTCAATATATAATCTACACTTCTCACAATATAATCAACTACTGGTTTCGGAGTATAATATACTCCACGTGATTCTCTCTCTACTGGATCATATTCCTTCAAAAATGGCTCATAAAACTGAATTACTGGGTCTTCACCAGGCTTATGTTCTACTAGTTTATTGTAAATACGATCCATGTCAGATGACTCTAATTGATCAATCAACGTAAAAATTGACTGATGGATTGTTGGAATTGTTTTAGAAACCTTATTAACTAATGAATATAAATCAGCTAGTATAGGTACATTAGTCGGTAGATAATCAATAGCATTAGTTAATGTTAATTCTGTACCGTTTCCTCGATGTACGTGTTCTAAAAATGCCAAAAATAAAGAATAGCTCATGGTTTCAGCCACCATGTTAGCAAACTGGTGAACGCTAATATTTTGGATAAGTGTTTTTTCAAAAGTACTCTTTAATTTAACTAAATCAGAATCTTTGTCATCCTCACTATATGCTTCTTCCACTTGTTTACTTAATAGTTTGGTTTTCTTAGCTAAAGCTAACGCTAACTGTTTTGGTGTCCTAGCCTCATACGGTCTGCCTTCAAAAAACTCTATCAAAATATTTTCAAGTTTCTCTTCTTCGCCAATGGCAAAATCGGAAATATCAAATATAATCTCCTTAACTTTTGTAGCTTTACCCTTGTCGTCCCATTGCCATAATTGCCATTCACGTAAATTAGTAAATAAAATATTCTCCAAAGCATCTTTATACTTATCAAATTGATCACTAAATTTTTCGTTGTTTAAATTATCTTTCGGTAACTTAATTTCAATCCAACCAATTAAATGATTTCCTTGTCTAGCGGTAATATCAGGAAATCCAATTCCTTTTTTAATGACAGTCGAACTCTCTTCGGCGGTAGCAAAAAAATTCTTTTTCTTTTGAATTTCGGCAAATTCTTTTAAAAAATTACAAATCACCGGGTAATAAGAACGTTCAGTGGCCTTATCTTTTATTTTTAAAATTTCCTGGTTTAATTTTAATATTGCTACGTTATTCATATTTATCTTTTGATAATAAATTTAATCTCGGCTAATCTTCTGACTTCATAATTCATTTGAAGTTTATTTCTTAAACCAGCAACAGTGTTATCTTTTTGCTTAAATTGTGCTTCCTGCGCTTCAAAATATTTCTTTTGTGCCTTAAGAAGTTCTTTTTGTTTTTTATTTATCTGCTCCTGAACCTGTTGAATTTCATGATAACCCATTGTTTTACTGGCTTTAAGTTTTTTATTCATATCCTTTAATCCTTTTTCTCGTTCGTGAATTTCATTTTGGTGTTTCAATAATGCTTCTTCCGTAAATTTATTTAATAAATCAATCTCCTGTAATACATATTCTTCATTTTCTTCAGTTATCTCTTTCTTTCTTTCTTTTGTATTATGCTTGGCATAATCGATTAGCTCATCGCGTAAGCGATCCGTAATTCGACTTTCCTTAATAATATTTAAATCCATAATCTTTTTTGCTCTCCCAATATCAATTTTTTTCCAGCTATCTCCATCATTAAACATGGCACTGACTATAATTTTTTCAAAAATCTCATCACCATTATTAACAGTCTTTCTTTTAGCAGTCAACAAATCGATTATTAACTGCCCTTCCTTACCAATAAAATCTTCATGTGACTTTCTCTCCTTGCCTTTTGGGTGTACAAAGATAATATTCCACTTTCCAGATATATCTCGGTCCTTTTTTATATTAAATTTTAGTAAGTCTATATTCGTATGAACAGGTAAATATCCCAATTCCCGTTGTTCGGTTGTTGCTTTGCCTAAAATATATTTTATACCCTGGTATTGAAAAATATTGTCTGATAAAAATTTAATTCTGTTACCATAAATTACTTGTAAGTATGTCTTTAAGTCGCTATCAAATTTTGTTAATGAATCTTTCAGAATCCGATCTCTAATTTTCAATTTTTGTCTAACTTCTTGATCAAAATGCTGAAGCACTTTCTTTTGAGTATCAACAATTTTTTCCTCAATAACATCCTGCAACTCTAGCTGTAACTGCTTAAAACTTTTCTCAATTTCTTGTTCAGTACGACAATTACGATAAATATCCAAAATCTTCCTTTCAAAATCTAACCCTGCGCCTAAAGCACCGAGGGCTACCTCTCTAACTTCATAGCCATCATCAGTAATTCTCTCTGTACCTAAAACCTTATCAGTAAAATCAAAAAGATTACCAAATAATTTTATTTTTTCTTTAAGAAGCTCATAAACTCTCTGGTCAGCATAGTTTCTCTTGTTTAAAAAATTAATAACTAAAACATCAAGTTTTTGTCCATAACGATGACAGCGACCTATTCTCTGCTCAATGCGTTGAGGATTCCACGGTAAATCATAATTTATAACAATATTAGCAAATTGTAAATTTAACCCTTCTGCGCCCGCTTCTGTAGTAATCAATATTGCTTTTTTTAACTGTTGAAATTTCCATATAAGAGCTTTCCTTAAATTTATGCCTCTACTCCCCCTTTCAGCTTCTGCAGGAAACTCCTCCGCCCACTCTTTAAAAATATCTTTTGCTTTTTTACCAGCATTACTGCCATTAAATAAAACGAGTTCATACCCTAAACCAAATAATAATTTTTCAAGATGATCCTGTGTTCTTCTTGATTCGGTAAAAATTACCGCCTTCTGCGGCCAATTCTTTTTTTCTGCATATTTAAAAACCTTGTCTAAGACACGAACCAAAGCCTGGCTTTTTTGATTAACAGAAATTGTAGAGGCAAGGAAATAATAAGACAAAACATCCTTTAACTCATTTATAATCTCCTCCTTAGTAAATTCATGAGCTAAACTTTTTTTAGCAATTTTTTTATGCTCATCAGCAAATAATTCATCTTCACCTAAATCATCGGCATCTTCTGACTCTTCTTCCACTTTTGTAGCATTAAGCTCTAAATCATTGAAACCTGGTAAAATCTCCTGTGCTAAATCTTTACTCTTTTCTATTTTATCTAGTTTGATGACTGGCAATTTTTTTCCCTGCTGATTTTCTAAATCTTTTTTAAAAAGATCAACAATATCTACAATTTCTTCATAGGAAATCTTAAATTCTTCCTGTAACCTTTTGGCTAAGAAATTTGCTACTCGGCCCAATGTTCCTGCAATTGCAAACGATGAACTAGCTAAAATTTTACGATATACTAATTCCATCATGTTTCTTTGTCGTACTTTAGTTGAAGCTAAAAATGGCCTTGCCAAATATTCACTAACAGAATTATATAACTCCATCTCATCATCGTTAGGTTTAAAATCCTCGGTAATGCTGTAACGATTAGTAAATGATACAAACCCCCTCACTTGTTTTCTTAACGTTCTAGTTAAAATACCACCCTGATAATCTCCCGTTCTTTTATCAATATTCCCCATCAATCTCTCTTTTAATTCGTCCAAACGATCATATTTTTTGTATCGAGTAACAGGATGAACAAAAAGAGTTTTAAATGAATAATCTGTACCTAAATAATTTTCGTCAATAAAACTTGCTAAGCCAAATAATTCCATTAAATTATTCTGTAACGGTGTTGCAGTTAATAAAATTTTAGGCAGTCCCTTAATAACTTCACGAATTTTTTTTGCAGTTTTATTACTTTTTCGCCAAACATTTCTTAAACGATGAGCTTCATCAATAACTACCAAACTCCAATCTATTTCCTTGAAATAAATATCATATCTGTAAGCAAAATTATGAGAGGCAATATAAATTCCACTATCTTGTAATGGATTGGTTTTAACTCTTTCTTTCTGCATTTTCTTTAAAGATGGCCCATCTAGAATTATACTATCTAAATAAAAACGATCCCTTAATTCATCTTGCCACTGAGTTCTCAAGGAGGCAGGAACTAAAATTACAATATGTTGACTACCTTCTACCCATAACTGATTGATGATTAACCCTGCTTCAATGGTTTTCCCTAAACCAACTTCATCAGCCAAAATAGCCCCTCTCGAAAGGGGGCTTTTAAAAGCAAAAATAGCCGCTTCTACTTGATGCGGATTTAAATCAATATTTGCTGACCTAATAATATCATTTAATTTTTCAGGGTCATCAGTTGATTTCTTTGCCGTTAAACTATGGGCAAGATACAATCTTTTTAAAGCCGACATAAAATAATAAATATCAATAATCAATATAATTTTGCCATTTTATGCCTCTTCTGTCAATTTAGCTAAAACTCTTGACAAATTATAATGCCTTGCGCTATAATGTTATTAGTATTGAAATTTGTAAAAACCTATTTAAAAACAACTTAATAAAACCTACGTAAAAATCATTTATTGAATAGTATCACCTACTTTCAAAGCTCGTGGTACGGAATAAAAAAATAGTATTGAAAATTGTATTGAACTAGTACAATTTTTTTATTTATTCCGTATTGCGAGCTTTTTATTTTAGGTCTTTGCTTGCCTACGAAATAAACCTTTATTATTAAAGCTAAAAATATGTCAAAAGACATTCAAACATTAAAAATTGTGCAGGTGCCAATTAAGCAACTTAAAGCTTCGGCATATAACCCACGTAAGTGGAGTGAGTCTGCAATATCGCAACTAACCGAAAGCCTAAATCTCTACGGTATAGTTGACCCTCTTGTCGTAAATAGTGCTAAAGGTCGAGAAAACATTGTGATAGGTGGACACTTCCGCCTAAAGATAGCAAAAAATCTAGACTACAAAGAAATGCCAGTGATCTACGTAAATATTCCAGACATCAAAAAAGAACAAGATTTGAATATTAGACTTAACAAAGCAACTGGTGACTGGGATCTAGATTTATTGGCTAAATTCGATGAGTCGTTTTTAGCTGATGCTGGATTTGATAGTGAGATGCTTGATGAAATATTTGATATCGACGAAACACCCGAACAATTTGACTTAGAAAAAGAATTAAAAAAATTAGACATCCAAAAAATTGAAATCAAGAAGGGTGATGTTTGGCAGCTTGGTGAATCAAAATTGATGTGCGGAGACAGCACCATTGAGACTGACATCTTAAAACTAATGAAAGGTGAAAAAGCTAACTTTTGCCTGACTGACCCGCCCTACATTCTTGACTATTTAAAAGGCAAGAAAAAGAAAGGTGACGCAGTTACAGGATTTGGACATAAAAGAGACAGGCGATATCTAGAAACAGATGTTTTACCAGATGACTTCACTGAAAAGTGGATGGCAAATGTTGCCAAAGTTGCTAAAGAAGACTTTCATATCATCTGTTACGAAAACTGGAAAAATATCCGAACGATTTGGGGTGAAATGGAAAAATATTGGAAAATTAAAAACATGATTGTGTGGCATCTACCTAATCGCACGCAAGGATTCGCTGGTAAATATAAATTTTTCAGTAAACATGATATCGCAATGATCGGTACCTCGCATAAAGATGTTGAGCTTAATCTAGAAGCAGAGGAAGAGATACTACAAAACGAGTACGAAACCGCCTTATATGCCATAAGCGGATCACCGCATTGGGAGAGCTACAGGAAAGGTAAGAAGATTTGTCCGACTGACTTCATAGATTTCAAGGCCTCAGACGAAAAGTCTTCAGGACAAGGGATAATCTTTGGTACTAAGCCTTTGGAAATACTTATACCCTACATTAAGGTGCTAACTAAGCGCGATGACCTGATATTGGAGCCTTTCGGCGGAAGTGGCAGTATTCTTATTGCCGCCGAAAAAATGAAACGCCGATGCTATCTAATGGAAAAATCCCCTATCTACTCTGAGGTAATCAGAAATAGATGGGAAAAATTAACAGGCCTTAAGGCAGAAAGGGTTAAATAATATGAATGACAAAATACAAGAACGACAAGATAAAAGTAAAGAACTTATTATCGAACAACTTAAAAAGACTTCAATCGTAGAATACTCCTGCAAGAAGGCTAATATTGGCAGAGCAAGCTACTACAGATGGCGCAAAGAAGACAAGAGTTTTGCTGAAATGGCAGATCAAGCGATAACTGAGGGATCAAAACTTATTTCAGATCTTGCTGAAAGTCAGTTGATTTCTGCCATTAAGGATCAAAACATGACCGCGATCATATTCTACCTCAAAGCACATCATCCAGCTTACAGAAACCGTGTTGAGCTTTCTACCACTGAAAAACCCAGAGATGAATTAACTATTGAACAACAAGAAGTTGTTAAGAAAGCCTTGAGTATGGGTAACTTAATTGAAGGAGAAGAAAACAATGACAAAAGCGAACAAAATTAATAAGGAACTGCTTGAAAAAATTTTTACTGATAGGAAAGTACGAACCGAACTGACCAAACAAGATCACTACTGGTTCTTCCACACTTACTTTACTAACCACATACAGTATCCAACGGCTAAGTTTCAAAAGGAAATAATTTCCTTAACGCAAAACCAGAATCTACCTATAGTTGCTATTATTTCCTTCCGTGATTCTGCGAAATCAACCATTGTTACAGAATCCTCAGTTATTTGGTCTATATTGGGCATGCCACAAAAAAAATTCGTGGTTATTCTAGCAAAAACCCAACAACAGGCAAGGCTGCATTTCGCTAATATGAAAGGTCAACTAGAAAGCAACGAATGGTTAAAAAACGATTTTGGTCCCCTACAGATTAGAGATGCTGAATGGACTGCTAGTTCATTAATCTTACCTAAATACAAGGCAAAAATTATCTGCGCTTCTATCGACCAGTCCATCAGGGGCTTAAGATTTAACGAGCATAGACCAGACTTAATCATTGCTGATGATTTAGAAGATGATTTATCTACTAGAAATAAGGAGATACGCGACAAAACCTATAACTGGTTTCTTCGTGAAGTACTGCCTTTAGGTGAAAAAGATACTAAGATTATGATCGTTGGAAATCTTTTACACCCAGACTCTCTAATAATGAGGTTAAAGGCAGACATGGATAAAAAGAAACGAAAAGGGATATTTCGAAAATATCCAATTATAGCTGACGACAAAAGTATGTGGCCTGAAAAATTCCCAACCATGAAAGATATTGATGAACTAAAATTACATATTGGTGATGATAAGGCCTGGAATCAAGAGTTTCTGCTAAATGAACAGTATGATGACAACTACATAATTCAGCCTGAATGGATCTCTACATACAAAGAAATCCTAGAAAACGAAAAAGACTTCCGTTTCTATGCTATCGGAATCGATCCAGCCGTCGTTGACAAAGAAAATTCATGCTACTCGGCAATGGTTATTCTTAAAGTCTATGGTAACTGGGACAAATTAAGAATGTATGTATTACCAAATCCTATAAACAAAAGGATGGAATTTCCAACTCTAATTGAAACGATTAAACAAAATTATGACTACTTCCGAGTACAAGGACCGACAAAAATTTTCACTGAAGATATTGCAGCTCAAGGTTACGTTACACAACAATTAAACCATGAGGATTTACCGGCAGAAGGTGTAGTACCTAAAGGTGACAAAGATGCAAGGTTGCAGGTTTTGTCTCACGCTATAAGAAATAAAAAAATCATCTTCCCAGAAATTGGTGCTGATGAATTAATTACTCAATTAGTTGAGTTCAAAAATATTACTTACAAGGATTTAGCTGATGCCTTCAGCTTGGTATGTAACAAGGTAATTGTTGATGACAAGAGAAGAGTTAAACCTGAAATATTTACTATCAGATATTAATTCACTCAGCACACTGGAACTTAACTAATTGTATCGCCTGGATGACTGGATCTGACTGGATGTTGGTTAACATATCATTCTGTACGTCTTTTAGTATTGTTTCAAATGGGATTACTTCAACATCCATATTTTTTCGTAATTTAATATACTCGTCTCTAATATCCTTTGAGCCTAAAGCCATTTTGCCTCTAACCTCTACCATTCTGTAATCGGTTCCAAGCAGTTCTTCAACTGCTGGTTTTACTGATATATATTTTTTCTGATGATATTCTTTTGCCATTTGTTCTGCAGGTGTTCCAAAGTTTACAAAATTATTGGCAACTTGTACTTCAACATGAATTTTGTCTACAATTTTTTTTCCATCTTCTGATAATTTAACCAAAACTAAATCCAATTCTTTATTTCTTGCTAGACGAACTGATTCCATTGTAAAATAACCTTTATTTTGATACCAATGTTTTACGATTAATTCTGCCGCATTCATAAAATATATATTAATTCTTATTTGATTCAGTATCACAAAGCCCCGCGCTAGCTAGGCCTTGCGGCCACATACCAGTTTCCCGATATGACTCACGAAGAGTTGCTGAACGCGGGGTTCAGTATCTTCGTGAGTTTTTACACCATGCTCCGATAATTCGAAGTTTAGGACTTATAAATTGTGCCTTTATATTAACAAATTTAGAGAAATTTTGAAAGTTTAGTTACCTACAGTTTACCTACCTCCTAGGGACTGGACGCCCTACCCCCGGTGTGTCATCAATGTCCATAGTAATAATTAATAATAAAAACTATGGAACAAACAATGACACAGAATCAAGCAAACTTAGAGGTTTCCCCTCCTCTTAAGTACTGCCTCTATAGCAGAAAAAGTACTGAATCTGACGAATTACAACAGCTTTCAATCCAAGCGCAAATCAATGAAATGAATGCATTAGCTAAAAGAGAAAATATTGAAATACTCAAGGCTTTTCAAGAATCTCATTCAGCTAAGGATTCTGGACAAAGGCCAGTGTTTAACAAAATGATTGAAGACATTAGAAATGGTAAATTTGATGCAATAATTTCGTGGTCCTGCGATAGGATTTCCAGAAATGCAGGTGATTTGGGTAAGATAATTGATTTAATGGATCAAGGTGTTATTAAGGAAGTTAAAACCTACGGTCAAAATTTTAGCAATTCGCCGAATGAAAAATTCTTACTGATGATTTTATGTAGTACTGCCAAACTAGAAAACGATGCCAAAGGGGTCAATGTGAAGCGTGGACTGCGAGCCAAATGTGAACAAGGCTGGCGTCCAGGCTATCCCCCGATTGGTTATCTTCATGGCGTAGGCGAAAAAAAAGGTGAAAGAAAAGTCTACTTAGATCCCAAAAGAGCACCGTTGATTACCCAGATGTTTGAAAAGGTTGCCTATCAAAGTTACAGCGGTAGAGCATTGAAAAACTGGCTTAACGAAGCTGGCTTTACCACTCGAAGCGGAAAGAAAGTAGCCTTGAGTAGTATATTTAATATTTTGAAAAACCATTTTTACTATGGCACATTCGAATACCCAGTAGGCTCAGGAGTATTTTACAAAGGTGCTCACGAAGCGTTGATTGATAAAGAATTATTTAACGAGGTCCAAATACAGCTTGAGGTACCTCCAAAATCAAGGCCGGGAACTAAAGAGTTTGATTTTGCTAACATGCTCAAATGCGGATCGTGTGGATCAGGCGTGACAGCTGAAGAAAAATTTAAAAAGATTAGAAGTGACGGCTCGGTTAGACGCTATGTATATTATCACTGCAATCGGTTTAAAGATTACCACTGCAAAGAAGCTTACATCAGAGAAGAAACATTAATTGCAGAACTGCTAAAAGTTATTGACAAAGTTAACTTGGATGAAGTTGGCACCTTGAAAAAAATGAAGCAGGAAGTGGAAAGGTATAAAAAGTTTAATACGTTAATTTCCAGAGTAAACGATCAAGAGAAAATAAAAATGCCCAAGGTGGACATTAAAAAATACGCCAAGTATTTACTAACCGAGGGAACTAAGGATGAAAAAAGAGAAATACTTGCTTG
>JAHIRB010000023.1 GCA_018818885.1 Patescibacteria group bacterium | reverse complement strand
TAAAGCTGTATTTTCTACTATTTTTTCCAATTTTTTCGTATTGCCATGCTTGAGCAACCCTAAATAGGACTGAACAGTGTCATTATTCCCCTCTTTGATTTGGATATTACGCAACATGCGCTTTTTAGTTGCTGTTCTAACCACGCGATGATCTAAAAAATGAATCCAACCCAAAAAATCAACACCAGAAGCAACGGTTTTAATGAAAACTTTATCGGGATGCAGTTGAAGCCTTAAATCGTTCCACAAAAAGTGGCTTGCTTTGAATAAAATATCTTCTAGCCAGGCTTTGTCGTGTGATAAAAAAACAAAATCATCAGCATAGCGGATATAGTACCTAGCTTTTAATTTATGTTTTACAAACTGATCAAATTCATTCATGTAAATATTAACTAGAAGTTGAGAAGTGAGGTTGCCCAAGGGCAATCCTTTGCCCTTTTGAGTTGAATAGAAACTGAAAACAATTTGTGTAATAAGCCAACAGATATTATTGTCTGGGATATAACGATTAACAATACTAAGCAATATTGTTTGATCAATTGAAGCAAAAAACTTCTTAATGTCACATTTGAGTACCCACGCCGTTTTAGTATTATTTTTTGATACCTTATAGGTAAAATTCCTAAACCTGTTTATTGCTTTATGAGTGCCTTTATCTAGTCGACACGAATAAGAGTCAGCAATAAAGGTTTTATCAAAAAAGGGATACAAAGCCCGATAAATTGCATGGTGCAATAGCCTGTCCCGAACACTGGCTTTATGGATATTTCTTGGTTTCGGGTCAGAAATGTTAAAGGCGTGATATGCTGAATGTTTATAGGTTTTATTTCGCAAATCACGATGAAGCGCCAATATATTTCCCATTAAATTTAATTCAAACTCTTGTACATCCTTTCTTGACCGTTTGCCACGCAAAAATTCTTTCCATGCTTCCAGCAAATTTTCACAAGAAATGATATAATTATAGGTATGAATAAATTTAACTTTTCTCATACCTATAATAGTACCCCACCAGCCATTTTGCCAGTGTTGGAAAAAACCAAATCCGCCTACAAACAATGGGTAATTTTGCATCGTAATCTTCCTCAAACAGAGCGTCTTGGGTTAGGATCAAAAATTGATCTTCTAATGCTTGACCTTTTAGAGTTGTTGAGAAAAACCACTTACACGCCACTAAATAAAAAAATTGCACTGCTTGAAAGCGCTATGGATAAAATTGATTCGCTGCGTTTCTTTGTCCAGCTGTTATGGGAATTACAACTTATGTCTAATAATCAGTACAGCAACTTAGGCAGTGAAATAGAAAACATTGGCAAAATGATTGGCGGCTGGAAAAAAAGTATTATAAAAAAACTTCCGTAATACAAACGGAAGAAAGAAAATGGTAGCGAGAGATAACCTGGTTGCCGGCATTCCACCTGTTAAGGTTCTCAACCGAATAGGCGTTCAAATTCCAGTAGCCGTTGTCAGAGTTCCAGTTAGCGTTCACGGCCCAGATTATGTGCGCTGTGCCATCTGTACCACTGCCCCTTGAAGCTTTGAAGCGATCTTAGGGCTGTATCGTATTTGGGATCTTGAATCCTCCAGCACAACGTACCGACTCTTTTCTTTTTTGAAAATATACACTTCCTTACCAACGGCATAGCCTTAGTAATTTTTAATGTATATTTCGAAGTACTCTGTGAAAGCCGTAACCGTCACATTAAGTAAACTTCAAATTAATTTTACATCATTTTTGAAATATAAAAAAACAGGCTCTTGATCCACTTTGATAGTTTCACAAGAGCCTGAGACTCTAAGTCTCAAAAAACCCAGAGAGTCAGAGAAACAAAGAATCAAGAGTCGCGAGAGATAACCTGGCGGCCGGCAATCCACCCGAGAAGGTTCTCAACCGAATAGGCGTCCAAATCCCAGTAGCCGTGGCCAGAGTTCCAGTAAGCGACCACGGCCCAGAGGTTGTCGTCAGTTCCACGGTTGTAGGCGATATTAGCACGCCCATTAACCAACAGGGTTCCTTCCTCGCCTTTGGACTGACGCTTGAGCAGCTCAAAAAAATTGGTAAGCTGGGTCTCGGTGCGATCGCCGAGTTCGGTCATGATTGGTGCGTCCAAAGAATCTCTTTCGAGATTGTGTACAGCGATGGTGGTCGCAGCAACATCTTTTTCGCGCTTGTTCAGAAACAACTTATTAAAGCTGTCGCTGGTCCACCCAATGTTTGCTTCTTTGAGGTGGTCTTTGGCGTAGAATTCCTTCGCACCATCAATCACCACCTTGGTCACCTGCTTGAGCAGGTCCGCTTGTCTTACAACCCACTCATGAGCGTTGACACGACGAATTGCCTCTGCTGGATCATCTGTGTCAGGCATCTCCCCAACAATATTCTTCAGCAAGGCATTCATCTTAGTTATGTCAGGGAAAAGCTTGAGAATCATTAATTCTGGTTTATCCATTTTTCAATCTCCTTTGGGCTACATTGCCCTGTTGAAATTTTCCTCTACTCCGAGGACGAACTTGGCCACCTAATGCAGCCATAGCCAGAAAACACCCATAATCTTACCCGACGAAGCTGTAAAGCGTAGTCGGGTGAGTGGCTTTTGGCTATGGCTACTTATTTTTACAAGTCACGTCGTTCGCGAACGACGTGACAAGTAATATTTAAAGTAAAAAGAACTAATGATATAGTATAGCATATCTTGCAATTTATGTCAAACCAAATTAAAAAATAACTACTTAATTTAGATAAAAAATAGTCGTATAGATTACGACTTTTACTAATTTTATGGCTTATATTAATTAATCTTGGTTCTAAAGTGAAATCTTCATGATAATTTTCTCCCTCAAAAAAAATCAAACATATTTTATACTTCTTAAAGAAAAGAAATAAAAAAAGCTATATATGCCTAAATTTTTATAAATACTTATAAATATCATGTTTGCCAACAGAGATAAATAATATATCACCATTATCCATTCGTTCAAATATGATTCTATAATTACTAGTTATAGAAATTGACCAAATTCCTTTAAATTTACCATGCAATTCATGCAAACGCAGCGATGAATGGAGAGGATCTTTTCTAAATATTATTTCTTTTTTTATTGCCAAATCAATAATTTCTTTTGGTAATTTCTTTATCTCTTTTGTAAATTTTTTAGAATAATATATTTTTTTAATAATCATACAAGATCAGCTAAAGACCTTGCCTTAATACTTTTTCCTTCTTTGTATTCTTTTCTAGCTTCCTTGATGGAATTTAAAAGTTCTGTTTCAGAAATTAAATTTTTATCTAAATTAAATAAATACTTAACATAGCTAGAAACAGAATCAAATCCTCTTTGTTTAGCATTTTTTTTAATCTCTTTTGTAGTTTGCTTAGATAATGACAAGCTTAATACTTGACGCATACTTTTTTAGTTAATTTTTATATTAATATTGTAATACATCTGTATTACACTTGTCAAGTGTTTTAACTACTGGTTACAAAACCTCGTCCTGATATCAATCAGCCTCTGACTGAAGCTACCTTTGAGTTTTAGATCTTTGATTGTTAATAATCACGTAACTTCTTTATCAACTCGTGTTTTTCTATTTTTTCTAATGCCTTTGCCTCAATTTGTCTAATACGTTCACGCGTAACATCAAATTCTTTTCCCACTTCTTCTAAAGTATGTGCTACTCCATCTATTAGACCAAAACGCATTTCAAGAATTTTTTGTTCCCTTGGTGTCAAATCTTTTATTGTGTCTTTAACATAATCTTTTAGCAACTGTAGGGCCGCTACTCTATCAGGTGTAACGGTTTTAACATCTTCAATAAAATCTTCTAAAGTGCTGTCTTCGTCGTCTTCTCCAACGGAAGTTTCTATTGATATAGTATCCTGACTTATTTTAATGATATGATGGATTTTGTCAAGGTCTTCTCCCATTTCTGCTGCAATTTCTTCTGGCAATGGTTCGCGTCCCAAATCTTGAATTAGTTGACGTTCGATTTGTTTAAACTTGTTAATTGTTTCTACCATATGAACCGGTATTCTGATTGTTCTGGATTGGTCGGCCAGTGCACGCGTAATTGCCTGTCTAATCCACCAAGTTGCATAGGTTGAAAACTTATATCCTTTTCGATAATCAAATTTTTCTACGGCTCTAAACAAACCAATATTTCCTTCCTGGATTAAGTCAAGCAAAGAAAGTGATTTACCAGTGAAGCGCTTAGCAATTGAGACAACGAGCCGAAGATTAGCTTCAATTAATTTTCGTTTAGCTTCTTGATCGCTTCTTTCAATCCTTTTGGCTAAAGATATTTCTTCTTCAGATGAAAGTAGTGGTACTTTTCCGATTTCTCGTAAATACATCTGAATCGAATCAGCAGAAATATCTCCCATATCAAAACGTTTTTTAGTTGCTTCGTCTGTTACTTTTGCATTTTGTTTTTCACCACTATCTAAAAGCCCACCTTCGATTTCAATTAATTGAACGCCTAGCTTATCTAGCCTTACCAAAAAAAGTTCAAACTCATCTACATACTCTTCGACTTCTGGCATAGTAAAAAGAATCTCTCTTTCGGTCACAAAGCCTCTCATACTACCCTTCTGTAATAATTTTTCAACGGCTTCTTCTGAAAGTAATATTTTAGGTTTTTTGACTACTTTCTTCTTGGGAGTTTTCTTAACTACCTTTCCGCCAGAGGCGGATCCGCCTTTGGAGGATTTAGATTTTTTGGCTACTTTCTTCTTGGGAGTTTTCTTAACTACCTTTTTAGGTTTTGTTGTTGCCTTTTTAGGCATATCCTGTAGTAGAAATTTAATTAGTTAATAGAAAATGATAAATCTTAAATATTATATAAATTATAATTGATTGTCCTGCTTTCTTATTATCTTAAAAATTTGTTAATTAAATTTTCACTACAGGACATATTTTACTAGGTATTAGTTTCAATTAAATTCTTTTGGTTTGAAAGCTCTTTAAACTTCTCTAATAATTTATCAACTTGTTCTTTTTCGCCTTTATCTTCAGCTAGACTTATTTCTTGCTCAAGTGTTTGCAACTGTTGATTAATATGATCTTTCTTTAAAATTGTGATGATATCAATTGCTTCGTCTCTTATTTGGCTGGATTCAAAATCAAAAAATTCTTTTTCTGCTAAAAGAATTAAAGTATTAATAAATAAATTAAGTTGTGAGTAATTGTCTTCATTTTTAAGGCTTTGATTAAAGCCAAGTAAATATTCATCAGTGATTTCGTTATTTTCAGTATAGTAGACCAAGAGTTTCTTGTAAAGTTGGGTATAATTATCACCCATTAGTACCTCGGGCTTCAAATGATCTGAGATATAATCCAAATTTTGAGGATATTTTAAAGCGATAGCTAATATTTGTTGAGAAAGAATTTCCATTCTATCTTTTGGTTGCTCTTTAATGCTTTCTTGAATCTCAACTTTGTCTGTAATTTTTTTTGGTAATACCTCGCGTAAAATTTCTTCTGGCGTATTTAATTTTTCTGCTAATTTTTGCAGCCAATGTGTTTGTTCAATTTTGTCGTTAAGTTTTGAAATTACTGTTAGAAGTTCTTTGGCTGCCTTTTTTTTATTTTCTACTTTAGATAAATCCAAATCCTTTAAAGTCTTTTTAAAATGAAATTCTATAATTGATTGTGCGTTTTTGATTGCTTCCTGCCACTTTGTTTGATCTTCTCGTATTAGATCATCAGGATCTTTGCCCTCTGGCAAACTGATTATTTTAACATTTAACCCTTCGGAAATCGCTAAATCAATTCCACGTGCAGATGCTGCCTCGCCTGCTAAATCAGCGTCATAAGCGATTGCCAAATTATTGGTGTAGCGTTTAATTAATTTGATTTGTTCTAGAGTTAATGCAGTCCCTGAAGAAGCAATAACATTTTTTATACCTGTTTGATATGAAGCTACTATATCTGTATATCCTTCCACTAAGATTGCGTAATCCAATCTTTTAATTTCTTGTTTTGCTTTATCTAAATTGTATAAAACTAAACTCTTATTATAGATTAATGTCTGAGGTGAATTAATATATTTAGCGCTGTCTTCATTTTTTAGTGTTCGTGCACCAAAAGCGATTATATCTCCGTGTGGATTTAATATTGAAAATATAAGCCTACCACGAAAACGATCGTAAAAACCTTCGCCTCTATCTTTTTTTACTGTCAAACCCGCTAAAAATATTTCTTGTTCTTTATATCCTTTTTCGATTAAAAATTTTGAAGTTTGATCCCAAGAATCTGGTGCATATCCAATCTGAAATTCTTCTATAATATTTTCTTCTACTTGACGTTCTTGTAAATAATCACGTGCAATTTTTGCTGCATCAGATTTTAATAAATTGTTATGCCAATATTTTGCAGTTAATTGACAAATGTCTAGCAATTTATTTTTTTGGCTAGCTATTTGAGGATTAGCGTATTGAATTTTTACACCTGCCTTTTGCGCAAGCAAACGTAGAGCCTCTGGGAATTCAATATTTTCCATCCGCTGAACGAACGAAAAAATATCTCCTCCTTCTCCGCAGCCAAAACAATGCCAAATCTGCTTTTCTTTAGATACCATAAAAGAAGGTGTCTTTTCAGAATGAAAAGGACAGTTGGCTTTCCAATTTGTTCCTGCCTGTTTTAATCTAACGTATTCCGAAACCACATCTACAACATCTAATCTTGATTTTATTTCATCTACTTCGTTTGCCATAATTAATTTAATAAATTAGTAACAATTTTAATCATTGTATCTTTTTCTTTAGGATCACTTGTAGCAATTAGTAATGCTAGTGCTACTAAAGTATTATCATTTATTTTTTGTTCACCTTCTTTTCTATATAAATAGTTATTTTTATATAAAAAATAAATAAAAAACAAACTAGCAATACGTTTATTGCCATCAATAAAATTATGATCCTTTATTGTCAGATATAATAAGTGAGCAGCTTTTTCTTCTAAACTTTTATATAATTCTTTTTGATCAAATGTTTGATAAATTGAACCTATAGTTCCTTTAAATCTGCCGCTTGCGTCTTGTCCAAACAAATTACTAGCTTCACCTTTTTTTGCTAAAGTTGACTTTGTCTGCTTAATGATTTCTAAGCATTTGCTATAAGTTAATATAAATTGTGCGCTTTTTTGCTTTTGTATCTTTAATTTTCCTGAATCATATTGTTGCAAAATCTTAAAAGATCTTGAATACTTTTGAACAATATCTAATAACTCCTTTACTTGGGCTTGCAGTTCAGGATGTCGTGATTTCTGCGCAATAAAATCAATAGTATTTTGCAGTTCTTTGAATTTTGACTGCTGCTCTTGTAGTTTTTTCTGATTTAATGAATAACCTTTTACAAGATAATCCTTTAAAATTTTAGTTGCCCAGATTCTAAATTGAGTGGCACTTCTCGAATTAACTCTATAACCAACAGAAATAATAACATCGAGATTATAAAAATTAGTTTTATAGTTTTTACCATCAGGTGCAGTATGTGCAATTTTTGCACATACTGAATTTTCATTAAGTTCTTTACTCTTAAAAATGTTTCTTAGATGTTTCGTGATGACGCTTCTTTCAATATTAAAAAGACTCGCAATTTGAGCTTGATTTAGCCATATTGTTTCTTGCTGAAGTTTGACTTCAATCTGTGTTTGTCCATTTTTTGCTTTATAAATTAAAATTTCGCCTCTTCTATTTGAGATATTTTTTTTCATAAAAATTACTTGTATAATAAAACCTTACAAACAATATCTTGATTTAATTTCATCTACTTCGTTAGGCATTTAGATATTTGAAGTGTTTATAATATTCTACTCAACGGAGAGGGCGAGATTCCCAGCCAGAGGCTGGTCCGCCACAGGCGGAGAACTCGCTTTACTTTTCTATATTATTACAACCTACTTTAATGGCGGAGGGAGTGACTCTCCTGCTCCGCCTGCTGGCGGATTCGGAGGGTATAGATTCTTACTTGGTGTAAAAGCGGAGAGGGCGAGATTCCCAGCCAGAGGCTGGTCCGCCACAGGCGGAGAACTCGCTTTACTTTTCTATATTATTACAACCTACTTTAATGGCGGAAGGGGTGGCCCTCCTGCTCCGCCTGCTGGCGGATTCGGAGGGTATAGATTCTTACTTGGTGTAAAAGCGGAGAGGGCGAGATTCGAACTCGCGGTCCGCGTAAACGGACTCCAGTTTTCAAGACTGGTGCAATCGTCCACTCTGCCACCTCTCCGCTTTTACACCAAAAATAAATTTTATTAATATTTTCCACTCTGGCCTGCCCTCCGAAACAAAAGTGCAGGAGAGCCTGCCCGCCGAATCCTGAGCTTGTCGAAGGAGTAGGCGGGCATCCTTCCGATTTGTAAAAAATTAATATATAATTGACTACTCCGCAGAAATTTATTTTAAAACAAAATATGAAATTTGTCAACTAGCATCAAGACCAATCAACCCCATCTAAGTGGGGTTGATCGTAAATATCTTACTAATTGTAGTATAACCTTATTTTAACTTGCTATCAATAATAGATTTAAGATTTTCGTATGGTACAGCTCCCTTAACTAATTGATCACCGATAAATGTTGCTGGGGTTCCAGTTACACCTGCTGCTGCCCCGCCTTGCATTTGTTGCTGCACTTTACTTGCATATTTGTCATTATCTAGGCAATCATTAAACTGGCTGGCATTTAATCCCAAAGCGCTTGCATATGATTTTAAATTTTCTACAGATATTGCTGTTTGGTTGGCAAATATTTTATCGTGCATCTCCCAAAACTTACCTTGTTCTCCTGCGCATTCAGCTGCTTCTGCTGCTTTTTGTGCTTGTGGGTGAATTGAATTCAAAGGAAAATGTCTAAAGACTAATCTTACCTTGCCTTTGTATTCATCCAGAACCTTGTCTAGAGTAGGAGTGTGTCGTGAACAAAATGGACATTGAAAATCAGAATATTCAATTAAAGTTAATTGTGCATTCTTGTCTCCTTGTATATAATCGCTATTTGTAACTGATGGTAATTTAGAAGCATCAGCTACTGGAGGTGTTGGTTGAGCTGGTTGAGTTGGTGCAACATTCGTGTTTGTGTTTACAACGGCCAATTTTTTGTCTGCTGAACCGCTGCTACCCAATAAAGAAACCATAAAAACAATCAGCAATATGGTAACTGCGACTGCGACTCCCCAGCCAGCTCCCATAAAAAATGATTGTTGTGGCTTTAGATCTTTAAATAGATCTCCGTTCTTTTTAAATAATCCCATAATAATTGACTATTAATTATTAAATTTTTGATTTGTTAATTATAACAAATTTTTAAAACAACAACAAGCCTTTATATTCTTGGCTTGCCCGGTAGTAAAAATTTGATTACTTAATGTTTAATACTACCTTCCTATTATATATAAAAATATCTTAAATTTAAACAATATATTAATTTAATCTTTATATCAAATTTTTACTACCGGGCTTATTCTTGTGCCAATCAGTAGCTTGTTCGTAATTATTTGCTACTTGCAATATAGTTTCTTCATCAAAATGTTTTCCTAAAATTTGCAACCCAACAGGCATGTCAACTTTACCATCTTTAGGTTTAGACATTCCGCAAGGAAT
>JAHIRB010000022.1 GCA_018818885.1 Patescibacteria group bacterium | reverse complement strand
GGTGATCATATTATTTGGATTAAAATGCTTTAATCCATAATTATACAACCTGCCAAATCCTTGGCAATCATGGTATTTGAATCCTATTTGCATACACTTTTACTCCTTTCGGAGTCCAATATGTATGTGAACTTATTCAGTATGATAAAAGCCGGGTACAAAAAGTCCCGACTTTTATACGGACAATAGCTAATTATTGTCTTTATGCTAGTTTTCGTTTTGAAAATAATCTGCCTATGCCTGCAGATATGATTATATTCAATTTTTTCGATATCTCGCAAACAAGCCACAGACATAGCAGCCAAAAAGGCCACAAAAGAGCAATAATCGGTAGCCGAATAAATGCAATCCTTGCTTCTTCTTCTGGGGTGCCGACCATTCCGGTGTCATATGTCATACCGTAACTGGCAGCGAAAAATAACCATACTGCCAATGATATCAATATATACAATCCAAAACCTTTTAATATTGTCTTCATGGATCTACCCTCCCTTTGACTAATTTCATCGTTTTAGATATCAAAACATTAACTTATATATATTATACTGTCAAGAAAGTGAACAATTTGACCACTTTTTAATGGGTCTTGCCAAATAATATTATGTATGATATATTACTAATTACATATCAATTATGCATTCGTAATTTGTATATTCGTATTGATACGTAATTTATAACCTTATGAAAAAAGAAATACATCCTAAATATTATAGTGATGCTAAAGTTACCTGCGCTTGTGGTAACTCATTTAAGGTTGGCTCAACACAAAAAGAACTAAAAGTTGAAATTTGTTCTATGTGTCACCCTTTTTACACTGGTAAACAAAAACTAGTTGATAGCGCAAGAAGAGTAGAAAAATTCCAAGCGCGTGCTGCTAAGCAAAAAGGCGCTGCAGCTACTCGCAAGGGTAAAAAAGTAAAAACTGCAAAACGGGCAAAAGCTAAAAAAACAACTACAAAAACTACTTCAAAATAACATAAATTGGATACTGACATCTAATCCCATTGGGATTAGGTTTTTTTATTAACCTGAGCGTCCTCATTACAAATGGAAGGATGTCGAAGGTTGTGCTAAAATTACTATATGCCCGGTAGTGAACCCGTAAACATTCAATAACGCTTACCGGACATTAAAGTATCAAACAATAAATAATATAATAATTATCAAAACCCTTGTACGGGTCTACTACCGGATATGGATACAAACTTCGAAAAAATCTTAGAGGAATACGAACAAGCTAAAAAGGATTTACAAGATCCTAATTTTTTAGCAAACCCAGATAAATTAAAAAAATTGTCTCAACAATTTGGTGATTTAGAAGAAAAAGCCAAAGTTATCGAAAAACTACAAAAAGCTACTAAGTCTTTAGGTGAAGCGCAAAACACACTTGACGAACAGCCCGACCCAGAACTGGTTATTTTAGCAGAAGAAGAAATTTCTATTTATACCAACAAAAAAGCAGAACTCGATCGAGAACTACAAAAATTGATGACCGATGATAACCCAATGGATAAAAAAGATATTATTATGGAAATCCGTGCCGGTACTGGCGGAGACGAAGCAGCTTTGTTTGCAGCAGAACTATTTCGACTGTATTCACGATATGCAGAAGAAAAAAACTGGAAAACAAAAATAATAAGTTCTAACCGGACTGGCATTGGTGGTTTTAAAGAAATTATTTTTGAAATATCAGGAAAAAACGTTTATTCAAACTTAAAATACGAAAGCGGTGTACATCGTGTACAACGTATTCCAGATACAGAAAAAAGTGGACGCGTACATACTTCTGCAGCCACAGTAGCGGTGCTACCAGAAGCAGAAGAAGTAGATATAGAAATTAAAACTGAAGATATTAAAATAGATGTATTTCGTGCTGGCGGACATGGTGGCCAAAGCGTTAACACCACAGATTCTGCAGTACGCATAACTCATTTACCAACTAATATTGTTGCCACTTGTCAAGACGAAAAATCTCAACAGCAAAATAGAATAAAAGCCATGCAAGTTTTGCGTTCTAGACTGTTAGCATTTGAGGAAGAAAAAAAACATAAAGAACGTTCTGACACAAGAAAAACACAAATTGGTTCTGGTGATCGTTCGGAAAAAATTAGAACCTATAATTTTCCTCAAGACAGAGTGACAGACCATCGCATTAAGAAAAACTTTTCACAAATAGATTCCATTATTGATGGAAATATTCAAAAAATAATTGATTCTTTGAAAGAAAAAGACAAGAGTTAAGCCACCGGATTTCTCCAGTGGCTCACGCAATACAAGCTTGCAGCGCATGGGAAT
>JAHIRB010000021.1 GCA_018818885.1 Patescibacteria group bacterium | reverse complement strand
TACTTAAAAGAATGCTAATTTCATTTCTATCATTTTTATTTAAATGAGCAAACTTCTTTCTTTTTTTTCATTATACTATTTTATTTAATTAAAATCCTAATTTTATTTTACAAGTGTTCGGTTTCAAATGCGAATCTAGGTATTAAATGACCGCTATCCTAGCAAGACAGTAAGCCAATATTAAAGGGGTGCAAAAAACCAAAGGAGGAAATCATGAAAGAATATGCTATTATCTTGTTCGCTTTCGCAATGCTCGTCTACTTTCTTCGAAGACTGACAACTAACAGTCGTCTCCGAAATATCACTTCGAAAAAACTTGTAGGTAGGAATTTCTCGTTACGTCTGACCTACAACACCTTGTTGTATACCGGAACAAACAGAAACAGTCAAATGGCGGGGGAACACCAAAAACTTGGCAGCATATTGAAAGGCAAGTTTCTCGGTGCGGGTGCCAATATAAAAAATTGGGTGGTAATATCTAAAATATGCGAAGGGCATCGCAGGATCCAAAAAGATGGATATTTACTTGACATAGGGATTTTCTACTACGATGAAAAAGAACGGGTCTGGAAGATACATGCTTGTGTATATTCAGATAAAGATTCCGTCTATCCTCTCTTCTGGATAAGGATGGTTTCTCACCGCAGCCTGGATAAGGCTGCCAATATACTACTCTGCAAAATAGCAAAGGAGCTTCCTGAAAACACAGAAATAGCAAAAGCAACAAGCACGGCTAATCTCTGCCTTTGCTAAGTGAGTTTCATTATACTCAAATCGAAATAACTTGCGCGTTTTCAAGAAAGAAAGCGCGCATTTTTCTTTAGAACTTTTCCACTAAATTTCCACTTTACAAATACTTTTTATTCCATTAAGATATATAAGCTTTTTTAAAAGTTAATTACCAATGGAGGGAAAAGTTGTACTTGTACAAAAAGGGAGGAGATAGAACGATGTCTCGTTATGGTGAATTAAGATTAATATCGTGTCAGTCGGCAACAAATTTCGCAGCTCTGGTTGCAAAGGAACTTGAAACCTCACTTGTCAAAACTCAAGTGGTTACTTTCAGTAATCAAAATGTCCAACCCGAGATTATGGAAAATATCTCTGGCAGTGATGCTTACATATTTATGCAACACAGCGATAATCTCGGAAACGCCATACTGGAAATGCTGGCAATGATTGACGCTGCTAAATATGCCAGCAATGCTAATCGCGTTACAATTGTTGTACCGTACTTTCCTTATGCACGTTCCGACAAAAAGGAAGGACGTCGAATCAGTGAAATGGCCGGATTGATTAAAGCCTTTATGAGAGAGGCTGGTGCTGACAGAGTTCTCACCATGGACCCTCATAGCAACACTATCGAGGTCGCTCACAAAAATCTACAAGTGGACGCGTTAACCGCAACACGCATTTTGGCCGAACATATTGTCGGAGAAGAAAAGGACGGTTTCGTTTTTGTAGCACCAGACGTCGGCGCAGCCAAATATGTCAAAAAACATACAAAAGGCATGGGTATCCCATGGGCAATTCTCAACAAAGACAGAAAAGACGATACTGAAACCGCTGAAATGGGTGACGAGATCATGGGCAATGTCCGAGATAAAAAAGCATTCATCTTTGACGATGAAGCCCTGTCTGGTAGTACCTTAATTGAAGGTGTCGATGTATTGCTTCGAAACGGAGCAATCGAGGTCAGTGCCGCAACCACCCACGGTTTCCTTACCAAAAATGGTCCTGATTTGATTCAAGACTCTCCGTTGCAGAAACTCTATATAACAGACACAATACCGCTACCATCACAAAAAGAAAGGGGGAAAATCGAAGTGGTTTCTGTTGTACAACTTTTCGCCCAAGCTATAAAGGTTCGTCATAACGATGAATCCTTCCACGCAATGCGTGATCGACACTAACGATCAATAAACACAAAACAACCGCGCGCATCCAAAACCAATTCGGGTGCGCGCATTTTCACATATTGACAAACTTATTCTGATTTGATAAATTATAGATATGCAATACACTGCTTTAAACTTAAAGAATAAGAAATCTCCCGCTTAGTCTGGGTTGGTTTCTTTTTTCTAAAGTTTAAAAGCAACAACAAATCTGCCCAGACGGCAGGTTTTTTTGTATGCAAAAATAATGGATCTTTAACAAAAGGGGATGATTGACTAAAACTGATTTTAGTGATAAGGTCGTATTTACAAAGTGAGGATTCAAAAAAGTTTGACTAGAATATATTGTAAACCGTCTCAGTAGAGACAAGGGAGGAAAATATGTTTACTGGCTCAATGGTAGCACTGGCAACACCATTTAAGAACGGTGAAGTCGACGAAGAAAGAATTCCCGGTTTGGTAGAACACCAACTCAAAAATGGCACTGATGTAATCTGCCCATGTGGTTGTACTGGGGAGGCTGCAACCTTAACCCACGATGAACAGATTCGAATCATCGAACGCGTAGTCGAGGTGGTTGCCGGACGGGTAAAAGTTGTTGCCGGTACAGGCTCCAACAGCACGTCAGAAGCTATAAAACTCACAAAACTGGCAAAAAAAGCCGGAGCAGATGGTGCGCTTATGATAACACCGTATTACAACAAGCCCACTCAAAATGGCCTTCGACTTCACTACGAGAAAATTGCAGCATCCGTTGACTTGCCAATAATGTTGTACAATGTTCCGAGCCGCACCGGCGTAAACATGCTTCCTGACACTGTGGCAAAACTCTCCAAAATCGATAACATCGTTGCCATAAAGGAAGCCAGCGGAAGTGTGGACCAGGCAGAAGCCATATTGAGCATGTGCGATATCACTGTTGTTTCTGGTGATGACAAACTGATCTTACCTATGATGGCACTCGGCGCCAAAGGTGTTGTCAGTGTAGCAGCGAATGTTGTACCAGAGGCGATTGCGTACCTCGTCGAACTGATCAAAAACAGCGACATGAAAACAGCCAGAAAGTTACACTACATCCTATTACCTCTGTTCAATATTCTGTTCTGTGAAACAAATCCCATCCCGGTGAAGTTTGCTCTATCACTACTGGAATTAATTCAAAATGAACTACGGAGGCCTCTAACACCGCTCGAAGAATCCCACAGAGTGGATGTTGAAGTGACCCTTAGAACCTTCTATGTCAATATCGATACGGAACCGTTCCCGTCGTTCGCGATGAATGCACATTTGGCAGCATATGCGAGAAGAAAAATAATGGGATTGTAAAAAAATCCACCCTAGCTCGTAAGCATTCACACAACAACCCCGCCCGCCCATCTCGGACGAGCGGGGTTTCTTTTTTTTGTTATAGATGACGGCGACCCATCAAGGGTCGCCTACGCGATTTAATATTTTTTTTCGTAGCGGAACCTTTACAATTCCACTTCCACGGTAGGCGACATTGGCCAATGTCGCCTGCGAAGAGAGGACAGAGAGGTGTCAAAATGCTATAATTACTACATGGCAAAGAAACAAAAATTTGTAATAATTGATCCCGTAGAATCCCTCACCGTGTTCGGGATTTACGGGACAGGCGGCAACGCAAATTATGTCTACTAAAAAATCAAAATTTATCATAATAGACGGCAATGCCTTAATCCACCGCGCATTTCATGCGCTCCCACCCTTAACTAATAAAAAGGGCGAGCTTACTAATGCAGTTTATGGTTTTACCACCATCTTACTTAAAGTTTTAAAAGATCTTAAACCAACTCATTTGGCTGTTACCTTTGACTTAGCTACTCCGACGTTTAGACACAAAGAATACAAAGAATACAAAGCAACGCGTATTAAACAACCAGACGAGCTGTACGAACAAATCCCTAAAGTAAAAGAAGTAGTAAGAGCTTTTAATATTCCTATTTACGAAAAAGAAGGTTTTGAGGCAGATGACGTGATAGCAACTGTTGTCAAAGACAAAACTCTCAAAGGCATCCATAAAACTATAGTAACAGGCGATTTAGACGCCTTACAATTAGTTAATACAGAAACCGATGTCTTTACTCTGCACAAAGGTATGTCTGACACAATTACTTATGATACTCAAGCGGTAAAGGAAAAATACAAAGGTCTTTTGCCAAACCAAATGGTAGACTACAAAGCCATAGTTGGAGATAAATCAGATAACATAATTGGAGTCAAGGGTTTAGGAGAGGTGACTGCAATCAATCTTTTAAATGAGTTTAAAACTCTAGAAAACATTTACAAAAACATTGATTCAAAAAAAATCAAAGACAAGGCGCGTACATTATTTAAAGAGCAAGAAAAAGATGCTATGGAATCTAAAAGATTAGTGACTTTGGTGGAAGATGTACCAATAGGATTTGATCTAGAAAAAACCATCGTTTCTGGTTATGATCAAGAAAAAGTTATTGAGCTTTTCCAAGAACTTGGTTTTAAATCTTTGATGGCCAGACTTTCCTCGGTCTTTGGCACGAAAGCTCCAGCCCAAGGACAACTTGACCTTCACGAAACCCACCGACCTTCGTCCCGAGCTCAGGTCGAGGGAAGACGTCCCGCCGAGGCAGGTGACTTTAAGTATACATTGATCGACACTGCCGATAAGTTCAAAATCTTCCTAGCACAACTTTCTGAACAAACAGCTTTTGCAGTAGATACCGAAACTAACGAGCTAGATCCATTTTTTGGTGAACTTTTAGGCATTAGCTTTTGTTGGAAAGACGAAGAAGCTTTTTTTGTTATTCCCAAAGCTTACGAAAAACAAAAGGATGATTTAGCTAAAATATTTGCCGACGAAAACATAAAAAAGTACGGACATAATATCAAATATGATTTAGAAGTTTTAAACTCAGCTGGATTTGATTTGAAAGGAATTAATTTTGATACCATGATTGCATCGTACTTGATAAGCCCAGGAAGTCGGGGACACTCACTTGATAATGTTGTCTTTACCGAATTTGGACATCAGATGATTAGTTTTAATGATTTACTTGGCAAAAAAGTTCCAAAGAAAACCAAAGGTAAACTTGGAATTGACGAGGTACCGCTTTCTAAACTTTCTGATTATTCTTGCGAAGATGCCGATTTTACCTTTAGACTCGTCGCGCCTCTAAAAAAACAGCTTAAAAAAAATCAATTGATTGCGCTGTTAGAAAAAATTGAACTCCCCTTAATTCCTGTTTTAGCTAAGATAGAAAAAAATGGTGTTATGATTGATTCAAAATTCTTAAATAAACTTTCTACAGAAACTGGAAATGATATTACAAAACTTCAAAAACAAATATACAAGCTCGCCGGGTCAGAATTTAACATTGCATCTCCGCTTCAACTAAAAAAAGTTTTGTTCGAAGACTTAAAAATTTCAACAGATGGTTTAAGCAAAACCAAAACAGGCGTTTCTACAGCTGCAGCAGAACTAGAAAAAATGAAAGGCAAGCATCCTATCATTGATTTAATCTCACAAATTCGAGAACTATCAAAACTAAAATCAACTTATCTAGATGCGCTACCAAAATTGGTCAGTAAATTTGATAAACGAGTACACACAAGCTACAACCAAACTATTACTGCTACGGGAAGACTTTCTTCTTCTGACCCAAATCTACAAAATATTCCAATTAGAACAGATATTGGGCAACGTATAAGAAAAGCATTTATTGCACCCAAGGGTTATAAAATAATAGCTGCTGATTACTCCCAAATTGAACTTAGAGTGATTGCCTCAATTGCTAATGACACAAAAATGCTTGAATCTTTCAAAAAAGGCGAGGATATTCACACCAGAACGGCTGCGGAAATTTACGATGTTTCATTGGACAAAGTTGACAAGAAAATGCGTAGACATGCAAAAACCATCAACTTCGGGATTATTTACGGCATGGGAGCATATGGCTTAGCGCGCGGTGCTGATATATCCATTGATGAAGCACAAAATTTTATCGACACTTACTTTACACTGCACAACAAAATCTGGAACTACATGGAAGATACCAAAAAACAAGCTAGAAAAATTGGCTATGTAGAAACACTTTTTGGACGTAAGCGGTATTTACCAGAGATTGAATCAGGTATGCAACAAGTCCGCGCAGGTGCAGAACGTGCAGCCATCAACCATCCTATCCAGGGCACAGCTGCAGATTTGATGAAACTAGCCATGATAAAAATTAGTAATCAGTTATCAGCAATCAGTAATCAGTCAAAAATGATTATGCAGGTTCATGATGAACTGGTTTTTGAAGTACCAGAAAAAGATGTAGAGAAAGTAGCGAAATTTATCGAAACTACGATGAATAATATTTACAAACTACGCACTTCAATACAAACTGATGTAGAAGTAGGTGATAACTGGGGAGAATTAAAAAATATATAAAAAAACAAAATAACATTCTTAGGTAGGCGACATTAGCCAATGTCGCCTGCGTTGTTATAAAAATGACTTTCTGCTAAAATATATAAGCTATGTTTATCTTTTTATACGGCCCAGATACTTTTCGAAGCCGTGAAAAACTAACAGAACTCAAAAAAAAGTTTATCTCCACAGTAGATAAGTCTGCTTTGAATTTAGAAACACTTGATGGAGTAAAACTTGATCTGAATAAATTTAGAGGCGCTGTTTTAGCAGAAGCTTTTTTAGCTAAAAAAAGAATGGTAGTGGTAGAAAATATTTTTTTAAAACCATTGAAAAAAAATAGTCACGAAGTTTTAAAAACATTAAGTGAAATTAAAAACGAAAATATTATAGTATTTTGGGATGGAGATGTTGGTGCAAAAAAACTTAAAGATAGTAGTGCAGTACTTTTTGCCAAACTGGAAAAAGAAAGGTATTCTCAGAAATTTGATTTATTAAACGAAGCCCAGCTTCGCAAATGGGTAAACTCTAAAATAAAAACAGAAAAAGGCGAAATTGATATCATCGCAGTTAACATGCTAGTCAACTGGGTAGGGGATGATTTGTGGCAAATGAATTCAGAAATAGATAAACTACTTGCTTATTGCAAAAATAGAAAAATTGATGCACAAGCAGTAGAGATGATGACCAAAAATAAACTAGAAGAAAATATTTTTGAACTTACTGATGCTTTGGGCCAAAAAAACAAAGCACGCGCCTTAAAACTAATTTCCGATCAACTTGAATCTGGAACACCAGAAACTGTTCTTCTTTCAAAAATTACTTGGCAATTTAAAAATTTACTTCAAGTAAAAAGTTTGGCAGATAACGAACCAGCCAACGCCTCTTACAAAATCGCCAAGGAGTTGGGGCTACATCCTTTTGTTGTTAAAAAAAGTTTAGGTCAGGTAAGAAACTTCTCTTTAGACGAATTAAAAAAAATCTACCGACAATTACTTGCGATAGACTTTTCTATCAAAACTAGTGCTACTTCTGCAAAAACTTTATTTGATTTGCTAGTTGCTAAGTATTAGTTTATACCACTGTCATTGCGAGAACCGAAGGGACGAAGCAATCTCCTAAAGGATTGTCCGCTAGAGGCTTGCGCCAGAGGCGCATCAGCCTCTGGCATGACTTCACTCTGTTAGCAATGACAAAATTATTTTGTAGGCTTATTCAAAAGCTTAGCTAAACTCGACTTCTTGCGAGCTGCTGTGTTCTTTTTCATAATTCCGTGCTGTAATGCTTTATCAATTGCTTTTTGAGCTTTTTGCACAAAGCCTTTGGCTTCATCTGTTTTCTTTGCTTCTATAGCTTTTTTTGCCTTCTTTACTAAATAGGCGATGTTGTCTTTATCGGCCTTATTTTTTTTGGTTCTCTTTTTAGTTTGTCGTAAATCTTTAAAAGCTGCTTTTTTTATTGGCATACCCAGTAGTAGTCCCGTAAATGGGATTTAATTTATTAATTACTTATAATAGCTTTATATTTATTTTATGTCCGATGGTGATTAAAATTTTACGGGATCACTGCTGGGCATAAGTTATGTGTTTGATTTAATGATAATGAAGATAAGATAGCATGAATGTAGTAGTTGGTCAAGTGAGAAAATTGTAAGCGAGTTATATTGTAGGCGAAGTATAAAGTAATTATTAATACGATTAAGACAGTTAATATGATATTTGGAAATCACGTGTACGTATTAGCTGTATCAACCTATCAACAGTATTAACTAAACCATAACTCCAATCTCTCTAATCAACTATGTAACTGCTAAGCTTTGCTACATTGACAACTCACGCATATCCACGCTATTATACATGCGTAATAATTAATCTCAAATTATGACCCGGTAGTGAAATTTAATCAGTTTCTCTTTATTATCGGGGATGAATAAAAAATTTAATACTATATAATTACATAAATATTAATTATTAAATTTTCACTACTGCGTATGAAAAATCCAATATTTAAAGACGAAGAAAAAGAATTTAAAAAAGACGACATCGAAACAATTATCGGCCCTTCGGTAAAAGTCGAGGGTGATTTTGTAGCTAATGGTGATGTTGTGGTAGAAGGTATTGTCTCGGGTAATTTAAAGACAGAAGCTAACCTAAAAATTGGCCCGCAGGCAAAAATTTTTGCAAATGTACGCGCAGGCACAGCACAAATTTCTGGTGAAGTACAAGGTAATGTTAAGGTTTCGGATAGACTTGAACTCCACAGTACTGCTAGGGTATTTGGTGATATAAAAACCAAAATTTTGGTAGTTGCAGAAGGCGCATCAATTGACGGGAAATGTCATTGTGGATCAGAACGAAAATCAAAACTAGATAAACTTGAACCAGAAAAACCTGAAAAAAAAGAAAAGGCACTACCTATTTTAAGCCCAACCAAAAAGACTAATAAATAATTTCCAAGTAACAGGTATCAAGGTACAAGGTACAATTACGTGCACTTGTTACTTGTACCCTGATACTTGATGACCTAATATGTATCTCTACTTATACGATAATTTTTTAAATAATCCAAAGTTTTCTAATAAGCTAGCGCGTATTGAAACACGTCTAACTGATTTGGGTATTGGTGGCAAAATTGCTAGACTTTCGCCACTAAAGAATTTAAAAGAGCTGGTAGAAGACGAGATTAGGGGAGGAGTAAAAACAGTAACTGTGGTAGGAAACGACAAAACTTTGTCTGAGGTTATAAATGTTGTGGCTGATTCAAAAGTAGTCATCGGCTATATTCCAATTGGTACTAACAATATCATAGCGAAAATTCTAGGACTACCTTCCGATGAAGCTGCCTGCGAAGTAATATCTGCAAGAAAGATTGAAAAGATTGATCTTGGCAAAATAAACGGTAGTTATTTCTTGGGCAATTTAAAAGTTTCCCAAGGCCCTGTTACTTTGGAATGCGAAGAAAAATATCATGTTGATATAAACAAATCTTCGCTTCAAATAAATATCTGTAATTTACGCCCATCCTTTGCTACAGCAGAAAACTATTCACGTAAATATTTTAATCCGCAGGATGGGATGCTAGAAGCTCTAATTTCGGCAACTACAACAACAAAAAGACTATTTTCAACATTCTCAAAAAAAGAAGAAAAAGACAGCATATTTTCCTGCAAAAAACTTTCTATCAGAAGCAAAAAATCTATACCAGTAGTAGCAGACGATCAAAAAATTTTAAAAACACCAGTCAAGATAGAAATAGTTCCTAAAAAGATAAAAGTAATTGTGGGCAAGGATAGAATGTTCTAAATCATGTAACATGTAGCATGGAACAAGAGCCTAATAGGGCTTTTTTTAATTTTTTTAAATTGCACCCTTGACTTATACAAATAATTATGATAAATTCGATAATCAAGATTTATTTGATAAATTGAGAATACCGTCAAAGAAAGCCACAAAAAAACAAAGGAGGGGAAGAACATTGACAGACGAAAAGAAAAAAAAAGATGTACTGCGGACTTTGCTTGACCACATTGTTAAACAAAGTACAAAGCTTGCTCACCTACAGAAAGACTATCCCTATGCCAACACCATGTACCAAAATTCAGCAATCCAGTGCCTCACCATAGTGCTCGATGAATCAGATTTAGAGAGCTCCGAGCTAGCTCTTGTCATCGAAAAACTTGAGGAGGCCAAAACTGCGTTGCCGAAAAATGCACAAAGCCATCTCAGAGTCTTTGATTTTATAATTTCTAAAGCGAACGAGCAAAAAGCTTCTCCGCCAGAAGAAAAATTCCTGCCGCCGCATCATGTACTGTGGAATTTCATATCCTCAATGACAGAATTTGTGGGAGCATGCCTTTATTCGTCAGCAGAAGAGAGGGCAAAGGAGGTTATACTCATCATTACCGCCTACTCCACTGCTCTACAAAAAATGGATATTCCACCTGACGCTGTTCCCGGATTATTGGATAAGGCAAAGGCGCTTGTTGAAGAAGTCAACAGCGATGTCAGATACACTGTTCCTTACAACGGACGAGTGCTTACCACACTCGCACTACTGTGCGATAAACTCCAACAACGCCTTGCAAACTAACTGTTTCCACAAGAGATAGTAATATACAAACCAAAAGGAGGAAACACAGGATGGATGAAAAAGAAAAGATTGAACTGCCACCGGCGCATATAATTTTGATGACAGAAATTAGAACAAGTCTCTGCCTTCTCGGAGAAATGGTCCAGAACGATCTGGAAAAACTCAAACCGCCGATACTCAAGGCAACCCACCAGGATGTTGGTGAGTGGGTAAGCGCTATCTTGTTAACACAACAAGAGCTGGCCAAACTTCGCACCAACGCCAAAAACCTAATGGCGATGAAGCTCCCCGACGACGTCATTCCCGCATTGCACGAGAAGGTTCGTTTGCTCAATCTCAGCGGTGTACCCGGCGTACATGGAAAAATGCTTGATGTCGACGAACAGGACAAGTTCAAATGTCTCACAGACCTCGAAGCAAACCTCAATAAAAGAATGGAAAAAATAGAGGCCAAAGAGGACTAATAAGCCCCCATAAAAGAAAAGGAGGAAGCACAGGATGCGTGATCAAGACGAAAAGAAAAAAGCACCGCACGTTGTTCTGATGGAGAAGCTTGAAAATGAAATCTCTGTCATCGAACAAATTTCAATTGAGGGAGGGCCAAAACTCACTCTTAAGACTTTGGGCTATCAGAGAATGGAGCTGGCAACCTTGGCAGTGTGCGATCATTGTGACACAATGGTCAAAATGGAGATCCCCAACGAAGCCCTGGAAGGTATACGTGAAACCACACTTGAGCTCAGTGATAGGATCCCCAAAATAAAATATTGCTGTGATGTAATAATGACAAAAATCCACATCGCAATCGACAACCTGAATGTAGACATCTTAGAAAGAAGGAAAAAATAGAACTTCCGCAACCACCCACCCCGCTCTTTAACCCGGCGATCTTCGCACAAGATCGCCGATTTTTTTCATAATCAAAAAACCTCCCCTATCCCCCTCCTTATAAAGGAGGAAGCACTCGGGCAAGTACGTCAGACGTCATTCCCGAGTCCCTCCCCCTTAGGGTTCTCCCCCTTAACAAGGGAGAGTCAGAGGAGGTAGAGGGGGAGTTTTTATTTAGAAGCGCTTGTTGCAAATTTAACTGTTTTGACTGATTCTTTAACAGCCATAACATTATCATCTACCACCATTTTTTCCTTATTAATGGATATTACCTGATCGCGATGAATTATTAATTGGTCTTTCCACAAACCTTGTATCAATCCTGATTTTACAAAGTATCGAACAATGTGTTGGTTTTGGTCAATTTCAAAATGATTAATCCGACCTAAGTTATCGCCAGATTTTGTCTGAACTGGTAGATTAATTAAATCTTGGTTTTCTAAAACCATATGTCTAATTAGGTTTTTGATCTATGACTTCTACTTTCTCGTCCTTATGTTTATCTTTGCCAAAAATATAATATTGTTGAAACACCATAAGCAGTGTGGTTGTCATCCAATAGACCATCAAACCTGCGGGAAGTTGCATGCCAATGATAACTGTAAAGATTGGCATAAAATAAACCATCTGCTTATTCATGGCAGAAAGCATTGCTTCGTCTTTTGCCCCGGCCACTTTAGGTTGTTTGGTAGTTATCATCATCTTAGCTTGCCAAAACTGCACAGCTCCAGTTAAAATTGCCAAAATTAAATTAGGCTGAGCTAAATCCACTCCATAGACCCAGGAGTTAACATGACCCGGGTTATTTACAAATGGATACAACATACTTAAAGCTTCATCTCTAAACCCATCCCTAAAAACTCTAAAAACTGCAAACAAAAAAGGTAACTGTATTAAAAGCGGTAAACATGAGGAAAAAGGGCTTACTTTCTCGGTTTTATATAGCTTCATCATTTCTGCTGCCAGCTTTTCTTTTTGGTCTGCAAATTTCTTTTTGAGTTCTGCCATTTTAGGCTGTATTGCCTGCAAAGCTCGCTGAGATTTTATGGATTTCCACGAAAACGGAAATAAAATCAGCTTTATTAGCACTGTTAAAACAATGATAGCAATACCAATATTATCTCCTGGAATAACATTATATAAAAATATCAAAGCATTGAATATTGGTTGATATAGTGCTGTGTTAAATAATTCTGCCATAGATTACTTGATTTTTATTATTAATTATGATAATTTATTCTAGCAAAGGAGGTGTATTATGTCACACTTCGCATTTGAAGAAGTTGCGCATGGAAAGCTTATCAGAATAAGCAAAAGAAGATTTGTACGCATAATAAGGGTAATATCAATTACAGGCTCTGGAGAAATAGCAATACAACGAGTTATCAATGGTAAAAACACAGGTCCAATAGTCTCATTTCGAATTTCTTGTCTTGGCGAAACCAGGCTGGGCGACAAATACAGTGTCACTGGTGAATCTATCACTTTAGAACTTATGCAAACTTCTATGACACTTAATTCGTCGTCACATTGTTATGAAAATAATAATCTACGGGAACTACTTGGTAAATTCAGACAAGCATCGACACGCTAAGGAGGGACAATGATGGGTTCTTCAACAATTTTTGTGGCAGGTGAACCAATTCTGTTAGGTAACATAATTGTAACTGTCCAAACTGAGCCTGGTGGTGAAGACATCGTGATAGAATTCGGCGATAAAAGCACCCCAGTATCACGACATTGGACCACCAAAACCACTCACCCGCAAGCACAGCATAAATTCTATGGTCACCGCGTTGACGAGGTAGCTAGGCTGCTCGGCATTGATTCAAGCTGAGCAGCTTTTTCATTTAATTGGATCATGGCCGCCCTTACTGAACGGGTTACATCTCAAAACTCTCCAAAATGTCATCACGCCACCCTTGATTACTCCATGTTTTTCAATAGCTTGATAGCCATATTCTGAACAAGTGGGTCTATATCGACAAAATCCTCCGGGGTACAGATAACTTAGCACTCCATGATCAAAGGAAAGCGTTTTTTGATACAACTTTATTAGTTTTAAAACAAACAACTTTATATATATTGAAAAGTAATTTGACATTTTGTTATGATAACTTGGCTTTTTTTAAATTTGTTAGTAATTCGTTGGTGATTTGTTCAAAATCTTTCTTTAAGATGGTTTGCTTAACTACTACCACAACATCATTGCCTTTTTTGATTGTTGTAAGATTTGTTCTAACTATTTCTGAAAGTTGTCGTCTTATCCTATTGCGCACTGTTGCTTTTTTAGAAATTTTATTGGAAACAACAAAAGCAAATCTAGAATTTTTTAGTTCGTTTCTAACAAAACGTAACTTTAAATTTGCAGAAAAAACTGATTTACCACGTTTAAAGACGTGGTCAAAATCTTTTTGTTTAGCTAAGCGGTTGATTTTAGCTAACATATTAAAAAATTAGGCACTTAATTTTTTGCGCCCCTTGGCTCTTCTATTTTTAAGCACATTGCGTCCTGTACTGGTGCTCATTCTGGCTTTAAAGCCGTGTTTTCTCTTGGCTCTTCTTGTTTTTGGTTGAAATGTTCTTTTAGGCATAAATTACGAATTACTTATTCATACGAATATACAAATTACAAATTTTATTACTAATAATATTAATCTACAAATACCGGATCCGTTCTATTGATTCATATATTCGTATTGATTCGTAATTTGTACTACGACAGTATATATTCTACTGGTTAATTTCTAATTAGTCAACGCCTTGACTAAAGTTTGTATATATGATAAATACATTATACACAGATGTTCAACAGAATATACACATATTAACTTTCTTTAAACCATGTTTCTTAACCCTTATACGTGATATAATACGTCGTATCAAATCAAAATAAAATAATAAATAATTTTTAAACTAAAAAGCAGCCTATGGATACTAAACAACTCTGGCAATCGACTTTAGGTGAACTTGAACTCACTCTTAGCAAAGCTAATTTTACTACATGGTTTAAGAGTACTTTTATATCAATACAAGAAGAAGAAAAAATTATCATTGGTGTCCCAAATACTTTTACAAAAACTTGGTTAGAAAAAAAATATCATTCAATAATTTTAAAAGCTCTACAAAAAAGTTCTGAAAACCAAATCAAGAGAATTGAATACAAGGTAGAAACAATACCTGTTGATGCAACTACTGATATTTTAGGCGAACTCGAAGAAGAAGCACAAACACAAGCACCAGCAGTCTCTTCTACAATAGAAGTAGTTGATGCTTCTGGCCTAAACAAAAAATATGCCTTTTCTAACTTTGTCATCGGAAAGGGTAACGAACTAGCACAAGCCGCTGCTACTGCAGTAGCAACCAAGCCAGGGGATGTTTACAATCCTCTTTTTATTTACGGTGGTGTAGGTTTGGGAAAGACCCATCTGTTGCAAGCGGTTGGTAATAAAGTGTTAGAAAATTATCCAAACAAAAAAGTTCTTTATGTTAGTTGCGAAAAGTTTACCAACGATTTTATCCAAGCGATTTCTAACAATAAACCAAGTCAATTTAAAAATATTTATCGCTCACAAGACGTATTGTTGATTGATGACGTTCAATTTTTAGCAGGCAAAGAAGGAACCCAAGAAGCATTTTTCCATACCTTTAACGATTTACATCAAGCTAACAAACAAATTATTTTAACTTCGGACAGGCCTCCAAAAGCAATACCTGCTTTAGAACAACGCCTTGTCTCTCGCTTTGAATGGGGGATGACTGCAGATATCGCTATTCCAGATTTTGAAACACGCCTTGCTATTTTAGAATATAAGTGTTTTGATAAAGAATGCAAATTAGATAAAGAAACTTTAAATTATCTAGCAACTACAATACAAAACAATGTTAGAGAACTAGAAGGTGCATTAAACAAGCTAATTGCTACACACCAATTATCAAACACAAAACCAACACTAGAATCAGCTAAAACAATTCTTGCTTCTTTAACTTCTAGGCAGCAAAAACGTTCCTTAACACCTAAACAGATCATAAATATAGTAACAACTTTTTACGACATAGCTATCGAAGATGTTCTTGGTTCTTGCAGAAAAAAAAGTTTAGCAGTACCCAGACAAATTATTATGTACTTAATGCGCGAAGAAATAAAAACTTCTTATCCTTCTATTGGACAAGAAATTGGAAATCGAGATCACACTACTGCTATGCATGCTTATTTAAAAATTTCTAAAGCTGTAGACGAAGACGAAAAGATGAAACAAGATGTCACCCTTATCCGGGAGAGACTGTATAATACTTAATGGTAACGTGTTGGTAAGTTTCATATAACATACTACATGTCATATATAACATGTTGACGAAACACTACATCTATCCCGAGGTTGTTGACACTAAATTTCAAAAAATAAAATTTCCAAAACCTATACACACCTTCACTAACTTTTATCCAAATATTTACTAAGTGTTTCCTAACACAGGCACCCCAAAAAAACCGCACAACAAAAACAAAATATTAACTTCTCAACATATCAACACCCCTTATTACTATTACTATTAAATAAATAAACTATAATATAACTACTATGAAACTCTCCGCAACACAAGAAAATTTAAACCAAGGACTTTTAGTGGTAAGCCATGTAGCAGCCAAGAGCACGAGCTTGCCAATTTTAAATAATATTTTAATTAAGGCTGAAGGCGGGAGTATAAAACTTTTATCAACTAATTTAGAAATAGGAGTAACGTGTGTAATTAGGGGTAAGGTAGAAAAAGACGGATCTTTCACCGTACAATCACGTTTATTGGCTGACTATGTAAATTTATTACCCAAGAAAAATGTAAATTTAGAAGTATTGGAAGAAGAGGATAAAGAAGGCACACTAAATATTAAATGCGAAAATTATTCTACAAAAATCAAAGGAGCGTCATCAAATGATTTTCCATTAATTCCAGAAATTGATAAAAAAAACCCAGTAACTGTTAGTGCCAGTGAATTACGCCAAGCAATTTCCCAAACAATATTTGCGGTGGCCGCCTCTGAAACGCGTCCAGAAATTTCTGGAGTTTTGCTTTCTGTAGCAGGTGATCAATTGACCTTAGCAGCAACAGATTCTTATCGTTTAGCAGAAAAAACCATTAAAATAAAAGGTGGAAAAGAAACAAAAGTAATTGTGCCAGCAAGAACAATGCAAGAAATTTTAAGAATACTTTCTAGCTTTAAAGACCCAAGTGCAATAGAAAATATCGAAAATGTAAAACTTTATATAACAGAAAACCAGATTTTATTTGTGGTAGATAACATCGAACTAATTTCGCGGTTGGTAGAAGGACAGTACCCAGATTACAGACAAATAATTCCAGAACAAAACAAAACTAAAGCTAGTTTAGATAAACAAGAATTGGTGAAAGCAACCAAGACAGCCAGCTTGTTCACACGGTCTGGCATTTATGATGTTAACTTAGATTTTTCAGTAGCAGGTAAAAAATTAATTGTAAGTTCTACTAATAATCAGCTAGGAGAAAATATTTCCGAACTCGACGCAAAATTAGAAGGAGAAGAAAATAATATTGTAGTAAATTATAAATATCTGCTTGATGGGTTGGCGGTGATGGAAAGTGATGACGTAGCATTAGAAATGAATGATAGTTCTAACCCATGTGTTCTAAAATCACAGGACAAAGATTATATTTATATAGTAATGCCGATCAAGCAATAAAATTATGACAGAACAAGAACAGCCACAACACATTGAAGATACTATCCCGGGGATAGCAGAAAAAGATGCAAAAGTTGATGAGCTAGTTGCCCAAGCATTGGAAGATAAACAAAAGTATCGAATTATTATTCATGGGCTTGAAGATAATAAGATCAAAGCAATACAAAAAGTCAGGGAAGAGTTAAATAAAGAATTAGCAACTTTCTTTGCTGAATGTAAAGAATCAGAAAATGAATTAATAAAAAAAGCCTCAATGGATTTGTTAGTAGCAAAAAGGATTGTTGAAGAGCTTTTATCTCAAGCAGAAGAAGCAAGTCCTTTGGCAAACTCAGGTCAAGAAGAAAAACCTAAGATCAAAGAACAAGTTGAGGGAATCACAAAAGCAATTGAAGAACTAAAAGGATCTTCGCGAGGAACCTCAATAAAAATATATGATGATAGCGGTAGTGACAAAAAAGAAATAATCGCAAGTATAATGGAAGAGGCCGGAATAAGTGTTGTAGTTGATTCAATTCCTTCGCCTACAAAGCCAGATACAATAGAGTATTCTATCCAGGTTATTTAATAAATTAATGTTTATATAATGATATTAAGAACGAGGTTGCAATGACCTCGTTTTAAAAAAATTAAAAAATAAAAATTATGGATAATAAAGTAAAAAACAAAATAGGTTTAAAGTCATTTTTAATTATCGTGTTAGTAATTATAATATCTATTCCTTTATTTGTGATTGGTTTTATTCTTTTTGGTAGTATTGCAGAAAATATTATAGTTGAATCGATTTTAGCAGGGGTGTTAGCTTTGATAGCATTTCATTTAACCCTAAGCATACTAAAAAAGAAGTTTGTGCCCGAAGATGCAGTAGATGTAAGTAAAAGGCTAGCAATTATATCTGGAGGTATTTATATCGCTTATTTTATTTTTTTCAGAAATTTAGACATCATATTGGAAGGAGTTATTTATACTGCTATAGCATTTTTTTATACCAGATTTTTTATATTGAAAAGTTTTAAAAAATAAATTATGAATAAATTTTCTTCCCCACAATACAAAAAATTAATCTTCTTAGGAGTAGTTTGTTTACTTCTTTTGGCTGGTTGCAAGGGTAAGGGGGTAAGTAGAAGTGAAAGTTTTATCAAACCAGATATTAAAGATGACTTTTGTGGGGTAGAAATAAATTTTCAATACTGTAAATGTGCTTTTCACGATGAATATTGTGATGCCATTGGTATGGATCAAAAAGAAGCAAATAAGTATGTACAAAGTGAATATAAAAAGTGGTTAGATGAAAAGTTTGAGGCATTTATAACAACGTGTGTCATCCAAAATGCTTACATAGAGAATGACACTTGTAACTATTGTGAGGATGGTTATACGGCAAGTGAAGATGGTTGTGTTGATGACAGTGAGGGGCTAGACGAAGAGGAAGAAGATGAAGAGACAAAACTACCAGACGGACCGTATAACGAAGATTGTACTCTAAAACAAGATGAATATGACCGTGACTGGAAAAAGTATTCAGATATCGACGAACGTTTAGATTATGATGAGCGAAGTTACGAAGCGCAGAATGCACTAGTAGCATATGACGCAATGATTGATTTGATGGCAGAAGGTTTTGAACTTGAACGAGATATTGAATTAGAAACCCAAATGCAAGGTGTGCTAGGAGAGTATCGTGAGGCGTTAGTACAAAACATCAAAACTAATTTACTAAAATCTTTTTGGAGACTTTCGTGGATTACTTATTCCACCATCCAAAATGCAAAAGGTTTAGGTAGTTCATATTCAACTTTATTAACCACTGGTGCAACAGTGGAAACAGTTGGTGCTGGCCTAAAAGTGGTACAAGGATTAACGCCTGCTAACTCGGCCTTAGCCATAGATACGAGAGAACTTTCTGGTAAAGCCAAGTCAGTTGGTGCTAACGTTGCCTTAGAAGCAATAGATAGCTTAGGTGATCCAATAAAAGTTGCCACGGAATTTGTTAAAAGTTCAACCTTAGCTGCACTACCTTCTGCAGATTTAACTCCAGCAGAAATTAATATTTTACGAGATCAGCATTTAACAAAAGGTGTTATTGACGATGTTTTAAAAGCAAGTATAGAAGCAAATGCCCCACGCCAGGCGCGTTTGGCAGAAATTGAAACACAGGTTGCACAATATCAGCAAGAAATAGATAGTTGGGAAAGTAAAGAAAAAGAACGTGTAGCAGCATCTTTAGTTGATAGTTGTAAAACATTGATGAAACAAACAAAAGATAACTAATTATTAATAGCAAAAATTATATGGCAAAAAAAGGATACAAAGAAAACATCGAAAAATTAACGCAAGATAACAAAAATTTTCGTAAAGTACTCTACACAGCCAAGCATTGCCAACTGGTTCTAATGGCGCTTGCCCCAAGTGTAGAAATTGGCATAGAAGTTCACGAGGAAAACGATCAGTTTTTTCGTTTTGAAAAAGGCCAAGGTAAAGTAATTATTAATGAAACAGAATACGAAGTAGGTGATGGCGATGCAGTAATTGTTCCTTCTGGTGCCAAGCACAATGTCATCAATACTTCGCAAACAGAAAGTTTGCAACTTTATACACTTTATACTCCACCTCATCACAAAGACGGAATTGTTAGAGAAACCAAAGAGCAGGCTGAAAAGCAAGATGCGGAGTTTGAAGGGGAGTTGAGTGAATAAAAAATTTTTAAATACAATGGAAAATTTTGATGCAATGAAATATAGAGAAGAACTAGCAAAAGAGCTAAAAAATACGCCTAAAGAAAAAAGAAGAGAAATTTTAGAACAGGAAAAGCAAACCCCTCAATATCAAGAAGCTGCACAAGAGTCTAGTGACGGAAAAAACCGATTGGAAAAACTTCGCCAGGGTGAATCTAAAGAAGCTATTCTAGAAGGCTCCAAACATTTGTTAGAATACTTTGTAGAAAAGTATCCGCAACAAGACCAAGATGGCAATTTAAACTATACTCTTGGCGGTTCTTTGGCAATGTCGGCCTTAATGGAAGCCGGCGAATTTGAACTTGTTGATGAAACCTCGTTGCCAAAGGTTGAGACAACAGAAAAAAAAGAAATTCCTTCTGAGTCGCTGAAATATTTCAATAAATTAATCAGAAAAATTGGTGACATAGATTTTGTACCCTTAGAAAGCAAATATTTAAAACAAGAAGGTGCAATTTCCAGAGAAGAGGGGCTATCTTTAAATGCAATACCTCAAGAAGCCTTAGTAGCCTTAAAAATGGAGCGAGGAAAGGAAAAACTAGAATGCGATACCGTGGTTACAATAGATCCAAAAAAAGGTATTGCCAGAGTTAATGTAGATGGCAAAGATGTCTTTGTAACCGAGCCAAAGATGATGCTGGCATATAAAATTTAACCTTAGGAGAAAGTTTTGACCGCGAGGGAAAAAACGAAAAATTGGTAAACGATACAACTAACATGATAAAAGGTATACAAACAATGTATACGCGCCAAGAGCTTGTAGAAAACACAAGAGAAGTTTTGTACGCGCACATGAAAGAAGATGCCAACAGCACTTTTGTTCCCTTCCATAATCCAGAATTTAAAGGAGAACTAAAAACATTTTTCGAAGAGATTATAGAAGCTGACCCCAATAGTCAATATTTGGAAAAAATTGAATATGGTAAAGAACGTTGTATTGGTTATTTAGGAATATTGGGTCGTTTAGAAAAAGACGAATCAAAACAAGCTGTGATTGATTTTATCAATCGTAATAAAGAACTTATTGATGTTTGGAAAATTAATAAAACATCCTCAAGCAACGTAGAGCAAATTGCCGAATTTATACTTAGCCAGCCAGACTTAGCAGAAGAATTTACACAAAGAAATATCGATCAAGAAACAAATCAAAATATAACTAAAGAGGCGGTGTTAAAAGCCTTAAAGGAAGAAACCGATTTAATAGACGAATATGGAGAAAAGATGCCAGACAAAGATAAATTACAAATGAGGCCGTTTTATAGTAATGAGCTAGATACACTTATGCTTGTTAAAGAAGGAAGTATTGATAAAGAATTACCAGACTTAGAAGAATTACTAAATAACGAGGTTGATGTATATTCCATATTAACAATTATGCGTTCAAAATATATCGACGATGTAAGCGTGAGAGCAGATCTTTTTGAAAAAATTATGCAGGCAAATAATGAACTTGAACCAGAACAAATGAATAGCTTAATGGGAGATTTATCTGCCGCAGTAGCCCAGGGTAAATTTTTTGATGATGTAAGCGAAAAGTGGGAGGATATTAAACCAGAGGAGCGGGAAAAAAAGATAGAGCAAATTTTTAGTCAGCATAAAATATAATAGAACCATATGGTTCCAATAGAATTTATTAGGCAATTTAGATTTAGTGGATACGCTATTTTTGATTTCGTAGCAGCATTTTTAGGAGTTTACTTACTTTCTCCCTTATTATCAAAATTTTTTTTAAAACTCAAACTTGATATACCAAAAAAAAATTGGTTGTACCTAACTTTACCAATTGGAATTGTTGCCCATCTAATTGTTGGAAAAATAACTCCCATGACCGCAGACTTTATAGATATACAGAGCCATTATATTTTAAAAATATTAATTATAGGCTTATTAATATTTGGGCTAAAAGGTATCAAAATAATTAAAAAGTAATTTTAACAAGTCAAACTAAATAACATAATGAAACAAAAAGAAGCTTTTGAGATACTAAAGCTAGGAGAAAATATTTTTTTAACTGGTCCTGCTGGTTGTGGCAAGACTTTTTTGCTAAATCAATATATTAACCATCTTAAGAAAAATAAAATTAAGACTGGTATTACTGCTTCCACTGGCATTGCAGCTACTCATATAAATGGCCGTACCATACATTCTTGGTGTGGGATAGGCATTAGCGAAACAATGCCTGCTCCTCAATTTAAAAACTTACTGAAAAAAGAAGTATTAAGAAATAGAATAATAAGTACAAAAGTTTTAGTTATAGATGAAATTTCTATGCTTAACGCCAAACGCTTAGATTTAATTGACCATATCTGTAAAGCCATTAAGCAAGATTTAAGGCCTTTTGGCGGTATGCAAGTTATTTTGTGTGGTGATTTTTTCCAATTACCTCCTGTGGCACGCGGGTCAGAAGACGGACGTTTTGTTACGGAATCTAATATCTGGCAAAGCATGGATATAAAAATTTGTTATCTGCAAGACCAGTATCGGCAAGCAGATAAAAACTTTTTAAAAGTATTAAATGATATTAGGCAAAATTCTGTTACTAAAGATACCAGTAAGCTATTAGCAACAAGGCTTAACAAGCCGACAAAGGTTAAAATAAAACCTACTAAATTACATACACATAATATAGATGTAGATTCATACAATGATTTTGAATTAAATAAGTTATCTGGAATTCAAAAAGTTTATGAGATGCAATCAACTGGTGAGAAAAAATTAGTTAAAAGTTTAAAAAAGAGTTGTATTGCGCCAGAAACTTTAAAATTAAAAGTTGATGCCGTGGTAATGTTTGTTAAAAATAATTTTAAGAAACAATATGTCAATGGTACTTTGGGTAAAGTTACTAACTTTGATAAAGATAGCGGTTACCCCGTAATAGAAACAATTTCTGGACACAAAATTATTGCAGCACCAGAAAGATGGGTGATAGAAGAAGGCGATAAAGATGTTGCCTCGATTAGCCAAGTTCCGCTACGTTTAGCTTGGGCAATAACTGTACATAAAAGCCAAGGCATGAGTTTAGACTGCGCAGAAATAGATCTAAGCAAAACTTTTGAATATGGGATGGGTTATGTTGCACTTTCTAGGGTACGTTCTTTAGACGGCATAACATTAACTGGTATAAATAAATTAGCACTGCAGGTAAATCAAGAAGCACTAAAACTAGATAAAACATTATTTACAAAATCAAAAAAGGATTTAGAAAAATCAATCAAAATAGATAAAAAAGAATTAAAAAAATTACAGAAAGATTTTTTAACGCAAAGTAAAGCTGATTCTGACAGTAATTTATTTGGGATACAATTTAAATAATTAAAAATGTTAACAAAATCCGACTTTATAAAATTCATCCAATGTTCTAAATATCTTTGGCTGCACAAAAACAGGCTTTCGCCTGTTTTTTAGTTTTAAAAAATTAGTTGTAACTTGTCATCCAATAATCACGTACTTATCACCATTTATCCTCCCCAGCAGTTTTATAGTACTAATAACCGAAAGGTTATCTGATTTTTTTAATCTTAACTTCGCTTTGTATTCTTTTGCTAAGGGAGTTAAAAACTCATCAGCCCAGGAAGGCGAAAAGGTATTAACACCAGCAAAATCTATTTCTATGTTTTCATCAGGTGAAATATTTTTTAAGGAAGGCAAAAAAGCAGCATAGGCTTCACGACCCGATTGCCTTGAAATCAATGTGGTGCCGAATTTTTTTAATTGAATTATCATAAAATAAATTAATATTGGATTAAGGCCAGACAGCCATGAATTGATTTTTTAACTCGCCGTAGATGTAAGGTACCATTTCTTGGGCCTATTTTGAGTCTGGCATTTCCTGTTTCAAAAATTAAGGATATATCGTAGTTAGCTATAACTTCACGTACAAATTTTAAGCCATTACCGCGATGCTCAGGTGAGCGACTGGTAACAGTTTCGGTAAAAGCTACTTTTAAAGCATCATAGTGATTATTTAATTCTGGTTTGATGGTTTTTAGTGTGGCTAAAACACCCAAACCCCTGTCAGCCAAAATAATTTGCCGAGTTTGCACATTGTGTCCAAAGAATATGCCTAATACATCCGGCCAATTCCCCAAGTTATGATCGTATGAGTTATTACCTATTTCTCCGGCTAAAGCAATTATAAGAGAATATAACTCTTTTAATTTTGGATAAGACATCAGTTCTTTTTCTAGCCTGATTAATCTGATCTTGAAAACGTCGCTGGTAGGACAATAAAAAATATCTGCCGGCTCTTTGGCATCTTTTGCTTTCACCCATTTTTGAGCCATCTTAAAGATATCTTGTTTAGACAAAAACCTTTCAATCTCATCTTTTTGATAATAACGATGGCCACCATTAGAACGTACGGACATAAGTTTACCTGCTTTTTCCCAGCGCCGTAAAGTAATTATGTTTTTTCCAAGAATTTCAGCAACTTGTCTTATTGAATATAAATTATTCATACATTTATGATAGCAGATATAGGCTAAATTGTCAAATAGAAACTATACATAATGAAAAAATAATTTGTCTAAAAATAGCAATTTTATCATATTTATTACATAATAAGTATACAAATTTAACTATATATAAGTATTAAAATTAAGAAGAAACTCAGACATTTAGTGTCTGTTTAATATTTTGACCCGCCTCCACTCCCTTCGGGAGTTTCGGCGAGGTTAAACAAAATTTTACTTTTTTGACAAAATCCTTAAAAAATGGCAAAATTTAGAGGTAAATCCAATTATATAAATGAAAAAAGATAAAGTAAAAAAATTCATAACCGGCGAACCAAGATATTGCCAGTGTTGTGGCAAAGAATCCCACGACTTGTTTGAGGTAACCGATAATGCTCAAAAGTTGCATCAACTGCAATGCTGTGAGAAATGTGCAAAAGATTACAGCAAAAAGAAATAAAAAAATATTGGCGAGGGCTTTCTACCTCGCTTTTAAAATTAGCAAAAACAGATGTATGTATCTAATTACTCATATCTAGCAAGAAAGTGCTATTGTGATTTGGTTTATATCATACTTGCCAATATAAACAAAATAGTATAAAATGTTTATATCTATATGAGCAATATAAACAAACCTAAAATCGGCCGATATATTCAGCAAAAAGAAGGTTTTAAGGCTTTTACGCCTTTTGGCTTCCCACCGCTGGGGGGGGTTCCAATCAGCCTAAAATTAAACAAAAAACACGAAGAAGCCATCCGCTTGGTGGGAAAACTCGACGGCATCACCCGTCTTTTGCCGGACAAAGATTTTTTTATTTCGATGTTTGTCGTAAAAGATGCCACCTACTCAAGCCAGATAGAAGGAACCAAAGCCACTTTACAGGATGCTGTCGCTGCTCCGGTTACGGAAAAGAAGGATCGTAAAAATGTGGATGTAGATGACATCGAACATTATATCAAAGCTGCTAATTATGGTATAGAAAGAACCAAAGAGTTTCCTATTTCTTTAAGGTTTATAAGAGAGCTTCATGAAAAACTAATGACTGGTGCAAGATGCACACAGCATTCTTGTCCTGGGGAATTTAGACATTCACAAAATTGGATCGGCGGTAAAACCCCGACGGATGCATCTTTTGTTCCGCCTGCAGTAGATGATATGCAGAAATCTTTGGTTGATTTGGAAAAATTTATCCATGCCGGGGATAATTACCCTTCTTTAATAAAGGCAGGCCTTATACACGCGCAATTTGAAACTATCCATCCTTTTACCGATGGTAACGGACGCACCGGGCGAATGCTCATAACCATGTTTATTTATCATAAAAAACTTTTGGAATTACCCGTACTTTACCTTTCTAGTTATTTCAAAAAATACCAAAAAGTATATTATCAAAAATTACAGAATTATCACGACGAAGAGGCGGATGTTGATGGTTGGCTGGATTTTTTTCTTGAAGGTGTTTGTGAAATTGCAGATTCTGGTATTGAAACCTGCACGCAAATAACAGCTTTGCGCGACCGGGATTTCGCTAAAATGCAAAAGCTTGGTAAAAAATCAGCCGCTTCGACTCTGGAGATTGTGCGTAAGTTGTTCAGCCAGCCTATCATCGGAGTGGGCGAAATAATGGGATGGACCAAATTTACCGCTCCCGGAGCTTATAGAGTAATCGAACGTCTTAAGGCTTTAAAGATTCTTGAGCCTCTTGGTGATGCGCAATATGCTCAAAAATATATTTATGCCGATTATTATGAAATTTTTGACGATGCTTTCCGCGCAGCACGCGCTAAATCAAAATAGTGATAACTGCTACTATAGTGGGAAATTTAATTATTTCGTCGGTGAATCAAAAATTAAATTTATGCAAGAGCTAACACCGCAAAAAAAATAAAAAAACATATGGGCCAAGGAATGTCATATTACGAATATTGCTTACAGCAAGCCCAAGGAAGGCTGGATACTTTTCTGTGCGCCAATAACTGGCAGCAGGAAAGATTAACTCATTTTATATTTTGGAGCGCAATGATTTTATTAGTGGTTTTAATAATCCTGGGAATATTATGGTTAATAAAGAAGAGAAAAGAGATAATAATATTAATAGCGGTAATCACTGTAATTTTGGTAACAGGGATCGTTGCACTTTTTTTCTTAACAAGGCCTGCTGAACAGCCTTCTTTACCAGAGGATGTCATACTTTCAGATGATAAGATAAGCAAGTGTATTCGTGGCGGAGGCACCTGGGGCCAGTTTCAAAATACATGTGGCGACAACTGTACTTATATAAGAAATGCAGATAGAATGTTCTGTGGGCAGGCATTCACAGACGCCTGCAACTGTGGGCCGGATAAATGTTGGAACGGGGAGAAATGTGAAAATAATTAAAAGCAAACTATGGAAGACCAATCAAAACCAAAAAGCAAATTAAACCCCCAGCTGTGGAGTAGGCAAAAAGATAAAAAGATCTTTGGTTTTTCAAAAAAGATTTTAAAATTTTTAGTCGTTTTTGTAGAGGATATTATATCTGCGCGATTTTCTGCGCGATACTTGCGCGATTATTTAAAATCATGTATAATATAAGTATGTTTACACCCCAATATAAAATAAGCAACAAGATTGTAAACTGGCTGACTGCCATCGCCGAAGCCAAGTCTGTTATCAACCGCGCTAAATTGCTTCCCAAGCACGAGTTAAGGTTGCGCCGGCAGGCAATGATTCGCATGACTCACAGTTCTACCGCTATTGAGGGAAACATGCTTAACGCTCGTCAGGTTGAAGACTTGCTGGCGAACAAAAAAATTGATGCGCCGGCGCGTGATATTTTTGAAGTTGAGAATTACTTAAAAGCTTTAAAGTATATCGAGCAGGTAGTTGAAAAAAAACAACAAGTAACTGAAAAAGTAGTTTTAAAAATACATCAGCTGGCCACAGCCGATACCTTAAATGATGAACAGTCCGGGCATTACCGCCGGGAGCCGATTTATGTTGTCAGCCGCCGGTTTGGCAAATCGCAAGAAACAGTCTATACCGGCCCAGCAGCAAAAAAAGTCGCTGGTTTGATGAAAGACTTGGTGGAATGGATAAAGCAAAGCTCAAAAAAAGAAATTCATCCTATTATTGTTGCCGGCATCGTTCATCAAGAACTGGCTGCCATTCATCCGTTTACCGATGGCAATGGCCGAACAGCGCGCGCTCTGGCAACCCTTATTTTGTATGAGAGAGGGTATGATTTCAGGCGGCTTTTTGCCTTGGAAGACTATTACAATCAGGATCGGCCAAAGTATTACGCGGCTATTAACATTGGCAAAAACTACGAAGAGCGCCAAACTGATTTTACTTCTTGGCTGGAATATTTTGTCAAAGGATTTAAGCAGGAAATTGATGAGGTAAAAGATAAGATTGCCTCTTTGTCGATGAAAAAAGTTGATGAAAAAATTCAAGCCAAGGTTTATTTGGATAAAAATCAAATGCAGATTTTAGATTTTCTTGATCAGGTTGGAAAAATTACAGTCCAGGATGTTATAGATATTTTACATTGCCCAAAAAGAACCGCCCAGTCTTACCTGCAAAAACTAAAAAAATTAGGAATGATCAAGCAAGTAGGCAAGGGTCCGGCTTCGGGGTATATGTTGATTTAATATTGGTAAACTAAAAACGTAATAAATAATACCATGGGGTTTTTATCAAATATTGCCGGCAGAGAAGAATATAATTTTCGGCCAGATGATAAATGGGTACAATTTCACCCTTATCGAGAACCAGATTTACTAGATAGTGAACTAAAAACAGATACATTAGAAATAAAAAATACTGGTAACGACAGTATTGGCAAAGGCCTGTTTGCAAGAAAACATTTTAAGAATAGAAAAGAAGTATTTGTTTTTGATGGTAAAAAAGGTAAAGAAACAGATGAACGTAATTTTATACCTTCTGCCCGGACTAACCAAAATGCTGTTGTAGTCGGCAGAGAAGAACCAGGCGGTCATGGCGGAGGTTCAAATGGTGAATTTATCTATGCTACCCCTCCAGAAAATAGTCCGCTGCGGTTTCTTAATCATTCCTGCAAGCCAAATACTACCCGCCAAGCTGCCGACTCTTTTCAGTTTATATCTACCAGAGAAATACAGCCCGGGGAACAGCTAACAGCAGATTATTCTTTATTAGAAACAAACCCGGAATGGGAAATGACATGCAACTGCGGTTCTGAACACTGCCGAAAAATCATTAAAAGCGTTGACTGCATGCCGGTAGAATATTTAGCTGAGAACTGGAATAATATTCCAATGTATATGAGAGAATGGGCTATAGAAAATTCTACTGATTTGAAAATAAAAGCACAAGTGGAAAAAGACGGAGTATCCGAAACAACCCGCAACTTTTTGAATATTTTAAAGAAAACGAAAAATCTATAGAATAAAAATATAAAAATAAACTTATGGAAGAAGTTACACCTCAAAAACCCAAAAGCAAATTAAACCCCCAGCTGTGGTCAAGACAAAAAGATAAAAAGATCTTAAAAATTTTGCAGTGGTTTGGCGCAGGCTTGATTATTTTAATATTGTTATCAGCTTCCATCATTGTAATTAAAGATGAGATACTATATATGGTTGGCTATTACGACGACTATGGTTATGAAGATGAATATTATGAAGACGACTACGGCTACGAAGAAGATTACGCAACAAGCTTTTCGGAAATGGATTGTAATGTTGCAGGCATAGAATTCCTTGGTACTTTAGTTACATATATATCAAACGAGAATTTAGATGAAGCAGGTTACCCATTAGTTGACGAAGTCTCGTCGCAAGAAATTGCAGTTGGTATAAGAGATGCTGAAACATCAAATAACATTAAAGCAATAATATTAGAAATAGATTCCTACGGAGGATATCCAGTAGCAGCAGAAGAGGTAGCTAATGCATTAAGAAAAGCAAAAAAACCGACAGTAGTATTTATAAGAGAAGGAGCCGTTTCCGCAGCCTACTGGGCAGCAACAGGAGCAGATACAATCTTTGCCTCAAGAAATTCAGACATAGGTTCAATAGGAGTTACTATGTCGTATCTGGATTACTCGGATCAAAACCAAGCAGAAGGAATTAAATACATATCACTTAGTTCTGCCAAGTATAAGGATTCAGGAGATCCAGATAGGCCCCTAACAGCAGAAGAAGAAGAGTTATTCATGCGCGATGTAAATATACTTCATGAAAATTTTGTAAAAGTGGTTTCAGATTACAGAGGATTAGATATAGAAAAAGTGAGAGAAATAGCAGATGGCTCAACAGTGTTAGGCCAAACCGCGCTGGAATTGGGGTTGATAGATAAGATTGGTGGGTTTTATGATGTGAAGGATTATTTGGGAGAGATGTTGGGTGAGGAAGTTGAGGTTTGTTGGTAAAATTAATAAAAATACATGTCAATTAAGATTGATAAAAATTATAATTGGGTTCAATTTTCACAAAGCTATTTACACCAAGCTAGATTAAGCTGTGAAGCAGTATTAAGCAAAAAGCTCGGAATAGCTATAAGGTATGGGGAAAACTCTATTAAAGAACGAAAATATAAAGCGAGGGATATTTTTATACCTACATTATTTAATATCAAGCATGGAATAGAATCATTTATAAAAACTTTAAAAATAATATTAGCTGAGAAGTTGAATAAGAAAGATTTAAAACACAACATTTCTGAACTATTTGAATTGTTAAAGATTGAAATAAAAAAACATAAGATAGTTGAAGTTATAAGAAAAGAATATCAAGACAACCCGGAAAGTATAAATTTGGAAATTGCTTATAATAATAAGCTGAAAATTGACGATATTTTAAAAAGTTTGGAGAAATTAATACTAAAGTACTATCATTGTGAGATCTTAATGAATAAACTTGGGGGTAGTTATATAATTGAGGATATAAGTAATACTGCTTTTCGATACCCTGACAACAATTTAAAAATAAACATTAATTATGATGATGTATTAGATAAAGTTAGTGATGATGATTTGCTTGAAATGTTGGCTGATGTTAATAATTTATTAGATAATTTTAATAATTTAGGTTTTGTTTTAGAGGTTTATAAACAGCAAGTAGATAAAAACAAAAAATAATATGTTCCAGCCTGTAATACAATGCCCCTCATTTTGGGGTGATTTTTTATCTTTGACAAAGCCCTTAAAAAATGGGAAAATACAATAACGGCGTATGAAAAAATCAAAAAAACAACAACTAAAAATACTAAGAAAAAGACGGCGTGGATATGAATTTATTTTTTGACACAAGGCTAGCCAAAAATTATAAAAGTCAGTCGCAAAAGATCAGAGTTATGTCCGAACACTGGGTTGATAAACAGATATTTTGTCCGAATTGTGGCAATTTAGATATAGATAAATATGAAAACAATAAGCCAGTGGCTGATTTTTTTTGTTCAAATTGTAAAGAAGACTATGAATTAAAAAGTAAAAAAGAAACTATCGGTGCAAAAATTAATGATGGTGCATATCGCACGATGCTGGAAAGATTAATGGGTGGGCACAACCCAAATTTTTTTCTACTTAATTATAATATACATAATTATCAAGTTCTAGATTTTTTTGTTATCCCAAAACACTTTTTTGTGCCAGAAATAATTGAGAAACGTAAACCTTTGTCACAAACCGCACGGCGCGCTGGATGGGTCGGTTGTAATATATTGCTCAAAAGTATCCCGCAAACTGGTAAAATATTTTTTGTAAAAGATAAGATTGTCAAACCAAAAAACAAAGTACTCATTCAATGGGAAAGGACACTTTTTTTGCGTGAAGAAAAAGTAATAGACGCGAAAGGCTGGCTTTTAGATGTAATGGTATGTATAGAAAAATTGGGTAGTAAAAAATTTTCACTTGATGAAATATATGCGTTTAAAGATGAATTAAGTAAAAAACATCCAAATAACCACCACATTAAAGATAAAATACGACAACAATTACAAGTTTTGAGAGACAAGGGCTATCTTAAATTTTTTAAACGCGGTCATTACCAAGTTGTCTAAAATTATGGATTACAAAAAGTTACAAAGACAATACAATGAGATCTATGCGCATTTTAAAACCACAACAGAACCCTTTGATTTATTAGAATGGGATGGAAGAATGTTGAATGTATGGAATAAAAATAAGCTTATTGAGAAATACTCTTTGAATGATTTAAAAAATGCTAATATAAACCTATGAGATTAAAAAGATTTATTGAGTATCTAAATAATATTGCGGAGAACAGGGGTGACACTATCGACGTTGTTATGGCAGACAATATACCCGTGGTGAAACCTGTTTATTCTGATAAATATCCTAAGCAAAGTGTCGTTATAACTGATCAATCGTAGTTCTAGAGGTAAAAGAAAAAAGCGGGTGAGAAATTACCCGTTTTTTATTTTGACTTTTAGGGTGAAAAATGGGATGATTTATTTGTGAATTAAATTTTTATTATATGAATGTACTAGAATTTTTAAGTAAACAAGAAATTAAAGAAATTTTTGATAATAAAAGTATCAAAACCATTGAATATCTTTTAAAAAAAGTGTTATTCTCGCAACCGGAACTTTTACCAGGTCAAAAAGAAGATAATATACAGATACCGAAGGAATTTTTGGAACAGTGGGTTGCGCAAGGTTTGGGGTGGGAAAGAGTTGGGTCAGGTAGTTATCCAATTGATGTTTATTCAAAGGAAAAAAAGTTTGGAGCTGACGTTAAATTTATGTCTGCTGCTGTTGATTCAGAGGATAATTTTAAAAAAGGTGTGACAGGAGAAAGCTCTTTAGGTCAAAAATTTGTAGATGCTGGGACTGACTTAGATCAAGATTTTGCAAGCAAAGAATATGACAAAATTTTAAATGGTTGGAAAAAAATACTTTCAGAAAAAATGCAAAAGCCTATTAAGGATTATGATCTTAAACAAGTCTACTATTTTATTTTTCTTAGAGGGGGTAACAGTATACATTTAGCAGTGGCTAAAGTGTTCCCTTCTAAAATAAAAAATCTTGCGGTTAAAAGTGCCACAGGAAAATCCGTCTTTGTTGACGGGTTTATTGATGCCAGTTATGGAAATGTAAAAATTTATAAATCTAAAAAAAGAATGGAATTAAGGTGTTTACCAAAAAAAATGAAAGAAGATCAACTATTAATTTCATGGGATTTTAAGGCTTCTTTAGATGACAAAGGTGTTAATTTAAGAAAGATAATAGTGGATGAATTAAAATTTAATAAATACGTAAAAAAAATAATAAAAAAGTTTTTTAAAACGAAATAGCAATTTTTATTTGTTTTGCAACCGCTTCTACTACTGGAACTGTTACAGAGTTACCAAACTGTTTATATAAAGTAGAGTCTGCCATAACAGGGTGTTTATAATTTTTTGGAAAACCCTGCAGTCTCGCGCATTCACGTGGTGTTAATTTTCTTATACCTTTCTTGTCCTTAATGATTGGCACATTGTGGCCACCCATACCCATATTTGCTGTAAGCGTCGGACAGACGCCTTTTTTATTTTCTCTAACATATTTTCTGCGCCACTGGTAAACTTTCCCTTCTTCTTTTATGTCATTTTTAAGTCTCGTATACAAAGGTTTTCCATTGTAATAGTATTTATCGTTTACATTTTTTTCTAGTAAATCAGTTACTTTAACAGAAAGTTTTTTAGGTTTTGGAAAATTAAAGTTGTCGAAATATTTTTTATTTTTAAATCCTACGATATAAATTCTTTCTCTGTTTTGGGGAACATTACCATATTCCATACTATTCAAGACTTTTGATTTTATATGGTAGCCAAAATCCTTGAGGGTTTTTGAGATAATATCAAAAGTTTTTCCTTGATCATGTCCCTTTAAATTTTTAACATTCTCAAGTAGGAAACCCGCTGGTTTTTTTGCTTCTAAAATCCTTGCTATGTCAAAAAATAAATTGCCTCTGTCTTTTTTATCTTTGAATCCATGTCTGTAACCAGCAATCGAGAAGGCCTGGCAGGGAAATCCAGCTAGTAAGAAATCGAATTCAGGCAGATCATCGATTCCAATTTTTCTTATATCTTCAACTATAAGTTTTGAATCCTTAAAATTAAGATCATAAGTTTCCTTGCATTGCTTTTCAAAATCATTGGCGAATACTGTTTTAAATCCAGCTTTTTCAAAACCAAGCCGTACGCCTCCTACTCCGGCAAATAAATCAAGAGTTCTACAACCTATATCTTGGGTTTGATCAACTATGTCTCTGATTATTTTTACTACCACTCCTCTAACCTCAATCTCTTTCCTGTAAATAGGAAGTAGCTTCTGGTTGGCTGGCTGTAAGCGAAATCGATTATCTTCTCGATAGAGTTTTTTCAGAGTTGCTTCGTTATCATCAATTATAGCGACTACTGTTTGTCCATTTTCTGCAACTGATTGCTTTTTTATAACAACTATATCCCCGTCGAAAATGCCTTCATCAACCATGCTGTCTCCAGAAACATGCAAAGCGAAGTATTTTTCAAATCTGCTTAAGCCGTTTTTGACTACTGGAATGGTGGTGCCTGTTTCTTCTACAGCTTCAATCGGCTGGCCGGCAGTAATTTTGCCAGCAAGAGGGATATTAATAAGATTATTATCGGCAATTTCATTTTTTACCAGTTCAATGCTTCTTGCTCCATAATTATTTTTTGTTATTAGCCCTTTATCTGCAAGAGCTTTTATATGCTGATGTATTGTAGATGAGGCAGAAAGCTTAAAATGTTTTCCTATCTCATCAAAGGTAGGGGAATAGCCATATTCTTTTATATGGTTTTTTACATAATCGTAGATTTCTTTTTGTCTCTTTGTGACCGTATGCATATAATATAATTATACCGAAGATTTACCGAAGTTTAAATAGCTATTTATCCACATTAAATATTAATGTCTAAATTATTAAAATATTTATTATAATTGACAAATTTGGCTTAAAAGAGTAATAATTAAGATACTTATATTTATAAAATTGAGATTAATCATATGCCAAAAAAGAATTTAAAAACAAATAAACAATGCTCACAAAATCCGACTTTATAAAATTCATCCAATGTTCTAAATATTTTTAGTCAAATAAAAATAACAATGTCCCAATACTATAATCCTCAACGTAAAACCAATCTCTACAACCCTACCATTAAACACCCCTTCAAACTCTCCCGCTCAAAGATTGATCTTTTTCTAGAATGCCCTAGATGTTTTTTTCTTGACCGAAAACTTGGAGTTGGTAGGCCTCCGGGATTTCCCTTTAACCTAAACTCCGCTGTTGACGCTTTATTAAAAAAAGAATTTGATATACATCGGGCTAAGGATCAGGTCCATCCTTTAATGAAAGAATACAAAATTGATTTAATTCCTTATACCCACGAAAAACTTGATGAATGGCGCGAAAACTTTAAGGGCGTGCAGTTTTTGCATGTTGCTACCAACCTTATAATCACCGGCGCTGTGGACGACATCTGGGTTGATAAAAAAGGCGTGCTTTATGTTGTGGATTACAAGGCAACTTCCAAAAACGACGAGGTTAGTTTGGATGCAGACTGGCAGATAAGCTACAAAAGGCAGATGGAAATATATCAGTGGCTTTTGCGCCAAAATGGTTTTAAGGTTTCAGATACCGGCTATTTTGTCTACTGCAACGGCAAAACCGATGTCAAAGCTTTTGATGCCAAGCTGGAGTTTGACGTAAAAATCATTGCCTACGAAGGCGATGCTGGCTGGGTGGAAAAGACAATTTTAGACGCGCATAAGTGTTTGAAAAGTAAAAAGATTCCTAAGGCGGGCAAGGATTGCGATTATTGTGCGTATCGGGAAGCAGTTGGGGAAGTTTGCAAGTGAGTAAGTTATCAAGTTATCAAGTTAGTAAGTTATCAAGTTAGTAAGTTTTTTAAAAACTTATATCTTATATCTTACAACTTATATCTAACTTCCGCCGGTGTTATGCGAAGTTTGGCGAGGCGGGTATTTATTTTTAAACGTGATGAAGGCGCTCTTTTTAGGGAGCGCCTTTTTGTAATACGTTTGTTTGCCTCCTGTGTGTTTTTCTCCTAACCCATTTTCATCCGACCAGGATTGATTCCTTGGTTTCCAAATTAATTAGGCATGCCTGCCTGCCATAGCTGATATGCTGATAGGGGAGTTTTTCTCCAACCAGCTTTGGTACCATTTCTTTTTGCAGATCTTCGGTGTCCACTCCGTGTGCCATGATGATGATGCATTCATGGTCGCTTTGCTCGATGAGCTCGATGAGTTTTGCTTCCGTGATTTCATATGCATCTTCGCTGAGAGTTTTGTGGCACTGTATTTCGCCACCTAGGATTTCGTGCATAATAGTTGCGCATTTTACTGCGCGATCAAGCCACGAATGCAACAGTAGAGGATTAGTTATACCGTACTCCTCCTTTAGTTGCGTTGCTAAGTCGCGCATTTGCTGTTCACCCACTGGGGTGACTCTTTTGTGGAAACCCTCTGTATCGCCATGCCCACAAATAATCAGTTCTTTTAGTTTGCCTGTCATCTCCCCCCCTGTCGCGTTAGTTTAAAAAGATTGTCTGTGTTGTATTGTGCTGATATCTTAATTATTTTTAGTATATTAGTCAAATCCAACTTCCGCCGGTGTTATGCGAAGTTTGGCGAGGCGGGGTTTTTATAAAAACAGAAAAGGGGTGGTTGAAGTTATCGCGCACCCCTCATGACTCATATTTTCAACTGACATCAGAAGTCAGCAGCCGGTGGTTCACCGTCGCAGCCACAGCATCGGCAGTCTACCAAGAGTTTGACCTCAAAGCCTTTCTTGGCCAAGGGTTCAAACTTTTTTTCGTTTTGGGCCGAAACCTTTCGAAAGGCAAGAAGACACTGACCTTTATCGCTGCACTTAGTGCCACATTGCGGACAGTAAAGTGTCACCCTCTCTGGCAGGGTAACAGACCCTCCTTCTCCTGTAAGGTCTTGGGTTCCTATCCTTGTTAGAACTCCCATCGCACACCTCCTGGTTAGAGTTTCTAGGGTCATATATCCCAGTATCAATGGTTATTTCTAAAAGTATCTTTTCAAATTAAGCTTTGTTTGTCAATAGCATTCCATGGGACAGGGCAAGCAGGCGGTTTGCCGGGGGTTTTTTGGTTTAGGATTGACAAATGTATCTTTATATGATAGTCTAAAAAGTTGAAAAAAATAATTCAATTTTCTTGGGTTTGGTATAAAAAAATGAAGGGGTGAGTGAAATGAAAAAGGGCTATTACAAGCATCCAATATGGATCTGCGGCAGTATGGAACCTAATGGTTTCTACAAAGAGTTTACCGAACGATTAGCCGAAGTAATGTCTGCCACCAAGAAAAGTGACACTATAACGTTCTTTATCAATTCCCAAGGCGGGAAAGGATTGCGATTATTGTGCTTATAGGGAAGCAGTTGGGGGTTACGAAAAGTAACGTGGAGTTAAATTCCAAGCACCAAGCACCAAATTCCAAACAATAATCAAATTCCAATATCCAACCAGTAAAGTCCCGCGAAGCAAGTCCCGTATGGGACCACTGGTCCCATATACGGGATGTTCAAAAACTAAATTTGACTTTCTGTTTTTAAGCTAGTAAAATTCATATAATAACAAAACGGCGCATTAAGTAGCCGTTTTTTGTATTAATAAATTCATTGACAATAATGGCTAAAATATAATAAAATTTAAGTTGGAAAATAATTAATATAATTCTATAATATGACAAATGACAATGATATAATGCCATCCACTCCTCATAAAGACTTTGAAAGTATAAAAAAGGTTGATAAAAATAAAGTAGAGTATTGGGAGGCGCGAGAATTAATGCCTTTGTTAGGATATGCCAGGTGGGAAAATTTTGATGAAGTAGTAGGAAGAGCAGCAAGGGCATGTTTAGCAAGCGGTCAGGCTGTGGATAACCATTTTCTTAAGCTCACGAAAATGGTAAAAATTGGCTCAAATACGGTAAGAAAAGTCGAAGATTATAAATTGGATAGATACGCCTGTTATCTAATTGCTCAGAATGGTGATTCTAGTAAAGAAGAAATAGCTTTGGCACAAACCTATTTTGCGATACAGACCAGAAAACAAGAAATATTTGAGCAATTGTCGGCAAGTGAAAAACGTTTATATATAAGAGGAGAAGTTTCCGACCACAACAAGAAACTTTTTAAAACTGCCACGGCAGTAGGTGTTAAAAATTTTGGCTTGTTTAACGATGCTGGGTATAGAGGGCTTTATGGTATATCATTGAAGGCCATTGAGAAAAAGAAGGGAATCAAGAGAGGAGAATTATTAGACCGGGCAGGTTCAACGGAGTTAGCAGCTAATCTGTTTCGTATTACTCAAACAGATGAGAAAATAAAAAGTGATACTGTCAAAGGTGAAATTAGCGCTATCAACACACACAACATGGTAGGTGATAGAGTTCGACAGACTATTAGAGAAATAGGTGGTGTAATGCCAGAAGACTTACCAACTGACAAACATATTAAGGAGGTAAAAAAGGAAGTAAAAAAAATTGTTGAAGAAAAAAAGAAAGAATTAAAATAATATTTAAGTAAAGTAAGTTATAAACCGCCTTAGAGTGGTTTTTTGTTTACCCTGAGTTCGACGAAGGGTTTGTGCTATACTTAAACATATTAACAATAACAAAACGGCGCAGATGTAGCCGTTTTTTTTATTAATTACTAAATTATGATTGAAAATAAATTGACTAGAATTATTGAATGGACAAAACTAAAAATAAGAATAATTTCTAACAAAGATATCAGTTTTTATTTTTATGAAAGGGAAATTTGGTGGGCATCTCTAGGCTGTAATATTGGTTTTGAAGAAGATGGTAAAAATAGAAATTTTGAAAGGCCAGTACTTATATGGAAAAAATTTAATAAGGATATGCTATGGGCTATCCCATTAACTACAAAACAAAAAGAAGGAAAATTCTTTTATACATTTGTAGAGAATGATAAAAGCTATACTTTAATTTGGCCTCAGCTAAGATTGATTAGTAGTAAGAGATTAATCAGAAAGATGACAAAAATTTCAAAAGCTACTATAGAATTGATTAAAAAAGAAATTATAAATAATCTTTAAAAAAACGATCCCCGCAACTTGCGTTGCAGGGTCTCGGAGTTGCACCGAAAAGGTGCTAACCATTTGACCTAAGCATAGCGAACTAATTATTATTTGTCAAGTATTACCCCCCCTAAACTTTGCGTGTGAGGGGGTTTTTAGTTTTACCCTGAGTGTAACGAAGGGTTTATGCTATAATCAATACAATAGAAAAAAATAACCAAAACAAAACCATGCAAATAATAGCATTAGATACAGAAACTACTGGCTTAGCTCCCACTGCCAGATTAGTTCAGCTAGCTTATAAAAACTTAACTACTGGCGAGGTAGTTGATGAGTATTTTAAACCCCCTGTTCCAATTTTGTTTACTGCAATGGCTACTCATCATATTACAGAAAAGATGGTAGAAGACAAACCTGTTTTTAAAGGAAGCAAGCATCAAACTAATTTAATCAAAATACTAAAAGATAATATTTTAGTTGCGCATAATGCGGGGTTTGATATCAACATATTAAAAAACGAAGGAGTTAAAACAAATAAGCATATAGACACTTTGCGCGTATCAATGCATTTACTTAATTGCGATAGATATAATATTCAATACTTAAGATACTTTTTGGGATTTGAAATTGATGGAGTTGCACATAATGCTTCTGGAGATGTTGCTGTTTTAGAACCTTTGTTTGAACATCTAAAAAATGTTGCTAAAGAAAAGTTTTCTTTAAATTCAGACGACGAAATTATTGAAAAATTAATAGAGCTAACCCAGACCCCAATTTTGTTAAAAGTTTTTGCTTTTGGGAAATATGCTGGAAAAACTTTTGAAGAAGTAAATAAAGAAAACTCAAGCTATCTAAAATGGTTGTACGAGAATGAATCAAAAAAAGATTTGCTTAACCAAAATGAAGAATTAGTTTATACTTTAAAAAAATATTTGAATATTTAACGAAATACCGAGATCCTGAATCGAGTTCAGGATGACCCTCCTACGTCCCGCTAAAGCGGGACTTCGAAGGGCAGGCAAATAGAATAAACGGAATGACAATATAGAATACTCCTTTAGTAATGAGGGGTTTTTTGTTTAAAAGAATAAAGCCACATGGTTGGAGTTCCATGCGGCTAGTTTTTTAGTGGGTTCTTTCAAATTCTTTCATTGCTTCAACCAAAGCGCGTACGCCGTCAATAGGCATGGCGTTGTAAAGCGAGGCTCGAAAACCTCCTACACTGCGATGACCTTTTAGACCTATCAGACCATGGTCTTCGAAATGTTCCAGCAGGTCATTGACGAGCTCCTCATACCCTTCCTTTAGTAGGAAGACCACATTCATCACAGAACGGACATCTTCATGGACATTGTTTTCATACAGCCCTGACCCATCAATATAGTCGTAGAGCCTCTTAGCTTTTTGATAATTTGCATCCTGAATGTTATCCAATCCCTGGGCTAGTATCCAGTCTGTCATAAGCTTCAGGACATAGATAGCCACCACTGGCGGCGTATTGTACCTTGAACCAAGGTGTGTGCGGTAACAATGAAATTTGTCTGGATGCAAACCATTACGTTTTAGCATGTCGTTTCTGATAATCACGACTGTCACTCCGGCAATGCCGAGATTTTTTTGTGCTCCGGCATAAACTAGACCGCACTGCTGGACTCGAAAATACCGAGACAGGAAATCAGACGACATATCAACTACAATCGGCGGGGTAAATCTGCCATCAAACAGATAGCGCCAGCGCTTGCCATCAATAGTTTCATTGCTTGTTATGTGCTCGTAGGCGGCCTTAAGGTATTTTTGCATGGTCTCATATTCAGGGTCTAGATCGAATCTGCCGTTCTCGAAAGTTTTGATACGCCAAACTTCCCCGATTTCTTTTGCAGCTGCTATGGCTTTTTGAGACCAGTAGCCGGTATCATGATAGACAAACGGCTTGCCGGGTACAGCCAGATTCAATGGCGCCATGAAAAACTGCATGTTGGCTCCGCCCTGCATAAAAATGATCTGGCATTCATCAGACGTAAATTTCAGTAGCTGCCTGATATTTTCTTCTGCACCAAACAAAATCTTGTCAAAGGCCACTGAGCGATGGCTGGTTTCCAGAATGGAAATACCGGTGCCTTGAAAATCCAGTAATTCCTGCTGGATCTGTAACAGCACTGGTTCGGGCAGTTTTGCCGGGCCGGGATTAAAGTTCCACACTTTCATTTTTTTACCTCCTTGGTTAGAGCAAATCTTTGCGTTACGCTAATGAATTTTTTAGATTTTTATTCAAGCACCTCCTGTAAGAGTAAGGTCAAATTATAATCTTTCTTATCAACATCAAAGGAAAGACCTCGGTTTACCAGAACTCGAAATTTGATATATTGAGTATGATGTTCGATTATTGCTGTCATGGCATTGATAGTAACTGTTTTATAAAATTCTTTGCCTATGGCAGCAATAATATTCCAATGAGTGCCTCCATACCAGCATACTGCCTTAACCACCTTAAGGACCTCTTCACCCTGCCCATGGCAAGGGAGAAATCTTTGGAATGGTCTAAAGTCTTTTACCGTATGTATGGCTTTCGTGTTATATCCAATATGAATGGTGATTTCTCTTTTTTTGATTTTTCCTTTTTCCAGCAGGTAACCATATCTCAATACTACAAATTTTTTTTCTCTTTTTACTATTTCTTCAATTTTGTTTTTTAGCTCATCGGGTAAGGCTTTGATATCGATAGGTATGCATATATGTTCCAGTTTGTTTTCTTTCATAACAGCCTCCTTGGTTGTAAATGTACTCCTCCTAGGGTTATATCAATAAGAAAACAGCCTAACTAATTGGTAGAAGGCTGTTTTCTATATTAACTAATGTATATTATCTATCCAATAAAAAACCTTCCACCATAGGCTGATGATGAGCTAGATGAACAAACTGAAGCCCAGCTTTTAATTGGTGTAAGGTAAATTTTGTCTTGCATATTATATATATCTTATATTTTAATATTTTTGTTGTCAACCCTGCCGGTGTTTTGAGATGTTTTGCGAGGCGGTGGAGTGATTGACATAACATATACAACTGTTAAGATAATCCTAAGCTTTAAATTTTATACATTAACCAATATGTTAAAAAAAATTTAGATAATCCGGAGGGCGTGCAAGAAACGGCTGAGCTTAAAGGAAAGATAATAGTTACTATTCAAGTCGAAGGCGATGAGTCTGGAAAGGTTAGTGTTGCCTATATTGATGAAGATAATTTTCTACACAAAGAATTAAATGAAGATATAAAAAATAATAGAAATCCAGCCGAACAATTGTGTAAAAGTTTTGAATATTTGACGGATAGATCGGATAATGCCAGTACAATATCATATGACTGGAGGCAATTTAAAGAATTAAAACTGGAAAACCCAGGAAATATAATAATTACCATTGCTTCTGAAAATTCAGTAACATTCAGTCATGTACTGCAACCAAAAGAATACAGTTACGTACAGATATATCTAGATCTCCATGAGGGAAAAGATGTAGCAGATAATCTAATTAAAAAAGCAATGTCAAGCACTGACAGGCCTGATAACTGGGCAACAAAAAAAAGCCAATTTGAATAATAAATGTTCAGGGCGAGGCGGACCCCCCTTTTTTAGTGAGGGGTTTTTTGGTTTACCCTGAGCTTGCGCACTTCGATAAACTCAGTGCGACTCTTGAGTAAAACCGAATGGGACGAAGGGTTTATACTATTATAGCTAGTGGCATATGGTATATAGAGGATTGGGGTATTAGCGTGAATTTGAGTCATTTTTGCTAAATATTCACGGCATATTGACAAAATATCGTGAATATGCTACAATGATAGTATAAATCCACGATTTTTTAATACTATGGCCACATCAAAAGATATTAAGGGAAAAATTGATTTGTTGAAAAAAGAATATGATTCTTTAAAGAAAAACAAAGAATCGCTTTTAGATATTGTGTTTGAGTCAGAATTGCCGGAATCTGTTTACAATTCCAATGCAATTGAGAATTCAACTTTAACTGTCTTAGAAACGGAAAAGATTCTTTTAGACATGGAAGTTTCTCGCAACGTGTCAGTGCGAGAAGTTTTTGAAGCAAGAAATCTGGCCCGTGTGTTTGAGCATATAAAAGAAAAAATAAGTACACAAAATATTGATATGAACTTAATTTTGTTGTTGCACAACATGCTAATTTCGAATATAGATGAAAAAATTGCCGGCAGATTTCGTAAGCAAAACGAACATGTTCGTGTAGGAACATACATTGCGCCCGCGCCTAAACATATCGAGGCCATGATTGATAATATGCTTTTGGAATATTCAAGTCGGCATACACAATATTTTCTTGAGAAAATCGCAAAGTTCCATCTGGAATTTGAACATATTCATCCATTTTGCGATGGCAATGGAAGAATCGGACGTGTGCTTATTAATTACCAATTGATACAGCTTGGATTCCCGCCGATTATTATTCGTGATAAAGAAAAGGTAGTTTATTATAATTCGTTTAAAGAATATAGAAATAGCGATAAGAAAAAAACCGCCATCATGGACAAGGTTTTATCATTGGCGCTAGTGGAGTCTTTCCATAAAAGGATCGCTTATTTGGAAGGAGAAGAAATTGTTAAACTTTCAGAATATGCCAAAAAGAAAAATATATCTATATCAATTCTTTTAAATAAAGCCAAACGGCAAACCATTCCTGCCTTTCGCGAAAAAGGTGTCTGGAAAATTGCTAAAAGTTTTTAAGTTACTGTTTTAGAATGACTAAACAAATCAAAATACATAGTAGAGATATCAACTACACATTAAAAACCAGCAAGAAGGCTAAAAAGTTGCGTTTGGCTGTTTATTGCGATGGCAGTTTTGTGGTTACTAAACCAATGGGTTTAAATGATAGGGTAGTAGAAAAATATATTATGGAAAAATCTAATTGGGTGCTTGCTAAAATTGATCATTTTAAAAAGTTTGGAGTGGATATAAATAAAAACGACAAGCAAAAATATTTAACATACAAAAATAAAACTTTAGAATTTGTGCAAGAGCGCATACAGCATTTCAATTCTACCTATCAATTTAAGTACAACAAAATAAACATAAAGAATCAAAAAACCAGATGGGGGAGTTGTTCTAAGAAACGAAATTTAAATTTTAATTACAAAATATTATTCTTGCCGAAGCATGCAGCAGATTATATTATTGTTCACGAGCTTTGCCATTTAAAAGAATTTAATCATTCAACAAAGTTTTGGAATTTAGTGGCAACGCTTGTACCCAATCATAAAGAAATAAGAAAAGAGATCAGAAACAAAGGTTTATACTTTTAAATAATTATTTAGCAATATAAATAAGACTCCCCCTTAGGTAGGAGATTCCGGATCGGAGTCCGGAATGACAAGTGATTGGGGGAGTTTTTTTGATTTTGGAAAAGAAAAGAGGTGGAAAGCTGTGCGTGCTTTCCGCCGGTGTTGTGCGAAGTTTGGTGAGGCGGACCATTTGACATTTAAGATACAATCAAGTAACATTTCAACATAACAAAACGGCGCTTTGGAGCCGTTTTTTGTATTAATTACTTAATTATGATTGAAGAAAAATTAACTAAGATTGTTGAATGGACAAGATTAAAGATTAGGATTATTATTAATAAAGACATCAGTTTTTATTTTTATGAAAGGGAAATCTGGTGGGCATCTTTGGGTTGTAATATTGGTTTTGAAGAAGATGGTAAAAATGAAAAATTCGAAAGGCCTGTATTAATATTCAGAAAATTTAATAAGAATATGCTTTGGGCCATACCGTTAACCACGAAAAAGAAAGAAGGAAGATTTTTTTATACATTTATAGAAAATGGCAAAAGCTATACAATTATTTGGCCTCAGCTAAGATTGATTAGCAGTAAAAGGTTAATTAGGAAAATGGAAAAGATTTCACAAGGTAATATTAAATTAATATGAAAGTATATTATCAATAATCTATAAAAAAACGATCCCCGCAACTTGCGTTGCAGGGTCTCGGAGTTGCATCGAAAGTGATGCTAACCATTTGTTCTAAGCATAGCGAACTAATTATTATTTGTCAAGTAATTCTGCCGGTGTTTTGATGAGTTTAGAGAGGCGGACACTCTCTCGCTTTTTCGGGGGAGTTTTTATGATATAATAAATTATATGAATGTGATAAAGAGTTTATCAGATATATTCAATAACAAAACTATTTGGATTTGTTTTTTTCTTTTTAGTATTACTTTAACTATTTTTTTAATCGACCAGAGATATGACGGAAATGGAGATTTAATACCTAATAAATTATTACCAATATCGATTTTAAACGAAGGAGATTTTGATTTAAATGAGTTTTTTTGTAATCAAGAAGGAATTTGTGATACTACTCATCATTATTCAAGAAGTATAATTAAAGGACGTTTTGTTTCTAATTATCCAATTATTCCTGGAGTGCTTAATACACCCGTCTATGCGATAGCATCTTTTTTTACCGTTGACTTAATTAAACATAGAGACCTACTTTCAGCTATTAGCGCGGCTATAATTTCTTCTTTTTCAGTAATTTTGATGTTTCTTATTTTTAGAAATATTACAAAAAAAGAAATAACCTCAATAATTTTTTCTTTGGTGTATGCATTCGCAACTTTAGTCTGGAGTGTTGCAAGCCAGGATATCTGGCAGCACGGCCCTTCATTATTATTAATAAATATTACAATTTATATTCTTTTGATAAAAAAAGAAAAGCTATTACCGTGGGCGGGATTTTTTATAGGTATGGCAGTATTCAATAGACCAACAAATTTTTTAATAGCTTTACCAATTACAATATACTTTTTTTTAAACCATAGAAAGTTATTTACTAAATATCTAATATTGATTTTAATACCAGCTTTTTTACTTAGTTGGTATTCATTTTCTTATCACGGGTCAATTTGGGCTTTGGGACAAGCTAGGAAGGGGATAGAATTTTTTAGGACACCTTTGTTGACAAGTTTAGCAGGGATTTTAATTAGCCCAGCAAGAGGGCTTTTTGTATTTAGTCCTATTTTTTTGTTTAGTTTATTATATTTTCCAAAAATATTTAAAAAAAAGGAGGATACCTTAATAAAATATTTATTTGTTTCTTTACTTTTAACATTAATCTTGGTAGCTAAGTGGACTATGTGGTGGGGAGGGTGGTCCTTTGGATATAGATTGATAATTGAAACCATTCCGATTTGGATGATCTTTTTAGTATTGTCCTGGGAAAAAATAATCGTAAAAAATAAATATTTGATAGGTTTTTTTTTATTACTTACAATCATTTCAGTATATTTTAATTTTTTAGGAACTTTTTATTTTAGTTGTGGATTTAATAATGTTCCAAACAATATCGATAAAAATACAGAAAGACTGTGGCAAGTAAAAGATACCCAGCTTATTAGGTGTAATAATATGTTTTTTGATAAATTATTTCGTTAATAATGTAATAATCAACATAAAAAGCTCCCTATCTGCCTTCGCCCCGCTTACGCAAGACTTCGGCGAGATAAAAGGGAGTTTTTTGATTTCCTTTTGTTTGTACGCTATAATAGTTCTACATGACACAGCAAATACAAAAAATAATTAACTCCGCAAAAAGTGGCGGTAGAGTATTAAAAAAATATTTTGGCCAGAATCTTAAGCAGATAAATAAAGGCACTGCCGCTAATTTTTTTACTCAAGCCGATATTGATTCAGAAAAAGCTGTTTTGAAAGTTTTGATCAAAGAATTTCCTGACTATAATATTTTTTCTGAAGAGTGTGGTTTAATTGATAAAAAATCAGATTATATTTTTATAATTGATCCTTTGGATGGCACAAACAATTTTGCACTAAACATTCCCAATTTTGCTATTAACATTGCTTTGTTACAAAAGGATCAGATTATAGCTTCGGTTATACATCATCCAATATTAGATAAAACCTATTATGCACAAAAGGGTAAGGGAGCATATCTGGACGGTGTTAGGCTAAAGACTAATAACACGCGACATTTGTCTCAAGCTACGGTCTGTTATTCATGTGCTTACAATGATCCTAAAAATATAGTGGCTGCTCAAATGGGAAGCTTAACTAGAGCTAATCTTAAAAGAGTCTTATCCAACTGGGCACCAGCGTATGATTTTTGCCTTTTAGCTTTAGGCAAACTGGAAGCCATAGTTAATAATGATAATGAAATCTACGATTTTTTAGCTGGTAAGTTAATTGCACGCGAGGCAGGAGCAGTGATTACTGATTTCAATGGCAACCAAGAAAAATCAGACAAGAACAGCAAATTTTTAGCCAGCAGTAATACTACTATTCATAAACAGTTGCTTAAGATTATAAATAAGTGGTAAGGTCAAGCAGTTTCCCACCGGTGTTTTGGAAAGTTTGGTGAGGCGGACACTCTCTCGCGTTGGGGGGGAGTTTTTGGTTTATTCTGAGCGAGCATAGTGAGTCGAAGGGTTTGGGGATAACTTTTTTTAGTGGCTCAACTACGCCAAAAAAAATGCTATTGACGCAGTATATAAGCATGGTAGAATAAAGGCGAAGACTAAGTGTAGATTGAAGTTTTAAAAGAGATATGAAGTTTTGGGGAGGAAATTCTGTTTCTTGCGCAAGCAGGAGATAGAATTTCCTTCCTTACACCTCTTCTCTTTTACGCAGTTATTACTGCAATTATAATAAATTATAATAAACTCTCAATCTTAACCTTCTCCCCCCCATTCATCAAATGATGAATTTTCATGATAGAAGCACTTAGTCTTCTTTCTTTTGTCTAAAAAATATAATGCCGCTATTGAAGCGGTTTTTTAGTAAAAGAAAGATGCCCGCTCATGATTGCGTAAAGCGGGCATCTGGCCGAACGGCATTTTTGTGTTGATGTGAAGATTCTAGTAGGGCTCAAATGAAAGCCCAAGATTATTCCTCAAACCTTGGGTGTTTGAAGTGATCGTGATTACAATTTGGGCAAGGAACAGTTTTACTATCAACTTCTTGCCCGCATTTCGAGCACGTGAGCCCTGATTCGTCATCCTTTATTTTTTTGCAAGGATCACCCATTACCTTCACCTCCTTTCCAGTAATGACCTATTTTGTTTTACTACTTATGATTTATTTTGTCAAATATTAGTCTTTATTAGTAATAGTTTGGTATAATAAGAATATATGGATTTTTGGACAACAATTAAATTAAGAAGAAGTGTTAGAAATTTTGATGCAGAAAAAAAGGTTCCAGAAAATCACATCAAAAAAATATTAGAAGCAGGTCAACTCGCTCCTTCTGCTGGAGGAATGCGAGATTGGCATTTTGAGGTTATTAGAGACCAATCAATACGTGATCAGTTATCTTTAGATGCCATGGGACAAAAATTTATTTCTCAAGCGCCAGTGGCAATTATTGTTTGTGCTGATGTTACTAAAAGTGAACATACTTATGGCGAGCGTGGTAAAAATTTATATACTATTCAAGACACAGCTGCTGCCACCCAAAACATGCTTTTAGCTGTAACAGATTTAGGACTCGCTAGTTGCTGGGTTGGTGCTTTTGACGAAGAAAAGGTGAGTGAGACATTAAAGCTAAGTTCTAACTTAAGGGCAGTAGCAATTTTGCCTGTGGGGTATGCGAAGTAAGGGGAGTGAAATGAAGTAGCTGTTGATACAGTTGATATTGTTAATACGTTAACATAATTATTTTGCGTGTCGTATTAACAGTCTAATCGTATTAACAGTATCAATAAAATTACGTAATATTTCAACTACTATGCCACATCTCTTCGAAGATCCAAAATACAACGTTATCATCACCAAACACTTTGACGTGCACCAAGACTGGGAAATTCCAATCCCAGGTTTTTTTATAATAGCGACAAAAGACAGATCACAAAATTCAATTGCTGAGTTTAGTGATGAAAAAGCAAACGAATTTATAAGAGTATTAAAAAAACTTAGAGAAGGCATGAAAGAGGTCTTAAAAATTGAAAAAGTCCGTTTATGGCAGAACGAAGATTCAAAATATAATTTTCATGTCTGGGTATTCCCTCGGCATCAATGGATGGATGAGCACGGAAAGTTTATGAAGTCTCTGCCAGGTATTGTTGAATATGCAAAAAAGAATATGGTAAATGATAAAGTTTTTAAAGAAGTTGAGGAGTATGCAGCAAAGATGAAGGAGTATATGAAGGAGTTTAAATAGAATAGCGATATAGAGATTAGAGTTATTGTAGAGATGGAAGAAACGTAAGTTAACTTGAGATGAATAAAAAAAGCAAAATGAGATATAGAGATTAGAGAAGCTGACTCTAATAGCTCTAATCTTTTTAATTAATTAGAAATTATAAAAAAACCCTCTAAGGCGTCATCGCCGCGAAAATTTATTGTTCGGGGCTCGCCGAGAGGGTTTATTTAAGCTGTATAGCTCTAGCAGCCTCGGCGGGTCTAGTCGTTCGCGAACGACTAGACGGGGACGCCCGCTTCGACTTGCCCGCCTAGCCGTCGTGGCTGGCGTCGAGCGAGGCGAGCCTTCGGCGGTAGCTCATTTAAGATTATTTATTCTTCAACACTATCTACAATAGAAACATCAATTTTTGGTGAAACAAATGTTCTGCCAATGTTATCAAACGCTTTAGCATATAGTTTGTATTCACCAATAGTCGGAGCAGTAAGCCAAGAAGATGCAACAGTATTAGAACTAATTTGTTTAATATTACCAATAGTATCAACTCGTCCACCAGCAGTATTTTCTAGATAAAAAGTTACGCTGGTAATGTTTGTTGTTGCAGATAGATTTGCACTTAAGTCTTGAGGAAAATTAGTTTTTAAAATATTTGTTCCACCTGAAGGCGAAGTGACATTGATTGTCAGCGGAAGATCAGAAAGTATTAGGTTAAGATTAATTTCTTCTGAACTTCTGTTACCAACATCATCGTAGGCGATTGCTTTTAGCTTATAGAAGCCAGATCCAATTGCAGGATCACCAATGTACCCCATAATATTAAATGGTGGTGATTGAGCAACTCCAATTAAAGAGTTATCTATATAATATTCTACTTTAGAAATTCCACGTGGTGCAGCTGCCTGCACATCTAAGTTAATATCACGTGAAATTATTTTGTCGTTATTTTTTGGTGTATTAATTTTGATTGTAGGCTGGTATTCTGGCAGATGGACATTATCATATTCAGTAGGGGGTTCATCTAAAACCATGTTATTTTCCTGCGCCCATTTTGCTACTGCGTCTTCCCAATTTTGATATTGCCAGTCTTGAGTAGGGTCAGCAGGCGGCAGGCCTTGAGGGTCGTCTTTATTTACGTAGTAGAGTATGTTGTGAGCAAGTGTAAAGGTTTTTTTAACGATATAGTCTGATGGTGTATTTTTTGTAGCTAATAGGCCAGACACTCTATCAATGTCATAAGTAGCTTGTCCGGCAACTTGCCCATCTAAAATGGGTTTGTTGGTCTTTACTTCGTCTGGTTCTTTAAATGATTCAATTGGCGTATCACCCAATACTCTACGCATAAATTCGTTCCAGATTGGGCCTGTCATCATAGAGCCAGAGCTAGACATTTCTGAGTTATCGTTATTTCCTGCCCAGACACCAACTGATAACGACGGAGTGTAACCAATGGTCCAAGCATCTCTGTAATCGTTGGTAGTGCCTGTTTTTGCAGCTACAGGGCGACCTCCTAGCTGCAATGCAGAGTTTTCACCAAAAGCATAGGCTCTAGCTGCATTGTCAGACAAGATATTATTTATCTGACGCGCGATTTGAGTTTCCATTACTTTTTTTTGTGTTTCTTCCCATTCTTCAAGTACTTTACCTTCTTTATCTTCTACTCTTAAGATAGAAGTAATGGGGTGCCATTCTCCTTCGCGTGCAAATACTGAGTATGCATTAACGTGCTCAATAAGTTTTACCTCTCCACCACCAAGTACTAAAGAAAGTCCAAAGCGACTACGGTCTTTTAAGGTGGTGTAGCCTAGCTTGTCTGCTAAATCTAAAACATTATCCACCCCTGTTAAATAAATGGTTTTGACTGCTGGTATATTTAATGATCCTGCCAGAGCTTTTCTAATAGTGACTGGGCCATGTTCTTTTAAGTCATAATTTTTTGGTGTGTAGTCTTTACCGATCTCTGTTAAAAAAGTTGTTTCTACATCAAATAAAGTTGTGTTTGGAGTATAGCCTTTTTGGAATGCTGCAGCATAAACAATTGGCTTAAACGAAGAACCAGGCTGTCTATCTCTAATAGTTACGTTGACCTGCCCGTCTATTTCTTCGTCGTAAAAATCTTTAGAACCAACCATGGCTAGTATTTGTCCATTTTTTGGATCAAGAGCAACTAAAGCTGCATTTGAGCCACCTCTGTTTTCAATATTTTTCATACCGTTGGTAACAGCTTCTTCAGCAATTTCTTGTTTATATAAATCCAGAGTGGTAATAACTTTAAGACCTCCTTGTTCAACAGCGCGTTCGCCATATTTTTCAGATAAGTATTCTTTTACATACATTACAAAATGAGGAGCAACAATACTTTCTCTTTTCTTTTTGAATTCAATTGTTTCATTTTTTGCTGCAGTTGCTTGGTCTTCTGTAATATAATTAAGCTCTACCATGCTATCTAAAACCCATCCTTGTCGACCATAGAGTTCCTCAACATGTGTGCCATAAGGGGAGTAGTAGCTTGGTGCTTGTGGCATAGCTGCTAAAATAGCTGCTTCGCCTAACGTAAGGTCATCCACTGATTTACCAAAATATGTTTGAGCACCTGCCTCAATTCCGTAGGCAGTTGAGCCATAGGGGATTTCGTTAAAGTATAGTTTTAAAATTTCTTCTTTAGAAAATTTTCTTTCAATTTGATAAGAAAGAATAAGTTCCTTTATCTTTCGCGTGTATGTTTTTTCTGGAGATAATATAGCGTTTTTTACTAACTGTTGTGTCAAGGTCGAACCACCTACGCGACTGCCAGTTGTTATGTTTTTTATTACTGAACGAATTACACCCGTGATGCTGTAGCCTTTATGTTCATAAAACTTTCTATCTTCTGCCGTTAGGGTTGCGTCAAGCATAAATTGTGGAATATCAGAAAGTTCAATCATTGTCCTTTTTTCTTCACCATGAATATCATACAAAATATCTTCACCGGTCCTGTCATAAATTTTTGTGCTTAACGCTATGTCACGTTCAATTATTTTATTAGGGTCTGGTAAATTACGTGAAACCCAAATAAGCACGCCTAATGAGCTGACAGAACCAATTATTAAACCAGCTACAATTACACCAAGAATTAACTTAGTTAAAGATGAACCAAGCTTTAGTCTTTTTGGTTTATATTTGCCGTATTTTTTTGGACCACTAGATCGACTTGGCGGTGTTAATTTGCCCGTAGATCTATTCCAGTTTTTTGGCGATTGGGTTTTAATTGATAATCCCGGTATGGGCATATTATGGATAATTTCTAATTTTCAATTTTCAATTTCTAATGATTAAGGTCGCACCTAACAATCCAGCGTCATCTTTTAATTTAGATTTAACAATTTTTGTTTTTTTCAATATTGGATAAACTGCCTTTTTGCGGGCAATTTTTAAAGCAGGACTCCATAAATCATTTACTCGTATCATTCCACCACCAATTATTATAATGCTTGGATTCAAGGCGTTGATGATATTTGCTATGCCTACACCCAAAGATTCAGACATTATTTTTAAAACAAGTTTGGCATGTTTATCACCTTTTTTGGCCTGCTGTTCAATATAAAACGTATCCTTTTCCTTGCCGGTGATTTTTTTGTAAAGCTTAGACATACCACTGCCAGAAGCATAAGTTTCAAAATGCCCAACTTGTTTGCAAGAACATGTTAAACCGTTTTCTACAATAGAGGTATGCCCCCACTCTCCAGCAGCGCCATTTTCTCCATGAAAAATAATACCATCAAATATCATGCTAGACCCAACACCAGTTCCTATCGTTAAACCTACAACGTATTTATATTTTTTGCCCGCACCTAACACACTTTCTGCTAACGCAAAACAATTTGTGTCGTTTTCGACAAAGGTAGGTTTTTTAAATTTCTTTTTTAAAAAAGCTGCAACTTTTACGTTTTTAAAATTTTTAGAAAAATTAGGGCTGACGATCACGATACCTTTTTTTTGATCAATTTGTCCTGCAAAACTAACACCAATTGCTTTGACGTTTTTTTGCCAAACTTCTCTAACTGCTGTTTCAATATTTTTTAAGACTACTTTTTTGCCCCGGCTACTTTCGGTAGGTATCTTTATACGTTTTTGAATTTTATTGTTGGTAATCAATGCAGCAGCAATTTTTGTTCCGCCTACGTCAACGCCTATATAATATGGGAGTTTTGATTTTTTCATAAATTGTTAATATTATTTTTCACCAATCCATTTTAGCACATCTTTGTACTTTTGGTTAGGTATTTTTGTCAGGTCAATAATTTTATATGGTAATTGACTTTTTTTAACTTCTTCTATATATTGTTGCTGCTGTTGTATGTACCACTTAGGATCATGCAAAATACGTTTATAGTGTGGGTAAAGATTCAGCCTGTCTTTGATTCGTTCTGATATTAGTTTTTCGTCTTCTGTGTAAGTGCAAAGAATGATTTTAGTATTAAGATTTTTTAGTTTTGTTTCAGTTTTAGAATAATCCAGTTCAATATTATTATGAAGGCGGTTGTAGACTATATCAGAAATATGGAATTTTTCGAATAAAATGTTTTTGTCTTTTAACAAACTGAGCATCTCAGTATATTTTTCAATACATGGTTTACCATAAGTAGTTCCAAATATACCAACATCAGAATTAAACCAATGGCAGCCGTCCAACACAACTTTATTCTGATTGTATTTTTCTTCCAAGAAATTATAAACAGGAGCCATTAGATAGCTTTTGCCTGCAAGTTCTGCACCCTCAAAAATTAAATGATGTTGCATATTTACCGCCCACCAATTATTTTATTTAACATAGGCGTATTGATATTTGTACTTATTAAATTTTTATTAAGCGTTTTAAACATAACAATTAGTGTGGGTCGTTATTTTATTTTTTTTAAGTAGCCTTTAGTTTCTTCAAATAACGCATCAGCGCGAGGTCTATCAAAAGTGCTAACAGTTAGAAAAAATATTGCGCTTCTTAACGATGTCCAAGCTTTATATAGATTAAGCCTGTTGTGATCTTTTGTTTTTAGCTTGATTTTTCTTCTTTTTAAATATGATTGCAAAAATATTTTTTGTAGTTTTTTAATTTGGAGATAACTAATATTTTTTCGTGACATGTATCCAAGTTGTTGAATAAAGCTGGCCAAGTCTCTGGCATAGTGGCCTAAACAGCAGTCAGTATAATCAATTGCTAATAACAAATTATTTTGTTTATTATAGATTACATTTTCTGGGTGGAAATCACCATGGATAATATATTGTTCATCAAAACCCCACTTTTTTTCTAAATTGTTAATTTTGTGGAAAAGTTTTTCAGTTTGATCATGGTATTTTGGATATTTGTTATGCTTTATATCAATTGATTTTAGAAAGTGTTTTGGGCCAGGCAATATTGTAGAAATTTTACTGTGAGCAGGATTGAAATTTTTTACTTTGTCAGTAGGAAGATTATGCAGTTTTGCCAGCCAGCGACCAGAAAGTTTTACAATGTTTTTAAGTTCTCGAAACTTTGTTTGTGGATCAATAATATATTGATAAAGATTTTTTCCGGATGCTTCCAAGTAAAACATTGCTTTGTAGCGTTTTAGAAAAAATAATGGTTGTGGGCACATCAAATTTCCTTTAGAAAAATCATTTTTCCACAAATGGTCTAAAGCTTCAAATGCACCTTGTCTAGGTTCTTTAGAATTTGAGTTGCAGAATATGACAACCGGTTTCATCTTTTTATTTTTAAAATGTACTTCGTATCTAGCTACAATATGATAAAAAGACTGCTGACCAATTTTTTGTTTGAACGTATTAATGGCGATGTAACTAATTTCGTCTTTGCCAATAATTTGTGGGGCTACATGTTTCTTGAAAAGTTTTATTAAGAAGTTCTGGTCTAAAAGAGAAAGTCCGCGTCTAATCTCAGTAGACATTTTTTTTGCTTCTGGTTGAGTTTTATGATATTTCTTCCAGTGCTTTTTCCAAATTTCTTTAATTAATAAATGATACAGTTTTTCTGCTTCAAGTTTTGTTTTTTGTGATACATTGTGTAGCGATCTAATACTAGAAATTAATTCTTTTATGCCTTTTTCTACAGCATCTGGATTCCAAGTGACAAAATCAAAAAGATCAAGCTTCCTATCTGCTGCCCACCACCAGGCACAGCTGGCAAGGCCTCTATCTAAGTGATGCCTAGCCCAATCGTAATTAGGCCCTTTTTCTTTACTGGCGCTGACAACCCTGATAGCAATTTTTCTTAGATCCCAAAGGTTTTGATGTATCTTGTTTTTTGGATTTTGCCATAGAGCATAGGGGAGCTTTCTTTTCAGTTCCTGAGGGGTGCTTTCCCAACTGCTTGCCAGTGGAGTGACAGATTCAGTTGGCATGCTCAGTTCAAGATATTCAGAGACTGTTTTTGTCCTTACTTGATTATTTTTTAAAATTTGTTCAAATACATTTTGCCAGTCATGATGGTGATGTCCGTACATTTCGCCGTCTGTGGCAGTTATTAGAAAATTAGGAGGATTGCTTTTTTTTGTCAGGCTCAGTATGGTATCTGGTACAAATGTTTTGGAAATATCACGGTTACGAAAGGCAACCATTAAGCCGATATTTTTTATTTTATATTTTTTGTTATAGTCAACTAGTCCTAATCGTCCTTTATACGCAATCTCATCTAGAATAATCCATTTGTATCCCAGTTTTTTAATTATTTTTGCTACGTTAGCATTGTAAGCCATCTCTGGCAAGAAAAACCCCGTTGGATGGTAAAGATCGTCAAAAGCTTGTTTTAAAATTTGATCATTAAGTTCTATTTGTCGTTTAATTTCATTTGGTGGCAAAAGTGGTAGTATTGGATGATACCTGGCAGAACCAACAAGCTCAATTTGTCTACCAGCAACTAATTGTTTGAATTCTTCAATAAGTTTTTCTTGACCCACACTATATAGATGTTCTAAAAGGCAACCAGAAAAATTTAGAGTAATTTTTGCATTTTTGTTTTTTTTTAAAATATTTACCAACTGCCAGTAACTTTCTTTACTAACCTGTTGTACAACCTCAGGATCTTGATAGGGAGGTTGATAAATATGTAAAAAATTAACCCAAGTGATCATAGGCAAAAATTATTTTTTATTGTTAGCCAAGTCTTTTTGTCTTTGTTTGATAGCTTTGCGATATAAGACCAAATATTTTTTAGCTGGGATTTCCCAGGAAGATGATTGCTCCATACCTCTTTTTACTAGATCGTTCCAATTTTCATTATATTTATAGCTTTCAATTGCTCGTACAAGAGATATCAATAATGCTTTATGGTTGTAGCTGTGAAATATAAAACCATTGCCCTTTTTAGTTTTTGCATTGTAGTCCGTTACCGTATCAGCTAATCCTCCAACGGAACGAACGATAGGGATAGAACCATATCGTAAACTTATTAATTGTCCTAAACCGCAGGGTTCAAAGCGTGAAGGCATTAAAAATAAATCAGTGCCAGCATAAACAGAGGTAGCCCGTTTGGCGTCAAATTCGAGATGTGTGCCGACTTTTTTGGGATATTTTTTCTGCATTTTTTTAAAGAAACTTTCATAGTGCTTTTCGCCAGATCCCATTATGACAAATTGAATATCTAGTTTTAACAGTTCTTCCATAATTGGCATAACCAAGTCAATGCCTTTTTGTTCAGCAATTCTGGTTACCATTCCAATCAGCGGAATATCTGGATCAACCGGTAAGCCAAAATATTTTTGTAAATACTTTTTATTTTCCGCTTTTTTGTTTAAAGAATTAGGATCATATTTTTTATATAATCCAGGATCAGTTTTTGGGTTGAAATCATCATAATCAATCCCATTAACTATGCCAAAGAGCCTATCTTCACGGTTCTTTAATATCCGATGTAGGTCTTGCCCAAAATCCTTGGTGATAATTTCTTCTGCATATTGTTCTGATACAGCGTTGATGATATCAGAATTAATAAATGCACGTTTAGCAAAATTAATACGCTCAATAGCTGGCGTATGGCCGAATTTTGGTAGACGTGAGTAGCCATCATCACGTAGATTACTTCTTACTTTCCACCAATTGTGGCCGAATTGAAATAATAGGTTATGAATGGTAAAAATTGTGGCAGTATTTTTAAAGAATTCATCTTTGGCATATCTTCTTTTTAAGAAATATGGGATAAGCCCAGTTTGCCAATCGTGACAGTGTACTATATCTGGCTGGAAATTTATCAATTTTAATAATTTGATAGCAGCAAGATCAAAATAGAAAAATCTGGCATTTTCATGTTCAGATCCATAAAGACTTTTTCTTTTGCCAAAATATTTATTATTTTCAACAAAATAAACAGGTAAACCTTTTTCTAGCTCTCCTTGCCAGAAATCTGCTTCCATATGGACACCTTCGCTCAATTCAATCTTGATATCCTCAATTATTTTTTTCAGCTTAAACTTTTTTAGATCAGTAACTTCTGAATACAAGGGTGTAACAATGATTACATCATGGCCTACTCCTTTAATAGCTTTAGGCAGAGAAGATGCAACATCAGCTAAACCACCGGTTTTGGAAAACGGTTCGACTTCTGAGCAGAAATGTACAATTTTTAGTTTTTTTGCCATAGTAGTTTAGTTGATTTGAGTTATTAGAGAGATTTGAGTTGTGGTGTAGTTAATACTGTTGATAGGTTGATACAGTTAATATGTACACTTGAGTTCCAAACATCATATTAATCGTATTAACAATCACTTTACATCTCGCCCTACTCTTACTCCAAATACCCCAAATACTTCGAAGCTATAACAAACATAGCATGAGACCAAGCTAAAGGCTTTATGCCTTTTCTAAAATCTTCAAACATTTGTTCGGGTATTAAATAATCATTTTCTACGCGGTCTACCACCCAATCATAATATTTATGAGCTTTCTTTTTGTCGTTTCCGATTGACCAGTAAATAGACATCCAAAAGTTAAGTAAAGGCCAAGCACCTGCTCCTTCTTCTGCTGTACCTTCACCATCATAATAATCAAACTGATAGCGGTGTACGCCTCCATGGAAAACAGCTTTTTGTTCAATTGCTTTTACAGTATTGACCATTTTTTCATCAGTTGCTTTTACTATACTACACGGGTAAACAAGACCTAATAAAGAAGAATCAACATTAAAGTCGTCTATTTTACCGTGATTTCTATAATATCTTTTATCCTTTTTGCTATATGCTTCATTTACCATTTTTATCATTTGATCTGCTGCTTCTTTCCATTTTTCGCCGTTAGCCATTTTATCTGCAACAATTAATCCATAAGCACAGGCAGCTAAAGAATAAGTGTGGTTATTTTCCATAGAAGTTGAGGTTTTTCTTCTTCCTTCTTCCCATAGATCAACAGTGTTATGAAAAAAATATTTGCCCTTCCAGTCGTTAGTTAAACCATCGGCTAAGCGCCGAATGAGAAGTTCCTGTTTTTTGCATCCTGCGATATTATCTTTATAAAAATCATAAATTGCCCATAAAGTACTGCCTGCCTGGTCGGGTTGGAATTGGCCATTTTTTAATCTGCCATTTGTTGAATAACTGCCAAATAGCAAACCTTCTTTTTCAAAATCTTCTGGTCGTTTGAGTAGCCAATCAAAATAAGGTTCTTGTATGTCATTTATTCCTACCATTTTTGCGGCAACACAAATATAGCCAGCATCGCGTGGCCAAACATAATGATAATCTTTAGCTTCGCGAGGATAGTAATCTTTGTCTGGATTAGCGGCAGATATTGCACCGTTGTCTAAAGCATTATCTTTAAAAATTTGTTTACTTTTATGAATGATTTTTTTTATTTTTTCTTCTCGAGTCATACCCTGTAATAGAAATTTAATTAATTAAGTTTATATATATGTTAAATTCTTGATATCAAATATTATATATATGAAATTTTTTTTAATGACATACGTCCCTATTAAATTTTCACTACAGGGCCATAGTTAAATTGAATTAGCAGCACAGATAGCGCAGGCTAAAGCATCAGCTGCGTGGTCTGGCTTGGGAATATTTTTTAGATTAAGTATAATTTTTACCATTTGCTGAACCTGTTTTTTGTCAGCGCGTCCATAAGTAGTGATGGCTTGCTTGATTTGCAGGGGAGTGAAATCAAAAATTGGCTTGTTAGTTTTGATACAGGTCAACAATATTACACCACGCGCTTGTCCAACTAGTAATGCAGTTTTTACATTTTTACAAAAATAAATACTTTCTACACCAAACGCATCGGGTTTGTATTTCTTTATAACTTTTGCCAAGTCTTGATTGATAATTTTTAAACGTTGTGCGAATTCTTTTTTAGCATTTGTTGCGATTAAACCATAGTCAATCAATGCAAGCTTCTGCCCTTTTTTTTCTAAAATGCCCCATCCAGTAGTAGCAAGCCCTGGGTCAATTCCCATGATAGTAATTGTTTTAGATGTCGGCATTAGTGTAGTAGTTATTTACGTCAGCGCATTCATCGAGAGCAGAAAATAGTTGTTCAAGTTTGTCTGGGTTTTTCATTTTAACTTTTTCTTTAGGAATCATTTCTATCTCAGCATATTCAATTTTTTGATTGGCTTGTTCTAAATTTTCTTTTACCTTTTGCAGTTGTTTGGGATCGGTATAAACAAGAAATGAATCGTCGTCTTCCCCGATGTCATCAGCGCCTGCGTCAATAGCAGTTAGTTCTAGTTCCTCCTTTTTTTCAAAACTTGGTTTGGGTAAGCGTATAACTCCTTTACTTTCAAATTGCCACGAAACTGCATTTTGGCCTGCGATACTACCGCCATTTTTGTTTAAAACATTTTTTATTTCACTTAAAGCGCGGTTGCGATTATCTGTTAAGCTATCAATTATTATGGCAACCTTTTCTGGACCAAAACCTTCGTAGCGTAATTCTTCAATCGGCCCACCTGCAATTTCTCCAGTACCACGTTTTATTGCGCGTTCGATATTATCTTTAGGCATGTTAGCAGACCTAGCTTGGTCTACAGCCAATTTCAATTTAAAGTTCATATCAATTTCACCTCCACCTTCAGAAGCAGCCAAGGTAATAGTATTGGCTAATTTGGTAAAAAGCGCCCCTTTCTTAGTATCAGCAGCGCCTTTTTGCCTTTGAATTTTTGACCATTTGGAATGACCAGACATGGCTAAGTTTAATAATCAAATTCTAAATCCCAAATCTCAAACAAATTCTAAATTCTAATAATCAATTTGCAAACAATCTCGTTTTTGGGTATTGGAAATTGATTATTGGATGTTGTTTGTTATTTGGTGCTTGGTACTTGTGATTTAAAACGTTTAAAAAAAGCTCAATTTTTAAGCTGTATAACAATTAGATTATACAATAAAGATGAAGTTTTTTCAATCTGTGTCAAGCTTGATTATCTAGAGAAATTCAGTTAATATCAAGGTGTTAACATAATAATATATGAGACAAAGATTGACCATAATGTTTGAGATGTTTTTCCCGGTCATATGCGTCTGATCTTTCAAGGTAAGCCTCATAGTAAATCAACTGCCATTTATGATTTCTAGTGTAGGATGATTTACTGGAATTATGTTCAAGTAAACGTCTTCTTAAATTATTAGTGTAACCATAGTATAATTCACCTTTTTCATTTTTGATGAGGTAAACGTAGAACATATGAATTATATTGTGAATAATAATTAATTTGAGTAAAAATTAGTGCGGGGATAGTCTCTTTGTTGGGTGAAAGAGGGATATTGACAAATGTTTTTATACAAGCTATTCTAATTATAGAATATATATGAAAAGCACCTCTTAATGGTTTTGTCCTTAAGCGGTGTTTTTCTTTTTATATTCCAATTTTTGCCTCAGATTGTCCATATAGATTATTTTTTCCTTGGCGGTTTTTTTCAATAATATTGAACAAGTTTTTACGTATGGACTCATAACAAATTTTAATTTTTTTATTTCTATAAAGATGTTTAATTAACGAATAGAAATCACCGTCGCTACTTACAATTATAGCTTTATCAAAATTATTATATTCAAACATAACTTTTAAAACCAAGTCAGCGTCAACATTACCTTTAGGTTTACCTTTTTTGTCTTGCATCGCTGGTTTAAAGACTAGTTCATAACCATATTTTTGTAACGATTTGTATAAATCACGATATTGTGGCAAGTAGCCGATAAAGTAATAAACTTTGCTTACGGCATACTTTTCCTTAAGATATACTCTAAATTTTCTAAAATCTAGGTCCCAACCTAAATTCTTAATGCCAAGATTTAGATTTTGTCCATCTATAAAAGCAAAATTGTTTTCTTTGGAAATCATAAAAAACGGCCTTTCGCGCCGTTTTTTTATATTAGTTACAATTGTAGTAGATTGCTAGTGTATTGTCAAATTATCATTATCTTTGTTGGGTGAAAAAGGGATTTTTTTATACTTGAAAATAAGCTAAATGACAATTAAATTATACTATAAAAGTTAGTTATTTTCAATGTATGTCAAGAGTGCTTGAGGACCTTGAAATTTTAGAGAATTTAAGATAAAATAATGACAATATGACACTCAATAATTATAAACAAATACAAAAGCTTGGAGCAGAAGAAATTTTGGAATCAATACGCCAATTACCCAATCAGTGTCAGCAGGCGTTTGAAGAAGCTAATAAAATTAAGATACCTGCAAATTATCAAAATATTAATAACGTTGTGGTAAATGGCATGGGTGGCTCAGGCTTGGGCGCCCATATTTTAAAATCTGTTTATAAAGATCAGATTAAAATTCCATTTGAAATAATCAACAGTTACCAATTACCAAAATATGTTAATAACAAAACTTTATATTTAGTTGCTAGTTATTCAGGTAATACTGAGGAACCTCTCGCTACTTTAAATGAAGCAAAAAAGAGGGGAGCCAAAATTGTTGGATTTGCAGCTGGTGGCAAACTAAAAAGTTATTTGCAAAAAAATAAATTACCGGGTTATATATTTGAGCCAAAATTTAATTCTTCTGGGCAACCACGAATGGGAGTTGGGTATTCTTTGGTAGGTCAATTAGTACTTCTAAGTAAGTTGGGTTTAGTAAAATTTTCAAAACATGATCTGCAAAAAGTCATTAAAGCTTTAGAGCAAGGTGAAAAAAGATATGATTTTGGCATCAAAACTACAAAAAATGCTGCTAAGCAAACAGCACAAAAAATAAAAAATAAAATCCCTATTATAGTTGCTTGTGAGCATTTAGCTGGTAATGCACATGCTGTTGCTAATCAAATTAATGAGAGTGCCAAACACTCTTCTTTTTATTATTTAATTCCAGAACTCAACCATCATTTGCTAGAAGGTCTTAAAGAACCAAAAGGTAGCAATCTAGTCTTTATATTTTTTGAATCAAAATTATTTTTACCAAGAAATCAAAAAAGAATCAAAATAACAAAGCAAATTTTAAATAAATATAAAATCAGTCATGTAAGCTTTTCTACAGTACAATCGCAAAAAATCAATCAAGCCTTTGAAGTATTACAGTTTGGCAGTTACGTTAGTTTTTATATGGCAATTCAAAACAATGTTAATCCAGAAATCATCCCATTTGTAGATTTTTTTAAAAATCAACTTTCTAAAAAATAAACTCCACACCATATTAATCTTTTTAGTATGATTAATATGAAGAAAGTAAAATTTAATGTGTGTACGATCAATAAATAAAGAATTGGTGCTGGGGTAAAAATCAAAAACTCCAGCCAGTTGGTCTTTGCAGCCATGCTTGGTAAAGACTAACCAAATTATTTGACCCCATAGAATAACTCATTTCATCACGTAGAACGGGACTTCGTTCGTTATTTACGGGGCGAGAGGTATTGATTAGTTTGTATTTAATTATCCCAAGCCCCAGTGTTTAGCGCTGGGGTTGTCAGTATTTTGACTGAAGTTTTTGTTTCTCATATGAAAAATAGATTATCTTTTATTATTTCTCAAGCCCCCTATTTAAAATACATAATACTTTTTGCCTTTGTATTTTTATATTTTTTAATTTTGCAGGGGTATCCTAGTTTTGCAGATCCCGATTCTTTTTATCACGCTAAAATGGCAGAATTGATTAGTCAAAATGGCATTGTTTTTGATTTCCCATATTTGCAGTTTACTGTTTTGAATAATTATTTTGCTGACCATCATTTTTTATATCACATTTTACTAATACCCTTTGTAACTATTCTAAATCCATTGGTCGGATTAAAGCTTGCCACCATTTGTTTTGCAACTTTAGCAATTTTAACATTTTATTGGTTGCTAAACAGACTTAAGATTAAGGGAGCTATCATTTATACTTTAATTTTGTTAACTGCTAATCCATTCATTTTTCGATTGAACTTAGCAAAAGCTCAAGGGCTAGCTTTGATAGCACTTTTTGTTGGTTTGTATCTAATTATACAGAGACGTTATGTGTTATTATCATTATTATCATTTTTATTTGTTTGGTTGTATGGAGGATGGCCGTTAATTTTAGTAATAACGTTTATTTTTGTATTTTGTAGTTATCTCTCTTCGGTGAAGTCAGGTTTTGTAAAGAGAACAAAACCTAAATCCCAAATTTTAAATCCCAAACAAATTCCAAATTCTAAATCCCAAATTCTAAAATTTTTTGTGAATAGAATGAATCATAAAAGATTACATTTGCAGAATATTAAATTATTGTTGTCAGTAGTCGGTGGTTTGTCAGCGGGCCTCATATTTAATCCATACTTTCCAAAAAATTTATTGTTTTACTGGCAACAGATTATTCAAATTGCAGTAGTAAATTATCAAAAAATAATTGGTGTAGGAGGGGAGTGGTATCCATACAATTTTTTTCATCTGATCGCAGCTTCGTCTTTAACTTTTATAATATTTATTATTGCTTTGACAATTTTTTTCTTGCACATAAGAAAAAAATCAGTAATTTCGATAACTACCTTAATATTAAGTTTGTTATTTCTTGGACTAACATTAAAATCACGTCGTAATGTAGAATATTTTATACCGTTTGCGATTTTGTTTTCTGCGATCAGTATCAATCAATTTATTTCATCAAAAGTGGTCAAACAAATAACTCAGGATTTTAAGAAGCTTTTATTACAAAAAAAATATCTTTTGGTAGGATTGATTATTCCAATTGTTTTGTTGCCTTATATTGTTTTTAGAGACGTCAAAAGAGTATATATTGATCATCATAAAAACTTTTCATTTACTCAATATCAAGATGCATCAAATTGGCTAAATCAAAATACAACGCCCAAAAGCATTGTTTTACACAGTGATTGGGATGAATTTCCGATACTTTTTTATCATAATACTAATAATTACTATATAGTTGGGTTAGACCCTACATTTATGTATAATTATAATAAGGATTTGTATTGGAAATGGTATAATATTACAATGGGACAGGAAAAAGAATTTCTTTACCAACAAATTAAAAATGATTTTAAATCAGAATATGTGTTTATTGAACATACCACGCACCAGCTTTTAGATAGAAATTTATCAAATAATTTTTATTTTGAAGAAGTTTATCGAGATCAGTCGACTAAGATATATAAAGTTAATTAAAGTATGAATTTAATAATAGTTATACCAGCGTTTAATGAGGAAAAAATTATCAAAGAAAGTGTTTTGCGCGTACATCATTATTTAAAACAGAATATCACGCAATCAACATGGCAAATTATTATAGCAGACAATAAGTCTACCGACCTTACCTCGTATATAGCAAAGAGTCTAGAGCAAGATTACCAGCACATCAAATATTTATTTGTAGAAGAAAAGGGCAAGGGTATTGCTATCAAAAAAGCATGGCAGAAATTTGATGCAGATATTTATTGCTTTATGGATGCAGATCTAGCAACTGATCTGTCGTCGCTACCTCCTTTGGTCGATGCTATTAATCAAGGAGGTTATGACATGGCAGTAGGCTCAAGATTTATGAAAGGCTCCCAAGTAAAAAGATCACTTTTAAGAAAATTATTTTCTTTTGGATATTTTGTTGCAACAAGAATAATTGTAAAAACTAAAATAAAAGATTTGCCATGCGGTTTTAAAGCAGTCAACAAAAAAGTTGTAGACCATATTCTGCCACAGGTACAAAATAACGAATGGTTTTTTGATAGCGAATTAGTTTTGTTAGCCGAACAAAAAAATTATAAGATAAAAGAAGTGCCAGTAAAATGGAGTGAGCCAGTAAATAGAATAAGCAGGGTACAGCCGCTGGCTTTAAGCTGGTCATATTTTAAAAATTTAAGGCAGTTAAAAAAGAGATTAAAAAATAGATAAATATATCCCGGTAGTGGAAATTTAATAAACGCTATTTCACGCACAGGATAAATTAATTATAATATTTATCAACAATTATTTTAAACAAATTATATACTAACCTAATAATTAAATTTCTACTACCGGGTATGGAAGAAAAAAAGATTTCAATAGTAATTCCGACATACAATGAGCAAGATAGCATAAGTGAGCTCTACTTAGAAATAAAACAAGTCATGCAAAGCAATAATTTAAGCTATGAAATTATTTTTATTGATGATGGGTCAACAGATGGAACTTTTAAGGTGATGGAAGAATTGTATAATGATAATCAAGGAGTAAAAGTTATTAGGTTTAGGACAAATTTTGGTAAGTCAGCAGCTTTGGCAGCTGGTTTTAAAACAGCCATTGGTAAAATAATAATTACTATGGATGCAGACTTGCAAGACGATCCACAAGAAATTCCTGCCCTCATTAATAAAATCAATGAAGGCTATGATTTAGTATCAGGTTGGAAACAAAAAAGAAATGATCCAATCACCAAAACAATCCCTTCAAGAGCTTTTAATTTTATGGTCAGAATGCTCACAGGAGTTAAGCTTCACGACATTAATTGTGGCATTAAGGCCTATCGTAGCACAGTCATTAAAGAAATAGATGTTTACGGCGATCTCCATCGTTTTTTGCCAGTGATCGCAAGCAATAAAGGTTTTAAGGTAACAGAAATTAAGGTGCAGCATCACGCCAGGAAATATGGAAAAACTAAATATGGAATAAAAAGATTTGTTGAAGGAATTTTAGATTTGTTGACAGTTCTACTTTTAACGAGATACGTAAAAAAACCTTCACATTTTTTTGGTAGCTTTGGCTTGTTGTTTTTTAGTATCGGTTTTATAGCTGATTTTTATGTCACACTACTAAAATTTATAACTGGATCAACTCAAGGAAGGATTCCTTTGTTGATATTTGGAGTGTTAATGATTGTAGTGGGTGTTCAGTTAATTTCGTTGGGACTGTTGAGTGAAATAATAATACAAAAAGATAAAAAGCATGAATATTTAATAAAAAAAGTATTATATAAGTAAACCATAAGTTTTTTAGTGGTTTCATAAAGAACATATATATTGTGGCGAAAATAAAAATTTGTTTCTTATCACATGTCTTTATAAAAAATAAAGACGATGCTACAGTCCCATTTTTATGGGATTATTGTCAGATTTTAAATAGTGATCGTTTTTCGGTAGATGTAGTAGCACCCATGGATAAGAATTTATCAAAACATCAAGTGATTGATTCAGTGAGAATTTGGCGCTTTAAGTATGCGCCTAATTTTTTACAAAAGTTAGCTTATCGTGGCAACATGGACGAGTTAGTCAGAAAAAGTTTTACTAATAAAATCGTTTTTTTAAGCTTTATTTTTTGTTTTTTTTATAAATCTTTAAGGGTTGCCTATAAAAGAAAAGTTGATGTTATCCACTCACACTGGTGGTTTCCCGCAGGGTTAGTTGGGTTATTGATTTCAGTAATATTAAGAAAACCGTTAATAATCACTTGCCATGGGACTGATGTTTATTTGCTTGGAAAAAGTAAACTATTAAAATTTTTCGCTAAATTAGTTTTTACTAGAGCTAATAAAATAGTAGTTGTGTCCAACTATTTAGGGCAAGTCATTATGGAAAAAAGCCCAGAGAATAGTGCTAAAATTATTACTATTCCCATGCCTTTAAATGATGTCTTTTTAAAAGATAATAAAACAAAGAATAATGCCATAGTACATGCAATCTTAGGTGTCGGGTCTTTAATCCCCAAAAAAGATTTTAAGACTTTTATCAAAGCAATAAAGATATTATTAGATCAAAGTTTTGATGTAAAGGCTGTAATAGTGGGGTCAGGCCCACAAAAAAATTATCTAGAAGAATTAGTTGCTGGTTTAAAAATTGGTGGTCGGATCAAATTTGTCGGTTCGGTACCACATAGTCAGATATATCAATATTATGATAAATCAGATATTTTTGTATTGCCATCAAGGGAAGAGGGTTTAGGCATGGTCATAGCCGAGGCCATGGCAAGTAAGTGTGCTGTCGTCGCAGCAGCTTCAGGCGGGATACCAGAGTTAGTAATAAATGAAAAAACAGGTTTATTATTTAAAGCAGGATCAAGTAGTGATTTAGCCAAGCAATTATCAAGATTAATTAAAAATTCGGAATTATCAGATCACCTTATTAATAATGCCAGGAGATTAGTAGACGATAATTATTCAAAAAAATCTTTGATATCAAAGATCGAAAAACTATATTTTAATTTGTAAAGTTAATTTTTTCTATGGGTTACAGTAATGAAAATTTTTGGAACGAACGGCTAAAGAAGAGTTTTGATTTGCAAGGTGTGGGCAATCGTTCGTTTTCAAAAAGATATAATCAATACCTCTATAGATTACAAGAAATTGCTACCATCAGATTATTCAATAAGCTTGGTATTGTTATTCAAAATAAAGAAGTAATCAATATTGCATCTGGCGTTGGATATTTTGATAATTATTTTAAACAACTTGGCGCAGCTAAAGTAGTGGGAACAGATATTTCGGAATATGCAGTTAGTAAATTAAAAAAAATATATCCGCAGAATCAATATTATCAATTTGACATAAGTAAGAATCTACCGGCTGATCTTGAGAATAAGAAATTTGATATAGTTACAGCGTATAATGTTCTTTTTCATATAATCGAAGATGATGCTTTCAATCAATCAATAAGCAACATCAAAAAATTAGTACAGGATGATGGTTATATTATTATTACCGATACATTAGGCTGCTTTACCATCCATTTTCAAAAGCATGTTAAATTTAGATCGAAAAGTTTTTATAATAAAATATTAGCAGAGCAAGGATTAGAAATTGTTAGTATTCGACCGATATATTTTTTGTTTAATAGAAGCCCTAGTTATTTATTGTTTAAAAATAAGTATTTTGAAAAATTTTTTTTAAAACCAATTTTTTATTTTGATATGATCATTACGAAATTTTTAAAATACAATAGTAATGCCAAATTGATTATTATTAAAGCGAAAAATTATTAATTTTAAAATTGAGAAATTATATTCTAATTTGTATGGAAGATAAATATCAATATCAGCACAATTTTTCTCAAATGCATGGAAAAGAGATGTATAATATCTCTGGCAGAGAACAAAAGGCAAAAAAAATTATAGCAGTTTTGGCGGATTATTACCATGGAGATTTACGTGATAAAAAATTATTAGATGTAGGATGTTCTACGGGGATAATATCTAATTATTTAGCTAGGAACTTTAGAGAAGTTGTAGGGATTGATATTGACAAGAGTGCTGTTGAATATGCACAACATAATAGAATGTTAAATAACGCAAACTATTATGTTTCTGATGGGATGAATTTAAATTTTCCTGACGGATCATTTGATATTGTGAATTGTTCGCAAATTTATGAGCATGTGCCAAACGCTCAACGCTTGATGGATGAAATCAATAGAGTCTTAAAAAAAGGAGGAATTTGTTTTTTTGCAGCAGGTAATCGAATTAAACTTATAGAAGAACATTATAAACTACCTTTATTGTCTATTTTTCCTAAACCAATATCTAGTTTATATTTACGTCTTACAAAAAAAGGAAAACATTATTACGAAAATTTACTTACTTACTGGGGTCTAAGAAAAATAGTCAGCAAATTTAGGATAATTGATTACACAATTAAAATTACAAAAAATCCAGAAAAATTCGAGGCAATAGATATGCTAAAATCTAATTCATTTAAGCAGAAAGCTGGCATATTTTTATTAAGAACCAACTATTGGATATTTCCTTCTTATGTTTGGCTTCTGCGCAAAGATTGAATAGTGTAATATTAATAATGTGCAATTATGACTTGTTATTTTCATCATAATGAAAAAATATATTTTGAACATCAAAAACTAACAACCAAGAATTTTATAATACCTTTTATAGAAAAAAGTTTAAAAATTAATCGTAAAATAAAAGTAGTAGATATTGGGTGTGGTTTTGGAGGAAGTATTCAGCCATTTATGGAAATAGGTTGTAGTGTTGTAGGAGTCGATTTAGACAAGGAGCGTCTGCTGGCCGCAAAAGGTTTATTAGATGTTAACCAACCAAAGCAAAATATAAAATTATTAAATATAGACATTACCAAAGAAAATTTTCAAAAAGAATTTAGCCATAACTTTGACTTGATTATTCTTAAAGATACGATTGAACATGTAGAAAAAAAACATATTTTTATCGGACATATATTAAATATCATAAAACCAAATGGTAAGATTTTTATTTGTTTTCCGCCTTGGCATATGCCCTTTGGTGGACATCAACAAGGATGCCAAAGTCGAATACTTTCCAGGTTGCCATACTTTCATCTATTACCCGTATTTCTTTACAAATTAATGTTAAATATTTTTAATGAAGATCAGGATCTTATTAGTCGTTTATTGAGAATCAAACATGACGGGATATCCATTGATGCTTTTGAGAAAATATTGGATAGTAATAATTTAAAAATTGTTGAAAAAGAATTATTTTTGATCAATCCGATCTATAAATACAAATTTGGTTTAAAGGTAAGAAAACAATTCAAGATAGTGCGATCAGTGCCAATTTTAAGAGACTTTTTTACTACTAGTATATATTATCTAGTGAGCAAATAAGTAATATAATTTAATAATGAAATTAAAAAACAATATAAAAAAATTTAAATCAGAATACGATCAAGTAGCCAAGATCCTATTTTTAATGTTGGTAATTTTAGTAATTTTTACCAGGCCATTTCCACATAACGCCAATGATCAATCTCGAATTGCCACCATTGAATCATTAGTAGAACGAAACACGTGGGTTATTGATGAATCTCATTTTGGGCAATTAACGGTTGATAAAGTAATTTATCAAGGTAATCTATATTCTTCTAAGCCAGCAGTATTAACTATAATGGGAACGGGTGTTTATACGGTGTTGCACGATTTTTTTAATTTAGACTTTCACTCTGCCACTAAAAGAAATGCTTATTATTGGCTGACGCTTTTTATTATAGGGGGCAGTACGTTGATATTACTCTGGTACTTTTTCTTGTCTACTAGATGGTTAGAAATTAAACCAATACATAGGTTATATTTGACTTTAATTTTAGGCTTGGGTACTTTTTATCTTCCGTATTCAACAACTTTTAATAATCACACTATTGCGGGCGCCCTGCTGTTTATCGGTTTTTATTATTATTTGAAGCAAAAACACAATGAGGGAAAAAAATCATTAAATTTATTTTTATCTGGATTATTTGTATCTTGGGCAGCAGTGATTGATATTCCGCTAGGTGGTATATTTTTGCTAGTATTTTTTGTAATGTATTTGCATCAAACAAGAAAGATCAAAGATATATTATTTTATGTAGTAGGTAGCACGCCGTTTTTGTTGTCGCAAATCATTATAAATTATAAATTGTTTAAATCTTTCTTTCATTTGCATATTGATAGTAGAACGATAGAATTTGTTGATTACTGGGCTAATCCACGTGGTATAGACACGTTGCATCAAAATAAGTTTGAATATTTATTTCATATTTTATTAGGGACTCATGGCTTACTATTATATACACCCATACTTATTTTGTCTTTTATAGTAGTATTTAAGATTATCTTGTATAAGAAACATAAGTATTGGCACGAAGCATTATTAGTGTTGATTGGGTTTATAATTTTGACAACTTTTTATGTAGTTAAAACAGGTAATTTTGGAGGCACTTCATATGGCTTTCGTTATTATATAGGATTAGCACCATTTTTAATTTTCTTCTTGGCTTTTTTATTTGAACCTCCTTATTGGAATCAATATAAAAGAATAATTTTGTATTTATTTATCGTTTCATTTATTTTTAGTGCAGTGGGAGTAATAGAAGTTTATAATTGTCCCCCATACAAAGCAATCGGAGTAGGAGAATATGTTTTTTTTCCACTACTGGGTAATCTCTCGCTATTCTATGAGCTTATTAAATTTCAATTTATTAAACTGATATTGTTGTCGTATTACTATTTATAATATTAAATGTTTTCGGATAATAAAATAATAAATGAATAATATTAAATCTCCAAAAGAAATTCCACATGATTGGTTTCAAAAAGGGATCGAAAGTAATTTTTTTCAGAAATACTGGCATCAAAAGCGTTTTAAGTTAATCATTAAAGAACTGAAAAAAATTGATTTTTCGGGGGACGTATTAGATGCTGGTTGCCACAGCGGTGATTTGACAATCATTTTAAAGAAAAATTTTAATTGTTCCATAACCGGAATGGATCTTTCCAAAGATGCTATTGGATATGCGAAACAAAGATTTCCATCAATAAATTTTATAAGTGGCGATATTTCTTCTAATGTCCCATTTAGAGATAATAGCTTTGATTTTGTATCAGCTTTTGACGTTTTAGAGCATATCCCAAATATCAATAATGCAATAAAAGAGCTTAAAAGAGTATTAAAACCAGATGGATATTTAATAGTTGGTTTACCAGCAGAAAATATATTCTTTAAAGTGATTTGGTATTTTTGGGTGAAGTTAGCAGCAAAAAATTTAAATGATCAGCATGTTCATGAATCGTTTGAAGAAAACATGCAAGCATTTGTTCGCGCAGGATTTGAAAAAGTAACTATTCAAAAAACTCATCTTGGCATGTGGGTTTTGGCAGTTTTTATCAAGAGATAACATTTATGAAACATTTAACTCGTAGAATAATATTTTTTGGTACTTTATTTATAATTTTATATTTATTCATTTTATTTTTTTCTTATGTGAGTGATGTTACAATGTTTGGGCTGTTTCAATCCGAAAACAAAATTTTACTTTATATTTTTGATCTCTGGCTAATTCTAATATCACTTACTTATATTTTTTTATTTTTTTGGATTAAAGATAAAAAAATTACTAATCATCAGTTTAAAGTTGTTATATTATTTACGGTAGTTTTTAGTTTAATATTAATATTTGCGCAGCCCACTTCTTCCATAGATATTTTCCATAATTTTTATAAGGTGAAATCTTTTTCTTTTTATGGCTTAAACCCGTTTGCGGTTTCTACAACTATTGATTGCCAAAATTCGCCTTCTACTTATACATGCGTTAATGAGCAAATGACATATGGCCCGTTATGGTTATTAATTTCAATTTTGCCTGGATTTATCACATCATATACTTTAGTGGCCAGTATTTTTCTATTTAAAATATTTTTAGCAATAGTTAATTTTGCTTTAATTTTTTTAGTATACAAAATTTTAGAAAAAATTGCAGACTCGTATAAATATTTTGGTACATTTCTCTTTGCCTGGAATCCATTGATACTTTTTGAGACAATAAATAATGGGCATAACGATATAGTGATGATATTTTTTTTAGTATTGGCGGTTTATTTTTTTATTGTTGAAAAAAAAATGTTGGTTTTGCCTATGGTAGTATTATCAATCTTGATTAAATACATCACATTTATTTTTTTTCCAATTTTCTACATACTTTTGTTAAGAAAATATCCAAGCATAAAGGAGAAAATATATTTTACAATAAAAAACGTAATTTTGGTTTTTGGTCTGTTAATATTATTTTTTCTACCTTTTTGGAATGGGTTTAGTATATTTAAAGATATTATATACTTTAGCCAAGGTTTTATTTGGAAATTTAATATTTCGCTGGTTCCCGTCTTGATTTTTAGTATCATATTATTATTTAATACTTTAATTAACATAAAATTTGATTCAGATATGCTTCTTTTGTTTAGCAAACAGCTATCAATATTAATTTATTTATTTACTATTACAAAATTATTTTTAAAAAAAAATATTTCTTTAATCAAGACCCTAGTAGTATTTGCAGTAGTATTTTTAATATTTTCAGTCAAAATTCATCCCTGGTATTTTATTTGGATCGGTCCATTATTAATACTTGAAAGTAAAAAGAATTCATATATGATTTTTGTTATTTTGACAGCTATTTTTTTTGCTGGCTATACTTTAACTTTTACTTATATCAGCATGTTTTTATTATTGATTTTGCCTGGTATAATAATATTAAGGAAATATTGGGTAAAAGATAATAATGGTAAGTTAAACCATGCTTAAAATAATAAACAAATCATTACAGCTGTTAAAAAAAATACCCATTGATTTAGCACAAGAGAAAATGGCAAAAATAACTAAGGGTAAATTAATTGCTTTAAGTTTGGTTGGGCAAGGTAAAGGTAAAATTGTTTTAGATGTCGGTTGTAGAGAAGGTTATTGGTCGGAAATATTAAAACAAAGTGGATTTAGAGTTATTTCTATTGATAAGGAAAAGATGTATAAAGATTGTCAAAGGGTAGATGTTAATAAAGGTTTACCATTTGAAGATTTTACTTTTGATATAGTGTGGGCAACAGAAGTGCTTGAGCATTTAAATTCTCCCAAAGACTCAATCAAAGAGTTTAATAGAGTTATGAAATTGAATGGAAAATTAATATTGACAACACCCAATAGCTATTTTTTTCTGATGAAACTTTTCCATTGGTTGGGTATTAAACCAAATAAGTTACAAAATATTGGACACAAACATTTTTTTAATTTAAGGGATATAAAAATATTATTTCCTCATGCAAGCATTTTTGGATATTTTCCATATTGTATTATTAAGTTTAAAATAAAAAAATTAGTTGGTTTATTATCACCAACTTTCATTATAGAAAAGAAAAAAGAAAATATTTCTAACCATTATGTTTAACGACAATAAACAAAACACACCCCATAAAGATAATAATAGAATAATTTATTTTACTATCGCCTTGATAATTATTTTAGTCGGACATACACTTCTACGAGGTATGTATGAATATCCCGTACAAGTTTACATTCTTGCATTAGCATGGTTAATATTATTTTTACCTTTTTTAAAGCGGTATGCAATAATAAAAAATAATATTGAAGTTATACACTTAATTAAGATAGCATTTTTAATTAATATTATTTTGTTTTTTCATTATGACATGATTGAAGAAGCAACTTTTGGTAAGATTGCATTTTCTGATTTTTTCCATTTTAAATTTTTGGCAATTTTATTTTTTATTTTTTATTATGTAAAATTTGAAGTTAGATGGTCACCATTGAAAAAAATTATAAAGCACATTTATAAATACAAATTCATATATTTACTAACCATAGCTTTTATTTTGCGTCTTGGAGTAATGGCTTATAGTACGGGTCCCTGGATAGATGTTTATTGGGCAATTGGAGGAGGCGCAGAGTCTTTAATGCAAGGAGAAAATCCTTATAGCGCTGAGTTTCTTAACCCTTATCCCAAGGAAGCATGCCTAGAAATTTATAATGATGCAGATTGTAAGAATGATAAATACGCATACATGCCCGCGACTTTAATTTTTTCTGTCCTTTTTAGATTTTTATTTTCTGATCCAAGAGTTATATTAATGTATTGCTTTTTTGGCATGTCTTTAATCATCTATTCAATTGTAAAAAATGGAAATCGAGAGAATAAAGAAATGGCAGAGATATTAGCATTATTTGTTTTATATTTACCTTTGAATCTTTTAGTTATGGAAAAAACTTGGGTTGAGCCTCTTTCACTTTTGTTTTTCTATCTTGCTATTTATCTATATATATATAATTTTAAGTACCTTCCTTATATTGCTTTTGGGATATCATTAGCAACTAAACAGACAATGTTTGCCTTTGTACCATTTTTGTTATTTTTAAAAGATATAAATATAAAAAAAATAATCGTATCTACGGTCACAGTATTAATATTTGTCATACCCTTTCTTCTATGGAATTTTTGGGATTTTGTTTCAGATGTATTTTTGCATCAATTACAGATGAATGACGCTTTACATTCGATATCATTTATGACAATCAGCAAGATTCATTTCAATTATATAATCCCTCCCACGGTGTATTTACCAATACTATTAGCGTTATTTTGCTTTTTGATGTATCAAATCAATAAAAATAGAGATATCGTTACAATAATTCATTCTATTACCCTATTCTTGTTTGCGCTGTTCTTAATCAAAAGAGGTTTTGTTAACTATTATTATTTGATTCAGGGTTTATTGATACTATTAGTTTCGCTTGAAGTAAGACTAATAAAAATTGATCCTAGCCAAACAAATACATAATTAACTACTTAGCAAAAGCAATCAATCTCATGATGCAATTGAATAAAAAGAGAATAATTTGTTTTAGAAAGTATATAACATTATTTTTTTTAGTATTGTTGCTTGCTCTGTATACATTAAATATAATAATAAATACAGAATACTTTAATGAAAACGTTGACCAATTTGCATTTTTGGATTTAGGATTTAAGATCAGTAACGGCGACTGGTATTTGGGAAATCAACACCCATTACTACCTATACTTTTAGCACCACTATCTCATGACTTGAGTACTTATTTGTTTAAAGCAAAAATGTTAGTTTTATCACTGGGTATAATTTCTTTTATTATTATATATCTAGTCGCCTTGAAAAGATTTGGTTATATTGTCGCCTCATTAGGATCAGTATTTTTGATACCTATTATTGGAGAGTTATCCGTCCAAGTATTATGTGAAGTGCTATTAGTTTTATGGTTTTTTCTGTGGTGGCATTATTTAATAAAAGCCTTGGAGACAAACGAAACTAAATATTTTTTATCGGCGGGAATTTTTATTGGGCTTGCTTTTTTTACCAAAGCATCAGGTTTGCTTTTGCTTTTTGTTTCAATTATTATTTTTTTTGTATATTATCGGAAGCAAATTGTTTCTAAATCTAAAGATTTGTTGATTTTGTTGTTACCACTACTTGTTATCAACTTTCCCTTATTGATAGCAAATATGTTAGTATATGGAAATCCATTTTATAATAAGAATTCCGCACACTTTATGTGGATTGATAGATGGGATGACATTTACCAACCAGGTTTTATCTTGCAAGGTAGTTTGTGGAGGTATTTATCTAGTCATACTTTATACGATATTTTTGAAAGAATTATTGTTGGAGTTTTTTACACACCTTTCAATATACTCTTTGTCATGTTTATCATTATAGCGGTTATACTGCTGGCACTTGATTATAAGCGTGACAAAAAAAAGTATCACACACACCATATATTAATTAATAGAGAAACTTGGCTTATATCTCTAGTTTTTATTAGTAGTTATTTTATTATTATTAGTTGGTATATATACATGATGAGAGGTTCTCAAAATCAAAGATTCATTTATCCAGTAATGCCTATACTAATTTTTTTGTTGGTAGAAATATTTTTGATAACAATAAAGCATTTTATAAAAATCAATGTAAAATTAAAAAAGAAATTTTTTTATATTTTTTCTGTCACAATGATAGTGCTTTTGTTATTATTCAATATTAAAATGTTGCTTACGCTTGATTACCAAGGCATTATTAAAGTAAATTTAAAACAACAAGAAACCATCAAAGAATTAGTATTAAGTAATTATAAGGAGGCTTATCCTGTCAAGTTATTAACAACCGGAAATTGGTTTATTCCAAGAGGTGAATTTTGGTCAAATCAAATTGAAGTTAAAGATATTGAATATAATATTAAATTAGATGAATTTGAAGATTTTATAGCTGAGAATGGTATAAGTTATATATTTATAAATTCTATGGTTTTTGAAAGGAGAGAAGATATATTGAATAATTATATTGGTTTTGATGCGATAGATAAACTATGGCAAATCAAGAATGTACCAAAAAATTGGCAGTTACTAGTAAAGGCACATGAAGGGTGTACTGACACGTATTTAATTTTCAAGATACTAAAAGAATAATATGGAGAATCAAAATAAAATATACATAATCATTCCTACATACAACGAGAAAAATAATATCGGTACAATCATCGATGAAATTTTTAATCTACACATTGATAATTTAAATATTTTAGTAGTTGATGACAATTCTCCAGACGGAACGGGCCAATTGGTCGACGACCTAAAATCAAAATATTCAAATTTACACATTCTCCATCGTCAAGGCAAAATGGGGCTAGGAACAGCTTACGTTGCTGGGTTTAAGCATGCATTAAAGGCAGGCGCTGATTTAATTTTTGAAATGGATGCAGATTTTTCGCATAAACCAGAGTATATACCACAATTTTTAGAAAAAATAAAATCATGTGACTTGGTTCTAGGTTCAAGATATACCAGAGGTGGTAAGATAATAAATTGGAATTTAATGAGGAGATTAATAAGTAGGTTTGGAAATATATACGCTCAGGTAATTTTATTTTTACCTATCAAAGATTTAACTGGCGGATTTAAATGTTATAAACGTCAAGTATTAGAATCCATAGATATTAATGAACTTTCTTCTGTTGGATACAACTTTCAAATCGAAACAACTTATCGTGCTTATCAAAAAGGATTCAAAATAAAAGAGCTGCCAATTACTTTTACTGAACGACAAATTGGTACATCAAAATTTGAATTCAAAATCATCATCGAAAGTTTTTTAAAGGTACTTTTTTTAAGATTTAAAAAATGAATTTTACTCAACTAACAAGCTCTATTAACAAAAAAGAGTGGAAGTTTGTTTTTGCTATTATTATTTTAACAATCATTGTTACCACTCTACCTTATGTTTATGGTTGGTTAAAGGCGCCAGAAGGAAAGGTAAGTACTGGCTTTCATTTATTAATGTCCACAGATCAACCGGTTTATTACTCGTATATTTCGCAGGCGAGTGAAGGTAATTTATTATTTACTAATTTATTTTCATCAGAAACCCATGATCACGATATATTAAATATTATTTGGTTATTTCCTGGGACAATATCTAGACTATTCAATATTTCCCCACAGGCTTCTTTCCAAATATCAAGAATTTGTTTTATTCCAATTTTATTAATTATAAGCTATCTATTAATAAGTTATTTCTTTGATGATAAAAGATTAAGAAAATTAAGTTTGATCTTTTTTACTTTTGCCTCGGGTTGGGGTTTTTATTATATGTTATTTTTTATTGATAAATTGGCAAATATATTAGTTGATGGTAAATATATTTGGCCAGCTGATCTGTGGATTATTGAAAGTTTTGTTTTTTTAATGACGTATTATAGCCCTCATCATATCGCAGCAATAGCGTTGATATTATTGATATTTTTGTTGATGTTTTTATGCCTTGAAAATAACAAGAGAAGCTATGCGATAATCGCAGGAATATTGGCATTACTTTTGTTTTCTTTTCACCCATTTCATATTTTTTCATTATTTCCAATCATTTTTGTTATTTTTACTTTTCAGTCGATAAAAGAAAAAAGGATAGTATGGAAAAAATATTTTAATTATATTATTTTTGTAGCAATTTCGTCGCCAATCATAATCTATTATAATTGGTTTGTGAATATTAATTTAAATGGTCAAATTAAATATTTACAAAATACCTGTCCTACCAGCACCCCCTTCTTATTATTAATCGGTTATGGGTTCTTATTGTTGCTTCCAATTATTGGTTCAATTTATTTATTATATAGTAAAAAATTAAAGGATAATAAATTAAGTTTGTTAGTCATATGGCTGTATGCCCAGTTAATTATTATTTACTTGCCATTTGTATTCCAGCGTAGAATGGTTCAGGGTATGACATTTCCCATGTCGCTACTTACTGTTTATTTATTGGTATTGGTTTATACAAGCATAAAAAATAAATATCGTTGGTTAAATAACCCAGTTTTCATAATTTTTGTATTAATAATTATGTTTTTTTCAACACCCTTAGTTCATATAGCAACCGACATCATGTTATTTAACAGAGGAGACGACATTTATTATATTGATAATAGTGAGTTAAAAGTTTTTCAGTGGCTTAAAACAAACACAAAAGATGATGAAATAATATTTTCTGGGAAAACAAGTGGTAATTTAATCCCAGGTTTTTCAACTCGTCGTGTATATAATGGGCATACTGTGGAAACTATTAATTCATATATAAAAGAAAATGAAGCCAATTGGTTTTATAGTAAGAATCGAGATGATGTTTTAGAAAAAGATTTTTTAAATCTAAGAAATATTGATTATGTTTATTATTCTTTTAGAGAAAAAAGGTTGGGTGATTATAATCCAGTAAGTAAGAAATATCTTTTTGAGATATATAGCAATGATGATTATTTTGTTTATCAAGTTTTATGAAGGAATTATTGGCAACAATTTCAAAACGAGAATGGGCTTATGTCTTATTTTTTAGTTTGGCCGTGGTTGTGATTGTAACTTTTCCTTATATTTTTGCTTACTTTAATGTGCCTCCAGGTACCGTTTATAATGGTCTACATTCTTTATCTCCAGGCGACCCGCCAATTTATTTTTCCTATATAAACCAAGTCAAGACAGGTGATTATCTATTTGAAGATTATTTTACATCAGAAAACCAAGAAATTGGTTTTTTCAATATCAGTTGGTTGATAGTCGGTCTATTTGCAAAAATTTTTATTTTTACGCCTGCTCTAGCATTTCATGTGTTTAGAATTTTGTTGATACCAGCACTGATAGTTGTTAGTTATTTGTTAATCGCTTACTTTTTTAAAGAAACTAATCAAAGAAAATTTACACTTATAATATTAGCTTTGTCATCAGGCTTAGGTTTTTATTTTGCACCTTTAGCAGAAATCAGTCAGTATTATTTTCATTCTACAGATTTGTGGGTTGCAGAATCGAATTTGTTTTTAACAATGTATCAAAGCCCGCATTTTATCATGTCGTACATTATGATGTTTTTGATTATCTTATTGATTTTGTTATCTTTTGACCATAATAAATTTAGGTATTCAATTATTGCAGGAATATTGGCTTTGATTTATTTTAATTTTCATCCATTTTATTTTTTAACCATTTTTTTAATATTATCATTGTATCTATTAGCATTATTTATACAGAACAAGAAAATTGGGTGGCAAAAAGTTAGTCACGTAGCAATAATTTTTGTGATTTCGCTTCCTTCGATTTTTTATCATATCTGGTTGATCAAAACAGTGCCTGTATTATATACTAGAGCAACTCAAAATATTGTTGTCTTGGATTCTTTGTGGATCATTATTTTAGGGTATGGACTCCTGTGGTTATTTTCTGGTTTTACCATTTACAAGCTAATTAAGTCTAATAAATATGATGAAAAAAAATTATTTCTTGTAGCCTGGCTGGCGGCAATTTTATTACTAGTAGTAATACCGACACAATTCCAAAGTCGTTTTTTGCAGAGCTTAATTTTTCCTTTAGCAGTACTTGCATGCACCCCTCTTTATTTACTGTATAAAAAATTAAACAATAAATTATTAGCAGTGGTTTTGTTTTTATTATTGATTGCACCAACTAATTTGTTTGTTATAGCAAAAGATATTTATTATTTTAGCAATGGTAATTCCAATTTTTATTTACCTGATGAAAAAGTTGAGGCCTGGCGATGGTTAGATCAATATATACCAGACAAAGGAGTGGTATTAGCACCGTTGTTTGATAGTTTGTTTATACCAGCATATGCGGACCAAAAAGTATATGCAGCACACGAAATTGAAACCTTGTATTTTAAAAACAATAAAAAGATACTTAACCAATGGTTTTATTTATCCAAAGTTAGTTGCGAACAAAAAGATAGTTTTTTAGAACGTAATAAAATTAATTACGTAATTTTTAATAAAAAAGAAAACGACATTGGACAATGTCGCCTTAAAGAAATTTATAATCAAGAAAATATCTCTATTTATCAGTTTGTCGGTAACTGAATTTGAATCGATTCCCCAATAGTTTTTGTTTTGATAGCATTTTGAGTGCTTCTGATTCCACTTAGAATTACACCACCTTCAACTTCGATAACTTCCAAGCTAACTTGGGAGTTATTTTTTGTATGGTCAAACCAAAAGTTCATTTGAACAATTTCGTTTACTCCCCAATTCTTTAATGGATACAATCCGTATGCAAGTAGAAAAATATCGTCTGAATTGGTCCTTATGAAATAATTATCAGAATCGCCAATTTTTTGCCAGTATGTCGCAACCCCGTTGTTGGGTAAGAGACTGTATCCCAAAAACATCATTTGATCATCCAAATTCAATGATTGCTGAAAGTCTATACTTGGGATTTGATTATGTATTTGGTAGAGTGCATAATCAGTTGCTACATTTTTTTTGTATAATGCAATGCCATTGGTTATTTCAACAAGTCCTAAATTATTATTTTTGATTAGTTCATTAAGATTATTAGGATTAAGCTCCTCGTCTTCTTCTAACTTGTCATAATATTGAAGATAATAGGTAAATAGATCTTGATAATCAATTAACATTGCATCAACAGGGTCTATCAATACGTATTTATTCCTACTAAACTGCTGGTAGCCCATATAGATATAGTGTAAGGAATAGACATTTTTTCTTGAAGACAGAGGAGTCAATGCACCATAAGAAGAAACAACGCTATCGTTAGGATCAATTTGCTCAATCATTTTATTTTTGATGTCAGTATTGTTTTTTATAGTTTTAGTGTTTTTTATAGTTTTTATAATTCCAATTGAAGGACCAAGCGCTATTGAAGTGTAAATAATTGCAACCACAAATATGAGAATTGCCAGTGTTTTTTCTTTTTGAAGAAATTTAAAAAAAATAAACTGAATTTTTTTATTTTGAAATTTTTTAAGGGCTATGATCGTGGCAGTAAATAATGCTGGGATAAACAAAGATGAATAATGAGTTTTTACAATAAGTGCACTGCCACCTGCTTCACCTAAAACAAACTGGACAAAAATAAGTAAAGTTAAAATCAAAAATTTAGGTGCAAGTAAAGGCAGTAGAGCAAAAGGTAACAGTAAACCTAATATCATTTCGATATTACCGAGCTTGAAGAAGTGCAAAAAAACTTTATCAATTTTTAAAATTGAATTCTTAATAAGCTCTGGCCAGTTTTCTCCAAGCCAAGAATAATAGATCATAAACTTATAATTTCCACCCGGCCAAAAAATACTTGTGATTTTTACAGATATTATAAAGTAAAGTATGGAAAGAAATATTGGTGTTAGCACCCATTTATTTTTTTTTCTATCAAACAATGCTAAAATACCAAACATAAAAATTACTAAAGAAACATCTTCGCGAATTAATAAACTCAAAAAAATAAACAGAAGAAATTTCCAAAAGTCTTCTTTAAGATAAAAATATATTGCCCATAGTAAAGTGAATATAGCAAAAGGGATAAAGTGAAATTCAAATAGATTAACATTGGCAATTAAAGGATTAACTAAAAACATCAAGGCAAAAAATAATCCCCAACGTCTATTTAAAATTTTGTTTGCAATCAAATAAATAGGCCACGCGCAGAGAGCAAGTATTATTGTCTGTAAAAACAATAATGTAAGGGGGGATTTAAAGAGAAAATAAAAAGGTAAGAGTAGAATCAAAATCGGCGTAAAATGGTCACCCAAATAAGAGGGGGGATGGATGCTTGAAGCAAAAAAATCACCACTTGCAGAATTAAAAAAAACCTGGTTGATTATTGATAAATCTAGAAGGTCATAAGAATAATTGGTGTATTTCCAAAGGCAAATTAAACTAAAAAGCATTACATATAAAATTATAGCTATAACAAGAATTAGTACAGTCTTTTTTTCTAAAAATTCATTAATTTTTTGCATAACCAGTAGTAGTCCCGTAGATTGGACTTGTTTTATTTTTTATATTCAATGCATAATTACGAACCCAATAGTGTTAATTTAATTTTTGCAGGATACACTACTGGGTATAACTTAATTATACCTAAAACAGGTCAAGTATGGAAACTTGACCTATAATTATAGAACTCATTTGAAGTATAAAATATGATTAGTTTTAAGCAATCAAAAAACTGGCGCATAATGCTTACTTTCTATGGTAAGTTTTTTAAAACCAACGCCAGCGATCACGGAAAAGATTTTCGTTTGTAGCACTTAGGAGTGTTGATATAACAAAAAGAGTAATCATCCAAGCAGCCAACACAATAGCTGCGCCAATGACTGTTCTAGTAATTATTTTTTTTGCTTTTTCAATTTGATCGTCGTTGCCTCTTGCTGTCATCCATAAGTAGCCTGCATAGATAATCAAAATTAGAAATATGACAGAGAAAAAGCCCAAGGCGAAATTAACAACGGTCATAGCGATATCCCGAGGATCATTAGGAGCACCGGTAACACCATAAGCTGTCCCAATTGGTTCAAGTTCGCCTCTGATGTCTTCCCACAAACCAGCGTGTGCTACAGGTCTAACTACAAAAAAAGTAAATAATTGTATTATGACTATGCTTAGTATAAATAAGTTTAGTAATTTGGTTGGAAGTTTCATATTTATGATGATGTGGCAATACCCGTGGATCCAAGCACTACTTTTAATACAAAATAAGTAATTACGTATGCAGATAAAACAATTAATATACCAATAGTGGCTCTAATTATTAATTTTTTTGCTTTTTCAACCTGTTCGTCGTTACCGCGCGCTGTCATCCACATGTAGCCACCATAGATAATTAATATTATGAATAGAACACCAACAAACGATAATAAATAACTGATAATTGAAGTTATTACAACACTTGCCGGAGTTGCAGTTAGTCCTGCCGCAACGTTAAATTTGTTGACTCTTTCATACATCTCCGTTGCTTTTGCTGTTTTACAAAATAATAATATGGCAAAGTTGGGAACTATATAACTTAGTGTTTTATAATATTTATTCATAATAAATTTTATTGTAGTAATATCTACTCAGGCAACAAGTAAATATTAGATTTACTTAGTGCCAAAAATACGCTCCATGCAATTGCAGCTGAAGCTAACACAATAAATAATCCAATCGTTGCTCTTTTAATCATCTTTTTTGCTTTTTCTACCTGTTCGTCATTGCCTGAGGCTGTCATCCACATAAAGCCGCCATAAATAATTAAAATAATAAATAATACTCCTAGGAAAGATAATAAATATCCGATTATTCTACCTGCTATTAATTCCGGGCTGTTTTCAGTTGCGGAATAGTCAGGTAAATCTCCAAAGCCAACAGTCTTGCTTCTTATTGTTTCAAATATGCTAGCTTGCACTGCAAGAGGTTGGACCAGTATTAAAAAGATCGCTAATAAGAAGATGAAATTTATTATTTTTTTATTTTTTATCATAAATTAAACGAATTTTTATTCAGTAGCTTCTGGCGTGGTAACTCCTTGTTCAATAACTTGCGTAGCGAACTGTACAATAATATTTGCTAATATAATGATTACAAACCCAATAAAAGCGCCAATAATTATCTTTTTAGCCTTGCCGATTTGGTCGTCATTACCGCTGGCTGTCATCCAAAGATAGCCACCGTAAATAATTAATACTAAAAACAATACTCCCAAAAAAGTTAGCATATATCCTATAACTTTGCCAACTACTACATCCGGGGAGTTGGTTGAGATTGTGCCTCCACCTGAATCAAGATACCCAGGCAGGTCCGACTTTTTATTTTGACAAGCCATTTTTTGAACAATAGTAAAAGATGGGTCGTCACATTCTGTTGCCAGTACTGGTGTGCATATATTCATAAATAAAAATCCGGCAACAAGTATAATAATAATTTTATTGTAATTTATATTCATGATATTTTTTGAGCAGCTTTATTAAATATTTCTATTAGTAGATATTCAGATATGATTCTCGCACTTATAATTATAACAATGCCAATAAACGCAGCAATTAATATTTTTTTTCCTTTATCAATTTGTTCTTCTCTGCCACGCGCATCCATCCATAGGTATCCGCCATATATTATTAAAATGATGAAGAAAACACCTAGAAAACCTAAAAGTATATTGATAAGTCCAAGTGCAGAAGTTGTAAAATCTGGTGTATCATCGAATTTTGCAGCTTTTGCTGCTTTTTGTGATTCATCTGCCATTCGTTGACCTATGCTATCTGTAGCGGCAATATAATGTAAAGGTATATTTAAGCAAACTAAGATTAGTAAGCTACACAAAATGGTTTTGATAAACTTGCTTTGAATAGTCATTTTTTAAAGATATTTACGGAGTTTTAGATTGCGTGTAGAAATTATATATAATAAATTCGGAAATAATAAGAGCCATTAATATTGTTCCTATGCCAACTGTAGACCAAATTATTATTTTTCTTGCTTTAGTAACTTCTTCTTCATTACCTCTTGAGTTCATCCAAACATACCCGGCATACATCATTAGAATTAAATATAATACTCCTAGCATTCCTGCTAAACCATTAGCGTAAACAATAAGAGCTTGAGAAAAACTAGCGGTTTCTTCACCTTTATAAAATCCAGCTTCTTTGCCAGAATTAATTAGGCTTTCTTCCACAGTGGTAGCTAGTATGCTTGTTGCAGGTAAGATTATCAAACAACAGACTAAAGTAAGTAATATTTGTTTTTTTAATCTATTAGCCATCTCATCGCAATATTCATTATTAAGGTTTTATTGCCGTAGTCAATGCTTGTATTATAGCAAAGGCTAATGCATAAGCTAAAAAGATAGCTAACATACCGAAAATACCTTGCACAATAATCTTTTTTGCTGCACCAACTTTTTCTTCGCTACCACCTGCTGTCATCCATCTATAGCCGCCAATTAGAATGACAAGAAAAAAGATAGTACCAACTATTCCCAAAACGTAATTTATAAATTGTCCGGCCATTTTGCTTAGATCACTTTCTTTGCCAGCAAATTCAGTAACTCCTCCTGTATCAACAGTTGTGTCTAGGCCATAATTATCATCACTTGGACTTGCAAAAACTACAGCTGGTATCAGTAAGGTTAAACACAAATATACCAACAATGGTAAGATCACAACAATTTTATAGGTATTTTTATGAAGTATTTTCATATCTTTATTATACTACAAAATCTATGAAAAAATAAGGGGATTTATACACTATTATAATCAATAAGTAAAGACCCGGATTTCTCCGGGTCTTTAACAAAATTATAGTTAAGGTTAGTGTTATGCTCCTGTTGCAGTTAGTATGTTCGATACAACAAATGTAGTAATTGCTAATGCTGATAGAATAATGACTAAGCCAATAATTCCAGCAACAATAATCTTTTTTGCTTCGCCAACTTTATCTTCTGATCCTCCAGCAGTCAACCATCTAAAACCACCCCATAGGATGATTAAAATTGCCAATATACCTAAGAATCCTAAGGCGACATTAACAATACTCATTACTGATTCTCTAAGTTCTTTGGTTCCTAAACCGGTTGCTGATAAGTAACCAGTTCCTAGATCTAATGCCAATACTGGCATAACTGTTAGGGTAAATACTGCTACAGTTGTAGCAAATATAGTAAGTTTTTTCATTTCTTTTTCACCCCCTTCCTTTTTCCTCGCTTAACTCTTTATTAATAATAAATCGTCATTAATTATTTAAAGAGCTAAACAATTAATTCTTAATATTTTATTTGAGGAAATATTAGGGTTAAGTTTAAATATTAAACTGTTTATGCACCAGTAGCATTCAATATTTGTGCAACTACGAAGTTGGTAATTGCCAGTGCGGAAAGGATAATAACCAGCCCAACTACTCCACCAGTAATGATTTTTTTTGCACTTTCTACTTTACTTTCATCCCCGCCAGCTGTTAGCCAAACAAAGCCACCCCATAGGATGATTAAAATTGCCAATATGCCTAAAAATCCTAAGGCGACATTAACAATGCTCATTACTGATTCTCGTAGTTCTTTGGTTCCTAAACCGGTTGCAGAAAGATAGCCAGAGCCCCAATCAAGTGCTAATACTGGTACAGCTGTTAAAGTGAAAACAGCTAATACTGTTAGGAAAAATGTTAGTTTTCGCATGTTTTTGTATAAAATTATTAAGTTCCTCCAACTTATACTAAATAGTAATATTAAACTGTGTATATTATAACAACTTTATCCCTAATTTGTCAACAGGTGGTGTGGATATGTAGGATTATATTAATTTGCTGAAGGTTGGTTCCAGGGCGTACCTTGTCCAGTAGTGCCTTGTTTGAATAGATCAGCGGGTTCTCCAATGGATTGTCCAGTCAACGCCGCAATGACCACATTAACAATTATCCAAGCAGTAAACACAATAAGTAAACCAATAGCTGCATTCTTTAAGACATCTTTTGCTTTTTGAATTCTTTCCTCTTTACCTTCTGCAATAACAAACATTAAACCACCGTAGATAAACATTAGAAGAGCCAAGCTACCAACCACGCCTAAGAGCAATTTAGAAAAGTTGGCAATCATTTTTACAACATCATTAAATCCACATTCCCCAGCACCTTTGGGATTTGTACATTTGTCGTCAGACCCCCATTCTATACATGAAGTAGTACAGCCATAAGGTATCAACGGTCCACCAACAATTTGTTCTACCCAATTTTTGGATGTGCACCCAGGAGCTGTCGGATTATTCTGGCAAGTTGATACTTGACTACAAACACTGTCGTCATTTTCAAAAACACATTCATCACGGCAATCACTTTCTTGATCTGCAGATTCAGGTACTTCATCTTCGCAAAAACAACACCCAGCATCTGCAGTTTTGATACCAAGCGCAAAAGTCAATAATAAAATTACAGATAATGCTAGTAGAATTTTTATATTTTTTGTAAACATATGTTCAAGTTACTAATTACAAATTTTATACGAATATACAAATCACGAATTTATTTTTATATTCAATATTTTTATATCTTTATTCCAATTCGTATATTTGTATTGATTCGTAATTTGTACTTTACCGGATTGTCTGTTGAACTTTTTCTGCAGCCAGGGGAACTGCCTTTACTGGATCTGCGCCCTGCAGAATTGAATCAATCATTTCGATTAAAATATTATCTGCGCTTTTAGCATTTTTGCCTCTATACCATGTTCGCGTAGTTAAAAGTTGTGATCCAAAAACATTCATGTCCTCACTATTTTTTTGTTCGTCGACTAATGATCTTAGAGCAGTTGGCTGTTTTGTTGCTACAAGATATTTTTTTGCTTGCTGCGCTTGCGTGGCAAATTGAATAAAATCCCAGGCTTCGTTCAGGTGGCCACTTTTTTTAGAAACCACTTCTAACCAATAGTTAGCAAAATTAATTTCTGGGTTACCTTCTATCTGTGGTATTTTAGTTAAGTTGTAATGAATTTTCCCTTTACTGTTTGCCTCGATGTATTCCATGTCAGAAGAATAGCCAAAGTAGAACCCAACCAAGCCTTGAGCAAAGGCTTTTCGAGAATCTGGCATTGTTGAGTTCCAGGAATAAACTTCTCGCGATGGCAGTGCAAAATCAGTGTAAAATTTTACTGCTTCAATACCTGGGTTGTAATTACTACCCTTTTGACTTTCGGGAATGTTTTGAAAAGTAACTCGACCACTTGGATCTACCATTTGCGCCCCGTTTTGCATCATTAAAAGAGAAATTATATCTGATGCGTGTAGTACATTTCGTCCTGTGCCTAAAGCAGCGCCGGCTTGAATAATAGTATTATCACGATTTAGCAAGGTGATTTTTTTAATATCACTTTGAAACTGTCGCCATTCTGTTGGTGGTAGAGCAATTCCTGCATTATTTAATAAATCTCTATTGTAATACATTACTAATGTATCCACGCTTAAAGGTAGTCCCCATATTTTTCCGTCGACAACAGCATCACGGTTTACTACATCTAAAAAGTTATTTGCTAGATCTGTTGGTGTTAAACTCTTTTCTTTTCTTACTTCAATGATGGTTTCTTGTTTTATACCAAGTGCTTTTTGTGTGAACTGATATGCCATGGTAATTTCTGGTGGCAATGGCAGGATTTTATTTTGGTAATCCCTAACCCAGGTATTACGAATGGAAAAAATGTCAGGGCCTCTATCTTCTGCCCAGGCATTCAATAATTCATTTTCGTATTCTTGATATCTCAATTTTCTATAGTTGATAGTGATATTTGGATGGAGTGTTTGATAAGCATTTATAATTTCTTGAAAATCAGAAGTATCGTCCCACGCACGCCAGTAATTTAAAACAATGGGTTGTAGTGCTTGTTTTTCTTCTTTGGACATGCAACGGCAACTAAAACCAGAGACTAAAACAAAAACTGCCAGCAGAGATAGAATTGATATTTTTTGATATTGTTTTTTCATATTATATTTTCATTTTTTGTTTTTTTGCTACTGCCATATTAGCTTTTAGCCAACCTAGTGGTGAACCAATATCATAATATTCCGCATCAACTCTGCATGCATAGACTGGTCGTTTCTTCATTAATCTAAATATTGCATCAACTAGCCACAGCTCGCCGCCTTTTCCTAAAGGTGTTTTTTCTAGAATCTCGAATATATCAGGAGTTAAAACAAAGCCACCAACAGCACCAATTCGTGATGGTGCTTTTTTAGGCCCTGGTTTTTCAATAATTGTTTTTAGTTGAAAAACATTTTTTTCTACTTGAAGTCCATCAATAACTCCATACTTTTTTGTTCCTTCGTTATCAATATTAACGGCATTAATTACTGGGTCCCCATATTTATTAAAAACTTTAATGAGTTGTTTGAGTCGCGGTTCTTTACCTAAAAATAGATCATCACCCCACAAAACCGCAAATGGTTCGTCACCAATCAAATGTTTAGCATTAAGAATAGGTGTGCCATTGCCATAAGGACCTTTTTGACGAATGTAAATAAAGTTTGCCATTTCTGCAATTTTTTTCATTTCGTTTGCAAGTTTTGCTTTGCCATTTCGTTTTAAGGTATTTTCTAATTCAATATTTCTATCAAAATGATCTTCAATTGCACGCTTGCTTTGGCCTGTGACAATGATTACATCTTCGATACCTGCAGCAACCGCCTCTTCTACAATATATTGAATTAAGGGTTTATCAACAATAGTTAACATTTCCTTAGGTTGTGCTTTAGCAGCGGGTAAGAATCTAGTGCCGAGTCCTGCAGCTGGAATTACTACTTTTTTTATTTTTTTCATATACAAAATTATACCACAAATATTTAAATTTATAAACTTTTAATTAGTCAATTTAGGTGATAAGATATAAATGTTTTAAAGGAGGATATCTGTACGTTTTCGCAGAAGAGCGGAGGGTTGGCCCGCCTGCGCTCTCCAAGCTTCGGCGGGCAAGCAGAGTGGTCTAATGTGCTGGCTTGTCCCGTAGAAAACGGAAGGGTGGCTGAGTGGTTTAACCCCGTAAAAATCTTTTGGATTTTACAGGGCAAGAGCGCGGCCATGCCCCGTAGAAGAGCGGTGGGGTGCCAGAGCGGCTTAATGGGACGGTTTCGAAAACCGTTGTTCACGAAAGTGGACCGTGGGTTCAAATCCCACCCCCACCGCTCTTCTACGGGGTCTCGAAAAGCCGTGGGGTAGTAATACCCTCGCGAGAGTTCGAATCTCGCCTCTTCCGTTTTATACGGGATTGATAAAAAATCTAATGTGGATAATTAAATGTGGGCTCTGTGCCAGTCATTCGACTCTGAAGGGTCTCAGACCCTGAACGGGAGGCACACTCGCCTTTGACGAGGAATCTCGCCCCTTTTCGTTTTGTACAGAATATTTGTTATTTTTGCTTTATCAAAATTATTTAAATTTATGTCAAAAAGATTAAAATTGTTTCTAGTATTAATTTTAGTTTTGGGAATATTAGTCAGAATTTATTTTATTATTAGTATAGATTTTGAAGTTGATGAGTATCAACTCGTCCAAGGGGTCAAGTCAATAACGTTGCAAAATGTCCCAGTACATTTTTATGGTTTTGGCTGGGGAGAAAATACTACTTTAGCTTATTTAGCATTACCATTTATCAAAATATTCTCTAATTTGCATCCAATCGTTATTTTTAGAGTACTTATTTTGCTGGCAAACCTTCTATTTGTGTTTGTTTTATTTCATTTTGTTAAATTATTATTTAATCAAGAGGTGGCAGTTATAGCAGCAGCATTTGCACTTATTAACCCCTGGAGTATCAGAACGTCTGTTATCGGCTTTAATGCATATCTATTACCTTTAATTTATACTGCAGCCATATTATTTATTCTATTAGGTATTAATAATAAAAAAGTAGTTTATTACATCATTAGTTTTTTGCTATTAGCACTTTCTTTTTATACTTACGCAGTAAGTTTTATGTTTGTACCATTATTAATTGCGATCATTTGTTTTATTTATCACAAGCAGATTAATAAAAGATTTTTTAGCGCAGGTATTGCTGTTATGTTTCTCTTTAGTTTACCGATAGTACTTTTTTATTTAAAGAATCAATTTAATATTTTGGGATTTGATAAGTTTTTATTTTTTGATTTACCCTCACTTTCGCACACTCGTTTTAGTGGTGTTTCAGTTTTGAATATTTATGAAGGTATGATGATACCAATAAATTACAGTCTCAATTACTTATTACACTTTAATATTTTGACTTTACTGACACGAGGAGGAAATTATTTTTACGGTTTAGTTTATTTTTGGGATGTATTTTTTATACTGATCGCAATATTTTCTATGTTAAGTGACAAGCTAAAATCAAGTTATAAGTTTTTGATTTTATGGTTTGTGTTAGGTGCAGCTATCCCTTCTTTTGTTGATGCACATTTAGGTTATAGCCCTACACGCGATGTAATTCTAATGCCTGTATTAATAATATTTTCTGCGTATGGTTTTGATATTATAATTAAAAATATTAAAGAATTAAAAAATGCTTATTCAAGATCCAATATACGGCAAGTGTGAAGTTAGCGACCAAGTATTAATAGATTTGATTGAAAGTAAATCAATGCAACGATTAAAGGGTGTAGCACAATATGGTTGGCATAATGAAAATTATCCATACCCAGGATTTAGTCGTTTTGAGCATTCTGTGGGCGTAATGTTACTTTTAAAAAAACTAGGGGCAGATTTAAAAACTCAAATTGCTGGTTTACTGCATGATATCTCTCATACCGCGTTTTCTCATTGTGTTGATTATGCGCTTGGACATGAGGAAAATGAAGATTTTCACGACACTATCGTAGATGAATACTTTGAAAACTCTGATACCAAAAATATCATAAAGAATTACAACTACGATCAAAAAGAGATAGTCGATGTTGATAGCTTTTCAATAATCAAAAGCAATATTCCCAACGCAAGTGCTGATAATATTGATTATGCTTTGCGGGAATTTGAAATTTGGGCTAATCCAGGCTTGTCTCAAGATATTTTAAACAATCTCGCAGTTATAGATAACGAAATTGTGTTTAAAAGGTTTGATTTGGCGAAAGTTTTTGCTGATACTTTTTTAAGATTACAGACAGAACATTGGGGAGGCCTAGACGCTTCTTCGCGTCATTTGAAAATGGCAAAAGTTTTAAAGATGGCGTTAGATGATCAAATAATCGTTAAAGACGATTTGTTTGTTGACGATCAATTTGTAATGAATAAATTATATAAAAGTAATAGGAAAGATTTGATTGACATTTTAGAAAACGCACATCTTAAAGAAGTTAATCAACTGCTAGGAAAAAAAATTATAAAAAAATTTCGGTACGTAGATCCGAAAGTTTTGCTTGATGAAGATGTAAAGGCGTTGTCTACTATTGATAAAAAATTTGTGGAAAATTTAAATAAACATAAAGAGAATAATTTATCAGGATTACAAGTTTAGTTTAAGACTTGTTTTCTAAATAGTATCTATTGTCTTTAATTAAGTCTTTAAAGCGGTCAAATTAATAAAATGATGACGGCTGTTTTTTGTTTTTAGGGAATAGCAAGTGGTTATCTTTAATGAGCTGGGGAAAAGTTCTAAAGATTAAAATTATTAGAATGATTGATATGAGTGAACAAATTAATACTAATTCGATTGAATGTTTGTATATATCATAAACAACAGGAAAGTAAAGATAAGTAATCAAATCTAAAATAACAATTAAGAATACATCTTTTTTATTTTTGGCTAAATATATCAACAAGGGACTAAACCATAATATCCATTGCGGAGAATAAAATTTGGCAAACAAAACAAAAAATAAAATAGATAGCAGAGACCACTTTATAACTTTTTCAAAACTATCAATCCTACTCGTTATTACAAGTAATGAAATGAAAAATTGCATCACAAAAAACACGCCATATAATAAGGTGCGTATATTGAGACTATGAATAATTGAACCGATGGTTTTAAATTGATCGCTAAGCATGTCAAGCAAAAAAGTTATTTGGAAAAGAAAGCTTTGGTCATTAACTCCCCGTGACATATGAAAATCGTAAGGTATTAAAAAGCCTTTAAGGCCAGAAAAATAAAGTGTGGGTAATATAATAAATGATATCGTTAACACAAAGATGGTTATCATTTTCCAATTTATTTTATACAACATTAATTTTATGCTGTGAATTATGGCATTAGGTGTGGTGTGATTTTTTTCTTTTTGCCAATAGTAATATGTTAGATAAATAGGAAAAAGTATAATTAAAAACCATTTTGTCATAACTCCTATTGCTAAAATTAATGTTGCCAATCCGAATTTTTTTTCTCTTAGATAAAATAAGCTTAATAACATTATGAAAGCTATGATTATATCGTATCTATTATAGCTGAAGTAAAGGGAGGCAGGTAGCAACATTAGAAAGGCTAGATACTTTTTTTCTGGTTTCATTTTGTAAAGTAGCGATATCGTAAATGCTAAAAAAATCATCATTAACAGAGAAAAAACCAATGAGTATTCAAATAAAATAGTTGCATCATCAGTTGTATTTATAAAGAAATATGGGATAGCAAAAAAATAGGTGGCAATTTCTGGATATTCAGAAAAGACATCCGTATATGGTCTAAGCTTTCTAGGAAACCAAACTCCCCTAAGGGCATAAACGCCCTTGTCATGGTGAACAAGTAGAGCTTGCCCATCATGGTCGAAATCCACCCAATAATCATTGATATATCTAACAGACGTATTGAAGTTGTCTAAAAAGAAAGTATGAAAAATAAAAGTGGCAACTATTAGCATCAGTAAAAGAAAAATTGTTGTTTTAATTTTCATATACTAATTAGAAACCGTTTTTGGGATTAGTTTCTTTTTAAAGTAGCTTAATATTAAATTATCATTTAATAATTCCAGCAATAAGGGTAGAATTAGTTTGATAAATAAGAAAGTTCTAAAAATAATGGTTAATAAATATATTATTGAAATTTCTGTGATTGTGTAATAGAGAATCGGAAAATATATATAAGTTGTCAGATCAAACAATATCAACCACAAAACATCACGTTTATTTTTTATTAGAATAATCACTAGAGGACTAAACCATAATATCCATTGTGGAGAATAAAACTTAGCAAAAAAGACAAAAAATAAAATCGAAAGTAAAGACCATTTTATTACTTTTTCGAATGTTTTAATTTTACTAGTTAGCGCTAATGGTGCAATAAAAAATTGCATCAAAAAAAAGAAAGTTAACATTGCATTACTATCAATATAAATATTACCAATTTGTTCAAAAACATAATATAAAATGAAAAACGTACTTTCGAGATTAAAATTTCTAGTTAGGTGGAAAATATAAGGCACTAAAAATCCATCAAAGCCCGCAGTTAAAATTGTTGGCATAATGATTATGATAGTAGTTAGAGTAAAAACAATAATCATTTTCCAATTTATTTTTTTTGTTTGCCAAAAGTAGTATGTCAAATAGATTGGGAGCAAAATTACTAAGTACCATTTTGTCATTACGCCAATTGCTAATATTGCGGTCGCCCAAAAAAATTTTTTCTTTTGTAATAAATACAAACTCAAGAGTGATAAAAACGCAGGAATGATATCATATCGATTATGAATAAAATACAAAGAAGCAGGAAGCAGCATAAGCAAGCTAAGATATTTTTTATCTACTCTTAATTTATAAATCAGAAATATAGAGGCAGTCGCAAAAACCATCATCAATAAAGAAAAAATAGTGGTATATGCATACATGATCTGGGGGGCGGTTTCTGCATTAGTTAATTTTTGGATGATATAAGGTAAAGCAAAAAAATATGTTGCTATTTGGGGATATTCAGAAAAAACCTCCGAATAAGGTGTTTTTTCGTTTATATACCACATACCGCGTTGGGCATAGATATATCTATCTCCAAATTCATTAATAACATATCGATCTTCATAGAAGTTATTAATAAAAAAAGAACTAAAAAGAATGGATACAAAAAACAGTAATACAAGTAGCAAAGTTGTTTTGGTGAAAGTCATGTAGTAATAATAGCATTTCGTTAAACTCAATGTAAACAAAAAACACTTCATTATACGAAGTGTTTGGTGGGTGGTAGTAGGGACTCGCCTCGACTCGCCTTTGGGCTTCGTCTTCGGCGTGGCGGGCGATGTTAGAACTAAGATTGATAAAATTATAAAGGAATTGAGATTATATTTTATTGCACAAGCCTTGACAAATGAGTAACCATTTGCTTAAATGTCATTGACGTGAATCAACGTCGGGATTGAAATATTATTAGTCATACCCACACGTTGTGAAAAACAATACAAAGGGGGCAAGGTATGAGTTCTTCAACACAAGTGAAAAAAAAGCAATATGATTTTGGTGATCTACCAGAAGATGTAGCCGATAAGTTTAGGGGGACATTCAAAAAACCTGAGTGTAGAGATTGTGATTTTCCTCTCAACGAAGAGTTAGCTTCTTACAAACAGAGTGGCACCAGATGGTATATGAAATGTCCGCTGTGCGGAGTCGTGCTTGCATATAGGTATAATCCTCGAAAAAAATGAGATTTATCGTAGCTATTATTTTCACACCGAGGGGCGCACGCGTTTTGCGCTCCTCGGACTCAACATCTCTAAAACAAAAAATTCTACAATTAAAGTAGAATTTTTTTTGTTTAAAAAAGGGGTGGTAGATGGGATTTTCCGCCGAAGGCGGATCCGCCTCAGGCGGAGAACTCAATAGTAAAAATTGTATTAATCTACACGCATTAAACGAACCCAAGCAGATCTGCCGCTTAGCAGTACAGTTTTATCGAGATCTGTTAGTTCTAGTACCATTCTGTGGCCATATACTTTTGGATCAACGCCTCTCACCTTTAAAGTAAATTTAAAAACTGCTTCTTCGCCTGGTGCTATAGATCTGGCATTGATTGGTATTGCAGCTACAGTTTCGTCTAGCCAGTCGTTTGGATCGTAAAAACTGCTTTGGCTGCCGTCTTCATTGGTTATTTTTAGTTTGGTGTATTTAGAAGTCCAGGTAGTATCTTTGCTGGTGTTTTTTAGTCTGATTTCGATATTTTGAACTCCCCAGTCATTTCTTACAGCTATTGGGTAGTTGTGACTTAGTACTTGGGAAGTTTCTCCACCTTCAACAAAGATAAATTTTCCTTGTGTGCCAGAGGTAATTTGAGTTTCAACACCATTTTTTAGATAAAAAAGTTTAAATTGTATTTGTAATAAGCCAGCTGTTGATGGTGCAGTTAGCAAGGGATAGAAAGTGCCTGTTTCACCATTATTTATTCTACTTTCTGCCAAAGGAAATTTTTGTCCTTGAGTATAGATAGCCTCCCCGTTTTGATCAAAAACCTTTAGATAAACAGTTTCTGGTTGCCAGGTAGCACCACCAATATTTTTAAATTGTATTGATACGGTTTTTTGTTCACCATCTATCAACTCTATGTTTTGTGGTTGAGTATTTAAGAATAGGGCAGTATATGATCCGCTTGGAGATGTTGTGTTTGAACTTGGAGCAGTCGGAGTTATAGGATCTTTAATTGTGTCATCAATATATTCTATTGTTTCACCAGCTGGGTGGGCTTCTAAAAGCTCGTCGGAGACAACAATCGCAGTAGATAATTTATCTAACCCAAAAGTTCTGCTAAATATTTCAGTTGTTTGAATACGCATTCGCTCACCCCCAGTTGCAATTACATAATATCTTCCACTGCTACTTTTTACAAAACTGCCATCATCTAATCTATCCATAGAACCATCCAATAAACCTTCCAAGGCAGCTGCAGTTGTATTTTGAGGTGTTTGGTTGTTATATTTTTCTCGCCATACCACAGGATCAACTAAATGTTTTATGCCATCTTGAACTAAATATATTTGACCATTTTCAATTTTGAATAATTTTCCTTGAGGGTAGGCAGAAGTAGAAGATATTGAATCACCTAAATTGTAGGGTATTAGCTTATTAGCGGTAACTGTTGGTATTTGACCTGCAGTAACAGCTATGTACACATTTCCCAGTAAAGCTAAAGCGTTGTTGTCTAATATAGGTCTTTTGGTATCATAATCTGCTAGTAAAAAGATTTGTCCAGAAGTTGGGTGTTTAACTAAGGTATTTTTACTAAACTCAATTGGTGCGCCGTCTTCGTATGCGTTTGCGATGTCGTTTGTAACTTGATGAGCATTGTTTTCTGAATAATCTTTTAGAAATAATGAGCTGGAAGCAAATTTTCTTTTTTTATTATTTTCAATCAAATAATAATTGCCAGAATTTTTTATTACAAAACCATCTGGATAATATTTTTTAGTAAAGTATCGATTCCAAATTATCCAAAAAAGTCGATTGCCACCATAAGGCTTAGTCACCCCAAGCTCGGGTGAGAAGCCAACATAAGGAGTATAGATAAAAAGATTAGCAGTTGCTTGATTTTTTGGAACTAAGTGGTAGTCATCAAAAGTAACTGTCATTTTTCCTACCTGAAAACTAAAAGTAGATTTGCGGTCAACATAAATATTTTGCGTAACAGCAGAAGATTCCACTTGATCGTAAAAGCCTTCGTATTTACTGTTGCATTGCCCACCATAGCAGCCATAGCCCATAGCCCAAGCAAGTTCATCTTCTGTAGCATGACTTTTATGTAAAAGTCCTTGTTCCTTTTCTAGAGTTGTCAATAAGAACTTTGGATTAATTGAATGCATTTGTGCCACATCATATATAATTTCTGTAGCTGTCATTGGTGTACCTTCTACCACTTGCGAATATCGAGCTAGTACGGAATCTTTCTGCTCTAAAAAGTTTTGAATAGCAGCTTTGCTTAAAGAATCCTTATCGAATAATTCAGAATCAGTTAAGATATTTTCTGGTTCAAAAACCCTAGCTTGTAAGGAAGCTAGGGGAGAAAGTAATAAAAAACAAATTATGCTCAAAGCGATAATTTGTGCTGTATGTTTTGTTTTTGTTTTTTGTTTGTTAAATAGAAATGTCATAATTTAACATAGTAATTGTAGCACATTTTTTTAGTTTTGTAAACCCCTCCCTCTTTATCTAAACAAGTCAGTTGTCGTAGTCAAAAGTCTTAAGGGGGATGGGGTAAAGGGTTGATATCTGCTATAATTATAAATGATATGTGCATAATACAAGTTATCATATTTTAAAAATTAAATAAACGAAAAATAACATTTCGTTAATTATAGAAAGGGGAAATTATGTCAAATTTATCAAGCTGGACAGCTGTAATTACAGGTTCTTTTCAGGGTTTGTGGTTAAAATTTGTCAATATTATTCCAGAAATAGTAGTTGCATTGGCGGTATTTATCGTTGGTTTGTTTATCGCCGAAGCTTTGGGTCGATTAATCACAAAGTTATTGGAAAAACTGTACTTAGATAAGATGCTAGAAAAAGCAGGAGTACTAAAAGTATTGGATAAAGTTGGCTTTAGAATGGGTATCAGTAAACTTTTGGGGCTTTTAACAATGTGGTTTTTGATTGCAGTTTTTTTGGTAGCTTCTGCAGAAATTTTGCATTTAGGACAGATCTCGCAGTTTCTTAATAAAGTTGTTGCCTACATTCCTAATGTTATTATTGCAGTAGTGATAATGGTTATTGGAATAATTGTTGGCAATTTTGTTAAGTCTGCAATTCAGCAATCAGCAGGAGCTGCTAACATAGCCTCAGCTCATTTTTTAGCTGCACTTGGGAAGTGGTCAATTTTGATTTTTTCTTTGATGGCAGCGTTAGTGCAACTCCGTGTTGCAGCAAGCATGATCCAAACGTTGTTTACTGGTTTAGTAGCTATGCTTGCTTTGGCAGGTGGTTTAGCTTTTGGATTGGGTGGTAAAGAAAAAGCAAGAGAACTTTTGGATAAAGTTTCAAGAAAATAGATAAAGTCAAAAAAAATTTGTAGGTCGGGGCCTGGCCCCGACCTGCTTTTTAAATTGTTGAAATATGAAAAAGCCGAGACGCGATGCCCCGGCAAGTTGGAAAGTGAAACAATGGTTTTTTGGTGGGTAGTTATTCTTTTAGCGCTTCATCAATGATTTTGTTTGGATCAACGGCTTTTTTATTGATCTCACATCGACGAATTATTAGTTTGCATCCGGTTGCATTTTCTACAAATCTGTTGACCTCCACAATCGTAAAAAATTGCCTTGGATCTTTTCCGTATTTTGACAGGAATAAAAAATATGACATTGTTTCCCTCCTTATCTTTTTCAATTATGTGTAAAGTTATTATATAAAAATATTACAGTATTGCCAAGCCTGCAATTATCCAAAATAAAACCGATAGGTCATTTTTAAAGTAAGGCACATCAATAAGTCCATGAATAAGAATCGTAATCATGGCAGCGAGGATTCCGATTAACAGTAGGCGACTTTGGCCAAAGTCGCCAACGATAAGTTTTTTAAATCCTTTTTCGAAAAAGTCAAATATCAACCAAACAAAGCCAATTAACCCCAGCAAACCAATCTCCATCCAAAAATTTAAAATAATATTATGTGGGTATATTAGTGGTTCCATTTTAAGTGGATCGCGAAATGTATCAAGAATATCAGAAAAACCAAATAGTCCGGCACCAAAGATAAAGTTTTTTGCACTACTTGTTAAATAATCAAGTGAGCCTTGCCACAAAACAAAACGATTTTGTGCTGAGGGGCTTTCAATGCCAACTGAGATTATGAGATTTTTAGTTTGCGGTATCAGTAATGTCAAAATAACTAAACTTATAACTATTGCTGTTGTCCATTTTTTTGATACAGTAAAGAATAAGAAAAAAAACAAAGCAGCAGCTAATGCTAGCCACGCACCTTGTGATACAGTATAAACCACCGCTAAACAGGAAAGGATAAAGATCAGTAGTTTAGAAATAAATCCAAAATCAAAAAGTTTATTCTTAATATCATCAAGCATCCAGCCAATATAAATCATCATAATCGGAACAAGATATAAGGCAACTGAATTGGGAGAAGTAAACATAGCATTAACTCGCCTGATGTCTGGCGCCACCCACGCGCTTTCTGCAATGCCAAAAGCTGTAAATTTTTGGTAGATTGCCAGTAATGATATGCTCAACGTAGAAATACCTAAAGCCCAAAGAATAATGTCTCGGTCTTTTTTTGATTTCACAGTATTAATCAACACAATAAAAAACATTAAGCTTTCAACAAAATAAGCTTTCCAAAGCCCAGCTGCAGCAGTTAAGTTAGTTGAAATAAAAACTGAAATGGTAGCACTAAGCAAAATTATTAAAATAGGCCATTTGTAAGGATATTGAAAATGAGTTTTTACCTTTTCTTTATTAATAATCATTCTCACAATTAAGGCAACAAAAACTATCCAAATACAAATTTCTAAATACGTTAAAGGTAGCCAAAATATATTACTTCTAAACAAGTAAGTTGGAAGTAGTATAATTACTAAAAAATTTGCCCAAACTGGTTTTTTTAAGGCTAAATAAACTAATACACCCAAAATGAGCAGTAAGGTAATATTTACTGCAAGCCAGAAGTCAGTAAAAAAATGTTGAATTTCCCACGGGAAATCAAAAATAAACATAATTAGTTAGTAGGCGTTTTTTTAAAGCTCATTATTTCTTTTATCATTTCTTTAGAAAATCCTTTGAGTAGATATAAAATTACTAGATATACTGAGGCGCCAATAGACATGGAAAACAAAACGTGCAGGTCTACAACAAAATATAAAGCAATTGCCATGGCCATTGATGCCAGAAAAGATTTTTTGGTTAAAGACAAATCAGCTTTAAATCTATAAATTTTTTGCGCAACATAAATAGCAGAAAATAATATAAACAATTCAGAAAATACAGTGATAATAGCAGCAGCCCAATATCCGTACTTAGGAATAAAAATTAAATATAGTGTTAAAGAAATTATAGCATTTGCTACATAAAATTTAATCACCCTTTTTTGCTGGTTAGCAGCAACAATAAGATATCCAAAGATGGCTGCAAAAAATATTGCTATTGTTGCAGGAATTAATATTTTTAATATGTGGCCAGAAATTAAATAATTTTCTCCAGCAATAAACGACATTAATTTAGGACCAACAAATAACCCCCCAACAATTAGAGGAAAAGAAATTAAGGTAATGATATCGTAGCCAAGTTGTATAATTTTTTTTAATGCTTCCCAATTTTTATTTGTGTAGTACAAAGTCATTAAGGGAAGTAGCAGTCCTAAAAAGAGATATATTAAATTAATAAGAACTTCCAGTACTCTGTATGGTGCGCCATAAAGACCGACTTCTTGCTGGCTTCTAAATAAAGAAAGTATAACGGTATCACCCTTAAAGTATAAAAGGTTTAAAGCAATAGTTGTAACAATTGGCAAACTTTTAGAAAGAATTTTTTTCCAAATTAAAAAATCTATTTGCCAGGTAATCTTAATTAATTTTTGTGAAAAGCTAAAGAGTAGTAAGAATTGAAATAAATTAGCGATAATTAAGGCTAGCAGTATTCCATAAAGACCAAGATTAAAATAGACAGCCAAAATAACAACGATTAACGTAATTACTTTTTGTACAATATCGGTAAGGGTAAATCGACCCATTAATAATTTTTTTAGAAAGACGCCAGTGAACACCGAAGAAAGTCCGGCAATAAAAAAAGCAATAGCAGCGATAAGTACACCAATTTTTATCATTATTGGATATGGAAATAAAAAGATAATAATTGGCGTGAGGATCAAGGCAATAGAGGCAGTAAAAACACGAAGGCTAAAAATGTTACTTAAAATTTTTGATTCATCTACACCACTTTCCGAAATTGATTGAACCGAAGTCATCTGAATTCCTAAATCTGCCAAAATACTAAAAATTTGTATAAAAGCAATTATGGTAATGTAAGCTCCATAGCCATCTGTGCCAAGATAACGGGTGGTTATCGCTAAAGTAATTAGTGCAATTCCAACAGCAATACCACGTCCAATAATTTGGACAACAGTGTTTTGAGCTATTTTTGTTGTCACAGTCATATATAAAATGATAACATTAAAAGGCGGGGATTGACAAAATAAATTTTATATGATATAAAGCTAGGTGCGCGAATGGAGGGGATAACAAAGGTTTTGAAATGGAGGAAAAGGAAAAATGAGCGGACAATTAAAAGTGTTGTGCAGCTATCAAGATCCGACTCAAACACAGTTTCCCGTCGAGACAACTGGTCAGTCGATTCCCGAACTCATCAAAGAATGTATGATCGGGCATGACCAAAATCTGGATCTCACAAAAATTGTAAGTCACGTTACGGGCTCGGAAGGGATGTGTCAGCTTTTACAGCATTCGGAAGGTATGGTCATCGGAGAAGTTGACGATCTTCTCCTTTCGAATGGGAAAAAGCTCCCCCACATCAGCGACGTGATTACACTCATGAAGCTCGAACCGCATTTTCCGCTTCTGGTTATTGTGCCGGGGGCGACCGTGTCCCACCTAGGAGAGGAACATTGCATAGCTATCCATATATCGAAAGATAGCGAGCCGTTTCTCCACACGTTTCCGCGCCGAAGCAGAATCAACTCTCAATCGTTTCAGATTCTTGCGCGTTGTGCGTGAACACCATCATTACAAGCATAGCTTTGTCGGGCCGTTGACATTTTTGTCAGCGGCCTCCTTTTTTTACATGTTGATAAGAATTGCTTGACCCATTCGATTTACTCAAGGTCAACCTTGATATATGAACTGTTGATAAAGAAGGGTTGACTTTTTTTATAAGGTATGATAAGATATATATAGACCCCCACAAAAGGGTCTTTTATTTTGAAAAATCTCCTCCTAGATACTAAGCGGGGAGTAAAACTCTTCGAAGCTCAGAGTTCATCTGAAGCAATATCGAAGCAAAAACAAAAAACAAAACAAAACTATGCCAGAACCACAACCAGGGCATGAAATCCTATCGCTTTTATGTCCACCGGTACAACCAAAAACACGATTCTTTAGTGCGTTGACAGAAAAAATCCTTGCTAAGGGGATGTTTGTGAGTATTGTTAGCGCTTTTTTGATTGTTTTAGGTGCAGCGTTTTGTCTACGCTTTGCCTCTGGAGCAATTGAACAAAAGATTGTACGTAATACGGTTATGGCATCGGTAGAAGAAAAAGTTGGCTGGATGCCAGGACAATACATCGCACAAGAAACAGATGTTAGTGCCTATATAGGCAAATAATCAATAGTTGGTAGAAAGATTAATCAAAATAAAAATTATTTTGATTAAAATTTTGCTGAATTATCCCCTCACCCTTTTTCTTGAATAAAATTTCAATTTTGATGAAAAAGGTGAGAGGATAAACTGGTAGCTCTTTCCAATACTCATGTTTTTCTTGTTTTCGATCTGAAATTCTTTACAAAAACAAAAACAAAAATATGACCCTTAGAGGCCATATTTTTTTTGATAATAATTTATGTTGTGATTTCTTCTTTTTCTTCCATGATCCTTTTAAATTTTTTGCTCTGTTCTGACATCATAATAACTTTTTTAGAAACATGGCGGGGGTCTGGGACTTGTTTAAAAATAAATCTTGATTTTTCTGCTGCAGTTTGGATGTGCACTGTTCCATAATTAAATAGTGTAGGTAGTATTCCTTTCAGTTCGGAAGTAACATCTTGAATACGGTAAAGCTTTTGTTCGGAAATAACACGATGGAATAAACCTTTTTGTTCGATATTTAAAATTCTATGATTGGTAACTATCCAAACATCTAAATAGTAATCTACAAAAACTGCAAAAATAAACAACCAGATATAAAGATAATAAAGGCTAGTAATTAATACAAACAAAACATTGCCAAAGTTGTGAGAGATTATTGTCTGTATAAAGTTATTAGCTAAGAAGTAAAAAATTATAGGCAAGATTGCTGCAAGACCAAAAAAGAGTATTTTAAATAACATGATAGTCCAATGCCTACGTAGAAGCATTATTATTTTTTCGTTTGGTTCTTTGTGTGAAATATAAAAATTTAGCATAATTATTTATTTAATTGAAAGCCACCTGTAATTTGGATGGGTTCATTCCAATTTATTTTAGAAATTATTTGCCATGAAAAACCTAAAATTGAAATGGCGACTACGAGGTAAGCGCAAACAAAAACTATACTGGAAATATTAAAATGTCCAAAACGAAGTAGATGCCAAACAACTACAAAACTGAATAGAAAAGAAATTCCCACCATCACTAAGTAAGCATAATAAAAAATTTCTAAAGTTATTTCCATACTTTTATAATAACTTACCCTCCACCTTTTTGTCTATAGAGTGTGTCAGTAGCATTCTTTTAAAAAAGGGTTGGGGGTGAACTTTGACTATTTGGTAAATCTATTCCTAGATGTTTGTAGGCGTTTTCGGTAGCAACTCTGCCTTGAGAGGTTCTATGGAGTAATCCAACTTGTATTAAAAATGGTTCGTAAACTTCTTCTACAGTTGCGGTTTCTTCCCCGGTCGCTGCAGAAATTGTGCCAAGCCCAACCGGACCACCATTAAATTTTTCGATAATAATTTTTAGAATATCTCTATCGATTTTATCTAATCCGTACTGGTCTACCTCTAACATCTCCATGGCTTTTTGGACAACATCTTCTGTAACATTTCCATCAGCTTTAACTTGGGCGTAATCTCTAACTCTTTTTAATAAGCGGTTTGCCACACGTGGAGTTTTACGTGCGCGCTTAGCAATTTCGGCTGATGACAAATCATCAACTATTAAACTTAACAAATTTGCTGAGCGGTCAACAATTAATTTTATTTCGTCATCTTGATAAAAATTTAAATGGTAGACGGAACCAAACCTGTCACGTAGAGGTGAAGAAAGCAAACTTATTTTTGTAGTTGCGCCAATCAACGTAAAGTGTGGAAGGTCAAGCCGCAAAGTTCTTGCGCTTGGGCCCTTGCCAATAATAATGTCTAACGCATATTCTTCCATAGCAGGATACAAAATTTCTTCAACCACTTTATTGAGGCGGTGGATTTCATCAATAAACAAAATATCGCCATCTTCTAAGTTAGTTAAAATGGCGGCTAAGTCACCGCTATGCTCAAGTGATGGGCCAGAAGTAACTCGTATATTAGAATTCATTTCTTTGGAGATAATATGTGCTAGTGTTGTTTTACCAAGTCCTGGTGGGCCGTAAAGCAAAACATGTTCAATGGGTTCGCCTCTTTTTTGTGCGGCAGAAATAAAAATATCAAGATTTTGTTTAATCTTTTCTTGCCCAATAAATTCAGTTAAAGATTTTGGTCGAAGAGTAGTATCTAAAACTTTATCTGATTTTTGAGATTTTGGATTTACCACTCTTTCTTTGTCTTTTTTTGTGGTCATAGTCCGGTAGTAGTCCCGTAAATGGGATTAGAATTATTTATTATATATTATTTTGAAAGCTGAGCCATTTATCCGGTGGAATTTTTAATTTTACTGGATCTCTATCGGGCATAGTATTGTTATTTTACTCTTCTAGGACAAAAAAAACAAGGCAATAGAACCTCATATTTTTTAACAAAAGTTATATGGATTTTTCTTTTAGACTTAATATAAATAAGAATGATACTATGTAAAAAATTCCACCAAGTGATAAGACAATATTGAAGCCATAGTTAATAGCTAATATTATAGCAGTTACTGTAGCCAATACTGATAAAGCTCCGTTAACAGCCCAACACCACGGTATGATAATATTTAATTCATAGTGGTTTATTCTTTTCAAACCCATCGGCATCATCATGCCCATCAACATAGATAATGGTGCAATACATAATATAGAAATAAATATTTTATTATATATAGGTAGACTTAAGGTTGCGTTGATCAATACTGGTAGTAAGAGAAAGAGAACCGATATCAAAACAAAAATACTAAGCACAATAAAAAAGAAAGTTTTTTTATTTGAACAATTAAAATTATTACTGATATAGCTTCCAATACCAGCAAAAAATAATAATCCAGCCAAAATAACAGAATAAGAATAAATTGGTTGCTCTAGGTAAAGAATGAATTTTTGAAGTAGAGACATCTCGATAAAGATAAATGCTAATCCTAAGCAGCTAAAATATCCAAGATATAATATAAAGCTTCTTTGGTTTTTATTAATTTTTTTTAATAATGATTTTGTGTATATCAACGGGATAAGTAAGCATAGTAAAGTAAATAATAAAACGATATAGAAAGTCGATACTATTCCACCATTAGACCTCCAAATATTTTTTGTAAATGATTTTTTAGTAATAGACGCAGAAAAGAAAAAAGGTCGATTATCATCAATAATTTTTATATCTTTATGGTAGCTATCAATAAATAATTGTTGATCTTTTGATGTAAGCAAATCGTTATAGTCGTTTTGATGTTTTTCGTATGGTAAATATATTATTTTAAAATCATTTGTTTTGACAACATTTTTCATATTAAGAATTTCATTTTCTGTAAACGGAGTAGTCTTTACAATGTAATTATTTAGGTATTTACCTGTACGACCTTGAATTTGGATAATTGCAATATTATTTTCAGGTTTACTTATCCCAAGTATTTTGCTAGCTTCCAAAAACAAGGTAACTATTCTCATACCGTCTGTGTTCCATCGTGTTATGGTAAGAAGGCCGTCTTTTTTTAAATGGTGCAAATATTGTTCGAAAGCTTCCACTGTATATAGATAGCTTTCAACAAGTGCTAAATTACCTGCGGATGTCGATGCCCAAGTATCTACCAAGGGTAAATCTATGACTTGATATTTTTTTGTTTCTTTATTAATATAGCTTCTCCCTTCGGCAACTATTATTTCAACATTGGGGTTTAAATATAGCTGACCTGAGAAATCTTTAAACTCATTTTTCATCATGTCGTTGATAATTATTGGATTAATATCAACACCAGTAACTTTATGCTTAGAAAGTAACGCCATTAAAACATTTCTTCCACCCCCTGGTCCAATAATTAAAACTTGACTGGGAGGAGAAATTTGATAAGCGATACTTGATAAATCTGAATTTAAAAAATTAACCTTATCTAAATCTCCATCAAAACCATAAATTGGGGTGTAGGCATTAACATCGATTCTTGTTCCTAAAATATCTGGCATATCTTCCCGGCTTATTGAAGGCGATAACGATTCAAGAACTACGCCATCCTGATTATCTTCAATACTAACACTGATATGAGAAAAAGAATTTGATTTTTCGAAAATAATTTCTTTTGTTGCATTCAATTTACTATAAATTATATCTATTTTGATAAAGTTGTATTTTTGATTTTGGCAAACTAAAATTACTAAAATAAATATTATTATAAATATTGAATAAGTAATTGGTTTGTTTTTATTACTAAAAATAATTGTTGCTATAAACCCTGTTATAATCGCAACTATTATTACGTTAAAAATCGAAAGAGATGTCATTAATATTATTGCTAATACGACACCTATAGCAGCCCCAACTAGATCGTAAAAATAAAGCTTATTGATGATTTTTGTTTTAATTTTAAAAATATATGACAAACATACGTTAGCAATAATAAAAGGTATTGAAGTAAAAATGAATGTACAAAAGGTTAATACTATGGGCAGATTAGAAATTCTAATTGGCAGCAACAGCACAATGGCAATAATGGCTAATGATAATGAATAACTAAGACAAAGAAATATTAATTTTATATTAAAATCTTTTTCTTCGAAGTGAGACGGTAAAAAATAAACAACAATCCCACCAACAGCAAGACCAAAAAGAGCGATTGAAATACCCAAAAATGATAAGTTGGACTGAAAAATAATCGAAAATAATCTAATTAGAGTTAGTTCAAAATATAAAACACTCAAGGAAATAAAAAAAATCCCTAGGGGTAAACGATTTTCTTCTGTCTTGAATATATTTAACATTGTAATAATTTTACCTTTCTAAAACAAAAAAAACAAGCCGCTCCTCGCTACAGCTTGTAGAAGTAACGATCTATTTCATCTCAGGATGAGAGTAATCAACTTTTTCAACTTTTTTATTAAATTTGTAGTATAATTTTGTGATTCCATTTATATATCTTGATTGAAGTTGTTGATTGGCAAGTATTTTTTTGGCAGGTTTAAGATTAAGAATAATTCCAAAAAAATTTCTTAGTATATCATATGTCCATAAATTGTAATTATCAAAAATAAGATTTTGCAGTCTACCAGAATCTATAGCCTCCATCACAAATCTTTCTAAACTATCTTTTGGCACAAATTTGGTTTTTTTTCGTCGATACATTTTTATAGCATCAAAATTACAAAATCTTTTACACACACCACAACCAATACATTTTTCTATATCGACAATTGCTTTTTTGTCAGTCATTTTTATAGCGTCGACAGGACATTTAATAACACATAGACCACATCCATTGCAATTACTAATTTTTGGTGCATAATTAGTATTTATTTTGGGCATATACCCAAGTCTTTTATAACCAAGTAACGCTTCGCAGCAGCAGCCGCAGCAGTTGCAGATAAAGCTTACACTTTCTTGTACGTTGTCGCCAACTTGCGTTAAACCAAGATCAATACATTTTTTTAATATTTTGTGAGCTTGCGTTTTACCAATTTTTTTAGCAATACCGTGGTCAGACAAACTTTTAGCGCAGTTATTAAAGGTTAAGCAGACATCTTGGGGCATGTTGCAAGCTTTGCCCAAATGTTCCATTTTGTGTCGGCAATAACAAGTACCCACTGTTATACAGCTAGCACTGTCAATTACCTTTGTTGCTCGTTCGTAGTCTAAAATTGTTAATTCTTGCTCTGCTTCGAGCATATCTTCGTGCACAAATGTTCTGGTAACCGGTGGTTCTAAATTAAATATCCTTTTTAAGAATTTATCTTCTACATTTATATATTGATGAAAAAGTTCAGACAGTAGTTTTCTATCAAACTTGCCATCAGTTCGCATGATTGAAAATTCAAAAAAACCTGCCATTGTCGGAGCCAGGAAATATTTTTTTGTATCTTTATATGCGATATCAACCATTATTCCTTTATCTGCTAAACCATCAAGAATTTTTCTTGATTCATCATTTGATTTATTCCAAATCTTAGCAGCTTTTCCTACAGAAAACATATTAATTGGAAGTTTAGAGACAAGCTCAGCTTCTTCAGAAGAAAACAACACTTCTAATATTTTAAATAAAGTGTCGGTTGCAGGTGCACCTTGCGGAGATTTATCCAGCCGGTTTTGTAAGTTTATATAAGATTTTGATGTTTGATGTCCCATAGTGTATAAATTTTACTTTTAAAATACAAAAAAAACAAGGCGCGCATGATCCTCACCTCGTTTTTTGGAAGAGTGGAGAGCGTGCCTTGGATTTTTAAAAATCGAGCTTGGCTTCTACGTACATATAGCCGTGTCCCTTCTCCATGGTATCGAATGTTTCAGGCGAGATTTGTAAATTTTCAGTGTGGTGCCAGGACGTTTGTGGCAGATTATTTTTTTGTGATGCGAATCCAATGCTTTTTGTGGTGATCAACAAAAAAAGAATTATTGTTGCACAAAACAAAAAAATTTTTTTCATAAAAAACCCCTCCTTTTTTTTCGCCTTTATTTAATTTTAGCAAAATTTTGATAAAGAGAAAAGGGCGAAGACTTGGTAGCTTCGTCCCTTTTTTGATTGCTTTGGCATCAGCGGTAGAGTCGCATAGGTCTTGCCCATACTTGTAGATAAGAAGTTCCTTTAGTTGATTGAATGACTATTTTGATGCTGGTTGTTTTGACATGTGCGTCAGTTCTTATGGTATGAGAGTTACCACTTTTTATTTTGGGCGGTACGCCGACAACACCTTGTCCGTTTATTTGCAGATAAAGAATTTTAACGTCTTGTTTGCCAACGACCTCCAGCGACAGTTGCTTAATGTGCATACCATGCGGTATAACGATGAAGTGGGTTTGAGCCTCAAGACGTGCTCGGATTTTTTCGAGAGGGATGTTGTAGCTTGGAATACCTGTGAACACAAGCATTCCGCGAGACCGAAGCACAATCTTTGTGACAAACTTGCCTTGTGGGGAAAGTTCAAACGTATGAGTTTGCCCAGGATCGAGATTGATGCCGTCGTCTGTAAAACACCACAAGTTGGAACCTTCACAGTAGACCTCAATGTTGATAATGCGGGCTCCGGTGTAGGCCATCACTTCCAGCTTTTTCAGTAGAGCGTTAACGGGTATTGTTGTTTCGTTAGGGTCGGGTTTGTCGATTGTGTGTGTGGGTGGGGGTTTGAAATCTTGAGTTTGCGCGCAACCGCATAGAGTTAACGCGATTGAAAAAGCAAAGAACATTATCACCATTACAATTGCAGAAAACGAGTATCTCATTTGCACACCTCCTTCGTATATAGTAAAAGCCATCGAAACTTATCCGACCTGTATCTTAATTAATATATATGTAAAAGTCAAGGCAAATAAAAAAAGAAGGTTTAGCCTTACTTTTTTGATAGGACACTATTTTTTAAAGCCAATTTTTGTTTTCATCGCAAGCACAGTTCCTGTTGCAATACCTAGAGCGTAGAATAATATCGCTATAATACTTCTTTGGCTATCTAGTTTCGTTAAAATATTATATAGCACAAGCAGAGAAACGACAGTTGTCAAAAAAGAAAAAGCAGCTGCTGGCCAGGTTTTATCTTTAGCAATAAATCGCCAGTTTAATGTCAATAAAAAATCCTGCAGAACGCCTGCAAGAAAATAAATTATAAGATAGTAATCCATAAATTTTATTGGTGCCCAAGGCCCTTCGACTTAACTTAGGTTAACTTTGAGTCGCTCAGGACCAGTCAATTTTAATATTTTTTTATAATTTATAAGTGCCCGGGGCGGGACCCCGCCTACGTCCTGTTGGACTTCGGCGGGCATAGTCGAACCCTTATATATTTAGTATTGTTATTATTAATGCCCAGGGCGAGACTCGAACTCGCAAGGTCGTAAGACCACAAGATTTTAAGTCTTGCGTGTATACCAATTCCACCACCTGGGCGTAGTTAACAATTTGCAATAAATACTATACTATTATAATGATAATACTAAATATGTCAACTGCCAAGCGTAAAAAAGAAATATATCTAATAGCACAAAATATTAGGAGTTTGTACAATGTCGGCTCACTTTTTAGAACCTGCGATGCTTTTAAGGTCGAAAAGATTTATTTATGCGGTTATACTGGCACACCACCGAGAAATCAGATCAGCAAAACTGCGCTGGGAGCAGAGGAGTCGGTAGAATGGGAAAAATGTCAGCAGACATTGGCTTTAGTTAAGAAGTTAAAGAGAGATGGAGTTAATGTAGTGGCGTTAGAAACCAGCAAAAAGAGTAAGTCAATTTTAAAATTTAAACCAAAATTTCCTTTAGCATTGATAGTTGGGCATGAAGTGGAAGGGATAAAGAAGAATATATTAAATCAAGCTGATGAAATTATTGAAATTTCTATGCAGGGGACGAAGGAGTCACTTAACGTTTCTGTAGCAACGGGTGTTGCATTATTTCAGATAGACAAGTTTAGATAATCACAAATAAAATTATCAAAGATCTAGTCATACAATGTATGCTTTTTTTATTTTTGTCTAATCTCTTGACAAAATATGTTTATTATGCTAGAATAGGATGTTAGAGAATAAATTATTTAAATTTAAAGTAAATCTTGACCCTTGACAAATAAATAAATATGGTTTAAAATGGATATATAACTAATGTTGTCTAATACGTAGACAAATAAATTATAAACATATGTCTAATTTAAGCCAAACAATACAAGCTTTAGGATTAAGTGAAAACGAATCAAAGATATATTTAGCTTTAATTGAGTTGGGTGTAACAAATATTGCCAAGGTTTCTCAAAAAGCTGATGTTAAAAGAACGTCTTGCTATATTATCCTTGAAACAATGATACAGAAAGGAATTGTTAATAAAACCGTGGTAAAAGGTAAACAGCAATATATTGCACAAGAACCAGAAAAACTATTACGCCTTTCAGAGGAAAAATTGGAAAGTCTAAAAAAATCCATGCCTGTGCTGAAGTCAATGTTTAATCTTTCAGAAACAAAACCGCGTATACAGTATTACGAAGGAAGGCAGGGTTACATAAACATATGTGATGATTCAGTAAAGCGTTCAGATAAGGAAATATTATTTATTGGAAACCTCGCTAATCTAGAAGAAGTCATTACATATGACTATGATAATGAAGTGTATATTCCAGCTCGTTTAGCAGCAGGCAAAACTATACGTATAGCTGCACTAGAAACACCAGAAATGAAAAACTTTAGGGAAAACGATGATAAGAATTTACGAACAACTCGATTTTTACCTGAACAATTTAAATTTGATGCCTCCATGCTCATCTATGGAGATACCATAGGTATTATAAGTTCAGAAAAAGAACTTATGGGTTTAATTATTGACAGCAAGCCAATTGCTCAGATGGCACGTTCAATGTTTGAACTCATCTGGCCTCTCGCAGCATAAATTCAAACAACAATTTAGTTTTCAATCCTAAGCGCTTCTCAATTACGAGAAGCGTTTGGTCTTTGAAAATGAAAAAACAACCAAAAAAGGAGAGGTACAATGTCTAATTCAGTAATGGAATGGATAGGACTAATTGGGGTGTTGTTGATTATTGGTACTTTTTACTTTCTTATAGTTGTCACTCTTCCACATGCGCTTGTAAGACGAAATAGATCCAAGCGCGAACAAAGGGAAGGGATATACAAAGAATGCGAGAAGAAAAATGGAAGGAGAGGATTATGAAATCGATGTTATTGGTTGATATACCAACTGTCTGTCCACTTAAAGTAGTACGTGTACAACCACCACTATGGGCCGCTTATCTGGCGAAATATCTTACCGCCGATGTTGAATATCTTGATGGCCGTATCGAGCAAGGCGCAGGCTGGACCGATGGGGGAAAATGGTGGACATACGGTTTGCCAATTCCTCAACTGACCGAAACCATCATTGAACGTCAAGCCGATGTAATCGGTGTTCACATCGGTGTGTCAACCGAGATTGGGATTGCGGTGCAGTTAGTAAACGCTCTGCGCCAGAAAACAAACCCCACAATTCTTCTCGGTGGCCCTGGCGTGGCAACCATTCCAAGAGAATTCCTGCCACCAGAACTGGCAACAACGCAAATTTGCTATACGGTGGGAATCGGAAAGCCTTTGAATATTGGGCTACTGAGTAGTGATGACTGCGACCTCGATATTTTGCCTGACCGTGATATTTGGTGGCCAAAATACGAGGAAACATATCAGGAGATTGGACATCCTCACTCTGGTCCGCCACTCGTGCGGCCCACCCTCCAGATCAAAACTTCAGACGGCTGTGGCGGGAACTGTAAGTTTTGCGCCACGCGAAGCCAAAAGCTGGTTAGGAGATCTCTGGGTTCTGTCAAAGAAGAATTACGAAACCTACAGGCCCGAGGAATTCATGGCATTCAGTTCGAAGACGACAATCTGCTTGGTTTTAGTCTAAGCCAGGCTGTGGAGGGAGTCAAAGTTCTGGATGCGATCGTGGAGGCAGGATTTGAGGCAATCGAATTTTCTAACGGCTTGACCGTAAGAGGAATGCTGAATCAGCCGTTCCAGGAATGGGTTCGTCGAGCGCTGGAAAGAGGCGTTCAAATCAAAGTATTACTACCTTTCGAAAGCGCTTCAGATGAAATGCTCATCGCGACCCAAAAGCCACACCGACGGGCGGATTGCGACAGACTACTGGAACAGCTCGTGCCGCTTATCAGCGCTGGCCTGCATTTGGAATGTTTCCTTCAGGTAGCGTTTGTAATCGCAGAAGGATCAAGCGTCAGGCTGGAAGAAGAAGCAACAATCAACCAAACGATTGAGTGGGCAAAAGTTCTGTCTGGCATGGGGATTAAAACCAATGTCTGGTCGAATTCGTCCATTCCAGGGACACCGCAGTTTGGCCCCTGGAGAACCAGGTTTCCAAACGCTCCTTGGGAAAGCTTGCTGTTTTCTCTGCCGTCCTTGTTCTATGAGGATGAGAAATGGCGAGAGGAGCTGATAGCAAGAATGATGGTTGTGAACACATCTGATAGAACGGCTGCCTTTAAACCTTCTTAGGAAAGGAGGTGATAACTATGGGTCAGCTCGTTATTCGCTACACTGCTCAAGGAAGCGGAAAAGAGCAGCAAAAAAAGCCCAAGGAAAAAGAGAAATCCTAGGGCCGAAAACGCTTTACTGAGACGGTAGTATTCGTCTCAGAGCATGGCGGGTGTCATTGAGAAACCATTGACATCCGTCTTTTTTATTATATAAGACCTAATTTGGGTTAAAAGAGTGATTATACATTTGTTGACTTATTTGTTTCAAAATGATACAATTAGGTTAAATAAATGATACAATTAATTTTATGGCTAAAATCAATAAAAGACAACAGGAAATACTTAATTTTATTAGGTTAAATCCAGACACGACTAATTCGGCAATTCTGCAATACCTAACAAAAAATTTTGAAGATGTTTCCAGAATAACGATTGTACGAGATTTAAATTTATTGCTGAAAGAAAAATTAATTAACAAAATTGGGCAAGGTCGCAATGTGAGTTATAGCGAGGCAATAACGAATAAATTATTGAGATTTTTTGATGTTGAACAATATTTTAAAATGGGACCAGACGAGAGAAAGGTGGCTTACAAAAATTTTAATTTTGATATCTTCAATAACTTAGAAAATATTTTTACTGATCAAGAACTTAAATCATTAACAATTTTAAATGATGAATATTTATTTAATGTAGAAAAGTTATCTCAATCTTCATTAAAAAAAGAATTTGAAAGATTGACTATTGAATTAAGCTGGAAATCTTCTCAAATTGAAGGCAACACTTATTCGTTAATTGATACTGAAATATTAATTAAAGAAAATAAAGAAGCCCCTGGCCATAAAAAAGAAGAAGCTACTATGATTTTAAACCATAAAAAAGTGCTGGATTATATTTTGGTAAATCAGAGCAAGTTTAAAATATTAAAATTAAGAGATATCGAAGATGTCCACCAGCTGATTGTAAAGGGTTTAGGAGTAGAAACAGGATTGCGAAAAAGAGCTGTAGGAATAACGGGGACATCTTATAAACCGCTTGATAATCGACATAAAATTAAAGAATCATTAGAGGAGGCTATAAAGTCATTAAATAAAATTAGTGATCCTTTTTCTAAATCTTTTTTAGCCATTCTTTTTATTTCTTATATTCAACCGTTTGAGGATGGTAATAAGCGAACAGCCAGAATGATAGCCAATGCTGTTTTATTATCTCATAATGCTTGCCCGTTATCTTTTCGAAGTATTGATGAAGCTGATTACAAAAAGGGAGTTATTTTATTTTATGAACAAAATAGCGCAAGATTTTTTAAAAAACTTTTTTTTGAACAATTTGAATTTTCTGTAAAAAATTATTTTTTAACTTGATTTTAGTTGCCTCCCTTTGGGAGGCTAAAACTGCCAAAGAACCTGGCCGAACAGTGTTCGGAGAAATGTTAAAAAGAATATAGCAAGGCGAAGCTGACGGCATTATTGCCTGGCATCCCGATAGGTTAGCCAGAAACAGCATAGACGGCGGAAACGTTATTTACATGGTTGATACGGAAAAAATAAAATCTCTCAAATTTCCAACTTTTTGGTTTGAAAACACTCCGCAAGGCAAGTTTATGCTAAACATTGCTTTTGGCCAGTCCAAATATTTTATTGATAGCTTGTCTGAAAATGTTAAAAGGGGATTTAGGCAAAAAATTAGGCGCGGGGAATATCCGGCTATGGCGCCTATTGGCGGCTACTTAAATGATTTGCGAACTCATACTTTAATTTTAGATCCTCACAGGCATAAATTAGTTAGAAAAATATTTGAGTTGTACTCTCAAGATAAATACAGCATTAAAGACTTACAAAAAGTAGGGCTTACGAACAGAAAAGGTAAATTGTTAAATGCTAACAGAATTCAAGATGTGCTTAAAAGGCCAATTTATTACGGAGTGTTTTTGTATAATGGTGAAATGCACCAGGGAATACATAAGCCAATTATTTCTAAGCAACTTTTTGATAAAGTGCAAGCAGTTATGCAAAGGCGGGGTAAGAAAAGAAAGAACCAAAACCACAATTTTTCTTTTACTGGTTTTATAAAATGTATTTGCGGTTGTGCTATTACAGCAGAGAGGCAAAAAGGCCATGTTTATTACAGATGCACTAAAAAGAAAGGTTTTTGCACGCAAAGATACGTAAGGGAAGAAAAATTGGTTTTGCAGTTTAAAGAAACATTAAAGCAATATTCAATTTCTGATAATTGGGCAGATAAAATGCTATTATAAATTGAAAAAGAAAAACAGCAAAAAGTTAGGGCCTCTGCTGTTTTAATCAATTCTTTTAAAAATGAAGTTTTTTCTATTGATAAGAAATTAGATAAGCTGTTGGATACGCATTTAGAAGGAATTATTGAAAGGCAGGTTTATCTAAGCAAAAAAGAACAATTAATCAATAGAAAAATTAAAACGCAGGAAAAAGCAAAAGAATTAAGCCAAGGCAATAATTGGCTCGAACCTATGAGAGAATTTATTTTAGAGCTAAAACAAACAAAAAAAGCCGCCGCAGGCGGCAACTATATGGAAATAAAAACATTTCTTAAAAAAATCGGCTCGAACTTTATTTTGAAAGATACAAAATGTGAATTTTTAGCAAATTTCGGCTGGGAAATTTTCGCGCACGAAACGCGGTTTCCGATTTGGAGCGGCAGACCGGTCTCGAACCGGCGACCTTCTCCTTGGCAAGGAGATGTTCTACCAACTGAACTACTGCCGCGCAATAAAATAAATTATAAATAGTAAATTTTTCAAACAATAATATCAAAACTGTACGCCTGCGGCGGATCCACCGTAGGTGGAAACTACTGCCGCACACAAGTGTCAAGTGACAATGTACAATGTATAAAATCCAAGTATACAATATTATAACAAATTATTAAAAAATGGCAAGGGCTTGCCACAATTACAATAAAAAGTTATAATTTTTAAATATTTAGCGTTCGATGTGCTGTACTTGCGCATCTTGCCAATTGATATCAATTGGTTTTTTATATTCCCGCCAGACAAAAAACCAGGCGCAAGAAGCCACTATTAATAGTACTAAAATCTTTATTTTATCCCCACGAGTTAATATTTGTGAAAACTGTATAGACATTAGATAAATTATAACAAAAATTTTAAATTGCTAAAAGTGTCTAAAATATTTATAATTAAAGCATGCCAGGTAGTGATCCCGTAAAAATTGAAAAAACACTATTAGGCACATTGTTTTAATAAACATAATTTTAATAAATAATTCTATCCCAATATACGGGACTACTACCGGGTATGAAGAATAATAGCTATAAATTTTTAGCAGAAAACAATGATTATGAAAGCCGTCGGCAAGGCCGAACGCGCTATACTTTGGTACGTCAAACCGATAATATCAAAAAAATACTAATTGACGGGGCGGCTATGGTAATTACTTGCGATGACAGGGGAAGCTTAAAAGTTTGGCGAGATAAATCAATTGTTGTAGAAAATGGCAAAATTAAAGACATTTTTTCTTTTGGTAAGAAAAAAGTTGATTTTGAAAAATTTGATCTAATATATCATGCTTACGAACGCGATGGCATGGTAGTTACTCCTGGATTTATTAACGCTCATGCCCATCCGCCAATGTATCTACTACGTTCTTCTATGTCACTTGACCGTGGAAATATCGAAGAACAAGTTGTTAAAATGGCAGAGTTCGAAGGTAAGATGACACATTCTGATTATGTTTTGGGAGCAATAGGCGATTTTACCGAAGAGCAAAGTAATGGTATTACTACCACTTTTTCACATTATGGATCGTTTGAAGCTATTGAAGAAGCAGCAAAACTAACAAAACAAAATGTTGTTAATGCAGTATCTGCGATTTCAAATTCGCATCCCAAAAATTCCATTGCCATGGTAGAAAGAATTTTAAAAAAGAAAGATAAATATTATACCAAGCCAGCGATTGCAATTCATTATGTCCACAGAGCATCCAAAAAACAACTTTTACAAATTAAGCAATTGATGAAAAAGTATAATGTAATTTTTACTGTACATGCAGCAGAAACTGAAAACTGGGTTCAAGAGTGCGTTAAAAAGTTTGGTAATAGAACCATATTTGTGTTAGAAGAAATGGGTCTGTTGGGTCCAAACATAATACTTTCTCATGCGGTGCATTTAACAGAAGAAGAAATTAAGCTTGTTAAAAAAAGAGGAGCTGGGATTGTCCATCTTCCAACATCAAATAAAATTCATAAAAGTGGAATATTTAATTACGCAACGTTTTATAAGCACAAAGCAATCAATCAAATGGCATTAGGAACAGATAGTATAATTTCTAAAAATAGTTTAGATCTTCTTTCCGAAGCTTTGCAGACACGCATTATGCATCAAGATAAAAAAATAGTATTATATGAAGATTTGTTTAGGATGCTCACTTGCCAACCCGCAGCTATGTTAAAGTTAGGCAAGGTGGGAAAGATTTTACCAGGTTATCGGGCGGATTTGAGTTTTTGGAAACTCAACGACAGAAGTTTTATTCCGTATAACGAAAATAAGCCGTTATCATTAGTCGGTAACATGATTACCCATGGTTATGGTTATATTCGAGATTTAATGATTAATGGAGAATTTATCATTTCAAACAGAGTACATAATGTAGTTGACGAAAAAAAGCTTTTGCACGAACTGCAAAGTGCTCACATGCGGCTTAGAAAGAGAATGAAGAAATAGTGTGTAGTTTTAAATTTTTGATGAACAAAAAAAGGCCGAGTAGGCCTCTTTTGTTATCTGGTTGTTTATACGATTTTAACAATCTACTTTGATCTCTGGTAATATATTTTTTAATCTGTCGCAGTTGTTATCAGAGGTGTCAGCATCAATTCTATCTACATTTACATTAACTAAATTAGGCAAATCGGCTAATTGAGAAATATCTGTAATTGGATTATTAGCAATACTTAAGTTTGTCAGTCTTTTTAATTTTATTAATGGTGCTACATCGGTTATATCATGATTACCAATATACAGAGTTTTCAAATTGGTTAAGTTGGTAAGAGCAGAAATGTCTGTAATAGTTACTGGGTTAAATAAATCAAGATTATTAAGATTAAGTGATGTCAAGCATGTTAAGTCAGCAATTCCAGCTAAAGCAGTATTACCTTGAGCCTTGACTGCAGCATCTAATTTAGCTTGGCTTGCTTCATCTAAATATATATTACTGCTTTTGTCACTCCATATAGCTGAATAATTATCATTGCTGCATACAATTCCCCAATCTTTGATAATTTCACTTTCTGTACATTTTGATTCTATATAACTTCGCCATTGATTATTTTGACAATACATATACCTTCCAACATCTTCACAATATACATCACCAGAATTACATTTCGTTGAAGGTTTGGATTCACAATAAACTACATAACCATCTTCTTTAAAACATTCATAACTTTTGCCACGAATATATGCTGCACTATTTGTTTTATCACCAGCAACAAGGAATCCAATTTCTGAAGGCCAGTTAGTTTCGCCTAAGTGTACGACTGGAGCATCTTGAGGTGCATCAGCAGGCGCTTTTGTGCTAACTTGTGTTGAGGGTTTAGTGTCATTGGTTGTTGGAGTGACTCCATTTGTTTTAGTATTATGTTTACACCCTCCAATTAGTACTGTCATTAATAGTAGAATGATTAATAGGGTGATTTTTTTTGTATTAAAATAATTTATTGCTTTCATAGACTGTTATTAGTTATAGGAATTTATTTTGTTTGAGTGAAGAATAGTTAGGATTTTTTGAAAATGTTACTAAACTATGTGGATGTGATTCAGAAAGTCCTTTTTGAGTAATTTTTACAAACTTTGCTTTTTTCTGGAGAGTTTTGATATCTTTTGCTCCGCTATAACCTAAACCTTGTTTTAAACCGCCAATTAATTGATCTATCACGTCAGTTACTTTGCCTTTGTATTCAACCATACCTTCAACTCCCTCCGCTATTAAAGTTTTGTTTTTTTGTTGTTGGTATCTATCCTTAGAACCTTTTTGCATAGCAGCAATTGAACCCATACCACGATATACTTTATATTTTTTACTTTTGATAGAAATGATTTTCCCGGGTGCTTCCAAAGTAGCAGCTAAAAGACTGCCAAGCATTACAGTGTCTGCTCCCGCTGCTAAAGCTTTTACCATATCACCAGAATATCTAATACCACCATCAGCAATAACCGGAACTTTTTTCTTGGCAGCTTTAGCAACATCCATTATAGCAGTCAATTGAGGAACGCCTATACCAGCTATCACGCGAGTGGTGCAGATAGATCCTGGGCCAACACCAGCTTTAATTGCATCAGCTCCTGCTTTCAGCAAGTCGCGAGCAGCTTCGGCCGTTGCTACGTTGCCGCCAATGATATCAACTTTTTTTAATGCCTTATCTTTTTTTAACTTTTTTATTGTCTTGGCAACCAAATGGAAGTGCCCGTGCGCCACATCAACAACCAATATATCAACACCAGCTTTTGCCATTTGTTTAGCTCTACTTATAGCTTCGTCGCCAACAGAAATGGATCCACCACAGAGCAGCTTTTTAGTTATAACTTTTTTGACTTCAGCAGCTTGGTTAGCTATTGTCATATTTTTATGTATCACACCAATACCACCAGCTTTTGCTATGGCTATTGCCATTTTGCTTTCTGTAACAGTATCCATAGGAGCAGAAATAATCGGAACATCTAAAAAAACCCTCCTTGAAAGTTTGGTTTTTGTAGAAACCATTTCTGGGGAGTGGAAAGATTTTTGTGGGACGAGCAAGACGTCGTCGAAAGTTAAGGCTAATTTCATATGTTGCATTTCTATATATAATATGATAACGTAAATTCGCTAAATTGGCAAACATCAAAACATTCACAGGTCTTTGAAAAAGGAGGTACTCTGACATGGCTAAAAGATTAATCATTAAAACAATGCCAGAGTCCTTTATGGACTTATGGCATTCCAGAAGATTGCTTAAGGCAATCAAGAATTTTTTGATTCTAGTTGTTGTACTACCGTATCAAAAAGTCTTGTTGACTGGCATCTTGCTTGTAGTTTGGTTTCTCTTCCGTCTAATAGGAGTGAGGATACGAGTAAAGGGTGATTTCAAAATCACGTTACGCACCATATGCTTACTCGATCACAAATCAATAGCCGACCCATTCTGGGCGGAACTGGCAATACTGTGGTGGCGGATAATCCTCAACATACGATATTGGCCTGTCAATTTGGTCAAGGATGTGTGGATGCCAGACTGGGTAAAACCCATTGGTCATTATTTCTGGTGCATTCCTGTACCAGCGCGACACGATAAAACCAAAGACCGGAAACCGTTAATCGGACAAACCCTTGCCAAGGTTCGGCAGGAAAGAGAGGTAGTGAGGTTAGAGTCTTTTGAAATTTTGAATGAAGAAGACGGCAGAATTGTAATTAACTTTCCGGTTGGTACCCGTACTGGCAAGGTGATTGACCCAGAAGAAGCTCATCAAAATGTGTTTCATTATCTGTTGGTCAAAAACGTCAATGTCTGCCTGTTTGCAGTTGTCGGATCACTGGGTCTAGGCAGTAAAGAAGAAGGTTTTAAGGTAATAGAATGGCGACCCACACCTTTTGGTTTTAAGATACCAAGAAGAATTCGGCGAGAAGTCGCTGTGATCGGTTGTGATTACGACCCAACAAAAGCAGTACAAGAATATAATCTAGCACTCGAGGAAAGAAAAGGCGAAGCGGAAATACGCGTTATTATGCAGAAGTATGTAACAGAAATGGTAAGCATAATCAAGGAAATGGCGGAGGCTCACTCATAAAGAAAGGAAAAAATGGCAATTTGCCAACCAAACAGTGTAGATTGAGATTTCCGATTTTTGCCATTATAGACTGGATGAGGAAAAATTCAATAACGTGAAGGAGGAATTGATGATATATTTTGATGAAAATACAAACGAAGCAGTATATGTCGGTACAGGATCCGATGACGAAGAAATTGCCAAGATAAAAAAGGCGCTGGGTAAAACCGGTGGCTCCTCATACTCTGTAAGAATTCCGCTTCCCAAAAAGGAGGAATAGTTACAAGTCGAAAAAAATAACGGGCCGCCACGCGAAGTTGCGAGGCGGCCTTTTCTTATTGACAATACAAGATTTATTATGATACTTTATAATGTGGTCAAGGTGGCAAAAATTTGGAGGGAAAATATGAACTATTTACAATACGTATGTGAGTATTGCGGGCATGTGCAAAAAATTGTTTGCAAAGCAAAAGGATGTTTTCATAACATTCACGTCTATGATTGACTTGCGCTGTGTCTTGGGCATGGAAAATTAAACGGATATGCAGTAATCAGGTGTAATGAATGCGGAGAAAAGATACCTAACCAAAAGATTAGAGATGCAGCAAAGATAGCATGAAAAGGAGGGCATCATAATGAAAGAACCAGATTATATGGACAGACTTATTACTGATATACAGAAATACTTAGCACAACAAAACCAGGAGGGAATCATTACAGAGGAAATTAAAGATACTGGTATATTCTTACCAGAAGTGACGCGTGAAAAAATGGAAAGGTTTTTGAAAATTTTCAGGGCGTTCAACTTATTAGTTGAGGGACTCGTTATTGGGTCTTTATCCCTGATCATGCTTGCGCCTGTAGGTGATTTTTGGGAGAAAGCTTTGATTTTCTTAGTGATATTGTTTGCTGGAGCATTCGCGACATTAGTCCTTTCCGGGACACGGCAAAGAATACGCTTATTAATAAAAATCGAAGCCAACATTGCCCGCATTGCTGAATCAAAAGAGCGCATTGCAGATACACTGGAAGAGATTAACCGTCAAGGGGGATAAGAAGTTTGGTCAAAGACCGCCTTTCGAAGTTGAGAGGCGGCCTTTCTTTTTTTACTTGACAAGTAAATTAAATAGAGTAAAATAATAATAGAAGTATGATAATTTCTTTAAACACAATTATCACAAACGATACAATCGATACAAAGATCGGTTGGGTTTGTGGTATAACGTAAGAATCATACTAGAAAAACCAAACACCACGCAAACCTCCGATCGAAACATATGACGATCGGATTTTTTGTTAAATTTAGAACTTGATTTAATCTTTTACCTGGAGGGAAAGGAGTGATAAAAGAAAATCAAGATAGTAAAAGAACTTTGATTTACGAAAAAGGCTGGTTTAGTATTAGCAAAAAAGAGAAGGAGGTGAGTTGTTGTGAGTGATCAACTAGAAATTCCTTCCTATTGTCCTTTCTGTAAAGGTGAGGGCTATATGTCTTATGAGAAGGCACTGAAATTATTTGGGAAGGTGTTTGTTGATGGCCATCTCCCTGGTTCACAAGTGCCTTGCGTGAACAACGGTGTACTGGTTGGAGGGCAAGAAAATTGGCTGCTATGCCCCGTGCTTGGCCAATAATGGAGGGATAGCTATTCGTTGTAGTGTTTAGGTGCTTTGTCGTAGTTTTGACAGAGCACCTTTTCATTTTCGTTGTTTAGTTTTGATGTTATGCAATATATTTTTTCTAGTACGCCATCGATATTTTCTGTAATTTCGTGGTTCCAGAAACGGATGACTTTGATATTTACTTCTTTTAAATAATTCGTTCGTTTGATATCATTTTTTCGTATTTCATATTCTGTATGTTGGCCTCCGTCGACTTCAATAGCTAAACGTAACTTTGGACAATTAAAATCTAGAATGTAACGCCCTACGCTATATTGTCTAATAAATTTTAAATCATAAAATCGTTTACAGCGTAAATGAGACCATAGTTTTTCCTCGTGCTCAGTTTGGTTATTCCTAAGTTTGCGTCGGTATTTTTTAAGTTTATTATTGTTGTAGATGTATTTCATACCTTTATAACACCTCCTGTCCCCTCTTGCATTAAGAGTGGGGACGTTGGATGGTCGATTATCTTATAAAGAAAGGTTGACTTACATTTAACGTCCCTCCCCTTAGAATAAGGGGAGGACAGGATGGGTTAGGCAGGATTATTGTTTCAGCAGTTTTTTAATTTTTAGACTTTGAGTCACTGTCGCGATTCCGAGCATTATAGTTATTGCTATTAAATATTTTGATATTTGGTTAATTGGTTGTTTAGTTTTTGAGATTTCTTCAATATTACTTTCACCTAAGACTTTACTTACAACAATATCTTTTTGTGAGCGAGGTAGAATTCTTAAACCATTTTTGCTTTGGGTAAGAATGCCAGTCAATTGGATAAAATCACCTTCAGAAAATTCTTTTTTTATTCCGGCTGTTTGCTTAATATATGCTTGTACTTCGTCGGTTTGATCGTCCAACCAGATAGTAGAACTTTTAATTTCTGTTATTTGTCCGGAAATTTTTACTAATGATCCCACCTGTTCGTCATTTATTTCTGAAATTGATAGCTCAAGTGGATCAACATTATTGTTATGTGCCAAAATCACAATATCTTCTTTGGCAGAAATTTTTAACCTTTTTTCACCACCACTTTCTGCTAATGTACCAGCTATTTCAACAACATCACCAACCTTCATGTCTGGAAAATCTTTTTTATACATATATACTTGAATTCCTCCAGATCCAGAAACATAAAAGATTTGGCTTCCCAGTATGCCTGGTTCAACTGTGACAGTGCCTTCGACTATAACTTGGTCATTAATAGCGAAATCATCTAGTTCTTCCAAGGTTGTTTTAGTGATAGTGTTTAATGTTTGGCTTGGAACAAATTCAAAAACATTATGTTGGTTAGGTGTGCATTGAGATGTTTCTTGCCATATTAAGTTACTATCAATTGCAAGGCAATTACCTTCATTTATTTTTTCATAATCAATTTGATCAACGAGAATGCCTACAGGATCAAAAAGTCTAACAGAATCATTTGAGTTATTAAGTGCAATTTTTGTATCTTCGCGATTAAAGACGAGATGTTGTTTTGATTCAATAGCAGTGTCAGCAATCGTGAACGGCTTACTGCCGCCATCATTATCGTCAATTTGCCAATTAGAAAGATTAATCGGCCAATCAGTTGGGTTATAAATTTCAATCCATTCAGTAGAATCAGAACCAACGGGATTTGGCAAAAATTCCGAAAGTAAAATTAATGCATCGGAATCAATTGGCAGTGGAGGAGGAGCTATGTAAGTAAAGGTATCTTCGAGAGTTAAAACGTCAATAGTGGTTTTAGCAGTATCGTGCGCACCAGTTGTGTCAGTTACAATTAGTTCAACATCGTATTGATCCTCGATATTAAAAATATAGTCAAATGTCGTAGAGGCACTAAAAGTTCCATCACTTAAGTTCCAATTATAAATTAGTTGATCACCATCAGGGTCATTAGAATCAGATCCATCAAAAGTAATTATGTCACCAACATAAATTTCTGTTAGGGCGTCGATTACAGCAATTGGGCCAGAATTAGGAGGCACAATAATATTTTTCTCTTCTGGCGTAGGATTTGTGGTCCATTGCCAACTTTCATCAAGCGCGTATGAGATGTCGCTAGCTACTTTTCCTTCGTAACTTATTTCATCTACCATGCAACCATCTATATTAAATAATCTGACAAATTCCTGACCTGAGTTGTTCAGGGCGATTTTAGTCAGACTTCTATGCAAAATAACATATTCGCCTGATTTTATTTTAGTATTTTCAATTATATATCTTCTTTTGGTGGCATCAGAAATTTTCCAGCCAGTAATATCAATTTTTTTGTCGCTGATATTTTTAAGTTCTATCCATTC
>JAHIRB010000020.1 GCA_018818885.1 Patescibacteria group bacterium | reverse complement strand
TTTGTGATCATATTATTTGGATTAAAATGCTTTAATCCATAATTATACAACCTGCCAAATCCTTGGCAATCATGATATTTGAATCCTATTTGCATACACTTTTACTCCTTTCGGAGTCCAATATGTATGTGAACTTATTCAACTTTATTTACCAATCGGTATTATATAAATAGGTTCTTCTCCTTCTGGTAAATTTAGAAGTGATTGGATTTTTTCAGTATCAAAACCTCCAATAGTTACTGTGTCCAGACCCAATGTATAGGTTTGTAGATAGATATTTTGCGCTACGTGGCCTGCTTCTATATACACATACCGTTCTCCTATTTCATTGTATTTTTGAGTGGTTCTCTTAAGCACTCCTGTTATTATAATGACTACTGGTGCTTGGCCTATAAATTCTTGGTTATTGGCTGCGGAAACAATTTGTTCTATTTTGTTGGTGTTGATTATTTTATCTAGACTGTGACTTTTTGTATGAAATTTATATATTGATCTTTCCAGTCCTGCTACGTTTTGCGAAACTACATATAATTCAAGTGGATATAAACCACCGGCTGATGGAGCAGTTCTAAATCCTTCATCACTAGTGATACCCTGTGCTGCCCACAATATCTGTGAAAGTTCGTGCATGCTAATTGGTTGATCTTTGTATTCACGAACTGACCTTCTATTCTTTAATGCTTCTTCGACCGATACCGTACTTTCAAAACTTGGTTGGGGTAGTACTATTTGATACCCAGGCGTAGCATCGTTATTTTTTTGATGTTTAGAAATAAATAAATATACCCCTAAACCCACAACTCCAAAAATTAAAATAATATAAATAACAGTAGTAAGATCAAAATTCTTCTTGATGTGTAATAGTTTCATAACTTCATTATACCTCATACAATTTTCTTGACAATTTATTAATATATGTTATATTAAATATGAGGCTAATATATTAGGCTCAACACGGCGCAGCGAGGTAAAACTCGCTGTGTTTATTTATTTAAGTAAGATTTGATGTTATTGTTTGCTAATCTCATCAATATTAAAAATCACAAATTCTAAATCCCAAATCCCAAATAAATTCCAATGAATCAAATAACAAATTACAAGCAATACGACTTAGAGGATCGTAGCTTAGCTTTTGCTAAACAGGTTAGAGATTTTGTTAAATGCGTTCCAAAGTCTGTTAGTAATTTTGAATATTGTAAACAACTAATAAGATCATCCGGTTCGGTAGGGGCTAACTATATTGAAGCCAATGAATCATTAGGCAAAAAAGATTTTCTTATGAGAATTAGAATTAGCAAAAAAGAATCTAAGGAAAGTCGTTACTGGTTAAGACTAATTGATATCGATGACCAAGATTTAAATAATAAACGAAAAGACTTAATCAATGAAACAAATGAATTTACTAAAATATTTGGATCAATTCTAGAAAAATCAAAGTAAATATTTGGGATTTGAAATTTGTAATTTGATATTTGTTTGGGATTTCGATATTGTGATTTAGAATTTCCATACAACATAAATTTACTAACTAATAAACTAAATAATCTCTATGAACAGATTACCACACTTGGTAATCAACACGGTGCTCATCGCGCTCTTTTTTTATCCTACAAATATTTTAATGGCTGACGACCTAACAATTGTCATTAACGAAATCGGTGCCAGCGAAGGCAGTGGTCATGAGTGGTTGGAGATATTGAATACGACAGATAGTCCTATTGATATCACTGGCTGGAAATTTTGGGAGGCAGAAACAAACCATGGGCTAACTTTATTTGCTGGTGATGATCTAATTATTAATCCTGGAGAGTATGCAATCATCGCGCAAAAAGCAGATGTATTTGTAGCTGACTATCCGGGCGTAACAAGTACTATTATTGATAGTTCATGGAGCAGCTTAAAAGAAAGTGGCGAAGAGGTTGGACTTAAAGACAGTGATGGAAATTTCGTGGAAGTCTTTACTTATATTTCAGCACCTAACTTTTCCTTGCAACGCATTAATTCCACATTAGCTGACTATACTGAAAACAACTGGCAAGAACACGCTGATTCCAACACTGTAGGCTTTTCAAATAATACAAATGCTCAATCTCCAGAACCTGAACCAGAAGAGGAACCCGAAACCGAAGAAGTGCCAGAGGAATCCTTCGACCCGGCTCTGGATGAAGAGCCAAAACCTACTCCAGAACCAATTGACGAGCCAGAACCTGTTGATTATGCTCCAGCTGATGAATTTATGCCAGCTGACATTGTTATAAACGAAATTGTATCAGATCCAAGTTCCAGCGAAGAAGAATGGATCGAACTTTATTCAACCTATACATTTCCTATTAATCTAAATGGTTGGATTATCGAGGATGGTTCTGAACGACAAATTGAACTTTCTGGCTCCATCATTCCTCGTACATTTTATGTCATTGAAGAACTAAAATTCCAACTAAATAATTCTGGCGACATCATCACGCTATATGGACCTTCTGGAAAAATTATTGATCAAGTTACTTATGGCACCTGGGACGACGGAAACATTAATGATAACGCGCCAAGATCTTCTGATCCACAAAGCTTAGCTCGAAAAAATGATGGAAAAAATTCAGATAATAATTATAATGATTTCGATATTACTTCTACACCAACCAAGGGATTAAATAATTTAATTACCAAACAACAAACCGATTCAGAAAATAATGCTTCGTGTAGTTTTGAACGCCAAGTAATTATTAATGAGATATTACCTAATCCAAGCGGCAGTGATTCTGAAAATGA
>JAHIRB010000019.1 GCA_018818885.1 Patescibacteria group bacterium | reverse complement strand
TCTGGGTACTTGAAGGAACAAACACGTTGTACGCATAATGAGTGTATGCATAAATCATCACTCTCCGGAATACTAGGTCTATCTAAGTACTCTCTAATCAAAATTGAAGAACATCCTGAAAAAATACTAATCCATGTTAAGTTACGAAGAAAAACTGGAGTTTGTCCTAGCTGCGGTAAGCGTAGTTCTAAAGTACATGAACATGCTCCACCTCAAACTATTAAACATATCTCAATTGGCTGTAGACAAACTCATCTCGTTGTATACAAACGAAGGTTCTGGTGTTTAGTCTGTAAAAAAACGTATAATGAAAGGATAAATATGATAAAAAAATGGCAACGTCATACAGATTTACTTGAAGATGAAGTTATTCAAAGACTAAGGGAAATGTCTTTTTTAGGAACTCAAAAAAGAACAGGAGTTCACTATCAAAAACAGGTTGAAATACTTAAAAAGTTTATGAAACCATTTGAAGCTAACTGGAAGAGAGAAAGTAGAATGAAATCATTTTCTCTTGGAATGGATGGGCATTCATTTTCAGGTCACGATATGGTTTTAACAGTAACTAATCTAACCATACCAAAAATGATTAGTATTTTACCCTCAGATAGAAAGAAAGATATTGACCACTTTCTAGAAGATATTCCAAAAGATGTTAAACCAAAAATCTCAGCTGTTTGCATTGATATGACTGCAGGTTATAGATCAAGTCTTAAAAAACACTTACCATATGCAAGTATTGTCGTTGATCATTTTCATATTATTCAAGATGCTAATAAGAGAATTGATGTTGAAAGGTGTATTGCAAATGAAATGCTTAAATCCCAGGCTCCAAAGAAACTATTTTTAAGAAACAAAGAGTATTTAACTGACCAACAACAAGAGCAGATTAAACGATGGTTTAAAAAACTTCCTGATGTAGGAGCACTTTGGTTCTTTAAAGAATCACTTAGAGAAATGTATGCTTCAGAGTCAAGAGAGCAAGCTAAAAATCGTTTAGATATTATTATTTCAGGACTTTACAAACAACAATCAAAAACTACCTCTGATTGGGCCAGAACACTTGAAAGATGGTATCAACCAATTCTTAATTACTTTGACTACAAGATTACCAATGGTTATACAGAAGGCATGCATACTAAATTCAAGCTATTAAAAAGACTGGGTTATGGATTCAAGAACAAAGAAGTGTACATTAGAAAAATGGCCCTAGCTTGTCTACCGCTAGTTGCTTTTTTACCCCGTTAATTTGAGGAGAGCCACTTTAATTTGATTATCCAAAGAAAACCAATTACGACACTAGAGAAGTGTTAATAATTAGGCGTAAACTGGTTCAAATCCCCTTACTAAGTAATAAACCCAATAGTTACTTCTTTCTCTCTTTTTTTAACACGTTTTTGTTGCTCATCTAATGAAAGTGTATAATAAATTAACTATGATAAATTCAGACAGAGAATTCAAAAGAATAGATTCTTACGGCGCTGGTTTAAGACGAAGACAAGCTGATGCTGCAAAGGCTTTAAGAATAACAAAGAAAACAAACAATAGTCTCACTAATATTACTGATTTAAATGCGCGAGATTTTGTTAAGAGCGCTCTAACAAATGGATTAGATCTTGTTGCCATTGCAATAGCAGCAGAAGCAACTAAAAAAGAAAAATAAAATTATGATTAAAACTCTCATCAAAGCTGCCCAAAGTACTCAACCCATCATCATGGCTGGCTTCAATAAAGACCTAGTGATAAAACAAAAAGAAAACCACAAAAACCTTTTAACATGGAAGTTATTGTTAACGATTTAACAGAACAAGGAATTAAGCTGGATAACATCGGATTTATTGGTGAGGAAAACTTATGTGTTTCTGGTGACCACACTTTTATTATTGATCCATTAGATGGTACCACAAACTATATTTCAAAAATAAAATATTTTGGAGTTAGTATTGCCTATGCCTATTTAGGAAAAATTACATCATCTGTTGTACTAAATCCAACTAACAATGAACTATTTTGGGCTCAGAAGGAAAAAGGATCATATATTAATTGCGGAAAAACAGAAAAAAAACTAAAAGTTGATAAAACAAAGTTAACCAATTGTTTAATGAATACATACTTTTCAGCCGATGACCAACTATCCACACAAATGTTTAATACAACTCAAAAGCTGGCTTCATTTATAAGAGGGATTCGTTCATTGGGATCAGGTGTCATGGAAAGTGTAGATTTTTGTCAGAATAAACTAGGCATTCTTCTTTACAACAGTAGTTGGATTTGGGATCTAGCCGCAACTCAGTTAATTATTGAAGAAGCTGGTGGAACAATGGTAAATTGGCAAGGCGAAAAAATCAAATTTGATTTTACAAAAGCTGATAAACGCTACCCAAACTTAGTGACTCATCCCAATTTAGTTTCTGAAATTATTAAAATTATCGATATTACTGCCGACCACTAAATCTCACATCATAATATTCCAAGCACGATAAATAATTACCAACACACCACTAGAATCGGATAGGATTCAAATTACCCGATGTTAAAAAATCCACCATCGAAGCAACTTGCAAGATGCAAATATTTTCTTTTATTGTATAATAAATTTAAGATGCAAGTTTTAATATCTAATAATCAACAACAAAACCAATCACAATTCTTATTGTGTTGATTTTGTTGGTACTAAAACTTATAACAAAATTAACACCCACGGGGGTGTTTTTTATTACTAAATTATAAAAAGAAACTTTTATGAAAATATTAACAACGAAACAGTGTAAAAAATTTTTAGATCTTGCGACTGATAAAACTGCCCAGTATTTAAAAAAAAATTCTTTGAGAGGAATATCCCTTGGTATATCTGGTGGGATTGATTCAGCAATTGTTTCAGTGATAGGTCTAAAAGCTATAAAAAAACTTAAAAGTGAAGGCTATGATACTGGCTATGATTATGTATTTTTAAATTGCGATAGTGATCCACTAGATAAAGAAAAGGCTGAGCTTCTTGCCAAAAAATTCAATTTCAAACTTAGATATCTTGATCTAACAAAGTGGTATGAAGCATCTCCATTGCTCAAATCAATTCCATTGGAGCATCCTAGAGCAAAAATTGCCCAGGGAAATATTAAGTGCAGATTAAGAATGATTTCTCTTTACGATTCAGCCCAATTAAATGGCTATATATGCTTAGATACAGATGATTTATCTGAAGAATATATGGGTTTTTGGACAAGACATGGAGATGAAGGTGATGTAAAAATTATTCAGCACCTCACAAAGACAGAGCTTCATGACTTAGGAGAGTATTTAAATATCCCTCTAGCTATTCTCAACTCTCAGCCTGGAGATGGTCTGAAAGTATCAGTAAAAAATATTGCCGAAGATCAACTGGGGCTGCCATATATTTATATAGAATTCATTATTAGCGAAATGGTTCGATCGGGATTTAATTGTAATGGAAACCAAGTACAACTCCGTGATGAAAAATATATAAAAGAAATAGAAAAAATATCTAAAAAAATTGACAAGCCATTTGGTGTTATTAAAAAAATACTTGAGCAATCTCTAAAAACTGCATTTAAAAGAAAATATGGAAACACGGTTAAACATCTTTTACCAAATCGTACAGAGTTTGGATTTATAGATTTTGGCACAGAGGAATTTGCTAAAAAACAACTAGAAGCAATAAAAAAATATGAGTAAAAAAAATAAAGACTTAGCGCATTGATTAGTCCGGAATATACTGCACCAGTAGCTAAGGAAGATTCGGTATTCAAAAAACAAGTAAAATTTGATAATTTAAAATAGTTATCAAATTTAACCGTTAGGCTAAAAAAGGAATACACAAAATGAAAAAAACAAAATACACATCAAGATTTAAATTTGACAGAGTGATTGAATCAGTTAGAAAAGATAATGTAAGCGAGGTAGCAAGAAGCTACGGGTTTGGAATAAATTTATTAAGTAAGTGGAGGTCAGATTTTTTAAAAAATGGTCATAAGCATTTTGATACAAAAACAGATCAGGATGTAATTAAATTGTAGTAAAGTTTGCAAGGGATCAGGTTGAGAATGAGTTATTTGGAGTAAACAGGATTTGTAAGTTATTGGGGATCAGTAAAACAACATACTACAACGCCGTTGACCCAATTGAAAAGTTTTGTAGAAAAAGTAATTAAGAAAAATCCTGGTTATGGAATCAGAAGAACCAAGAAAGAACTTGATGAAAAGTATAATATTCAGGTTGGTAGAGATGTTTTAGGAAAATTGCTTAATTTGTGGGGAATGAGTTTAGGTAGAAAGATTAAACTTAAGCAACCAAATATGATCCAAAAGATTTTACTATCTCTAGCTGGTAGAGCAAACTTACTAATTAGAACTAAACTAAATAAACCATTTCAAAAAGGGGACATTTCTACTTAACGCAAACACGACATTTTCGAAAAACGCTAACAGTATATGGCTGGAGTTAGAAAAAATACTCAATCTATGTTATAATACTCATACATCAAGAGTGGCAATTATTAATAATTGTCCGGCAACCGAGCCTTCCTAAAATGGATACGGTGCCAATTCACTTAAGAGGAATGATGTGGCCAGTTCATTTGGCAAAAAAAATATTAGTTAACCCCTCTTAAGTAAACGAAGGGGATTTTTAATGCAAAAAACAAGTATTTTCACTTCAGAATCAGTATGTGCTGGACATCCAGATAAAATTTGTGATCAAATTTCTGACGCCATTCTAGATGCAGTTCTTACCATCGATCCCAAAGGCAGAGTAGCCATCGAAACACTAGTAAGTCACAAACAGGTTGTAATTGCTGGCGAAGTAAGCTACCAAGGCAAAAAAATTGACTATAAAAAAATCGCTAGAGCTGAAATTAAAAGACTTGGCTTCACCAATAAACTTTTTAACTTTACCGACAAATCTGCAATCCTAGTTAATGTACACGAACAATCTCCTGAAATCGCCACCGGGGTCGACAACGAAGGCGCTGGTGATCAAGGTATGATGTTTGGCTACGCCTGCAATGAAACAGCCAATTTAATGCCTTTGCCAATCGAACTCTCGCACCAATTAGCCATGAGATTAGATGAAGCCCGTGAAAAAAAAATTATTCCTTACTTAAGACCAGATGGTAAAACCCAAGTTAGTATTAATTATGTTAATGACAAACCAGTTTCGGTGAACAACATTGTTGTCGCCGTCCCTCACAACGAAGATGTTAAATTAGCCAAAGTTAAATCTGATGTTATTGCAAAAGTTATCAATCCTGTACTGAAAAAATTCAATCTCACAGTTGATAAAAAAGATGTAGTTGTTAATGGCACCGGTGTCTGGCATATTGGCGGCCCTTCATCTGATACTGGAGTTACAGGCAGAAAAATTATTGTTGATACCTATGGCGGGTTTGCTAGAGTCGGTGGAGGAGCATTTTCCGGCAAAGATCCAAGCAAGGTAGACCGTTCTGGTGCCTATGCAGCCAGATTTATCGCCAAAAACATTGTTGCCAAAGGTCTTGCAGACAAAGCCGAGGTACGGTTAGCCTACTGTATCGGTGTAAAAGAACCAACAATGCAAGAAGTAGAAACCTTTGGTACTGCTACAGTTTCAGCAAAAAAAATTAACAAGTTTGTTGATAAACTAATAGACACCTCAGTAACGGGTATAATTAAAAAGCTAGATTTACAAAAACCTCAATTCAAAAAAACTGCTACCTATGGTCACTTTGGTAGAAATGCATTTAGTTGGGAAAAAGTTGAGTAAAACATGTTGAACAAAGTAGATAAATAACCCAGCTAGTCAAACTTCTCTTCTTTATATTTTACTGATAAAAGCATATAAATCTGAGCCATTACTCCTAAAATAATTACAACAGCATAAACTCCAAGATTTTTTGCAGAAAAGTCATCAATAAATAACAATAATAAATAGCTGGAAGTAAATGGAATGGTTTTCAGTAATTTTATCATTGAACAACTTTATCATTATTAAAACATCACACATCATACTAGTTTTTATATAAAATACTCTGTACTATATATAGTATTATGAAAACCAAATCAGTAACCATCAGCTCTACAAATTCCCTTGCTATAACTAGCTTATTTTATATAGCAATCTTCGCTTTACCAATGATTACGCACGGACCACAGCTGGTGGTTGGCACGGCAGTTAACACAATGCTTTTCTTGGGTGCTAAAAATTTAACCACCAAAAAGCTACTTCCATTGGCAATTTTGCCTAGCTTCGGCGCACTAGCTAATGGAGTTTTATTCGACTCGCTCACAATAGTTTTAGTTTACTTTGCTCCTGCTATTTGGATTAGTAATTATCTTTTGATGGTAATCTTTAACAAAACTAAAACACTACCAGCTGTTGTTAGCATTGCGATTGCCAGCATTACAAAAGCAACTTTACTATTTTTGGTTGCTCTAACATTATTCAAATTAAGTATTGTTCCAAGCATTTTTCTTACCGCTATGGGTTCAGTTCAATTGGTAACTGCCTTGATTGGTGGACTAATTGCCTTAGCAATAAATAAATCAGGAATTATCAATAATAGTCAGAAAATCACACAATGAATGAACCAGAGATTTTAATAGATTTGCTCGAAAAAAAACAGCCTGTGGTGGCAATGCTAGCTCCCTCGTTTCCAATCGTTTACCAATATCCACATATTGCAGGAAAACTGAAAAGGCTTGGTTTCGCTTATGTTGTCGAAGTTTCAGCAGGAGCAAAAAATACAAATTCAGCTGCTATTGAAATATTAAAAAATGACCCAAAGGCACGAATTATTACTAGTCCCTGCGCAAGTTTTGTTAGAATGATTCGCACAAAACATCCACATTTAAAACAATTTTTAGGATTTGCAGCTGACTCGCCAATGGTTGCTACTGCTAGAATAGTTAATGAAAAGTACCCAGGCCACCGAGCAATTTTTATTGGTCCATGCAATGCAAAAAAACTTGAGGCCAATGAAGATTACCCAGAATTAGAAATAGTATCTGTGACATACAAACAAATGAAGGATGTTTTTGATCATTTTCAAATTCAGGACGAACCCAATGACAAGAATACCAAATTTGATATTGAAGAAGCAAATACTAGACTTTATCCAATATCTGGAGGCTTGGCTCAAAGTAGCCTAGTTAAAGATTTATTAGCAGATGATGAAATTGAAGTTGTTTCTGGTTGGCAAAACTGTGAACAAGCTTTAAAAAGATTTGAAACTAATGAAAGAATTAGACTTTTAGATATTCTTTTTTGTGATGGTGGTTGCATAAACGGTCCAGGTATAGATAGTCCTCTTAACACTGACCAACGTCGCGAAAAAGTCATTGAGTTTTGGAAAAAGGGTACTGAAATGACATTTTTCACCACCATCAAACAAATGCTGGCCGGGCTAAGCAAATCTAAGATATAATTAAAATCTGTCACGGAAGCTCTTGATTAAGTTAACATCAATACTCCAAATCAAACCTTAAAATTTATGATTAAAAATCTTGATTTAGATTCTCAATTTAAAGGAGTGCTAAATAAATTAGAAACTTCTGAAAACCATATTTTTCTCACTGGTAATGCTGGTACTGGGAAATCAACTCTCCTAGAATATTGGCGAGATCACACCAAACAGAACATTGCTGTGTTGGCGCCAACTGGTGTCGCAGCACTGAATATAAAGGGTCAGACAATTCACTCATTTTTTGGTTTTAGACCTGATATTACTGTTCAAAAAATTCAAAGATTTTATAGAAATCGGGGTAAAAAAGGTCTCTTTAAAAAACTAGATACCATTGTGATTGATGAGATTTCAATGGTTAGGGCCGATCTACTCGATTGTATAGATGCCTTCTTGAGAATTCATGGCAAGAACCACAATTTGCCTTTTGGTGGTGTCAAAATGATTTTCATTGGAGATCTTCATCAGTTGCCACCCGTTGTGATGAATTCAGAAAAAGAAATATTTTCTAATTTTTATAAAACACCATACTTTTTCTCTTCTCAAGTTTTTGATGGCCTGGATTTTGAGTTTATCGAATTAAAAAAAATCTATCGACAAACTGACAAAGAATTTATTGAAATTCTAGATTCAATTAGAAATAACAATATTAGTGGCGAACAATTGATGCTACTAAATTCTAGAGTTGACGAACAATTTGAAACTCCAGCCAATAAATTTTTTATTACTTTGACTACCACAAATAAAAAAACCCAAATTATTAACGATCATCACTTAGGAAAAATATTTAATAAAAGATTTATCTATGAAGGGCAAGGCACCGGTAAATTTGATGTCAAAGCTCTTCCCACTAGTGGGAAATTAGAAATTAAACCAGATGCTCAAATCATGATGGTAGCCAACGATAGAGAAGGTAGATGGGTCAACGGTTCACTAGGAAAAATTAGTCAAATTGAAACAGATAAAAAAGGTGGTGCCGATATTATTATTGTTGAACTTGAAAATGGACAAGAAGTTGCGGTAACACCACATACTTGGGAAATGTTTAGAGTTGAGTACAATCCCGCAACCAACAAACTCAATACTGAAAGTATCGGCTCATACAAACAATATCCGCTCACACTTGCTTGGGCAATAACTATTCACAAAAGTCAGGGTAAAACTTTTGATAATGTCATTATTGATTTTGGCTGGGGAACTTTTGCGCATGGACAAGCTTATGTCGCACTTTCTCGTTGCACAAATTTAAATGGAATTGTTCTTTCAAAACCATTTGAAAAAAGCTATATTATTACAGATGAACAAGTAAAAAAGTTTTTATCAACTTTTAAATACTTGGCAGATTCTGGATCAAATTCAAACATTGATCTCGAAACTAAAAATGAAGCATTAATAGAAATAATTAACAAGGCCATTGATAGCGAGAGCTTATTAAAGTTTGTGGATGGTAAGAACACTCAAAGAACTGTTTCTCCAGAAATTATTTTGTTTGATGATGCCAACAACAAACAACTGAAAGCCCACTGTTTCACAACAAATAAAATAGA
>JAHIRB010000018.1 GCA_018818885.1 Patescibacteria group bacterium | reverse complement strand
TCATTTTGTTTCTCCTTTCAGTACACTCTTTTTGAGTGTTACATATAGTATAGCATAAAGTATATTATTTGTCAACTATTTTAACTTTTAACAAAAATAGATTTGACTTTATTTTAAAAACAAGCTATAATTAGCTTAGGTCTTAAAAATATAATTAATTTAAAAACTTTTTGACAGTCAAAGGTTGTTAAAACCTGACGTGTTAGATTGATTACCAAGATATTATTGATTTGGCTTATAGAGATTATATGGCGAAAGAGATAAGATTCTGAAATAATCTTGGTGAAGAGCTAACTCCTGAAAGTAATTTACGGATTTTTCTGTCCGTTAATTGCTTTTGTGTGTTAGCTTTTTTTGTTGCTATGCATAAAGGCAGGGAGTAATTATGCTTCCTGATGAATTTTCAGATAAAATATTACAATTAATAAAATCTAACTACCCTGACTTAGAAGAAGATGACTTTGATGAAGTCAACAGACAGTTCCGAGAACTGAGTGAATTTTTAGTTAGACAATATATTAGACAACACCCTAGAGCTGTAAATTTGTTGAATTTACATGAAAAACCTCAAGACCCAAGAAAGTCCTCCGAAATTAAGATAAGATAGGCTTAAAACAAAAAATATTTGTCATTTGCCTTTACAGAAAAAAGGAGGGAGAATTAAAATAATAATTAAATTAAAAATTATGAAAAATTATAAAAACGATATTAAAACTTGCATTATCTATACTAGAGTGTCTTCTAAAGACCAGCTTGAAGGATACAGCCTTGAGAGTCAAGAAAAAAGTTGTCGCGACTATGCTGACAATCATGGTCTTACAATTTTGAGAGTTTTTAAAGAAGAAGGTGAATCTGCAAAAAATTCTAACAGGACTGTCTTGCAAAAACTACTTACCTATTGTTCAAAAAACAGAGGTAAAATTGGTTGTCTTGTTGTAAATAAAATAGATAGATTTGCTCGTAAAAAAGAAGACCATTTTGCCTTAAAGATTGTTCTGAGAAAATATGATGTTAGGTTAGTATCTTCTACTGAAGCAATTAACGAAGACCCTGAGGGTAAATTGTTAGAAGGTATTTTATCGTCTTTATCTGAATTTGATAACGACATAAGAGCTGTAAGGACAGCAGAGGGAATGAAAACAGCTTTAAATAAAGGTGTCTGGTGCTTTAAAGCTCCTTATGGATACCTTAATATCAAAGATACGTTTGGAAATAGAATTATTACTCCTGATAATAAAAAGGCAAAAATAGTCAAATTTATCTTTACTGAATATATGAAAGGACTATATACATTTAATGAAATTGCAAAAAAGGTAAATGCAACTTTTAAAGTAAAGATGCACCCACAGTTAATTGTAAAAATACTTGAAAATAAACTTTACTACGGCTGGATTGAAATAAAGAAGTGGCATATTTTTGTGAAAGGTCAACACGAACCAATTGTGAGTGAAGAATTATTTAATAAAGTCCAAGCAATTCGTAAAGGTTGGAATCCAAGGAAACAAACAAGAAATAGAAACCATCCTGATTTTCCTCTTAGAGGAATAAAGTGTGCTAATTGTGGTTGTACAATAACAGGTGGCTGGACACGTGGTAAAACTGGAAAACGGTATGCATATTATAATTGTGTTAACAAAAAATGTTCAAAAAAGAAATCTGTGAGTAAAGAAGTTATAGAAGATAATTTTACAAAATTTCTTCAACAATTCTCTCCTGACGATAAAAATATAGAGGTCTTAAAAAAAGCTATCAAAATTGCCTTTAAAGATATTACTTACGAGATTAGTAAACAAAATAATGAAACCTCAAATGAAGTAGATAAGTTAAAACAGCGAAAACAGAAATTAATTGAACTAAAGTTAAATGGAAATCTAATTTCTGATGAAGAATTTACTGAGCATAAAACCAAAATTGAAAATGATATTCAACATTTACAGCTATCTAAACAGGCTGATGACTTTGTTGATGTTGATATTGAGCATGCTATAGATTTTGGATTACAGTATATCAAAAACCTTCCATATAAGTGGAAGGAGCTTGATACTATTGAATTTAAAGTTTTGAGAAGTGTTTTATTTCCAAAAAATGTATTCTATGAAAATAAAATTTACCAAACCCCAGAATTATGTGTTATTTACCAACTAAAAAAGACTTCTCGTAATGAAAAATCTTCTTTGGTAGCCCCAAGGGGAATCGAACCCCTGTTTTCAGGATGAAAACCTGATGTCCTAACCACTAGACGATGGGGCCAAAAAAATTTATTTTAAAAAGAGGTAAAACCTGATGCCTGCCCAGCATCGAACGACCGAAGGGAGTTCTAGTGCTGGGTCCCAACCACTAGACGATGGCGACTCAAAATAAAAATTGTGGACTACCACAAACTATATTATAACCATATAATTATACATGGTCAAAAGTAATTTGTCAAGATCTCTATTTTTTTATTTATTTGAAATCAATAGACTATTTCAGTTGTGGATAGATTTATCTATTGACAAATAATTGAGCTGTGGTATTATCAAACCACAATATATAATATAAAAATTAAACAAGTGGAAAGGAGTAAAAAATTATGAAAAAAACTAATAATTATAAAGTGTTTGGTGCATTATTAAGAAAAAAAAGGGAGGAAAAACGAATTGGTTTGAGAGAAATATGCCGAGAAGTGCAGTATGACCCCAGCAATTGGAGTAAAATAGAACGAGGCATATTACCGCCTCCTGATGATAAAAAAATACTTTCAAGCTGGGCAAAGAAACTAAGAATAAGCAATAAAAATAAAGAATACCAAAAATTTATTGATAGTGCTTTTCTGGCGCAAGGCATAATCCCTAAGACCTTAAACGAAAAGGAATTATTAGAATTACTACCAGCTTTCTTAAGAACAATAAGGAATAAAAAGCCCGACAAAGAAGATATTGATAAATTGATTGAATTAATTAAAGAATCAAATTAATGGTTAACTATTCTAATATTTTAATTCCATATATATCTGATAAAAAAATTGAATCGATAGCAAACCAATTTAGGAAAAAATATCAACCGAGTAAACCGAGTCCTCTAAAGATAATGAATATATTGGAATTTGATTTAAAAATACACATTATACCAAGCCCTAATTTGGAATCCTATTGTAATACTGATGCGCTTATAGCTAGCTCCTGGAAATATGTATATATTGACAAGGATAGATATTTAGATAGGTCAGGAGCTTATGATAAAAGAATCAATTTTTCTGTTACTCACGAGATAGGTCACTTGGTGTTACATAAAGGGTTTTATAGTAAATTAGAAATAACAAATGTAAAAGATTTTTATAAATTTTTTGAAGAAATACCAGAACCTGAATATAAAAGATTGGAGTTTCAAGCTAATATGTTCGCTGGAAAATTGTTAGTCCCTGCAGATGAATTAAAAAAGGAGATAGAAAAAATTTCAAAAAAAATCATTCAAAAAAAACTAGCATCAGAAAATTTTGGTGAAGCATTATCTAATAAATTTGATGTTTCTGGTAAAGTAATTGCTATAAGAGTATTATCAGAAAATATAACCATACCAGACGAAATAAGAAGTTATTTTGAACAGACTATCGAATAACTTAACCAAAAGGTTTAAATTTAAAGTTGTTAGGGCTACCAAAACAGACTTTCAACCATCGAGGGTCTTTTTTGATACTTTGACCCGCCTTCTCCCGCTGAAGCGGGATTCGGCGAGGCAAGAGTGCAGATAAGATTGTATTTAATTATCCTAAGCCCCAGTGTCTAAAACTAGGTTATTTAAAATCTTTTGACAAAGAACCAAAAAAATGAGAGGATTATCACTATCAAAAAATACGCTTATGACAAAACTTAAAAAACCAGAAATAATGTGTCCTATACGAGACTTCGCGAGTCTACAGGCCTGCAAAGATTACGCTGATGCAGTTTATTTTGGAGTGAATGATTTTAGTATGCGCGCGAATGCTGATGCCATAAAGCTTAGTGACTTGAAGCGTTTTGTTACAAAATGCCACAAATATAATATCAAAGCATACTTAACTGTTAATACGATGTTATATAATGATGACATGAAGAAAGTTGAGCAGATTATAAAGAAAGCTAAAGAGAATAAAGTAGACGCTATTATTGTCTGGGACATTGCAGCTATTGAAATTGCCAAAAAACAAAAAATGAAATTCTTCATCTCAACTCAGGCCAATGTATCGAATACTACTACCACGAAATTTTACCAAAAACTTGGTGCATGTAGAATTGTCCTTGCCCGCGAACTAACATTTAAACAAATAAAAAAAATAATTAAAGATTCTAAAATAGAAATTGAAGTTTTTGTCCATGGCGCAATGTGCGTGGGTGTTTCTGGTAGATGCGTTCTTTCATCTTACCTTTACTCAAAATCAGCCAACTGTGGTACATGCTCCCAACCTTGTCGTAAAGAATGGATGTTGATGGATGAAAAAGGAGAAAAAATTACATCACGCGGTAAATACTTTTTAAGCGCAAAAGACATCTGTTTAATAGAACAAATTCCTCAACTAATTAAAGCAGGAGTTGCATCATTTAAAATAGAAGGCCGAAAAAGAGACCCTCACTATATTGCAACAACTGCAAGGTGTTACAAAGAAGCAGTTGAATCATTTTTTAATAATGACTTTACTAAAACTAAAGTAAAGGTGTGGAAAAAAGATTTAGACTCAGTTTATAACCGTGGTTACTCAACTGGCTTTTATTTTGGCACTCCGGGCAAAGAAGGCATTAGTTATGACAAAGCAGATAACGTTTCTACGGTTAAAAAAGAGCTGGCTGGCGTTGTTTTGCATTATTATCCAAAACTAAAAGTAGGCCTGGTTAAATTAAATCATAAAGGAATTAAAATTGGAGATAAAGTCGTTATAGAAGGAAGTACCACTTTCTTAGAACAAAAAATTACTTCTATTGAAATGGATAATAAACAATTAACAAAGGCAAAAAAAACATTAGAAGTTGGCATTAAATTCAATGCCAGAGTAAGGCCAAAAGACAAAATATTTTTATTAAAATAAATAATATAAATTTATTAACCGCCTTGAGTTGAAACTCAAGGCTAAAAAACTAAACCCACTTAAGTGGGTTTATAATTTAAAAAGTTAGCCCTGGATTTTAATCCAGGCGCAGCTTACTTCCTTAATAACCTTATCCCTACCCACCGAATCCCGCTTCAGCGAGAAAAGGTGGGTCACCTACACCTTTTGACTGTATTTTGATGGTGGGTATTGACACAAAATGGTATATATGCTAGTATTAAACCTGTTATTTAGAAAGACTGGTTTTTTATAATCATCTTTTTAAATTCCAAATAGTATAGTTCACGTAGAAATAAAGTCGAATTTCTTCATTGTGCTCTATATTCTAATTCACTTTATCTCTATCTCAATCTATGCAAGGAACAATCAAAAAGTTGACTGACAAAAACTTCGGTTTTATCAGCCAAGAAGGTTCAGACCAAGATTTATTTTTTCATGCAAATGAACTTGACGGAGTAGAATTCAGTGCCTTACAAGAAGGTGATGCAGTTACTTTCGAAGTAACCGACACCCCAAAAGGCCCTGCAGCTACACAAGTTAAAAAAGCTTAAAAAAATTCTCTTATATAGAATCAAAAAAACAGTCCCGCACAAGCGGGGCTGTTTTAATTTAATGAAAATACCAAGATGATATTTTAACTAGCAAAAATACAAAATGTTGTATATACTTAATATAGATTAAATATTTATACATAAATTTATGAAACAAAAAAAGGCAATTTATCTAGTCTTTGGACTAGTGTTTTTATTTGCATTTAATGTTACAGTAGCTTCTGCTGGCACATTTACAGCAGCAAAAAATGGCGGAAACATTACACTCAGCGCTGACCAAACAATTAAGAATTTCTACGCGGCAGGAAACATTATTTCCATTAATGGCAATATTGAAAAATCTTTACATGCCGTAGGAAATGTAATTACCGTCAATGGAACAGTAGGAAATAACTTAAATGCTATAGGTAGTACAATAATAATTAGAGGAAATGTAGGCGGGTCTATTCACACTGCTGGCGGAACAGTAGTAATAGAAGGTGACGTAACAGATGATTTATTAATAGCTGGTGGTAATGTGGCCATTACTTCTTCTGCCAAAATTGACGGGGATTTAATTATAGCTGGTGGAACAATTGAAATTTCTGCACCAGTTGGTGGGAAACTTTATGTTACTGGCGGAGAATTAATAATTAACAGTAAGATTGCGGGTAAAACAAATATCAACGTCGAAAAATTAACACTAGGCGAAAAAGCAGAAATTACACAAGATTTAAAATACAAAGCAATTAAAGAAGCAGAAATCAACGAAGCTGCCACGATTTTAGGAACAATTGATTTTACCAAATCAGAAATGCAAAAGAAAGCCAAAGAAATTAGATCACAAAGTAAAGGTATTGTATTGGGCATATTAACAATTGGATTCTTTATCAAACTATTAATTTTAATTGTCAGTGGGTTGATTCTAGTTTACTTTTTTGGCAATCTAACAAAACCAATTGTTAAAGAAGCTTTGACAAAATTTTGGCCAAGCTTAGGAGTAGGTTTTGCAACGTTAATTTTAGCACCAGTTGTAGCTATCCTCTTAGCCATTACTGTAGTCGGGCTTTGGCTGGCGGGATTGATAGGTACAATATATGTGTTAATGCTTATGCTTGCATCACCCATAGCATCCATTATATTCGGTACATGGTTTTTAGGAGTTTTCAATAAAAAGGAAGTAAAAGAAATCGGCTGGCAGCAAGTAGTAATAGGTGCAATAGTATTAGGAATTTTGTCGGTTGTTCCTTTGTTTGGTTGGCTTGTAGGATTTGCGATGTTACTGGTTTCTCTTGGTGCACTCTATCGCTTAACTTATAAAACTGTAATGACAAAATAATACATCCTAACAAAAAACTATCCCGCGAAAGTGGGATAGTTTTTTTATCTTGCGAGACCATCCAAAATGGGTTAAAATAGACATATGAAAAACTTAACTAAAATATTTCTTATATTTTTTTTATCTTGTGCATTCATATTTTCAACCGGTTTTTTTATTGTAAACTTAAAAGCTGAGACATCTAATCAACAAATAATCCTATCTAATAACTTAAATGAAAGTGAAATATCGACTGATAACATAATAATCACAGCAGAAAAAAAGCTCCCCTCATATGTTCGGCATGACGTACCCTTTACCGCACAAGCACCATTTGGGGATTGGAATGATGTAAAACAAGATTACGGCTGCGAAGAAGCTTCGATATTCATGGCCATTAAGTGGATAGAAGACAAACCTTTCACCAAAGAAGAAGCAAGAGATGCTATTATTGATATGGCAGAATTTCAATTAGAAAACTACAATCATCATCACGACACTTCTATTGCTGATACTCTAAAACTACTCAATGACTATTATAAATATACTAATGCCTTTGCTCAGTATTCAATTGGTATTGACGACATAAGAAATGAACTTGCTAATGGCAGTGTAGTGGTGATTCCAATTTATGGCAGATTTGTAGATAATCCTTTTTATTCTGATCCTGCTCCAACTTATCACCAAGTACTTGTTGTTGGATATGATAACAATACACAAGAGTTGATTGTGCACGACCCCGGAACTTCGCGTGGTAAAAATTTCCGTTATACTTACGAAGAAATTACTAACTCTCTAATTGATTATGAAACTGGAAAAGATGAACCACTTGTACAGCGAAGAACTGCCATGTTAGTTATCCAACCACAAAAATAATTTATATGATAAATAAAACTATGTCCGCCTGCGACGGATGTGCCTCCCCTCGGCCTGAGCTCGGGGCGAAGGCTGGCGCAAAAAAAATTTTTGCTACATTAACATTATTAATTATTTACCCTAGCTCAGTATATGCCTTGGATTGGGGGCAGGGATACCTAGCTTCCACAGGACTTGGCACGCGTGAACTTCGAGAATCAGCCATGAACATAGTACAAGTTTTTCTTGGGTTCTTAGGAGTTTTGGCAATACTTATAGTTTTATGGGGTGGCTTTAGATGGATGACTGCTGGTGGTTCGGAAGATAAAGTATCAGAAGCTAAAAAAATAATTACTTCTGGTGTTATTGGAATGATCATAATTTTAACTGCTTTAGCAATTACTAATTTTGTTCTTAATTCACTTCTTACTGCAACAGGAACTTAAATTCTAAGTTCATAATTAATTGATAGGGTACAACTTGCCCTTCTTTTTTTATCAGAGTATAATATTAAGGCTTTAAAAATAATCAAAAATTTATGTCAAATAGTGCAAAACTGGGCGTTGGACTGGCAGCAGTTGCAATTATTGCTGCAGGTGGTGCCTTTTTATTAAATCAAGGAGGTGGAGGTGATGGTTTTGATGTAACCTCAGTAGATTGCGACGGCATTGCCGCAGCACGCACTGCTGTAGATGCAGAACTAGAAACAAAACTCAGCGAAGCAGAAACAGCTTATTCAGACGCAATGGAAGCTGCTTCAGACGCTTACTGGGAAACTCGTCGCAGTTTAGAAAATACGTTTAATGAATGTATGTATGATGCTCTTATAGCTGACCCATGCAAAGATGCATTTGAAAATTCTTATAAAGCAGGGCAAACTGCTATTAACGACCCAACTGATGCAAATGTTGAAACTTACGAGAATGCAAAACAAGTTTGGAAAGATTGTCAAAATAATCCTCCAAAAGAAGATACTTACGAAGGTAAGAAAGCAAAATGCGAAGCTGATTTAGCAAATGGTGACGCGACTGCTAAACAAACTCGACAGACAGCTGAAGGCGCAGCTGCAAGTGCACGTACTCAAGCTATTAATGATGCTAACTCTGCTCACAAATCAAAACACGCTGCTTTAGATGCTTTTGAAGAAGAATGCAATAGACCTGCTCCAAAAGTAAGCGTAGGTGCAGGTGGTATAACAACAGGTGGCACAGGAACAGTAGTACAATCAGCAAGTCCTGCATGTACTGGAAGTTTTTCTGGTTATGATCCAGAAACACAAGCAGAAATAAATAGACTTCGATCACTTTACAACCAAGCAGTTGCAGGTGGTAAATATGAGGGCTTAGGTGGTGCTAATAGTTTGTCTGCAAAAATGAATGAATTAAGAACAGATATGGCTGCCGGACCACGTAAATGCCAAACTGATAGTGATTGCGGTGACACTACCAAAGTGTGTTGTAGTGAAACAGAAATAGGCTGGGTGTATTGTGACAGCGGAGAATGTGCAGCAGAAAAACAAGAATGCGAAAATGAAGAAATTTGTTCTGGCAAGCCAGCTCAATGTGTTGCTCCTGCTGATGGTGCAGAATCTGTTGGGATTTTTATTTCTGACGTTATTGTTATCGGTGCTCAAGGAACAAATAAATTAAGACAATTAAACTTACAACCAGCATCTGCTGATTCAGCTAGATACGAAATTACCGGAAACATTCCAGGTTGGTTGGACTTTTCGCAAGTAGGAGGTCAGCTACCAGATGATTCTGACGTAACAATTGATCGTGGCTCGTTTACAGCTCCTGGAACATATATTGCTGCTGGACATATTACTATTTATGATGCTGATGGAAATCTAATCAATACCATTCCTCTTACTGTAAGCATAACTGCTTTACCTGGAGCAGATGAACCTGACAATGCGCTGATGATTGATGGTAGTGGTGGTGATGATCTAATTGGTGCAGAAGGCTCAGATACTTTAATAGGAAGTCCAGATGACGACTTGATTATCGACGGAGGTGACGGCAACGACTTAATTGGCGGAGGACCTTCTCCATCATTGTATCCACCAGCAGTTAGTTTTGTTTATGACCACGCTCATCCTCAATGTCCTCTTCCTATTACTCCAGTTCATATTGATGGGCCTCCAGGTGCAAATTGGTCTCTACAAAGTGAACCTCCAATATGGCTAGACTTCCCAGGACCAACTTCTGGAATAGTGCCTGCTTCGGTTCCAATGCAGTTTCCATGTATGCTCGATAGATATGAGAATCAGACACAATACGAAACCATTGAATTCAAAATTGATACAGAAATTATAGGACTAGATCTTAAGGGTGAATTTACTAATTTCTAATAGTTAACACAAAAGCTGTCTCAATGCATGAGGCAGCTTTTTTTGATCAAGTAATTACACACTTTGTGCTTGTTTTGCTATACTTAAACAAGTATAAATAATAGCTAAAAAAATCTATGTCAAAAACACTATCAAGAATTTTTGCTGCAATTCTTGTCATATTTATCGTTTTAGTGCTCTTTATTTTCTTTTTACCAAAAGAAAAAGCAGATATTAACCTCAACATTGAAAATTCAAACACCCATGTCACTACAATTGAAAATTTTGATGACTGCATTAAAGCAGGCAACCCTGCCATGGAAAGCTATCCAAGACAATGCATGGCAAATGGCAAAACTTTTGTAGAAAATATCGGCAATGAACAAGAAAAAACTGACCTTATTAGGCTTAATAATCCACGACCCAATCAAATAATTGCAAGCCCATTGGAAATTTCGGGTGAAGCACGTGGATACTGGTTTTTTGAAGCAACTTTTCCCGTGGTTTTAACTAATTGGGACGGCTTAATTATTGCCGAAAGTTATGCCACCGCCCAGGGAGAGTGGATGACAGAAAATTTTGTGCCATTTACAGCAACTTTAGAATTTGAAGTACCTAATTACAAAAACAATGGATCATTAATTCTTCAAAAAGATAATCCTTCTGGTTTGCCAGAAAACGACGATGCTTTAGAAATTCCAGTGATACTTGATACCGAGGTTGGCGTTATATGCAAGTCCAGCTCTAATTGTGAAGTTCCTATGCGTTATGCTGTGCAATCTAATTGTCCTTATCAAGCTTTTTGCGAAAACAGTTCGTGTGTTGTGGCCTGCCCTATGTGGGAGCATTCTCCAGATCCTAAAGAAAGTAAAAGCTATCAAGTTGAATGCAGTGTTAATTCAGATTGTGATTGTAAGCAATGGCCTGGTGAATATTTAAGATGCGTGTGTCTAGACGGACAATGCGCTGCAATCGTAGAAGATTAAATACATATGAATGATAAATTACATACTGCAACATTTGCTGCAGGATGCTTTTGGGGTATTCAAGATAGTTTTGATCAACTTGATGGTGTGGTAGAAACAACAGTAGGTTATACCGGGGGTAAAACAGAAGACCCAAACTATGAACAAGTTTGTTCTGATACTACTGGACACGCGGAAGCAGTACAAGTTAAATTTGATCCCGAAGTTATTAGCTACGAGGAACTATTGAATAATTTCTGGAAAATGCATAACCCAACACAAATGCACCGTCAAGGCTCAGACGTAGGTTCGCAATATCGTTCTACAATTTTTTATCATGATGATACACAAAAAGACAAGGCAGAAAAATCTAAGCAAGACCATCAATCTGAATTTGACAATAATATTGTAACCGAAATTACTAAAGCAACAAAATTTTACCCAGCAGAAGAGTACCATCAAAAATATTTTAAAAAAACTGGTAAGAAGGTTTGTCATTAACCTGTTTGTCATTTCGACTGAAGTGAGCGTAACGAACGAAATGGAGAAATCCCACACCCTTCAATAAAGTATGATGTGAGATCTGCGCCAGAGGCGTCATGCCAAAGGCAGATTCGCCTCTGGCGAACACCAGCCTCTGGCTGGTCTCCAGGTATAATATTTAACATCGGTCGAAAAGACAAAAGGAATAATCATATGAGTATCAACGAAGAAGAACTTAAGAAAAAACTAACGCCCGAACAATATCACATTCTACGCGAAAAGGGTACTGAAACCCCATTTTCTGGTGAACATCTTAATAATAAAGAAGAGGGTACTTACACATGTATGGCTTGTGGACACGAACTATTTTCTTCTGACACTAAATTCGATTCAGGTACTGGCTGGCCAAGTTTCTCTGATGTCGCAAAAAGTGATAATGTAGAGCTGGTTGATGATAGTGACCATGGTATTAATCGTATTGAAGTAAAGTGTGCTAATTGTGATTCTCATTTAGGACATGTTTTTGAGGACGGACCCACCCCAACAGGCAAGAGGTATTGCATCAACTCAGCGTGTCTAAACTTTAAGAAGCAATAAAGCGATTATAGTTATTGTAGTTAATTATAGTATGCAACTATAATTACTCAAATTACTACAATTAACTCTAATCAACTAACTCCATGAATAAAAAAATAACAAACGTCATTTTGGTAATATTTATACTGGTAGTAATTATCAGCGCAGTATATTTTTTATCGATTGAATTTAATAAAGTACGAGGTACTAAACATCTTGATATTATTGAAATTGCTAACTACCAAGGTCAGAAACTTGATTCAATTAATGCTTTTAGAGAAAACTCAATCAAAGGACCACAATATGTAGATATTGATAAATACGAACTCGAAGTTACGGGGTTAATTGAAAATCCAAAAAACTATAAGTATGACGAAATTATAAACGGATTTGATAGTTATAAAAAAGTTGTCACCTTAAACTGTGTAGAAGGCTGGTCTGCAACAATTTTGTGGGAAGGAATGTTGTTTAGAGAATTAATTGACGTAGCCAAACCAACTGCAGACGCTAATGTAATAATTTTTAGAGCGGTTGATGGTTATTCAACTGCATTCCCCATAGAATATTTTTATCAAAATGACATATTGATGGCATATAAGATGAATGATGCGGCCATGGTGCCAGAGCGCGGCTTTCCTTTTCAACTGGTTGCAGAAACAAAGTGGGGTTATAAATGGATAAAATGGATTTCTGAAATTGAGTTTTCTGATGACAAAGATTACGAGGGTTTTTGGGAAAGAAGGGGTTATTCAGTTTCTGGGGAATTAGATGAGCATTTTCTAAAGTAATAAATACCGGAAAGCGACACGTCGACTCGCCTCGCTTCGCCAGCCTCGACGGCTAGGCGGGCTTGTCGAAGCGGGCGTGTCGCCTACGAAAAAATTAAATCTAACAGCGGCAGGCGACATTCGCGAATGTCGCCTACGGAGAGAATCTATGAAAACTTTCAAAAAATCTGTCCACTACGGACTACTAGTAGCAATTGTAATTTATTTAATTTCCGGCCTAGGCATTACTTACTATCGTGTGATGGAAAAAATAACTTTTGGTGTTTTAACCAAAGCTTTGTCTTTTAAACTTCACGACTGGATACTTTATCCTTTCTTAATTTTATTAGCTCTACATCTTTATATAACAATCTTTAAGAAGAAGAAAAAAGAATAAACCATTATGTCAAACATAATAACTGGCTAAATGCTATTTAACTACAAATTCAGGGGTTTAGAAAACAAAGCCAAAATAGAAGAAAAAATAATTTAAAAATATATAAAAACATTAATTACAGTACTTTGCTTACTTTCAATTTTTCTATTTGTGACCTTGCCAGTTTATGCACTCGATACTGGGATGGGTTATCTTTCTTCTACAGGTTTAGGAACAAGAGAATTGAGAGAATCGGTAATGACAATTGTTAATGTAGCCTTGGGATTTTTAGCAATACTAGTTATTGTTGGAATTATTGCTGGCGGTGTTATGATGATGACAGCAGGTGGCAATGCAGATAAAAGCGGTTCTGGCCAAAAAGTTGTTGCTGCTGGTGTGATCGGACTGGTCATAATCCTTTCGGCGTTAGCAATTACTAACTTTGTAGTTGCTAATATATTGAATGCTACTGGGGCTTAATCTAAACATACAAAAAAATCACTGTATAGGTGATTTTTTTGCTTGTCTGGCGCAGGCAGGATATACTTAATATGTTACCTTTCACCTTTAGTTTCGTTATATATTACAGAAAAATTAAATAACTAAAGGAAATATGTTTACAAAAATACTTAAATTCTTAGGAATATCTAAACAAAATAGCTCAATTGACTTAAAGTTCGGTTTAACATGGAAAACGCTGAATCCACAATCATTACAAGATGTCAGGCGGGGGAATTAGAACAATTCGCTCAGCTTTACGACGTTTATATCAAAAAAATCTATAGTTTTATCTTTTATAAAACTTCTCACAAAGAAACAGCAGAAGATTTAACCTCGCAGACTTTTTTTAAAGCACTGCAAAATATCAACAAATACGATTCTACTAAAGGTAGTTTTTCTTCGTGGCTATATAGAATCGCAAGAAATAATGTAATAGACTATTATCGTTCTAAAAAAAATGCTATAGATATTGATGCTATATGGGACTTATCAACCGATAGCGACATTGAACGTGATATCGATGTTAAACAAAAATTACAAGAGGTTTCAAAACATCTCAATAAATTAAAACCCCTTCAGAAAGAAATTGTAGTGATGAGACTTTGGGATCAACTGTCCTATCAAGAAATTTCTGAAATTACCAAAAACTCTGTTGCTAACTCTAAAATGATATTTTCCCGAAGTATTAGAAAATTGCGTGAAGAAATGTCACTAATTATCTTATTTTTCGTTATAAATATTACCAACATAATATGAAAAATGATCTACAACAAATTTTAAATGAACTTTATCAGATTGATTCAAGCTTTAAAAAATACGAAAACGAACTAAAAATTATCATTAAAAATATTTTGGCTACAAAGCCAAACACTACATTCGATGCCAGCTTTGCCAAAAAACTTCGCGCGGAGTTAATTGATAAAGCAACTGAAATAAAAACCAAAAATCAATTTTCAGTCATCGATCTAATTATTAATTCATTGACTATGAGAAAACTAAATTACGCGGCAGTTGGTGCTGTGATAGCAATAGTTATCATGATTCCAGTGGCCTATACCTTAAACAAATCAAAAGGTGAATTTACTCAAACATTTTTGACTGGATTACAAATATCTAAAGTTACAGACAGCGCTTTTGGCAGTTTAGCAGGTGGTAGTGAACAACTCGGCTCAACTGATGGTATCGGCGCAGCCCAGCCCCGCACTCAGAGTGGCGGAGGAGGAGGAATGCCTACATCAGAAGTTGGAAATCTTATTCCACCTTATTATGAAGCAATTAATTACAAGTATGTCTATAAAGGCGAGCCAATTACTTTAGATCAACAAACTCTTGATGTTTTAAAAAAAGTTAAAGGTAATACAAGCGCTGACAGCTTAACTAGCTTACTACAAAGTTTCAACTTAGGCCTAGCCGATCTATCTGGATTTTCTAACAGTCAGGTTCAAAACATAAGTTTTTCCCAAAACAAACCTTATGGCTACACTATTAATGCTAATTTAGACGAAGGCGCCTTAACTATCTTTAAAAATCATAAGCAATGGCCGCAAGTTAGATGTAACGACCAAAAGTGCTACGACCAGCAACGTATAAACATAAATGATCTGCCAGCAGATGATGTGATAATAAAAATTGCTAGTGATTTCTTGAATGCAGCAAAAATAAGCTTAGCTAATTATGGTCAGCCGTTTATAGATAATAACTGGAAAATATTCTATGAACAAGCAACCGATAAAGCTAGCTTTTATGTACCAGATACTTTAATGGTTACATATCCGTTAGAAATTAATGGGCAGGGGGTATTCGAAGGCAATGGTTATCCAATAGGGCTTAATATAGCAGTAGATGTTAAAGAAAAAAAAGTTAACAATGTTACAAGTTTAACCACACAAAATTACCAAAGTTCTTCCTACCCTGCAATTACTGATGCAAATCTTGTAATGAAGTGGGTGGAAAAAGGCGGTATTTTTTCTTATAACTATGGCAATGCTCAAGATACATTAGAAATTGAAGTTGGACAGCCAAGCTTGGGTTATTTTAGAAAATGGGTCTATCAGAACGAACAAAATGATGAGCTGTTAGTTCCTGCATTAATCTTCCCGATAATTAGCAGGCCTAATATTGATGGTGTCGATGGACGTGTAGTGCCAAACTTAAATAAGAAAAATGTTGTGGTGCCATTAATTACAGAAATATTGGTCGAATTTGAATCTGAAGACGATGGCTCAAGAATTGAACCCTTACCAATGCCAGCCGTGCAAATAGATATAAATGATGTAGAGGAAGTAAAAGTAGAAGTAATACAAAATTAAATTCATATAAACCAGGGGCACGTTTCTTTCGTAGAAAACGGCCCCTTTTATTTTATCCACAACTACCCCTTGACATCTATGTTAGAATTATATAACATTATAGATAGTGATATATTTCTAACATATAATAAGCAAAAACCTATGTCAAAAGACAAAATTAAACTCACATTACTAGTAATATTGCTTGTCATGTTTATTGGCACATCTGGACTTTGGCTAGTTAAATCTTGGCAAAACAATTCTGATTTCAATCTTTTTAATCTCGCGCTACCAATTATTTTACTACTAATAATTGCGGTGGTTATCCCAGTTATTATTAGAAATGCTAAAAGTGTTAAAGACAATGTCCCAGTAGAAGACGAAAGATCTAAAAAAGCCAGCTATAAAGCAGGCCATTATACATTCTTATTTTCTATTTATCTGTTGCTCTTTCTCGGCTGGTTTGGTGATGATTACTTTACTCGACCATCACAAGCAACGGGTACTGCCATACTTGTTATGGCAATAGTATTTATCTCTTTACTATTATATTTTGAAAGGAAGGGCAAATTATAAATAATAAATCCAATTCGTAATATTTGTATTAATTAGTAACATATGAAGAAGAAAACATTTGAAAAAATTAGAATCGTTATAATTGTCTCACTTGCTATTATAATGGGAATTTCTGTCAGTCAAGGATATTCTGTAGTTGTGCCAATATCAATAATAGTGGCAACCTTTTTAATCTATTATTTATTTCGTCAGGTAGACGAAGTTACTGCGGATGAACGTGATTACAAAGTTGCTGGAAGAGGTGCACTAGCAACTATCAACATTGTTACAATTACTTTAGTAACTATTGGCGCAACACTGATGGCAGTTAGCGTGAATTATCCAGAATTTAAAAGAATTGGATTATTATTTTTGTATATTGTTTGTTTTATAATGATTACAAAAATTGTAACGTTTCAGGTTTACCAAAAGCGCTGTGACAAGTAACAATGTACAACGAGCCAAGGTACAATTTATTTATTTATTTTATACTCTAATTCGTCATTAGTATATTTGTATTGATACGTAATTTGTAATCTATGAATAACAAAATCAAGGAACTTAGACAGCAATATAACTTAACTCAAGAAGATCTTGCGCGTAAAGTAGGAGTGAGGCGTGAAACTATTGTATTTTTAGAGAAGGGGAAATATAATCCTTCACTACAGCTTGCGCATGATGTAGCCAAAGCACTTAAAACAACTATTGATGACTTATTTGTGTTTTAATTAAATAATATGACACTCATTATCGGACATCGCGGGGCTTGCGGTTATGCCCCAGAAAACACTTTGCTTTCATTCCAAAAGGCAATTGATTTGGGTTGTAATGGCACAGAATTGGATGTTCACCTAACCAAAGATGGAGAAGTTGTTGTAATCCACGACGAAAAAGTTGATAGGACTACAGATGGCCATGGTTATGTATCAGGGATGACTCTTGATGAACTAAAAAAACTAAATTGCGAAGAAGGTCAGAAAATTCCCACGTTGCAAGAAGTAATTGACTTGTGTAAAGGTAAAATTAATTTATATATTGAATTAAAAGGCAAAAAAACAGCGAAACCAGTAAACGAAATAATACTAAAAAATAATTTAACAGATGATGTTAGGGTGAGTTCTTTTGACATTGATATGATAAAAGAAATCAAAACAGCCAACCCGAATCTTAAGGTAAGTTATTTGATAAGAAAATATTCAAAAAATATCTGGAAATTTGCGCTATCAATACCATTAGATAGCATTGGCTTTCGTTACAACTTAGTTAAAAAAAGAAGAATAAAGAAAGCGCATGAACTTGGACTGGAATGTTATGCTTGGAAAATATTAAATAAGAAAATTGGGGATAAAGTAATCAAAAAAGGTATTGATGCAATTTGTACTAACTTTCCTAAAGATTATTTATAAGATAAATTATGTTCAATAATAAAAGTTTAAAATCCTGGATTTCAATACTTTTTCGCCTGCTTTTAATGATTGCTGCAACTATAACCATTATTAAAGGGGACTGGTTAAACCTTGGACTAACAATTATAACTTTTATTTTGACGTTTCTGCCAAGCATTCTTTCGAAAAGATTAAAACATCAGTACCCTTCTGAATTTGAAATTTTGATCGTCTTTTTTATTTACACTTCAATATTTTTTGGTGGAGTATTGGATTTTTATTTGAAATTTTGGTGGTGGGATTTATTTTTGCATACGCTTTCTGGAGTAATTATTGGAGTGATCGGTTTTTCTCTTGTTTATTCCTTAAATAAAGAATATAAACCTCTTAAATTAAGTGCGGGATTTGTGGCAATGTTTGCCTTTTCTTTTGCTATTGCCTTGGGTGCTTTGTGGGAAATTTTTGAATTTTCCATGGATCAATTCTTTGGTGTGAATATGCAAAAGCGAGGTTTAGTAGATACTATGTGGGATCTAATAGTTGATTCGCTAGGTGGTGGGTTTGTTTCTATGATGGGATATTTTTATTTGAAAAATGAAAAATTTAAAAAGTATATTAATTTGAAATGGCGAAGTTAAATGAATTAAAAAAAGAATTAGATAAATTAAAAAACAAAAAACAAGCTTTACTTTTACAAGGTTTTTTTAAAACTGGTAAAGGTCAATACGGAGAAGGTGACATTTTCTTAGGTATTAAAGTCCCTGTCCAAAGAAAAGTTTCTAAGAAATATAATAATCTGACGTTAGGTGAACTGCAAAAACTTCTAACTACAAAAATTCACGAATACAGATTAATTGCGCTCTTTATCTTAATTGCTCAATATAACAAATCTAATGAAAGCCAAAAGAAAAAAATCTTCCAATTCTATCTAAAAAATACAAGGAACATCAATAATTGGGATCTTGTTGATCTTTCTGCGCCAAATATCGTGGGTACCTATCTTTTAGATAAAAAACGCGAAGTATTATACAAGCTCGCAAAATCGAAAAATCTCTGGGAAAAAAGAATTTCGATTTTAGCTACATATGCTTTTATACGCCAGAATGATTTTTCTGACACACTCAAAATATCCAAAATATTACTTAATGACGATCACGACTTAATCCACAAAGCAGTTGGGTGGATGCTTCGCGAAGTCGGCAATCGTGACATGAAAATTGAAGAAGTTTTTTTAAAAAAGCATGTCAAACAAATGCCACGAACAATGCTAAGATATGCAATTGAAAAATTTCCAGAAAAGAAAAGGCAAAATTACTTAAAGAAGTAGTCAATAATTTTTTGTCATCCTGAGCGATAGCGAAGGATCCCACACCTTCCAATGAGCATGGGAAGAATTCTCTCCACGCACGTGAATTTGACTAAACATTGGTCGAAATGACAAATAGAGAAGAGGCGCATTCGCAATGAAAGCGCCTCCCTTAATTTTTGGTGAATCACCCGACTTTTGCTTCTTTGAATGAAATGAGCAGTATTTCGTTGACAGACTGAATCCTGAATGCGATATCTTCCGACACTTCATGCGTCCAAGATAAGTTAAGGGGTTCACCTACTTCAACTTCTGGAAACCACACATTGGCTTCGCATCCGCTTTTGACCTCGTCTGGTTCGACAATCTTGGCATTGATCATACCTTCAACTACTGTGATCACCTCCAGGCCAATCCAGTAGGACTTGTCGTCGGGTTTGACAAAAGCAGTTTCAGTGTCTTCTACAGGCACTCGTATCTCAATTGTGTCTCCCTTCTTGACGTCCTTCAGTAAAACTTTTGTTTTTTTGGTACCGAATATCCGACGATCTTTTGTCATCAGTCTTTCCCCTCCTTTTTAGTTTTGTATGCAAACCTTACTAGTTATTTATGAAAATGTCAATATGCTATAATACATTTGTATGATTATTTTAGGAATTGAAACATCATGTGACGAAACTGCCGTCGCGGTTATAAAAGTTGACCGTGGCAATTTTAAAATTCTTAGTAATGTTGTTTCTTCTCAAATCGCGATTCACGCGAAGTTTGGTGGTATTGTGCCAGAAGTTGCAGCCAGAAATCACTTAAAAAACATGCTACCAGTTCTAAATCAAGCTTTGATTAAAGCCAAAGTTAATCAAAAAAAAATTGATTATATTGCTGTGACCAATAAGCCTGGCTTAATAACGTCGTTATTGGTTGGCACTGAAACTGCTAAAGTACTTTCTTATGTTTGGAAAAAACCACTAATAACAGTCAACCACTTAAAAGCACATATTTATGCTAATTGGCTACCTAGTGGGGTGGGAGGGGCCCCTGCGTCCCATCGCAACGATCGGGCAGAGGCGCCCGATCTACCCATCAAATTCCCGTCAATAGGACTAATCGTATCAGGCGGACACACAGAACTAATCTACATGAAAGATAAATTCAGTTTTAAAAACATTGGCCAGACTTTAGACGATGCAGCTGGCGAAGCGTTTGATAAAGTTGCTAAAATATTAAACCTAGGCTACCCTGGAGGCCCCGTGATATCTAAAATGGCGACAAAGGGTAAACCAGATGCTTTTGATTTTCCGCGCGGTATGATTAATTCTAAAGACTTCAACTTTTCCTTTTCTGGGATAAAAACTTCTGTTCTATATAAAGTAAGAGGCTTAAAAAAATTGTCTGTAAAACAAAAGACTGGCATAGCTGCTAGCTTTGAAAAAGCAGTAGTTGACGTACTAGTTAAAAAAACTATTGATGCTGCTACAAAATATAAAGTAAAAACAATTTTACTAGGCGGTGGAGTTACTGCTAATAAATTACTTCGCAATGAAATGAAAAAGAATGTAAATGTTGACTTGCTGATCCCATCGTTTAATCTTTGTACAGATAATGCTGCTATAATTGCTGCAGCAGCATATTTTAAAATACTAAAAAAAGATTTCACCCCGTGGAGTGAAGTCAAAGTTGAACCGAACTAGAATTATTCTAGTGTTAAAAATTAAAAACTGTTCTGCAATCGTTGCATTTACATCTTCTGGCATCCAATCCAAATTCCGCCGGGGCTTTGTGCGAATTAATATTCGATGAGCCACAATCTGGATTTGGGCAGTTGCCATCAATAGAGACTTGGAGAACTGCAACACCTTCAAATTGACAACCTCTTATGCCCTTGTTCTGTTGTTCTACTGCTTCTTTGATGAGTGCCATCTGGGCTTTCAATGTTTTCATGCCATGACCCACATATGAGGTCGGAAGTGGCTGGCAAGTTACTACCTGTTCAGTTCCCATTTGTTGCCTCCTTTGGTTTTATATCCCCTCCTGATTACAATAATTTACCAAATATAATTAAATATGTCAAAACATATTACTACATCAGAAAAACAGACAATAGCTTTAGGTAAAAAAATTGCAAGCGGTCTTAAGGATGGCGAAGTTTTGGCTTTAACAGGAGATTTGGGTGCAGGGAAGACCACGTTGATCAAAGGCATCGCGCAAGGTTTAGGAATAAAAAAAATAATTACCAGCCCTACTTTTGTGTTGATGAAAGTATACCAAGTTAATTCGCCGAAGGCGTCTCGCCGAGGCGTGATTTACATTCGTCAATTTGTTCATATCGATTGTTACAGAACTAAATCTCCACAAGAAATTGTTGATATTGGTGCAGATGAATATTTTGGAGATAAAAATACTGTTGTAGTGATCGAATGGGCAGAAAAAATAAAAAAAATCCTTCCTAGACAAACTAAGAAAATTTTGTTAGAGTTGGGAAATAATCAAAATACAAGAATTATTAATATTACTTAATATATGGCTAGAAGACTCGAACAAATACCACAACCCCCTCCTCAAGAATTTGTTGATCTAAGAAATCTAAATCCTGAACTACCTATTGCTGATATGGATGCTTTACTAGATAACTTTCCCAATACTAAAGATGGTAGAGCCGCAAAAGATAATTTCTTAAAACTATGTAGAGAATACATGGAAGAAGTTGCCGCACAAAAAAGACAAAGTGTTAGTGGTAGCTTACAACATCATGGAAAACAACGCGCAGCAAAGCATAATGATATCCGTAGTATTATTGGTAAATTATCTACCTCAAGTAGAGTAAGTAATATTGAATTATTTTCAAGACTTGGAGATAAAAATTATATTACAGAAATATTAGATAGATATTTTAAAGTTGTAGATTTTGGTAAAACAAATAAAAATGGTGTATATAATAGAATAAAGGAAGATGAAATGTTTGTTGATCCCGACTTAGCAAAAGAGATACAAAAAGACAAAAATTCTAAAAAAAAGAATGGCTCAGCTTGAATCTACTGAGCCATTGATAGCAAACCATTTCATTACTGCATCACCGACTTGATCCTTGCTATAGGCAGGACATTTTTTTTCTGCACCGGGCACTAGTCGTAATAATGCAAATATTGACATAATTTGTCCATGATATATTGCACGTTGTGGATTTTTTGTTTCTTGATTAGCAATCTGATCTTGTTCCATCCTTTTTCTCTCAAGGTAATAGTTTTTACAATGCTGCAGAAATGCATTCTTAGCCCTTCTGCCTTCTGGAGTTTTGGGAAATAATTTAAGAATATTACTTAAAGTTAAGACTCTTATCATTCGCTTCGACACTTTCTTCTTTGTACTCTGGCTTTTCAATTTTCCACCCCTCTCTAAACGCGCAAAAAAATCTTATCAAAATATCATTTATATGTCAATCCCTCAATACAAAAAACACCTATAAACTATCAAGGTGTTTTTTTAGTTGATTTAATCACCCAACAAACCAGAAATATCTTTTGCTACTCTAAATACTTCTTCAACTGATGTTAAACCGTCCATTGCTTTAAGCAATCCATCTTGCACCATGGTTACCATGCCATGCTTTAAAGCAATCTTTTTTAAATCGTATTCTGAAACCTGACCAGAAAGTATTAGAGGTTCATATTCGTGATTCATAGTCATGATTTCAAAAATACCAATTCTTCCTTTATAACCAATACCTTGGCAATAATCGCATCCTTTACCTTTATAAAATTGTAAATTTTTTAAACTCTTTGGTTTTGTTCCAGATTCCTGAGGGATCATATCAATTATTTTCATTACCGTAGACATTAATTTGTTGTCTAACTCAATTTCTGTTTTACATTTAGGACAAATCTTACGTACAAGCCTTTGTCCAATGATTGCATTAAGTGCGGGTGGTAATAAAAATGATTTTACTCCCATTGCTATTAAACGCGGAATTGCACCAGAGGCATCGTTAGTGTGCAAAGTTGTTGTAACAAGATGACCAGTTAGTGCTGCGTTAATTGATATGTCTGCAGTTTCTAAATCTCTAACCTCACCAACCATAATTATGTCTGGATCTTGTCTAAGAAGTGAACGCAAGCCTTTGGCAAAAGTATATTCTTTAGATGCATCAACTTGGCTTTGTGAAATACCTGAAATTCTATATTCAACAGGGTCTTCTAAAGTTAATATTTTATTTCCTGGTGTGTTTACCTTCATTAAAATTGAATAGAGTGTAGTGGTTTTACCAGAACCAGTTGGACCCGTGGCAATAATCATGCCATTTGGTTTTTTCACTTCTGCTTCTAGATCAATAAAAGCTTTACCTCTTAAACCTAAATCCTCAAAAGCTAAGCCTTGTTTAGAAGAAATCAAAATTCTCATAACTACACTTTCGCCGTAAGCAGTTGGTACAGTAGATACTCTAACATCAATTTGTTCTTCTCCCATAAAAATTGTAAATCGTCCATCTTGAGGCCGATCGGTAACATTAATTTTTAGATGTGCAACAAGTTTTACTCTAGCGATTATTTTAGTCCATAAAGATTTTTTTATTGTTGCAGCGTCGTGTAAAAATCCATCAATTCTGTAACGTATTTTTATTTCCTTTGATTCTGCTTCGATATGGATATCAGAGGCAGCTACTTTTATAGCTCCTGCGATAATCAAAGCAACCATATCTGTTAAATTTATTCTTTCAAGTGCTGTGCTTAAATCTTTAAAAGTTTTGAGTTCTTGTTCAAATCGCTTAACATCTGCTTCTGTTATTTCTACACCTGTTAATACTTCTCTAAATTTTGGCAGTACGGCATACAACTTAAAGGCAAGATCATAGCTGTGTTCGGAAATTTTATAAACTACAATTTTTTTGGCAGTCCTTTCTTTAATTGCTTCAATTTCCTCTTTGACTCCTGCTGTAGTTGGATCTACTGCACCTATCCTAATAGCATCGTCATCACGATAAAAACAAATCGCTTGAAGTTTTTTAGAAGTTTCTTCTTCTATCGTAGTTAAAGTTTCCGGACTAATAGGAAAAGCTTTTAAATTAATATGTTGTATACCCATCTGTCTGGCAATTTCGTTAGATTCTGTTTCTTTCTGTCTAATACGAATATCAAACATTTTCTTTTTATACTTTTCTTTTACCTCTTCTGATGATATCTCTGGCATATTAGAAGGCAGGGGAGCTTTTGGATTTATTTGAGTCATATATTATTATACTTACTTTAATTATAGTTTTTTTTAGTAATTCTTACAAGTAAAAACACCAGGAACTAACCTGGTGTTTATAATAATCTAAAGATATATGCTAAGCTATCTTCAACCAACTCTTGATTTTACTTGTAATATTTCCCTTCTCTAGCTCTAAGGTTAGCTCTGTCCATACAGACCATGCAAGAACTGTAAAGAAACTTAAAAAAAGCAAAGTAATTAATGTAACTGTAAACAAAACTAAAAAGAGTACAAAGTTTGAAGCACCAGCAGCTTGTAATAAATTTGTTGCTACAAAAATTATGTATAAAACAAAGGTATCAATTTTTATCAAAAGATACAACAAAAAAACAAATACCATCTGGATAATCAACAACATTAATGCTACTTCGAAGGTAATTAGCCAGTTCGAAAGAAATAGTTCTTTTCCTTTGTGAAGGGAATTTTTAAATGTATCACCATTAATAACGAGGTGGCAGGTTGCATAACGTATAACAAATGAAATCACAACTGTGATCAAAACTAAAATAATATATATTATACCCAGAGGAACAAAAAGTGATGGTCTGCTAGCTGCGACGACATAGACTAAAAACATAAAAGCAATAAATCCTACGGCTCGCGTTATCACATTTAACCCAAGTATTGGCCAAAAATTATTTAGTCCAAAAGAAATTCCCTCGATATAACTTACTTTTTTGCCTATACTCTTTTTATATATTGTATTAATAAGAGTTGATTGTGATACAATTGCTAAAATCAACAAAATAATTGTCAAAACTGTAACAATTAAAAAAATCAAAACTGAAATAGTAACAGAAATTGGACTTTGTGCAAAAACCGTTGGTATGTTTTTTAAAGCTTGTAAAGAAAAAAAGTTAACCTCTATGAGTGTTTGCAATAAATTTATCAAAATATTACGGCTACCAGTTAAATCCATACTTTTTGCTACACTTCCTCCAATACCTAAAAAAGAAGCGAATAAACCATAAATCCATATACTTTTAGGTTTCCAAGCTAATTTAAAAGATTTTTTGAAAACTTCTTTGTAGGTAGTCATATAATGATGTTTTATTTATTCTTTTGTTTTTTTGCCAAATATTTTTTCAAACTCATCTTTTTCTATAGCTTCTTTCTCTAGTAATATTTTAACAATTTCTTCTAATTTTGTTTTTTTCTTTTTGATAATATTTAAGGCTGTTTTTCTGGCTTCGCTAATTAAGTGACTAATTTCTTCATCAATAACTTCTGCTACTTTTTCACTATAATCGCGTTGTTCGTGTATTTCTCTCCCCAGAAATATTAATTCTTCTTTTTCACCAAATGTTCTTGGAACTAAATTTTCTGACATACCATATTCCATAATCAATCTTCGAGCTAAGCGCGTAGCTTGCTTTAGATCGTTTGATGCACCTGTAGAGATATCACCAAAAATTTCTTTTTCTGTAGTATGGCCTGCTAAAAAGACGGCTAAATCATCAATAAATTCTGCTCTAGTATGAAGATGTTTATCTTCGGTTGGTAATTTTAAGGTGTAACCAGCTGCGCGTCCACGTGATACTATGGAAACTTTATGTACTGGATCTGCATTAGGTAGTTCATGTGCCACCAAGGCGTGACCAGCTTCGTGATAGGCAGTTATTTTTCTTTCCTGTTCATTAAGAATATGGCTTTTTCTTTCTGGGCCAAGCATTACTTTTTCGATACTTTCTAAAATTGCTGTTTCGTCTACTTGTTTCTTATCTTTTCTGGCTGTTAAAATAGCAGCTTCGTTTAAAAGATTTGCTAAATCTGCTCCTGTAAAGCCTGGGGTACGTGCAGCGATTTTTCTAAGATCAACTTCTTTAACTATTGGTTTATTTTTTGCATGTACTTTTAGAATTGCTTCTCTATCTGCAATATCTGGAAAATCTAGAACAACTCTACGATCAAATCTGCCTGGACGTAGTAGTGCAGCATCCAAAACATCAGGACGATTAGTTGCTGCTATCACAATAATGTTTGTGTTTACATCAAAACCATCCATTTCAACTAATATCTGATTTAGAGTTTGTTCACGTTCGTCGTTTGATCCACCCAATCCTGCACCTCTTTGACGCCCAACTGCGTCGAGTTCATCAATAAAAACAATACAAGGAGAGCTCTTCTTTGCCTTATGAAACAAATCCCTAACGCGAGACGCTCCAACACCCACAAACATTTCTACAAATTCAGAACCAGAGATATTAAAAAATGGCACTCCAGCTTCACCAGACACCGCTTTAGCAAGCAATGTTTTTCCTGTGCCAGGAGGACCAACCAGTAACACACCTTTAGGAATTTTAGCTCCTACGTTAATAAACTTTTTTGGATTTTTTAAAAAATCGACTACTTCATCTAATTCTTCCTTAGCTTCCTTAACACCTGCAACATCTTTGAAGGTGGTTTTTTCTTTTGTGGTTAGTTGATTTGATACTTCTCTTGCTTTACTTTTTCCAAACATCATTGCACGTGAATTAGCACCCTGAACCTGCCTCATCATAAAGTATATGATACCTATAAAAAGCAAAAGGGGAATCAAAATTGGCGAAAGAGTAATTAACCAAAAAGCCAGCCCACTTTCATCTTTTACTGCTATATCTATTTTTTGAATTTTGGCGCTTGATACCTCGTAATTTTTTAGCAGCGCTGTTAATGATTCTGCTCCTTCTTTTTGAACTGTTTCTTTAGTCCCATCATTTAACTTTATTGTTAATTTATTGCCAGAAACTTCAATAGATTCTACCTCTTCGTTGTTTATTTGAGCTATCAAGGTTGAGATATCCGTTTTATCTTGTTTTTCTAAAGAAGGGGTTAGCATACTTGCTAAACCAGCCAAAACAAAAAAGATGATCAAAAATATAAGAAAGTTTTTTGAAAATTGTCGCATAAAGTATTTTGATTATACTATTTTTTTTTATTTTGAACAAGTAAGTTGTAAAAGATGTAGATTGAACGTATAATGATATTAATATGCAAAACTTATCTAATTCTAGCCCAAAATTGTATCCGCAAGACTTTATTCTTAAATACACAATTTTGCCATTTATCCCAAAATGGATTAAGCCAAATCATGTCACAATATTACGATTTGTACTATCCCCAATTGTTGTTTATCTTTTATGGCTAGAAAACTATTCAATTGGTGTACCTTTCTTAATTGGTGTAGCTTTAACTGATGCTATTGATGGCTCCATGGCAAGAACAAGAAATCAAATTACAGACTGGGGTAAAGCATTCGACCCCTTAGCAGATAAACTACTAATTGGGTCATCATTGATTATCGTTGCCATAAAATACTTTTTTTGGACTACCATGACAGTAATTATTTTTGAATTTGCGTTTATTATTACTGGTTGGAGCAGAAGAAAAAGAGGTATTGATATTTCGGCAAATATCTGGGGAAAGTTTAAGATGTTTATGCAAGTAGTAGGCCTTGTTTTAATTCTTTTAGCTTTATATCTTAATGCTGCTATGTTGTTTCCTTATGCACTAATTTCGTTATTTCTTGCCATCATCCTTGCTGTTGCCAGCTTTTTTACTTTTGGTATCTGATTTTTTCTCTTGTCCTGAGCTTGTCGAAGGACTTTTGGAATCTAACTTCTCTTTTTTTGTTTCTGACTTTTCAGAAACTTTTTTTTGCTCCTGATCTTTATCAACTGTATTAACTGCATCAACCTTTTCGACTAATTTCGGCTTTTCTCCATCTTGCTTAACTTCCTCGCCTGACTTTACTTCTTGCTTAGATAATGTTTTTGACTTTGCTTTTGCACCTTTTAGACTTAGGCCTAGTCTGTGATTGACTGGTTCTATAGATAAGATTTTAAAATTTAACATATCGCCTGGTTTTGCAATTTCGTCTGGATTAGCAATTGGTTTATCTGCAAGTTCGGATATGTGAGCTAGGCCATGAATATCAGCATCAAGTTCTACAAACACTCCAAATGGATTTGTTTTGATAACTTTTCCTTTTACAATTTGTCCTATTTTGTATTTTTTATCTACATCGTGCCAAGGATCTTGAATTAATTTTCTAAAGGAAAGAAATATTTTAGATCCATCAACAGTAATAATTTCTGCTTTTTTCTTTTCTCCAACTTTAAAATGTAATCTAGGGTCATCAATTCTTTGCCATGCAAGTTCGGAAATATGAACTAAGCCTTCTAACTTTTCACCAAATTCAACAAAAACTCCAAAATCTGTAACTGCGGTAATTTTTGTTTCAACCTTTTCTCCAACTTTAAACTTAGCAATAATATCTTTTTGCTGTTCATCCCAAACAGATTTTTCAGATACTATAAGTTTGTCTTCTTCGTCTTGTGCAGTAATAATTTTAACATTAAAACTTTGTCCAATGTATGATTTTAATCTTTCTAAAATTTTATTCTTATCTCCACCAGGCACACGTGGGTAGTGTTCTGTTGAAAGTTGAGAAACAGGTAAAAATCCTTGCACCATATTTATCTTGACCATTAGACCACCCTTATTGGCATCCATAATCTTGGCCTTGACTACTTCACCAGATTCTAAAAATTTATTTAATTCTTCCCAAGCTTTTTGATGTCCAGCATATCTAAAACTAAGTTCCATTTCTCCGTTTTCATTTTCTAATTCTAAAACAGTTGCTTCTACAACATCACCGGGTTTTAATCCTTTGGCTTCTGAGGCTTCATCAAAAAATTCGCGTCCTCGTACAATACCTGTTGTTAGGCCGTCAATATCAACATGAGCTTCGGACTTGGAAATTGTAATTAATTTACCTTTTACTAAATCACCAACATTTGGCAATTTAACAAAATCACCAGTTTCCATTAACTTCTTAAACTCGCTTTTTTGTGAGTCATCAATTGTTTTTTTACTCTTGGTATCTGTAGTTTTAGTCATAAATAATGCAATAAAAAAAATTGCTTTAACCCGATTCAATTCTGTGAACCAAGCTCCCACTTTGCGGGATTAATTAGCTTATGAAATTTATAATTTACAGGTACATTTTATACTATAGTATAATGATATTTATGTCAAGTAAGAAAAGTTGCAAAAGACTAGTTTGAATGTCTGAAATATCTTAATTATTTTATCTTAATTTAGCCAATTATTTAACCACAAAATACCCACAAATGGTCTTTAAAAAAAGAGTAAAATATGTTAAAATAGTAGTGGGTTTATAGCCCGAATTTTTCGTTAGAATGTACGAATTACGAATACATACAAATATACAAATGCGAAATTTAAGCCTATTCGTATATTCGTATTAATTCGTAATTTGTAACCTATGCAAATCACATGGTTGGGTCAAGCTTGTTTTAAGATTCAAACCAACAATACAATCTTAGCTATTGATCCATATGATAATAGTATTGGGTTAAAAGTACCACACTTTGGTGCTAATTTAGTTTTGGTTACACACGACCACAAAGATCATAATAATATCTCTGCAATTCGAGGAATTGAGGGTGAAAAACCATTTATTGTATCTGGTCCAGGCGAATACGAAGCAAAAGGAGTTTTTATTTACGGCATACCTTCGTATCACGACACAAAGGAAGGAACAGATAGAGGAACAAACACTATTTATCGTATAGAAGCAGAGGGTATGAGTTTGGTTCATCTTGGTGATTTAGGACATAATCTATCCAATGGCCAGCTTGAAAAATTAAAAAGTGTAGATATTTTGATGATTCCTGTAGGGGGAACATATACCATTAATGCCAAGGAGGCTTCGCAAGTAATTTCGCAAATTGAACCAAGAATAGTAATACCTATGCATTATAAAGTGAAGGGATTAAAAGTAAATTTAGAATCCATTGATAAATTCTGTAAAGAAATTGGGGTGTGTTCAACAGATAAAATGCCAAAATTAAAAATTACAAAAAAAGATTTACCAACAGAAGAAATGAAAGTATTTGTTTTGGCTAATACCTAAAAATTCATATGCCCGGTAGTAGAAATTTAATCAGTTTCTCTTTATTATCGGGGATGAATAAAAAATTTAATACTATATAATTACATAAATATTAATTATTAAATTTTCACTACCAGGTATGCCAAAGAAGCAATCAAAAATCGAAAAACTTCCTTTGGCTGTAAGAAAACAGATCCTGTTTATTTCTGTAATGGTTTTGACCGCAATCATAATTATCATTTGGTTGATAAGTTTAGCTTTTAATTTTTCTAAATCAACTAAACAAGACCAAAATCAACCAAGCCAATTACAACAAGTAGCTGATGAGCTAGGAGATGTATTCAACGAAGCAAAACAGCAATTCGAAGAAATTAAAACCGAATTAGATCAAGAACAAAACCTCGCGGGTATAGAAAGCGAACTACTTCTAACTCCAGAACAAATTCAAAAAATAAAAAAAGCGTTAGCAAATAATCCAGACTGGCAAATTTACAATGATGAAAATGAAAGAATCACATTTAAATACCCACCTGATTACGAATTTATAAAAAACGAAAATATCACGAGTTTTGGGAAAACTCCAATGTACGATAATTGCCCAGTAGAAATTGTATTGGAAATTTCTTCTACCACACTAGGTGTTAAAATTGCAGATATTCTAAAAAAATATGAAAACACTGAGGTGACATCTGTAACATATGGACAAAACGATTTTACCATAATTGAATACGAAATTCCTGCACTCACAGGTGATATAGATAAAATTAAAGTGCGTAGCATATTAATCGATAACAATAAAAACACTTATATTTTTAGATGCAATAATCAGCAAGCATGCAAAAATCAAAATAATATTATTTCAACAATACAATTTACTAACTTAAATAATGCCGAAGAATAAAACAACTAAATCCTCCAAAGGCCGATCCGCCTCTGGCGGAAAACAGCCCACCAAAAAGCCTGCTTCCAAAAAGCAAGCTAGTGCTAAACCTAAAAACAAGAAGGCTGAAAAACCAAAAGAAGCTCCACTAGAACAAGCTTTGACTGTAAACGGAGTTGTAGAACAAGCAGGTGTCGGTAAAGTGCAAAAACGACCCATTGTGGACGAGGTAAAAGAAAGCTATCTCGACTATGCTATGTCTGTTATTGTTGCTCGCGCTTTACCAGATGTGCGTGACGGTTTAAAACCAGTTCACAGACGTATTTTATATGCTATGTGGACTATTGGTCTTAGATCTTCTGCGAAGTTTAGAAAATCTGCTACAGTAGTTGGTGAAGTTTTAGGTAAATACCATCCTCATGGTGATACTGCAGTTTACGATTCCATGGTTAGGATGGCACAAGAATTTTCCTTACGTTATCCCTTGGTTAATGGCCAAGGTAATTTTGGTTCTATGGATGGCGACCGCGCTGCTGCTATGCGTTACACAGAAGCAAAACTTGAAAGTATTGCAGATGAACTTTTAAATGATATTGATAAAGATACCGTTAACTTTAGTCCAAATTACGACGGTACCATAAAAGAACCACTAGTCATGCCAGCAAAACTGCCCAACTTGCTCTTAAACGGTACTTTAGGCATTGCAGTTGGAATGGCAACCAATATCCCACCGCATAACCTATCAGAACTAGTTGATGCAATCATACATTTAATTGATAACAAAGATGCTAACGTAGACGATTTAATGCAGTATGTTAAAGGCCCAGATTTTCCAACTGGTGCTATTATTTACGATGCAAAAGAAATAAAACAAGCATACGCCACAGGAAAAGGTGGCATTGTAATGCGTGCAAAAACTGAAATTGTAGAACACAAAGGAGCACATAGAATACTTGTATCAGAAGTTCCGTATCAAGTTAACAAGGCAACTGTTTTAGAAAGATTGGCAGAATTAATCAAAGACAAAAAAATCGAAGGTATAAAAGATTTACGTGATGAATCTTCAAAAGATGGAGTACGAGTAGTCATTGAACTAAAAAAAGATACTTATCCTAAAAAGATTTTAAATCGACTTTTTAAACTAACTGATCTTCAGACAACTTTTCACGTCAACATGTTAGCGCTTGTTGATGGTATTCAGCCTCGAGTTTTGACGTTGAAAATGGTATTAGAAGAATATATTAAACATAGACAGGAAGTGGTCAGACGTAGAGCAGAATACGACCTAGCCAAAGCAAAAGATAGAGCACATATTCTAGAAGGATTGAGGATGGCGCTAATAAAAATTGATGCCATCATAAGTACAATCAAAAAATCAAAAGATAGGGAAGTTGCCAAAATTAATTTGATTAAGAAATTTAAATTATCCGAACGACAATCCGTGGCAATTTTGGAAATGAAGTTGCAACAACTAGCTGGACTTGAAAGACTAAAGGTGGAACAAGAACTAAAAGAAAAGAAAGATTTGATAAAAGAATTAGAAGCACTACTTAAATCTCCTGCAAAAATTTTGGGTGTAATCAAAAAAGAATTAACCGAAATAAAAGAAAAGTTTGGCGATAAACGTAGAACAGAAATTGTTGCTGGCAGTGTCAAAGAATTTAAACAAGAAGATTTAATTCCAAACGAAGAAACAATCATTACCATGACGCAAGCTGGTTATATTAAGCGTCTACCTCCTGATACTTTTAAAACACAAACGCGTGGTGGTAAAGGTGTTATTGGATTAACTACTAAGGAAGAAGACTTCGTAGAACACTTCTTTACTACTATGACACATTCAGATGTACTATTTTTTACTACCACCGGACGTGTATTCCAACTTAAAGCTTACGACATTCCACAAACTTCTAGAACCTCAAAGGGACAAGCAATTGTAAATTTCTTGCAACTTAGTTCCGACGAAAAGGTAACTTCGATATTACCATTGACTGAATTAGCAGATTATAAATTCTTAGTCATGGTTACCAAGAATGGATTCACTAAAAAAGTTGTTATTTCTGATCTTGATAATGTAAGACGTTCAGGTTTAATTGCTATACGCTTACGTAAAAAAGATGAACTCGAATGGGTAAAACCTTCAACAGGAAAAGACGACATCATGCTTGTAACAGCAGACGGCCAAGCAATTAAATTCAAAGAATCAAGTGTTAGATCTATGGGTAGAGGAGCTGGTGGCGTTAGAGGAATTCGACTAAAAGCAGGTGACGATGTTGTAGGCATGGATATTATTGATTCAGTTTTGACAAAAGTTGGACAAGTTTTAGTGGTGATGGAAAATGGTTTTGGTAAACGAAGTGTACTAGGTTCGTTTAAAACCCAAGGTAGAGGTGGTTCTGGAATCAAAACTGCGAAAATTACCCCAAAGACAGGAAAGATTGTATACTTTAGTGTAGTAAATTCTAAAGCAGTAGATGAAGACGCAATTATTATTTCTAAAAAAGGGCAAGTTATTAGATTGCCACTTAAAACAGTTAACGTGATAGGTAGAGCAACTCAAGGTGTCAGGTTGATGAGATTTAAAGAAGGTGGTGATTCTGTAGCAACAGTCACCTTTATATAAAATTATTAACGGAATAACAGTCTTCAGACTGTTATTAATGACATACAAAAGCCGAGGCTTAGAAGCCTTGCTTTTTGTATTTTGACCTCCCCCTGTCCCCCTCCTTATAAAGGAGGGGGAACTCGGTTAAGGATGTTTGTAAGTTTGTAGTAGTCAGACATTATTTTTACACATTACATACTTAAACGAGTCCCTCCCCCTCTTCGAGGGGGAGGACAGGGGGAGGTCAAAAACAACACCCCAGGCCAAAACGTTGATTGACCTGGGGTTTTTAGTTGGTCGCTTGTGACCTACTGCATGTGCCCGCAAATTTCGCAAACCTCGTTAATCGGAGCATCCAAGTGTACGAACTTATGCTTGGGGCATTTTCCTACGAGTTTTACCTCAACAGATCCTCCCAATGCGACTTTCGCTGTTTCCACAGCATCTCTGAAAGAGTGTGCGCCGATACTACGCACGTTGTCTTCTCGTTCTGCTTGATATACGTGCATTGGATTATCACTCATGCTTCTTTCGCCGCATATCCGGCAAAAAGACAACTCTAAGGAATATGGTGCAGATGGTTCTGGAGGTTCGATTTTGTGATCTGGGCATCCTCCAATTATCACGACTTCGGGAGCGCCAGGACAACCGTCACGAATGGCCATTTTTAATGCATTCTTAAATGTACTTGCGCTCAACACTACATGAACACTAAATTCTGGCATCTAAATCTCCTCCTTGTTTAGTTGAACTTCGACGCCCAATAAAATAGTACGATAGTTCCCCAAAAAATCAACGAGTTGAGAATTGTACTAATAACGGCAAACATTTTTTTCCTGTGACTCTGACACAATCCATAGAATCCAACAACTGTGCCAATCATACTGATTACCCAACCGAGTAAAAAGAAGATGGCAAACAAAATAGCATAAGCTGTATAATATTGCCCTTCCTCTCTTGCTTCAAAAACCGAGAGTATATTAAATATAAGAGCAAAAATATAATACAACAATGCTGCTGAGAAAATAAGACATGAGGCTATGCCCCACCAACCCGCATGTTTTATGTTCTCATTCTGGTTTTGAAGTTCAAGATTTTTGCCATTCATCAATACCCCCCTGTTCTAATTATCTGATCTCTGCGCAAATCTGACAAAATTCTGTGATTCCACAATCACTTTGTGCTGGCATAAAATCATGTCCAGGACAATCACCCAACAGTTTGACTGCATAAAGCCGAACTACTTTGGTTCTTTGAACCGCTTCCATTATACTATCTGCTTTATCGATTATTTCTGCTGCCATACCTCCTTCTTGTATTATCTCAAATGCTATATATGTAGGCATGTGCGACCCCCTTTCATTTGTGCTAATACCTTATTAAAAAATGTCATACTTGTCAAACTCAAAAAAATATCCTATACTTTACCTATTAGAAATTATTAATTAGTAATTAGAAATTTTAACCTATGTCTGTACCAGCCAAGAAAAGACCAGCGTCTGCGGGAAAACGCCGAAGATCGCATCTTGCCCTAAAAAAAGTTAAATTAGTTAAATGTCCTAAATGTGATAAACCAATCCGACCACACCATGCCTGCCCTAATTGCGGAGTATACAATGGCCGGGATGTTATTAAATTTAAGGATGAAAAGAAATCTAAATCTAAAAAATCAGAAAAAAAATAACTTGATCTTTTTTGTACCTTTATGTCTAATAGACACTTAGCACGCACCATAGTTTTACAATCACTCTACCAGTGGGACTTCAACGAAAAACCAGAAGGCCAATTGCCTTCTATGGTAAAAAGAAATCTTTCTGAATTTGCTCCAGAATTCGACGACAAGGGTTTTATTGATGAGCTTATTGTAGGCCTCCTAAAATACTTAAATCAAATTGATAAGTATATTATTGAGTACGCCCCAGAATGGCCTATTGAACAAATTACGATAGTTGATAGAAATGCACTAAGGATGGGAATTTACGAAATGCTTTATGATCAAGACATCCCAGCTAAAGTTGCTATCAACGAATCCATTGAACTAGCCAAAGCTTTTGGTGGAGATTCTTCTGGAAAATTTGTAAACGGGGTGCTGGGAAGCATATATAAAGATAAGGTAGACGAAAAAGAAGAATCAAAAGATAAACCAGAAAGTAAAAAAGATGCTAAATAATAAATTAGCTATCAGCAGAGTGATACACTCTTAAGATGTAGGGTATTTCTCTACTGATAACTTCAAAGGAGTTAATAATAATGAAAGATTTAACTCAACTTCAAAAAAAACTCGGGGTAAAATTTAAAGATTCAAAAATATTGCAACAAGCATTGGTTCATCGTTCATATCTGAATGAACATCCTAATTTTGGTATAGACCACAATGAACGTCTAGAGTTTTTAGGTGATGCTGCATTAGAGTTGGCAGTTACTGAATACTTATATCAAAACTATCCAAATCCAGAAGGAGAGCTTACCAATTGGCGCGCCAGCTTAGTAAATAGTAAAATGCTTGCCACGCTAGGTAAACAATTTGAACTTGATGACCACATACTACTAAGTAAGGGGGAATCTAAAGATAAAAATACCAAAGCTCGCCAATTTATTTTGGCTAATGCTTTTGAGGCTTTAATTGGTGCTATGTATTTAGACCTGGGTTTTATCAAAACAAAAAAATTTCTAGAGAAGAATCTAATTTCCCAACTTGATTACATTTTAAAAAATCAACTATATATTGATCCAAAAAGTAAGTTCCAAGAAATTGCCCAAGAGAAAGTTGGCATTACACCAAACTATAAAGTGATTGAAGAAACAGGTCCAGACCATAACAAAAAGTTTAAAATGGCGGTGTTTCTAGAAGCAGAAAAAATTGCTACTGGCATTGGATCTTCTAAGCAAGAGGGGCAAATTGATGCCGCAGCAAATGCTTTAAAGAAAAAAGGCTGGAAGTAGAGTATAGGGTGATGGAGAGATGAAGTTAATGTAGTTTAAAAAATACTTCATTAACTTTATAACTTCATTAACTACAAAACTATGTCTATTGATACACTTTTTAAAAAAGCAGCTGAAAAAAACGCTTCTGATATTCATTTGATTGTTGGAATGTCACCAGTTTTTAGAATCGACGGTAAACTAACTCCACAAACTGATGAACCAGTAGTAAACGACAAAACGGCTGAAAGCATGATTTATGGCTTAATGTCAGAACGACAAAAAACAATTTTTGACGAGACAAAGGAACTAGATCTTTCGTATGAAATTGGAGAAACTGCTCGTTTTAGAGTTAATGTTCATCAAGAAAAAGGAAATATTGGACTAGTGGCAAGAATTATTCCCACCAAAATTCCAACAATGGAAGAATTGCAAATGCCGCAAATTGTTTTTGATTTAATTAGTTTGAATCAAGGATTAATTTTAGTTACTGGACCTACGGGTTGCGGTAAATCAACTACTTTAGCTTCAATAATTAACCATATTAATAATGAACGTTCCGAACATATTGTAACGCTAGAAGACCCAATTGAATTTATCTTCAAATCAAACAAAAGTATTATCAAACAAAGACAACTGCATACAGATATGGTCAATTTCAATAATGCTTTGATACATGTGTTGCGACAAGACCCAAATGTCATTATGGTTGGAGAAATGAGAGATTTAGAAACCATTGCTACTACCATTACTTTAGCTGAAACAGGACATCTAGTGTTTGCTACATTACATACACATAACTCAGCTCAGACTGTTGATCGTATTATTGATATATTTCCTTCGCACCAACAAGCACAAATTAGGCTACAGCTTTCTATGACTCTAAAAGGAATTATTTCACAAAGACTTATCCCTAAGCAGGGCGGGGGAAGAATAGCCACCAGAGAAATTTTAGTTAATACTCCTGCGATTTCTAATCTAATTAGAGAAAACAAAATTGCTCAAATAAAAACTGTAGTACAGACCAGTGCAGACGAAGGAATGTTTACCATGGATCAAGATTTAACAAGACTGCAAAAAGAAAATCTAATTGATAAAGAAACTTTAGAATTTAATCTTTCTGTTCCTACAAAATAGAAAAAATCATATCTGATACCAAAAAACCCCTTCCTTTGGGGTCTTCTTGATTTATTTTGTATAATATGATATATTACGTAATACTTTTTTGCACCTGTAGCTTCCCGACGATATAATATTTTTATATTGAAGTCGGGATCCCGACCTTGCGTCGGGACAACTGGATAGAGCGCTTGGCTTTCCGCCTACGGCGGACCCGCCGCAGGCGGGCGGACCAAATGAATAAATGTTTAATATATATTATTTCTATGTCTTAAAAAGTAAGTTGGATAATGAACTATATTATGGTATAAGTGGAGATCTTAAAAAACGAGTAGTCGATCATAATACTGGCAAAGTGAAATCAACTAAAAGCAGAAGGCCATTATCACTTGTTTACTATGAAGCATATATTTCTAAAACAGATGCTAGGAAACGTGAGTTAGAGATAAAAAATAAAGGTCAACAAAGAGAATTCTTAAAAGTAAGAATAAAAAATTCATTAAAAAAATAAATTTATGCGCCCGTAGCTTAATGGATAGAGCACTTGGCTTCGGACCAAGGGGTTGTAGGTTCGACTCCTACCGGGCGCGCTTATAATAATAGTCCTCTTAAATATGCGCCCATAGCTCAGCCTGGTAGACCCGCATTATTTTATTTTTCATCGTTTATCATTTGTACACTCAACCCAAAATATCTACATAACTATTAATCACATTAATTATGCGCCCATAGCTCAGGCTGGTAGAGCAGTTGCCTCTTAAGCAAATGGTCGGGGGTTCAAATCCCTCTGGGCGCAAAGAAATGAAAAATTGTTGACTCCTTGCCCCGTATATGCGAGCTCACGCGAGCATTGTACGGGGTTAAGCAAACGGTTCCTCCTACTCCGCCGGAGGTGGATTCGGAGGACAGGCGGGGGTTCGCTTACCCTGAGTAAATCGAAGGGGGTCCCTCTGCGCGCATCTTAGATAAAAAGAGCTGTCCTAATTGGACAGTTTTTTGGATATAAAAAACCGCCTGATATTACTTTTCAGGCGGTATATAGATTTAATTCTTCTTCTTAACCAATTTTTTCTTTAGCTTTTTTTTGGTCGGTTTCTTTTTCGACTTTTTCTTTACACTTCTCAAAAAAGCCTCCTTTGCTCCAGGGACTAAAAGGAAATTATCGTCATCTTCTGTCGCATCAAATAACTGCCTGGTAGTGCCACAACTGTGAATCCATGAATGCTCAAAACATTTTGGACATTCTAAAATAACAGCTCCCTCTGCATAAAATCCTACAATTTTTGTCCCATCGTATGTAGGCCTTCTATATTCTTCTTTCGTAGTGAATCCTACTATGAATCTACAATACAACATCCTATATTGATTAAAATCATGATTACAATGTGGGCAACTAGTTACGTCCCAATTGTGTCTCATACCCTGATGTGGTTGTACGCCCCAGTCCTTAAACTTTGACTCCTTCTTTGGCATTTTATCATCTCCATTTTCATTCACTTCGTCCTAAAACAATTATTTGAGAAGTTATTTTGAAAAACAAGCCTTTATGACTTGAAAAACTTTTTTCACTTCGTCTTCTTCAAGTCCTAACACATCAATTTGAGCTCTCTTCTGGATTACGAATACGTCGAAGTAACATCTTTCCTCAACTTTCAGTCCGGATCGGTATTCATCGATTTGTTCAAGACTATCAAGCCACACTCCTGTCTTTTTATGAAACAGTTCGACATTAAACACCATACCCATTTGAAATGCTAATAATGAAGCCCCTATTGTTTTGTACATAATATACATACCTCCCTTTACCACTCAACCAATTGTCAACGTTCAACTCTTGACTTTAATGTTTAATTGTGATATTGTAAACTATGTCGTGACAATTCCACGACATCATTAAAATATATGAAAATAGCAACTCTACTCTCAATATTCAACTTAAGAAAAATTGAACTTGATTTATACCAAAAACTTTTTTACGGCGGGCAAATGTCTGCTACTCAACTAGCTAAACAATCTGAAATTAGCAGAACTTCAGTTTATGATTTGTTAGAAAGGCTAATCGAAATTGGTATAGTTTTTGAAACGCAAAAAGGTGGTGTAAAGATGTTTGCTGCTTGTCCACCAGAAAAACTACATTTACTAATTGAAGAAAAAGAAAAAGAATTAAAAAAAGCCAAAATTGCTTTGGACATATTACAATCAGAATATTTATCTCAAAAAACATCTTCTAAACCAAGAATGCAAATTTATGAGGGGAAGAAAGAATTACAGCAGATGATGAAAGATATGTTATTGTTTAGAGATATAACTGTCTATGCATACTGGCCTGTTATAAAATTAAATAAACTACTCTCAGGTGAATTCTTAACATCTTTTCATAAAGAAAGAGTAAAACGAAACATTAATATAAAAGTAATTTGGCCGCAAAACGAAATTTCTTCAATAAAAAAATATCCCTATTCTAAAACAGGAACCGAATCCAAAAGAGATGCAAAAATTGCTCCAGCCGAAGTAGATTTCTCGCTCGGCTATGCAATTTATGGTAATAGTGTACGATTTATTTCTTCAAGTAAAGAAAATTTTGGTTTTCTAGTAGAAAGTGCTGAACTGGCTGAAATGATGAAAACACAATTTGATTCGATTTGGAAATTATCAAAGCCTTATAAATAAAATTTTCATTATATTCAATAATTGCTATACTAATAAAAAGTCTTTCTTCCCGTAGATTTTACAAAAATAAGGGCATTCAAAAAACCTCTCATTTACTGAGAAGTTTTTTTGTTATCTTGCTTTACTTGATTGCTTCTATGGATAAACTCACAAGCGGTAAACCTTGATATTGTTTTTTGCTAATATCCTTATCTTCGTTTAATACGTTGACTTCAAAGCCTGACTTTTTAATTGTTTCTATATATTCATCTTTTAGCATTGCACCCCCAATACAACCCGTTACCAGCTCTTCGTTATCTCGTTGTTCTTGGGTTAATTGCTTAAGTAACACAATATCAGAAATATACATTCTGCCACCTTTTTTTAATACTCTGTAAGCTTCTTTGAAAACTTTTAGTTTGTCTGGTGCTAAATTAATTACGCAGTTAGTAATGATAACATCTATCATATTATCTTCAACTGACAGATCTTCGATATCACCAAGCCTAAACTCTACGTTATCATAATTATACTTTTTGGCGTTCGCTTTAGCTTTATTTAGCATTTCTTGTGTCATATCGACTCCGATGACTTTTCCGGCTGGACCTACTTTTTTTGCTGCCAAAAAAGAATCAAATCCTGCTCCACTTCCCAAATCTAGCACTACATCACCTTCTTTTATTCGACTATGTGCTATGGGATTACCGCAACCAAGGCCTAGGTTTGCTTCTGGCACATTGTTAATTTCTTCTTGGCTATATCCAATCTCTTTCGAAATATCTTCGCTATCATTACATCTGCATTGGCAGCCACAACCGGCATTCGAATTAGCAATTTTGCCATATTTATCTTTGATAATTTGTTTTATTTTTTTTGCTTCCATAAATTATGTTTTATTTATATAACTACTTTACTACTGTAACAAAATATTAATTTAATTTCAACCAATACAAAAACCCCTCTTTAAGATGTATGGGGTTTTTGTTTATCCCAAGGTCCAAGGGATGTATATCAATGTGATTACTCTTCTGTTGGGGAAGCCTCTTCGGTACTTTCGGATACGCTTTCTGAACTACTAGAACCACTTGATTTCAAAGCTTCCTTTAAATTTTTTCCAGCTTTGAATTTTGCTACTAAAACTGACGGAATTTCAATTTTTTCTGAAATATTACGAGGATTTACTCCAATACGACCCTTTCTTTGGCGTGCTGAAAAAGTACCAAAGCCAGTCAAGGTAACATCGCCACCATCTTTAATGGTGCTTGTAATTGTTTCAGTTAAGTAATCTAGAGCATCTAAAGCCTGTTTTTTGGTTATACCAATTTTATCAGCTAAAGAATTGCTTAACTCGTCTTTGTTCATGTTTACCACCTCCCTTCAAAGGGTTTTTATGATTAATTTAAGATAGTGTAATTTTAGCAAATTTCTACTTCTCTGTCTACTCTTTCAATCTTTTTAGTTTTTGATGTCTTGGCATCTATTGTTATAAGCACAGCGTTGACTTGGCACACACCGGTTTCTGCGATGTTATGGCTAAACGGATCCCCGCTTAAAAAACTCTCTAAAATTTCATCTTTGTTGCCACCTATGATTGAATTTTTTGCTCCAACCATACCTACATCAGTTATATATCCTGTGCCATTAGTTAATATCTTAGCATCTGCTGTGGGAACATGGGTGTGAGTGCCAACAATTGCTGATACTCTACCATCTACATGCCAACCTAAAGCATTTTTTTCCGAAGTTGCTTCTGCATGAAAGTCTATAATGATAATGTCTGGTTTGTCTTTTTGATATTTTTCTAAGATATTATCTATTGCAACAAACGGACTGTTAAACTCCTCGTGCATAAACGCCTGTCCTACTAAATTGACCATTAACACTTTTTTCTTTTTTATTTCAATAATTGTTGCACCTGTTCCTGGAAGTTTTTCGATATAATTATCCGGCCTAATTAATTTTACTTTTTGTTCTACCAGTATTTCTTTTGCTTCTTCTTTTTTCCAAATGTGATTTCCAGAGGTAAAAAAATCTACTCCAGCATCTTCTAGTTGCTTTAATGTCTTTTTTGTAACTCCCGTACCATGCGCTAAGTTTTCTACATTCGCAATTACAAAATCTGCTTTTAATTCTTCTTTTAGTTGTGACGCAACTTCTTTCATCCCACGCCTACCAATTTTTCCTACCACATCACCAAAGAATAAAATTCTCATATTTTAATTAATTACATAATTCTTAATACCAATTACGAATTTAAACTAATATACAAATTACGTATTATCTATTCGTATATTCGTATTGATTGGTAATTCGTAATTTACCTCGCGTACTCCACGATACGTTTTTCGCGTATTACATTAACTTTTATTTCACCTGGATATTTTAATTCTGCTTCAATTTTTTTAGCAATGTTTTGTGCTAACTTTACTGCTTCTAAATCATCAATTTCCTCTGGCACTACAAATACTCTAATTTCACGCCCTGCTTGAATAGCATATGATTTTTCTACACCATCAAACGAAGTTGCAACTTTTTCTAGTTCTTCCAAACGCTGCAAATAGTTTTCGTAAGTATCTTTTCGTGCTCCTGGACGTGCACCAGAAATTGCATCTGCTACCTTAACTATAACTGCTTCTAGAGTTTTTGGATGATCTTCGTGATGTCCTTTGGCGCAATAGGCTACTTCTTCTGGCATATCAAATTTCTTTAAAATATCATAGCCAATTTCTGGGTGACCGCCTTGAACTTCGTGATCTACAGCTTTACCAATGTCATGAAAAAGCCCGCCCTTTTTTGCTAATGTAACATCTGCTCCAAGTAGTTCTGCCAGTAAAGTTGAAAGGTGCGCAATTTCAATTGAATGCTGCAAGATATTTTGTCCGTAACTTGTACGATACATCAAGCGACCTAAAATTTGGACTAATTTAGGATCAATACCAGTAACACCAACATCGTAGAGTGCGTCTTCACCTGCTTTTTTGATTGCCAGTGCAATTTCTTGTTTAGCTTCTGCTATTGTTTCTTCTATTCTTGCTGGGTGAATTCTTCCATCTTGTATTAATTTCTCTAATGCTTTTTTTGCTACATGACGTCTAATTGGAGAAAAGCCAGAAATTGTAATGGCTTGGGGGGTATCGTCTACGATAATTTCAACTCCTGTTTGTTGTTCGAATGATTTGATGTTTCTTCCTTCACGTCCAATGATACGTCCCTTCATTTCGTCTGATGGTAGATCAACTACAGTAGCTGTACTTTCTGTTGCATGAGAAATAGCAACACGCTCAATTACCGTAGAAAGCATTTCTTTGGCTTTACGTTCAAGTTCTTCGGAACCTTGTTGGGTTAATTTCTTAATACGCTGCAAAATATCTTCTTTTGATTCTTTTTCAACATTTTCAAGTAAAAGTTCCTTAGCTTCTGCTTTGCTTAAAGCTGCAATTTTTTCTAATTTAGTAGTTTGCTCTTCTTTAATTTTTATTACTTGTTTTTTGATGTCCTCTATTTTTTCTGCTTTATCTAAAAGTTCTTGCTTTTTAGATTCAAGCTCAATAAGTTTTTGGTCAAATAGACCTTCTCTTTGTTCGAATCTTCTTTGTGAACTTTGTAAATCTTGCTGCCTGGCACGAATTTCTCCTTTAGCATCTTCTATAAACTTTAAAGCCTTGTCGTTAGCCTCAAGCAAAATTTCTTTTTGCTTAGCCTTGGCTTCTTGAATCATGTTTTGAATTTTGCGCTCAATTGAATCTTTTCTTTTTACTACAATTACTTTACGTAAATAAAAACCAGTGATCAAACCGGTTATAATGCCCACCGCTAGCGCGAAAGGCCAAACATTAATTGTATCCATGTTTTTTCCTCAAAAGGAAAAGAGAAGTAGCGAAATTAAAAAACTATATGTTTTCTTTGTTGTCTGCTGAGTTTTTCTAATTTTTTGCGTTTTATATGCAACGGAATTAAATTTTTTAAGTAATTGCTATACAATTTCTAGTGAAATCTAGCTATTCGCTTATTTTCTCAATATTTCCTAGTTTAATTTTTATTAAGCTTATTGCATCATATCACAATGTTTTATTGATGTCAAGCTTTGTCTTTACGAACAACAGAGCTAGTAAAAAAAAGGTGGGGAGTCTTAAAAAGACTAACTCCCCGCCAGACGTCATTGCTCGTTAAACGTCGTAACCAGCCATGGACATAAACCGTACCCCATCTGTAGGGTAAGACTCTGAACTGACTTCATTCTTAATCCCTTCAATGTCAGGGTACCTCTTTACTTCTCTCTCATTGTTGAGCAATTTACCGGTAAGCACGCCCAGGCAGAGCTGGTCACCATCAACCATGATCACAAAATCACGGATGGTCTTTCCTCGTGCTATGCCCTTTTTTTGAGCTTTCTTGAGTTCTGTTTCAAGCGCCTGTTGTGCTTCCCTCCATGCATTTGCCATTTTCGATTCCTCCTTCCATCTATGTGGATGTTCATTTGTCCCCAATTAAAAAGCCTTTCCAAAAGGAAGGCAGTTCACATCGTGGATGCAAACAAAAAACTCTCAAAACAGAAAGATTTTTAAGAGTTTTTTGTCTACATCGTATTTGGCACGACATACAACGTTATCTTTCCCTTTTATGGGTGGAATTAGCACTCTTGCCCCCGATATAATATCGAAGAGAGTTGCTGGCTACCTTCGGGCCATTTCCCTTTAATCCAGCTTCTCGAGAGAGGCTGGATAGCATGTAGCTCTCTAAATAACCTATGAAATTGTAAGGTTAAACATAATTTATCATACCCATTAAAATACGTCAAGACCCTGTGGGGATAAAAGTTGATTAATATAGCTTATTTAACTAAATTTAGCTATGATTAATTAAGCTCCAAATTTCAAATTCCAATTTCCAAACAAATTTTAAATCCCAATAATCAATTTACAAACAGCTAAGCATTTGAATATTGAAAATTGATCATTGGACATTGTTTGTTTATTGGTTCTTGATTATTGGTTATTATTAGTGCCAATTCTCAGTACTCTACTTGATAATCTTATCTACTAAGCCATATTTCTTGGCTTCTTCTGCAGACATAAAGAAATCTCTATCTGTATCTTTTTCAATTTTTGCTAATGGCTGTTCAGTATGTTTTGCCAGTATTTGATTAAGTCTAGCGTGTATTTTTAAGATATGTTCTGCACGTACTTTAATATCTGCTGCTTGGCCTTCTGCACCACCCATTACTTGATGAAGCATAATTTCTGAATTAGGCAATGCTATTCTTTTTCCTTTTTTTCCTGAAGATAAAAGTACTGCTCCCATGCTTGCTGCCAAACCAACACAAATTGTCATAACATCTGGTTTTACATATTGCATGGTATCATAAATTGCCAAACCTGCTGTTACCGAACCACCAGGGGAGTTAACATAAATTTTGATATCTTTTTTTGAATCTTCTGATTCTAAAAATAAAAGTTGAGCAATAACAGTGTTTGCTACCACATCATCTATTGGTGAACCTAAAAAAATGATTCGCTCTTTTAGCAAACGAGAGTAGATGTCGTAGGCGCGTTCGCCCATGTGTGATTTTTCGATAACTGTTGGTATAAGTTGCATAGTTTTGTTGAGTTAATAGAGTTATAAAGCGATGGAGCGATGGAGTTTTCAAAATTTTTCATCTCCAATTAACTTTATCGCTTTATCGCTTTATCGCCCTATCGCTAATTCACACAACTTCCCATCCCGTGTCTGTCTCGCGCAACTTCCCCTTGACTGTAAACCCCGCGGCCTTCCTATGCCCACCACCTTTTCCGCCAGCACCGAGTGTTTTCGCTAATTCCGATAAATCAACATTATCAGAATTCGTTCTCATACTACCTCTAATTATACCACCTTCTTCTTCTTTTAATAAAATAGATGCCTTGACACCGCCCAAATTATTTAAAAAATTAGATATGCCATCGTAAGCTTCGGGTTCCAGGTTATATTTTTTTAAATCTTTTTTTGTAACTACTGTAGTTGCGGTACCGTATTCTTCGTCGTATTTTAATCTTGAAAGTACATCACCCCAAAGTTGTAGAGTTTCTAAGCTTTTATTTCTGATAAAATTGTCGTTTACTTGTGGCATTCGCGCGCCAAGTTTTAGTAATTCAGCAGTTGCTTGTAAAGATGATAAAGTTGTGTTTGGATTAGTAAAATTGTTGCTATCAAATATAATTCCTGTTAAAAGACAAGTAGCTACCTCTTTTGTAATTTGAAATTTTATTATTTTGAAAAATTGCAGGATGATCTCGCTTGTAGAAACTGCTTGAGTTCTAACTAAATTGATGTGCCCATAATTTTCATTGGTGGGGTGGTGATCAATGTTGATTATTTTTGGTTTAGAAAAATCTTCTAAATGATCAGCAAGCCCTGCGTGTCTTAAGTCGCCAGTATCTAAAACAATAATCAAATCTGGATCAAAAGCTTTAGCTGCTTCTATATCTGAGTTGACATGTTCGATGTATGGTAAAAACTGATATTTGTTTATTACAGCTTCTGGTGAGTAGATAAAAACTTGCTTTTCTAAATCCTTCAAATATACATACATAGCACACAGTGCGCCTAAAGCATCCCCATCAGCGTTTTGATGGGCTACTAGCATAATCTTTGTGCTGTTATTGATTTGACTGTGTATTTTCTCGGCTAATTGCGTTGTAATCATAGCTAACTATATTAGCTTGATTTCTTGATGCTGTCAAGGAGCAATTCAATATCATTTGCTTCTTTTTCGGTTCTATCTATGGCAAATGATATGCGTGGTAGAGGTTTTAGACTTAGTCTTTTCTTGAGTTGATGCTGAATTTTTCCTATATTATGTTTTAATTTATTAATAACTTTTGAAGTATATTTTACTGGCAGTACACTGATATAAATTTTACTGTGACGAAGATCTTTAGATGTTTCTACTTGTACTATAGTTGCTAAACAGCCTTTAGGAAAATCAACTTCTGTTAACAATAATTCGTTAACATGTTGACGAATAAGTTCGTTTATGCGAAGAATACGCTCAGACATATATTACAAATTTATACACTACAATATCTTTTCTTTAACTTCCTCTAAAAAACATTCAATAAAATCACCTTCAGCTAAGATTGGTTTTCCTTCAAATCTTAATCCACACTCATTGCCCTGCTTGCATTCATTGACATCAACTTTCCCTTGTTGAACTTGCGTGATGTCTCCAGTTCCAATTTTAACGTCGTCTCTTAGTACATTAGCTTTACAACTCTTGGTAATCTTACCTTTAGTGACTGTTCCACCTAAAATCATAGCATTTTTTTCCTTTTTAAAGATTGCTAGTACTTTTAAGCGACCTAGATCAGTCTGCACAACATCTGGTGAAAGCATAGCCTGCAATCTTTTTTTTGCCTCATCAATTAAATGATAAATAACTCCATAGAGTTGAACTTCTACTTTTTTTTCTGATGCTAAACTCATAGTATCTGTATCTGCAATAACATGAAAACCAAATATTGCTGCTTTACCTGCAGAGGCTTGTTCGATGTCTGCAGAAGTAATATTACCCAAACCCTTTGATATGATCTTTGCTTTTACTTCCTTATGATTTAATGCTTCCAAAGATGTTAAGATTGCTTCTAAAGAACCTAAAACATCTGCTTTGACTATTAAGTTTAAAGTGCTGACACCACTTTCATTATCTTCATCAACTGCTACGTGTGCAGCAGAAAAACCAGTGGCCTGTTTATCTAATTGATATTTTGAAACCTTAGCTTTTTGAACATCTCCTGCTTGTAGTATATCTCCGATACTTGGTGAGGCTTTTAAGCCAACTATTCTTACTGGCACTGATGGCCCTGCGCTTTTTAAACTTTCGCCTTTATAATTTTTTAGTAACCTAACCTTACCATAGTAATTTCCTGCAACAGATACACCATCTCCAGCGTTAAGAGTGCCACTTTGAATTAATGCAGTTGATACAGGACCTTCTCCCTTATCAACATGAGATTCAATAATTGTACCTATTGCTAGCCCTGTTGGATTTGCTTTAAGACTATCTTTTTCTAAATCAGCAACTAAAAGTACAATATCTAACAGACTATCTATACCAATATTTTTCTTTGCAGAAATTTCTGCGGTAACTTGCTTTCCTCCCCATTCTTCGGAAGTTAAGTTATGATCTGCTAGTTGTTTTTTAACCATATCTGGATTAGCATCTGGTTTATCAATCTTATTTATGGCCACAACCATAGGTATACCTGCTGATTTTATGATTTTGAGTGATTCTTCGGTTTGAGGTTTAAAACCATCATCTGCTGCAATAACCAAAATTGCAATATCTGCTACTCTAGCACCACGTGATCTCATGGTAGTAAACGCTTCGTGGCCAGGAGTATCGATAAAAGTAATTTTTCTATTATTTTTTTCTACTTGATACGCTCCAATATGTTGGGTAATGCCCCCATGCTCATTATCTACAACATTTGTCATTCTAATGGCATCTAAAAGTTTGGTTTTGCCATGATCAACGTGTCCCATCACAACAACTACTGGTGCTCGCTCAACCAAATCTTTTTTATTTTGTGATTTTAATTTTTCTTCTAAAGCTTCGACTGCTTTTTCTTGTGTGGCATCTGTAGTATCTTGCTCTACTTCAAAATTAAGTTCAGAAGCGATAATTGCAGCAGTATCAAAATCAATATTTTCGTTCATAGAAGCTAAAACTCCGTTTTTCATAAGTTCACCTAAAACTTTAGTTACTCCAATACCTAGCCTAGCTGAAAAATCTCTGACTGTAATAAATTCTGGAATTTTGACAATCTGTTTTTCTGCAGTTTTATCAACTACTTCCTCTTCTTCTGCTTCATCTTTTTTACGATCTGCCTCATATTTTGCATTTAAATTTTTCCAATCAGCCATAATCTTGCTTGCGACACGATTATCAACCTTAATTGCGCGTCCGCCAATATCAAAACCCATCGCCGGTAACTTAAGGCGAAGTTCTGCCATTGGTACTCTTATTTTTCGTGCAAGTTCTGATAGATTCATACCCGGTAGTGAAATTTCAAATAGTTATTTTTTTGCATATATATTCGATATCTGTTATTAAACATATTAAGTAATCAATAATATATATAACCGATGTAAAATTTTTATAACATACTTTTAATTTGAAATTCTACTACCGGGTATATTTTTTTATACTACTTGAGTCTACTACAAATGCTTAAATAAATCAAGGATGGCTTATGGTAGATTAAATTGCGAATGTTGTAAACTATAATATAATAAATAGTATAATAAAAAATAAAATACCCTCTAATGAAGGTATTTTATCGTAAAAATTATTTTTCTTGAGCTCTTATTGCGATACCTATTTCCCGTAGCTTTCTCTGAAACTCAGGATCTGCTGTTGACAAACCACCTTTCATACTTTCCTTTACTCTCTCAAGATCAGAATCACTTAAAGACCCTTGTTCTATCAATTGTTGAAGTTCCTGTAAAGGGCCAGACTCATCTAAAGCACGTCCTATTCCTAAAATTTCAATAGCTGCTTTACGCTTTTCATCAAATGTATCGTCAGTCCAACCCTTCATTGCTTCTGATGCTCTATCCATTTCGCTAAGGATATTCTCTAGATTGCCTTGCGATTCTCCTTCTCTTGATTCCATCATATTTTTTTAAATTAATTATTATAAAGTATGAATATATTTTACTTTATTGTATGATAAAAATCAAGGATATAAATCAACAGGCGACATTGGCCAATGTCGCCTCCGTTATGACTATTGAATAATTATTAATATTCTGCTATATTTGAAAAGTGCATTTTCCGCCTACGTTCCGCTGACGCGGAACTTCGGCGAGATAAAATTGGTCCCTAGAGAGGTCACGTAGCCAAGTGGTCTAAGGCGGAAGCCCCGCAGAAATTCAGTTATACGTAACGTGACTCATTTTGCGGGGTAAATCTGCAAAACCTCTATTCGCATAATAATCATTCAAAACCAATATGGCCTGGTAGCCAAGTGGTCTAAGGCGGGGGTCTGCAAAACCTCTATTCACGGGTTCGAATCCCGTCCAGGCCTTATTGGTTTTGAATGTTCTAGGTTTAAGGTTCTGCGCCAGAGGCTCGCCTCTCTTCGGAGTCGAAGCGGGCGCATCCGCCGCAGGCGGAAAATCCCATCCAGGCCTTTTTGAAAAAGTAAAGAATCCCGCTTGACCCGAATATTTATTTTTCGGGGCTTGCCTCGTAAATGATGTAGAATCTATCTATGATGAGTTCTACGAGGCCGTGACCTCTTTGAGGATCAACATAAAAATACCGTTGTCGTAACGGTATTTTTTTACTTAATTTATTTTAACTTGTTTATCCAATCTACAAATATCTTTTTTATCTCTTTAAGATGCTTTTTGTCTTTAAAAGTATGTGGTGCACCTTTTATGATATGAAATTCTTTTGGGCCAGGTAATTTATCAAATAACTTTTTTTGATGCTCAACTGGAATTGATTCATCATCTTCACCAACAATCATTAAAACTGGCATTGTTAGCTTGTTAGCACTTTGCAGTAGATCATATTTTTGCAAATCTTCTACAAATTCCCACTTTAATCTTTTTATCAAACCTTTTTTTGTTGAACTCTCCCATTCTCGTATGCCATCTCTCTTCCAATCTTTTAAAAATTCTTGCCAACCAGGTGAAACCAATTTTAATTTTCCTGAAACAACTGTTGCAATTGGAGCCAACGCTTTGACTTTTTCTGGATAATTTTTAGCATACAATGAAATACACAAACCTCCCAAACTATGTGCCACTAAAACAAATGGTTCTTGATACCAACTTTGTTCTTTTGACCATTCTAAAAAATCAACTAAATCTTCGTATGATTTTGTTGGTGTAGAATCTTCGAGTTTGCCTTCGCTTTCGTTACAAGAATTCGTAGTATCAAGCCTAACTACCGTATATCCACTTTCCCTAAATGCGTCGGCAAAAGTTTGGATGTGAGCTTGTTCTTTAAAACCTCCTAAACCATGCTGAATAATAGCAAGACCCTTCTGATTGGATGATTCTTCAATCAGAACTGACATCTTGAGACCTTTTCTATTTTTGATAAATACTTTTTTTCTCATATCATTTTTAACCAATCATTAATTATCTTTATTTTTTCTTCAAGCGGTAGGCTCATGTCCAGGGTGACATAAGAAAGATTTAATTCTTCAGCTATTTTTACATGATTGTTCGGAAACACTCTTTTGAATTTTTTTTCTAAATCTTCTCTATGGATTATACGTTTCTGATCATTTTCTGCTCGCGTCATTACTCGCTTAATACAAATTTCTGCATCTAGCAAACAAAAAAATATGTGTATTTTGTATTTAGTTTTTAAATCATTTAAACCATTGAGGTTTATTTCTTCTCTATTTGTTCCCAGCTCTAAAATTAAATCTCCTTTCATTCTTTTTAATTCTTGATAAAGTTCTTGATGAGCCTTGAGAGATCCTTCTGGTTCTATATGGCCGAATTCGTCTTTGTATTTTTGGATGTAATTAATAATATCAACATGGCTAAAAGTCGGATGTTTAATTGAAAACTCTTTTATAAAAGTTGTCTTACCGCAACCAACGGGACCACATAAAACTATTAGATTATTCATAAAACAAGTATATCAAAAAATCGCCTATTAGACGACTTTTGTTTCCTGCTGAATGGCTATTGTAAATTCGGACCATAGGCTAACCCAAATTCATTGATATCATCTACTTCTTTAATAATTTGATTCCAGGTTGGACCAAAATGTTTTTCTGCAACCTGCTCGTTGATAATCCATCTTAGTTCCATATTTTCATCAACATAGAAAACCTCTACTGTTTTTTTATTTTTGACTAACAAACCAGGCTGGAGTGTTGTTATTGTTTCACTTGGTACTACGTAACTGCTATTTATAAACGATCTGGTGATAGGCCCGAAATAACCGACGGCTGGACTGATATTTTTTGCTTTTTGAAATTTTATTAAAGCTGCCTGAGTTGCTGGTCCAAAATAAGTTGTTTCATTACCCATTGATCCTGCTCCAGTCGTTGCAACAATAAAACCATTGTGATTAAGATATTTTTGCAACTCATAAACTTCTTGTCCTTTAGATCCTAATGACAAATCCTTACTGAATACAAAACTAATATTTATTATTGGAGTATGTGTCGCTGCCATTAAGCTAGGGTATGAATTTATTACTGATCTGCTTGGTGTCCAGATTTCAAAATGTAGATGCGACCCAGCATTTTCTGCATTACCACTATCTCCAACCCAACCGATAAGCTGTCCAGCAGAAACATTTACGCCTCTTTTTATTGTTGGTGCAAAAGCATACTGAATTCCGCCATTGCCATCGTCCGTGCCAGGTGTATCGTCGTTTATATGAAGATAACGGTACTCATAATTATCACTATCTTTAATATAAATAGCATAACCCCAATAAGGTTCTGTAACAGTCAAATAGCTGACATAACCATCCACTGCCGAAACAACAGGCGTCATTTTTTCTGCCATAATATCAGTACCTAAATGTGTTCTACCATCAGAGCGGGGGTCGCCAAAACTATCTGTAAAACTATATTCGCCAGCTACCGGAAAAGTAATTTGACGAATTTCCGCTGCTTCAACAAAAAACGGCATGGATAATGTCGCGCTTATTATTAATAATAAACATGTTTTCCGCACAAAAATCATAAATTGATTATACATTATCAAAAATTAAAATACAAAAATCGTCTAAACAGCAATTTTATTTTAAGTAATAATTAGTCTTTATTCAGGGAATAACACGGTAATTTATCTAAATTCCATAATTCTTTCCAGCCACTATCTCCAACCATAAAATCAACTATATCAGCTTTTAACTCCATTGCATTTTTAATATGCTCAATCAACACTAATTTACCAAAATTTTTATACTTATGATTAAAACCACCATTAATGACATAATAGGTATGATTATAAAAAGCAGCATATTCAATAGCCTGTACTTTATTATCTATGTTAACGGATAAAGTATGTAGCCATTTTTTATCTGAAAAAAACTGAAGTAATTTTTTGAGTTCATCTATATTATTGATATCTTCAAAATTTGATTCCACACCAAAACGGTTTTTATTAAATTGTATCATTAAATCAAAGTGGTTAAATTTTTCCCATTTTATAACATATTTTAAACTGTCAAGTTTCTTTATATCATACTTTAAATTTTTTCTATGTTTTGGTGTAAAGCGTTTATAAAATCCTTCTAAACTGTAATTTATTTCTTTAAAATTAAGAATGTATTTATTATCAATTTCAAAAAAATATTTACGATAATCTGGATTCACTTTTAAGATTTGTTCAACCGAAACTGCATCAATATCATTTATCAATATTGGAGTTGGGATTTTTTCAAAATAAAATGGAAAATCTTGTGGCCCAAACCAAAAATCCCTGAATTCACAAATTGATCCGCCAAAAGAATAATAAACTTTTTGAGATTTATCAAACCACAAAGGTAAAAGTCCAGTTTCTTTACCACCTCTTACACCAACTAAAAATAAGGGAGAATGAATCTTTGGATTATATATTGATTCAACTAATTCCCATAAATCCCAAAGGGTATCTTTGGGTGAAAAAAGTTGCCAGATACGCTGGCAATCTTTAATGTCAGTTATTTTTTTTATTATCATAATTCTCTCAAATATCCCCAGTTATGTAGCTTATCACTGTCTTCGAACCAACGGTCGCCAATATCTGTTCTATAATACATATTAGGTATGGCAATATTTTTCATTCTAGTATATGCTTGGCGTTGTGCTTGCTTCATGGTTGGTCCACAACCAACTACAACCAACACCACACCATAAGTTCCGGCCACTACCCATTCACCATTGATTAATTTTGTTTCTTCAATTCGGATTCCTTCTAAATTTGGTTTTTTAAAAAGTATAACTGTGTCTTTGGAACTAGCTTCTTGGCTTACTTCTCCCCCTCCATAAGGAAAAGGTGGTACAACCAGCCTAATTCCTACTTGAAAACCATTTCTTGCTTTAAACTTTTTTAAGCTACCATCTGCTAAGCCGTATAAAAAATCAGCAATTGTCATTAATATGCCTTCTTGCTGGATATGAATTGTTGGATAACCAAAACGAGAAGTAAATTCTAATGGGTATATTCCATGGCTGTTGACAATGCAATTTAAATCAAAATAGCCAACATATTTTTCTTCTGCTAATTTAGCTTCCATTTTTTTCAAAGTTGCATTATAAAGACGGTTAGCATTACTCCAAAACATGCTAGTTCCCATTTCGCCTGTGGAAGGCCCGATATTTCCTGGAAAAAGCTTTTTATGTTCAAAATTAATATTTATTGGATAAACAAATTCATTGCCATTAAAAAAACCACCTACGCCAACTTCTACCCCAGTTACATATTTTTGTAATTGAAATTCTCTAATTTTTTTACCAACAATCCTTTTGTAGGCTTCTAGAACTTGGATGATATCCTTGCCATCTTCATCTTGTCCGACAAAAAGATAAAGTTTAACGTTTTGTGATTCGCCACTTGGCTTAACTACGTACCTTCCTGGATTTTCTCTAACAAAATCAATACCATCGTCAAAAGAAGTAAAATTTCGATAAGCAATAATTGGGATACCAAATTTCTTTAGTTCTTCTTGGCCAAAAGAACGGTCATCTTCGAGCTTATCCGTATAGGTTGACCCGCCAACTACAAGCTTTCCTTGTTTTCTCAATTTTTCTGCCCATCTACCCATCCCTAAAACATCATCAAACACAACAATGTCTGCCCAATCAACTTCTGCCTCCCAATTATCTACTTTGGGTACAAAACCGTCAGCGATGTCTTTATCTTCTTCGTGTTTGATATAATATTTGGCTTCGTGCCCTTCTTTAATTACCTGCCAAGCGACGTCAGAAATTAAGGCATCATAGGAAACAAACAAAAATTTTCTTTTTGTAAATGGTTGTGTAGTATTATTATGATTGTTCATAAGTGTTGATAAGTAAAAACAATATAATTATAGCAGTTTTTAAAAGTTTGCATATACCAGACTAAACAAAAAAACACCTAAGTAGGCGATTCGTTTGTTAATAGTCAAATATCTAATCTTTGATGCAGGCGCAGAAAGCAAATTAGACAATGATATTAAAACTGAAATCAAGAATAAAGGTTGCTATGTGTATCCAAGTCAATAAAAAAAACTGTGTCATTATTAATCATTTTATATATTGCCCTAAGATCGCCACTAATATTTATACTACGAAATCCTATATACTTACCTTGCAGAGCATGATTATTTAACCTTTCATTAAATGGATCGTCAAAAAAAATTATTAATCTTTCTTTTGCTTTCTCTCGTACTTTTATCTTAAGCTTGCCAAATTTATTAGTGAATATCTTATGATACTTTATTTTCATAAAGAATCAAGATAATCATTCATGACTTTTTTGCTAGAAAAAGTGGGAGAAACATTTTTCTTGGCCTTTAAGTCTTGCATGGCAATTGTTATTGTTTCTTCAAGTTCTTTCGTCATCATAGGGGCAGTAGAGAAATGAATCTCTTCATTTCTAATAAGCTGGCGTAAATAAGCATTGATCAAAGTACTTAGGGGCAACCCTAAATTTTTAGCAATTTTTTGAGCTTTCTCTTTTATATCTCTGTCGGATTTAATGTTGATAATTGTTTTCATATTCTTTGTATTAATTATATAACTAAAGTATATACAACGGTTAATAGTTTGTCAATAGATTATTATAATAGTTCCAACTTTTCATTATTAAGTAATAAAAAACCACCCTTTCGGCGATGATCTAGTCAAAAGCGTGTGAAGAGGAATTCCAGCCAGGCTGGTGCGCCCCTGGCGCAGAACCCATATTTTCAGCCTGCCTTCTCCGCCTCTGGCGGATTCGGCAGGTAAACTTGCCTGCCCTCCAAAACTTCGAGTGAAACGAGAAGTGTAGGAGGGGAAGGTGAAAATAAATACAAACAGCGAGTTAGTCAATGATATTAGAACTGAAGTATTACATAGAGTGTAGCCAATGTTGCTACAAAAACCAACGGCGTTATTACAATACCTTTTTTTATAAAATCAAAATATGATATTTGAACTCCTTTGTCTTTTAATATTTTCTTCCACATTAGGCCTGCCAAAGCACCTATTATTGTAAAATTTGCAGCTAAATTACTAGCAATTATAACTGCATAAACTGCCCCCCGCAATTCAATCCCTTGTAATGTTAATTTTGCATTTGTAAATACATAAGAATACAAAATTGCCATTGGCTGATTGTTAATTATGTTCGCACTGATGAAAGCTACCACACCATTTAAGCCAATACTCGACAGAAGAGAATTTGATCCAGCAGATAACCACTCACTTATACTTTCAATAACACCTATGTGACTTAAATGATAAACCAAAATAAAAAAAACTGTTACAAATGGTAATATTTTCCAAGGTACACGCTTTATTGCTAACCAAAATTCATTTTTTTCTTTCGGTATACCTAACACGACTTCTCGTTTATCAAGTTGTGGTGCTGATAATTGTCGTGATTTTCTTTGATAATATAAACTAAATAAAATATCTTCTATTATAAACAACATAGCAAAAATAGATGTTATTTTCCAAATAGAAAATTCCATACTGTCTGATAATACTAAAAAAATAAACATTGCGATCATCAATGTACTGCTTATTGTGGCGTCTAATTTATTTCTTACTGTAAACTCAGAATTCTCATTTAAATTATATTTTTTAGTTATTTGTTTTCTAAATATTAAATATAACAATATATAGTTAACAATTGCTGCAACCAAGGTTGGAAGCCACATGACTGACAAATATTCTACAAACCCGATCCCTAGCGCATTAACCATTATAATGTTTGTAGGATTATCAATATACAACAGCATACTAAGGGTGTTGGCAGCAAAAAACTCCGCAAACAATAATGGAATAATATTTATCTTTGCATGTTTGCCTAAATAAAAAATGATCGGAGTCAAAGTTAAAATAACAATATCATTAGAAGTAAATATACTTAAGAATCCTGCAAAGCAATAAAAAAACAAAAAAAGCTTAATACCGTCACCGTTTGCTAATCTTACTAACCTATATGCTATATAATCAAAAATACCAGTTACATCTGTACTCACGCTTACGTAAGCAACGCTAAAAAATATAACTAAAACCTTCCAAGGCTCAATTCCATTAGTGCCGATGATGCCAGAAATGATTGTTTCGATATCAATAACTTTCAACAATAATAAAACAATTAAAGCTGCAATGGAAACAGTGGCCATATTAAAAGCCACTTTCCATTTCTTTGAAGGGTTAATTGTGAAATAAAGAATGACGATTACAGCCAAACTTAGTAATATTAAATTCATATTAAAATTATATCAAAAACACTCCCTTTAGGGGAGTGCTAATGCTGGAGCGGGTTAGTCAATGATGTTAGAACTGTCATATCAAATACTATATAAATTTTGAAGGATTATTTTTTTATCTTATTTAACTTTTTTTTTATGATACTAAAAATTAAATATATAACTAATAGTATAGTAATAGCTATTCCTGCTGAAGATGCGGGATTGCGTTTTATATCACTAAAAACCCTATTTTTGAATTTTATTAGCATAAACTTTTTTTCTTTATACAATTTCACAATTTTCGAATCAGATTTTTTAATACAATACTTATCTACATCTTCAGTGCCTTTGCAAGGTCCGTTGGCATAATAAATCCCTATACACTGGTATCCTTCTTTATTAAAACAATGCTCATATTCGGGACTGTACGGCATATCAATAAAATCTACAAAAAGTGCTTCTACATTATTGATAATGTTAAAGAAAAAGAAAATTAATATTAAGAAATAAATTTTTTTCATACACTTTCAGTATACCACTTCGGCAAACTCAGTGTAAGCAAAAAACCGTCCTGTAGGGACAGCTTTTCGCCAAGCGGGTTAGTCAATGATATTAGAACTGTGGTGATGAATTAAGATTAAGTTTGTGCATAAATTCTAAAATAAAAAAGAGACCCATTATAATACTTAATGAGTCTCTATATCACCTCCCTTAAAGAAACATATTCTTTTTATTCCTTCCAATCTTCCTCCGTTACCTGTTCAGGCTCTCCCTGACTGGCAAGCGCTTCCATCCAGAAAGTATCTGGTGGTGGAGGTTGTGACCTGTTAGCATTTAGTTCTTCCCAAGAAGGAAAACTAAGGCTAACATGCACTGAGTGTTTTGCAGTAATCTTGTTTACAACTGCAAACAAGATTAAAAGCATGTTGGTGTTAATCTCGCTGACGTATTCGCTCATACTGATGTCGATACACCCCCGATCTGACCAGTGGCAGTCTATCTCATGAATACAGTTTCTCTGAAATACCCCCTTTCCCATACCGTGTGTGAGCGTACCCTTTCGGACATGAAAGAATAGCTCGCCAACTATATTGTTTACACAGTTTTCTTCGCCTTCTGTTAAAATTATCTCACCCATTTTCTACCTCATTTTTAGTTTTCAATGTACTGTTAATTTTAACTTTGCATCATACAATAGATTTATAAAACCTGCTATTTTTTTTTATAAATTCGTCAGAAATCTTGACATTTTAGTAAAATTATGCTAAACTGATATAAAGATTAAATATATGGAAAAAGAAACTATCCTTCAACAATTTGGCTTAAACGATAAGGAAACCAACGTTTATTTGGCTGCTTTAACCTTAGGCACATGCTCTATCACCCAATTATCAAAAAGGGCGGGTCTAAAAAGACCCACCACTTATCTTATTATTGAAGAATTATTAAAAAAGAATCTTTTAATATCTATTCCCTCTGGGACTATTACACACTATAAAGCTGAAAAGCCCAGTAAGCTAATTGAGTATTTAGAAGAAAAAAAGGAAAAAATTAAGGATATTCTGCCAGACTTAGAATCTATATACCAAAAAAGCTCAAAACAACCTAAAGTAAGATTTTATGAAGGCAAAGATAGACTTACTAAAATGTATGAGGAAGTCTTTAGATCAAAAGAAATTTGGTCTATGTTTTCATTTGATAATTATTCTGATGTTTTTACAGAGAAAGAAAACAGACATCTATTTAATATCTTGAATCGTCAGGGAGGTATTATTTATGATTTAATGCAGGAAAGTAAAAAAGCCAGAGAATATGCACAAAAAAAATACAGAACGGGACTAAGTGAAACTAAGTTTTTACCTCGTAGTTTTAAGATAGCTACAGATATCTTAGTATTTGATAACAAAACAACTATGGTTTCTTTAAATAACCTAATGGGTGTGATTATTGAAGATAAAGATATTGCTGATACGCACAAAACAATGATTCAGCATCTTTGGAATAATATTAAATAAAATTCTAACTTGCTTTACCAGTCTATCACAAAAGCCCCGTTTTAAGGGGCTTTTATCATGGAGCGGGTAACCCCGTAAAACTCTATTCGATAAACTCAGAGTCGTTTACGGGGCAGGCGGGAATCCAAAATCCCGTATTAAGAGCGGGTGAGCGGAATCGAACCGCCCTCTTCAGCTTGGAAGGCTGACATAATAAACCACTATACGACACCCGCTCTTAATACACGATGAAAATATTATTTTTTAATTGTTTAATCTTCAGCTTGGAAGGCTGACATAATAAGCCATTATACTATACCCGCTCTCTGCGGCTGAGAGTGACAATAAACCACTATACCCGCAAATTATCTAAATTGTAATATTGATCCAACTTTCAATCCTATCTGGTCTGACATTCCACCATTTATTTCCAAAACGTATTGTGCCTTATCGGCAGACTTATAACTGGGGCATGGATCCTCTATACATGGCTGCGTATCCTTACTTATGCTAACTACTCGCTTATTATTATCGATAAAAATTATATCCAATGGGATCTTTGTATTTTTCATCCAAAAACTTCTTATTGCCTCGTCTGGATAAACAAACAACATTCCTTTGTTTTGACCTAACTCTGTTCTATACATCAACCCTTGCGATCTTTCTTCTGAAGTCTGAGCCAGCTCTACATAAAAACAATAATTTTTTAAACAAACCTGCTCAATAATATTTATTGACGTGTTTTGTTTACACCCGGTGATTAAAATTAAAACTAATCCTGATAGGACAAAAAATTTCTTCATATTTATCATTTTAAATTACAACCACTTTTTCCAATTAAATATTGCGTAGGCTGCTGCCATAACAATAATAGTAAATCCCGCTATATAATAAAATGCAAAATGAGATCCGCCGCCTGGCAGCTCAACATTCATTCCGTAGATACTAGCAATTATTGTCGGCAAAGTCAAGATTATGGTAATTGATGTCAAAAACTTCAATAACTTATTTAAGTTGTTCGAAAGTATAGTTTGGTATGCTTCACGAACGTTTTTAATAGTTTTGATGTTGGTGTTACATAGATCAATAACCTGTCGTACATCAATAAGTAAATCTTCTACTAATTCTTCGTCTTGTTCGTATAATTTTAAATATTTTCCCTTTAAAATTCTATCAAAAACATTGGAATTGGGAACCAAGGAAGAAATAAAATTATTCAAAACTTCTTCTTGTTGTACTAAATTAAAAATATCTTTATTTTTTAAACTATCAAGCTTGTATTTTTGTCTACTAATATTTTTTGAAATCCCTTTGATCAATTTGTCGTATGAACGATTAGTTTGATCTAAAATCTTTAATAAAAATTTGGACTTCTGTGTTGTAAAGCATTCAATTTTATTTTCTAAAAACAATTTAATAATTTCATTAGATTTGATACTAATCGTAACGATGTATCTATTGGTGATAATAATTGTTAAAGGAATCGACGTAACACCATCACCATTAGACACAGGGACACGAATAATAGCTACGAGGTTACCTTGGTCGTATTCAATACGAGGTAGCTCTGCTTCATCAACCGCGTCTTCCAAAATATCTAAAGCAATGCCAGTTTTATCTGCCAACAATTGAACTTCTTCTTGGGTTGGATCCACAACTCTAACCCAAGAACCCAAAATAAAATCATTTACTTCGGTTAGTTCTGCTTCTTTAACTGTCTTCTTATAAATTTTAATCATAAAAAAATACCCTCAACTGTTTTATTTTTTACGTTATCATTGTAGTATACTTTGGGAATATTGACAAGAGAATATCTTAGAAAGACTGGGGTTTGGGGTGGCGACTGTCCGAGCCCGTGGAAAGTATACTCACACCTTCCCATAGGCAAGTGCGAGTTTCGCCACCCCAAAACTTTTGGATACTTTTGGTTACAAAAGTATCAAAGAAAAAAATGAGTACATACCCATCATTAACTAAAAAAATAATTTGTAAAAATAAGAAAGCTAAGATTCAAGGAGTTTTCTAGTCTCTTCTTTGTATTCTTCTACATTAGGTTGATCGAATGCATTTACTCCCATCAACTTAGCCAAATACATCATCTCCATCATCTTAAACTGTAAAAATTGTCCTATTGTATAAGCAGAAATTTCTGGCATATTTATTTCCATGTATGGTATTTGTTTTTTGTAATAGGCTTTTTTAACTCCCTCTATTATTGCGTTCATTATTATTTTTAAATCTTTACCCTCTAGGCCTTCAACTACTCCTGGAAATAGTTGCTGTGTTGGAACAGCTGCCTCTGATTTGTCTGTAGCATATACAAAATTTGTAAATTTATCATCTGGTCCACCTAAATATAGTTGCGCCATGGAATGAAGATCTGTTGAACCAATGGAAACAATGGGTGTGATGCCTGCGTTGACTTCGTTTCCACGCGTATCTTTTTCTTTACCAATACTTTCACCTATGAGTTGGCGATACCACTTGCCGACTGATTCAAGCTCTGGATTAAAAAAGAAGTTGTTTAAAATATTTTTGCCTTTTTGATAATGTTGATGTATCAAAACTGCAGAAATCAATGCAACATTTTCATCAAAGTCCGACGATATGCATAAATCTCTCATTTCTTGTGCACCCTTTAGTAAAGAATTAATATTAACACCAACAACAGCTAACGGAAATAAACCAACAGCTGTGAAAACTGAATATCTGCCACCAACTGTAGGGTGGTCTAAAATAGTAAGACCCAGTTCATGAGATTTTTGCCATAGTTTTGTCCCACCGCTTGTTGTAACTACTATTCTTTCGTTAATGTTTGGAAAACGCTTTATCAGATAAGCATATAATCCCTCAAAGTTAACTATCGGTTCGGTATTAGTGCCTGATTTTGTGATGAGATTTATTAATACTTCTTCTGTGGTTTTAATTTCATCCAAAATTAATTTTACATTTGCCATTAAACTTGGAGCAACTGTATCTATAAAAATTATTTTAGGTTGTCTCTTTTTTAATGAATCTAAATTTCCAAATAATGCTTCGTAAACTGCTTTAGTACCTAAGTTTGAACCGCCAATTCCTACTACAATAATATATTTTAAAATATTGCTACTTGTTTGTTCTACCGCACTCTTTATTTCTTTTTGTGCAGCTAAATCAAAAGGTGCAAAAATAGAAGCTTCGTCTGATTCATAGTTGTTTGCCTCTGCAACAATTTTAAGATGGTCTACATAGGTCTTTAAACTTTCTGCAGAATTTTTTATTTTATCCTCTTTGATAAAGCTGATGTTTTTGTAATTGAATTCTATATTTGGCATTTTATTTTTGAATTTTTTCACCAGCAACGTATTCAATTGGGGTTTCGGAAGCAACCAGCTTCTTGCTCTTAATTACTTTTTTAATTAATTTTAAAGCCTCGTCTGCATTATCAACAACCTTAAACAAATTTAAATCTTCTTTATCAATTGCTTTATCTTGCCTATAAAGCCTGCCGTACATCCACTCCACCAAAGGCTGCCAAAAATCTTTATCCACGAGAATAACTGGAATCTTGCATATTTTTCGTGTCTGGATTAAAGTTAAAATTTCATAAAGCTCGTCAAGGGTACCAAAACCGCCAGGAAAAAATATATAGACTTCCGAGGCGTATGAAAGCATAACTTTTCTAGTAAAAAAATAGTGAAAAGCTCTAGATTCTTTGACATACGGATTGATACGTTGTTCATTTGGGAGTTGGATATTTAAACCCACTGAATCTCCTTTAGCTTCTACTGCGCCTTTATTAGCAGCCTCCATAATACCAGGGCCACCTCCAGTGATTATAGCAAAACCCATTTTAGCAAGTTCCTTGGCAAGTTTTGTTGCTTCTTTGTATATTTTGGTTTCTTTTCTGCAACGCGCAGTGCCAAAAAATGTGGCAGCTAATCCATATTGCTGTAAAAACTCAAAACCAGTCACAAACTCTCCCATAATTTTAAAAATCCGCCAGGAAAAACTTGTATCTCTCCTAGAAACTATCTGCTTAATTCTTGGTTTCATCTTATTGATTATGTTTTTCATAAAATTACGAATTACTAATTAGATACGAATATACAAATGCTAATTTTATTATGTGATTCGTATATTCGTATTCATTCGTAATTTGTATTATCTAATTAAATTGTTCCAATCTTTGGCAAAGTGTTCTATGCCTGCATCGGTTAAACCATGGTTAATATTAAATTCCTGCCAAGACTTGCTTAAGTCCAGCTCGTGATAGGGCATGGGAATTAAGTTTTTAAATAAGTATTGATAGTTTGCATCTGGAATTTTTATACCTTTTTCGTTCCACTCTTGATAAACCTTCAACGGAGCAGTAATAATATCAGACCCCAACTGCAAAGAATACATAAAATGATCTAGACTTCTTACACTTGCTGCTAAAACTTCAACATGACTATCTGCTTTTTTATACATTTCAATAATGTTTTTGATTAAATCCATGCCATTCTCTCCACGATCATCTAGCCTACCCACAAAAGGGGAAACAAAGACATCACCTTTATTTGCACCTTTTGTTGCAGCATGGACAGCTGCAGCTTGCTCCTGACTGAATACTAAGGTCATATTTACTCTCAAACCATCTTGAACCAAACTTTCAGCAGCTTTGAGCCCTTCTGTATTTGTTGGCAGTTTAATGTGTGCATTTGGAATCCAAGAAAACATTTCTTTGCCTTGCACAATCATACTTTCAGCTTTAGTATTTTTGTCTGCATACACTTCTACGGATACGGACCCCTGCTGAATCATTAGAGCAATCTCCTTAACTACTTTTTTGTAAAACTCATAAATTTCTTCTTTTGAAAATTTCTTGCCTGCTGTTTGAGGATTTTTAGCGATTAATGATGGATTGGTAGTTTGGCCATCTAAAAAATCTAATATTTCTAATGTCTTTTTTGTTTCTATAGGATCACCAGAATCTAAGAATATTTTTGTTGCTAAATTGTTTGGTTTCATATACGACATTTTTAAGTATCTATGATAGTATACTGGGTCTTGTTGTAGATAATTTGACATAGTCCTGCAGGGAGGGTGGAAATATGAAGATAAGATTATTGCTATCAATATTTCGCAATGATGAGTTCGTTTTCCAGGGAATCAGCGAAGAAATTGAGATTCCAGACTGGGAATGTTTGTCTGAACTTATCGTCCATGACCTTGGCATTTATGTCAAACATGTTGCAGAGAGATACTATAAACCGGACGAAAACTCCAAATTCAGAGGTAAGGTAGATCAAATCATTACCGACGTTCAATAAACAATCAATTAATTATCCGACAAGACAGCCCAACGCTCTCGCGCTTGGGCTTTTTCATTTATTTATTCTTTTTAATAATCTCTCTGGCTTTTTTTACAACATTTGCTAAACCAAACCCGTATTTTTTCATAACAACTTTACCTGGCGCTGAAGCACCAAATTTATCTATTCCGATAATATCACCTTTATCGCCAACATATTTATACCAACCCTGCGTAACTCCTGCTTCAATTGCTAGTCTTGACTTTACTTCTGGAGGTAAAACTTTATCTTTATAACTTTGTGGTTGTTTTTCGAACAACTCCCAGCTTGGCATGCTTACTACTCTAGCGTTGACTTTGGGGGATAATTTTTCTGATGCTTCCATAGCTAATTGCACTTCAGATCCTGTTGCTATTAGAATAATATCTGGATTTTTTACTTTGGGATTAAGTATGTATGCACCTTTTGATAAATTCTTGGCTGACGAGTAGGTTTTTTGGTCAATGATTGGTAAACTTTGACGTGTTAGACATATAGCTGTTGGGCCTGTTGTATTTTCTATTGCTACTTTCCACGCTTGTACGGTTTCGTTAGCATCTGCTGGACGTATAACAGTCATATTAGGGATAGCCCGCAAAGCCATTAACTGCTCAATTGGTTGATGTGTTGGCCCGTCTTCTCCCAAACCAATAGAATCGTGAGTAAATACATAAACTACGCGTAGCCCCATCAAAGCTGCCAGCCTAATTGATGGCCGCATGTAATCTGAAAATATCAAAAATGTTCCGCCATAGGGGATTACTAGTTTTGACAATGCGATTCCATTTAAAATTGCAGCCATGCCGTGCTCTCTCACTCCAAAATGCAAGTTGTGAGTTTCTCTGTTAGCTGTCTTAGCGCTGAAATCTCCTTTACCTTTTAGATAAGTTTTGTTTGATGGTTCTAGATCTGCAGAACCTCCAATTAAATTTGGCAAAAACTTAGCTAAAATATTCAAAACTTCCCCTGAAACTACACGAGTAGCAACTGGATCTTTTTTTGCAGAATATTCTGATAGTTTTTTTGCCCAACCAACTGGTAACCTTTGTGGTTTTAAAGTAACTAATGCTTTTGCCAAGGTAGGATACTTCTTTTTATACTCTTTCAACATTTCGTTCCATTCTTTTTCTTGTTTATGACCTTTTTCTACTGCTGTTCTGAAATGTTCTAAAGCTTCTTTTGGAATGTAAAATGCTGGTTCCTTTGGCCAGTTTAAATTTTCTTTGGTTAATTCTACCTCTTCTTCTCCCAAAGCTTCACCATGGGCAGAAGCAGTATTAGCTTTATTTGGACTACCATAACCTATTGTTGTTTTGATAATAATGATGGATGGCCGGTTGTCCTTTTTTGCTTTTTCTATTGCACCCTCAATTGCTTTGATATTGTTTCCATCATTGACTTTTTGAACGTGCCATTCAAATGCCTTAAATCTAGTAGCAACATCTTCTGTGAAAGTTATGTTCGTTGATCCTTCAATTGATATGTCGTTATCATCATATAAATATATCAACTTGCCTAATTTTAAGTTACCAGCCATAGAAGCTGTTTCTGACGACACTCCTTCCATTAAATCACCGTCTGAAACAATACTGTAAATATAATAATCAAATAATTTAAATCCACGCTTGTTATATCGGTTTGATAAATACCTTTGCGCTATTGCCATACCAATTCCATTACCAAAACCTTGGCCTAATGGACCGGTTGTAGTTTCAATGCCTGATTTAATTTCGTATTCAGGATGACCAGGTGTTTTAGAATCCCATTGACGAAATCGTTTAATCTGACTTAAAGGTATGTCATACCCAGTCAAATGGAGTAAAGAATATAACAGCATTGATCCATGCCCAGCAGACAAAATAAACCTATCCCGATTTAGCCACTCGGGATTATTTGGGTTATGACTTAAAAACTTAGTCCAAAGAGTATAAGCCATTGGTGCTGCTCCCATAGGCAAACCTGGGTGTCCTGAATTGGCTTTTTGCACTGCATCTACTGCTAAAAAACGAATTGTGTTAATGGAAAGTTGATCTAGTTGTTTTTGATCCATAAATCTATATAATATCAATAACTAATATATGACTTGAAATTATTTAACACATATAGTAATATATCAATGTCTCAATCAAGAAAATCCAACAACTAAAAATTTATACGAAACAGGGAGGTGACAAATAATGTCAATGACATGGAATTTGATAGTCTCAATCATGTTTGCATTTCTTGGATTGCTTGCTATGCTTGCAGCCAAAATATATTCGGATAATGCACGTGACTTTCAAATCCTCGAATCATTAGGATTTTCTGATCACAACTTAATTGGCATTAAATTCAGCAAAGATGCTAAAGCTGAAATTGCCCAGTCAGAATCATATCGTATGTGGGCATTCCGCTTCGTATTCACAGCTTGGTTAATGTTGTTAATATCGCACCTTTAACTTGTATGGATACCTATTAGCTACTAGGCTTCGCACAACTGACTGGGTAAGTTAATTATGAATTGCCCAGTCTTTTTATTTAATAATACTTTTAAATGATATAATATTTTTCTCAACTTGATCATTTTGAAAAATTGCGCTACCAATATTTATTATATTAAATCCTGCACTAACTACTCTTTTGATATTATCCATATTCACTCCACCATCAATAGATATTTGTTTATTGGGATGAGTTTCTCTAATCTTTTCTATCTTTTTTAAAACATTAGGATCAAACTTTTGCCCCTGCCAACCTGGGTTAACTGCTAAAAACAAAACTACATCAACCAAATCTACGTAAGGCAACACATCATCTACTGGTGTTGGGGGGTTAATTGATATACCTTTGGCAAAATCATATTGGTTCATCTCCTCAATTGTTTTCAACGGATCTTTTACAGCTTCAAAATGAAAAAGAACTCTTTTGCATTTTAATTTTTGACAGACCTTAAAATACTTTTCTGGATTTTCTACCATCAGATGTACTTCTAATTTAAAATTATGATCAATACTAACAATATCTTCGAGCTTGATTGATTTATTATTGACAAACTTGCCATCCATGATGTCAATTTGCACCCACTTGGTAAGCCCTTCTAATTTTTTTAGTTTATCCTTAAAATCTTCTAAACCATCAGTCAAAATTGCGGGAATTATTTCTGGCATAGATTACTTCTCAATTTTCTTAATTTTGTTAAGACGACGTTTATGTCTTTTGGCTGGACTTTGTTTAGTTTTTAACCAAACATCAATTATTTTTTTTACATCTTTAATCTTTATAAAGTTTTGTCCAAAACATAATACATTGGTATCATCATGCTCACGTGACTGTTTTGCCATACTGACGTTGACTGGTTGAGTTGCTCTAACACCCTTTACTTTGTTTGCTGCAATACAAACTCCCACGCCACTGCCACAAACTAAAATGCCTCGGCTGTTTGTTTGTGACACTTTTTTTGCTACCTTAAAAGCGTAGTCGGGATAGTCGTCTGTTTTTTCGTACTTTAAGTTTCCCAGGTCTTCAAAACTCATATCTTTACTTTTAAAATATCTTTTAATTTGTTCCTTAAGCTTAAAACCGGCGTGATCTGCTCCGATATAAATCATACTATTTGTAATATATTAATTAATCCTATCTTTATTATACGATAAATTTATAAAATTACCTAAAAAAATAAGCCCTACGAAAGCAGGGTCTATTTTATGTATGTATCGACAAAATTGATTATAAGCTAAGAAGTCCAGCTATCTTTTCTTTTTCAAAACCGACGACTACTTCTTCCTTACCATCTTTTTCTATGATTATAACAGGGACACCCATCTGGCCTGATTTATGAATCATTTCTTCTGCTTTTTTTTCATCTGCTGCTACATCAATGTCTTTGAACTCAACATTATTTTCTTTAAAATAAGCTTTTGCTTGTAAACAATAAGGACAGGTTGGGGTAGAGTAAACGGTTACTTTATTCATATTTTTTAAATTAATTATTAGATCATACCAAGTATATATTTAATTTTCATTTTAATCAAATAAGTAATTTTAATTTCTTTAATTTAATTTCTATCCAAATTATCGCAACAATTGCTGCTATGACTGCCGCGATTACCGAAGCAACCGCAATAGACAAATAAGAAAAGTTAAATATTAAAACAAAAACATAAGCTAAAGGAACAGCAATCAAAATCATTCTTAATGAATTAATTATCAAACCAGGCAAACCCAAACCAAGCCCTTGCATAGTTCTACCAATTATCATGGCGATTACCATAAAAGGATAAGTAAACAACTGTATTCTTAAATATTGGGAACCAAGATTAATCAAATTTTTATCTTTGGTAAATATCATCAAAAATAATTGTGGGAAAACAAAAAATATAAAGCCTATAATAATACTAAAAATTATCATCACCCTAATTGCATACCAAACGATACTTCTTAGAAGGTCGTATCTTTTTGCTCCATAAAACATTGCAACTAAAGTAATGAGTGCAGCCGAAAGGCCAACCACCGGCATAACTGCAACACTATCAAGCCGAGCTACTATACCAAACGCTGCCACTGTTTCAACATCAAAAGATGCCATCAAACGATTTATAAAAATAAAATAAACAGACATCAAAAGCATCATGATGGTGGCAGGTAGCCCTACAGCAAGGATTTCTTTAGTAATACGCCACGAAAACTTAAAAGTTTTGATATTAATTTTTATATGTGATCTTTTCTTAAACAGATATATATAGATTATTAAAGAAAGTAAAAAAGAAATCATGGTTGCATAAGCAGCACCTTTAACTCCAAGGCCTAAAAAATAAATAAATATCGGGTCTAAAATCATGTTAACAACCAAAGCAATTATTTGAACTTTCATCGGAGTTTTGGTATCTCCCTGTGCGGCGAATATATAATACATAATATACGAGGGATACATAAATAACCCTGCCACTAAAATAATTCTCATATAATCCAAAGCATATTTCAAAACATAATCAGAAGCGCCGAAAACTACTAATAAAGGTTTTAAAAAAATCATGCCTAAAACAAAAATAATAAAACCTACGACTAAAGACAATACCATGCCATGGGTTGCTGTATTTTCCGCTTGGGGTATGTTTTTTTCGCCCAAGTAACGTGATAGGCGAGAGTTCATGCCTGCTCCCAGCCCTCCATTCAATGAAATCAATACAAAAAATAATGGCCAAGAAAATGTTAATGCCGCAATGGCTTCTGCGCCAAGCCTACCAACAAAGGCGGTATCCACAATGTTGTATAAAACTTGGACTAACATTCCGATAATAATTGGCAAAGAAAGCTTCCATAAAGCTTTCTTAGGATTTGCGATAAATTGTTCAATTCTCTTCTGCATGATTTTATTATAGCATAGCTGTAATGGAGTATTATACTCTAATTTCGACAGACAAATAAAAACACCTTCTAATACAAAGGTGTTAAATCAAAATCAAAATAAGATGCGTGCGTTAATCTTTTAATAATTTGTTTCTTGATTTATTGCTATTCCTCAAAGGGCTAGAGCAGCAGATGTTTAGAGTGCAAATAATATAATAATATCTAAAATCAATAATATTGAGAGCACGATAAAACATATTTTTATAAACCTCTTTCGTTGTTGCTTATCTGATTTTCCTATATTCCAAATACCTAATTAAATTAATAATGATAAAAAGTATAATCAATACACCGATTGCAGCAAATAAAATATTAGGAAACACTGAACGACGATCAAAAGCTTCGGGGCCATCTGCATAAGTTTGTCCAAGCTGTAAAGTCTTTCCACCATAATTTATAGACTGATTATCAGCAGCAAATAATACAATTGGATTCAATAGTATTGATAGTAATAATATAAAAAATATTAATATCTTCATATGTTTTTATTATACCAAAAAACATACTCTAATACGAAGATGTTCAGTGGGCCTAGTTGGTAAAGAAATTATTTATTAATATTATGCTGCCATTTTTTCTTCTTCTTGTTCTGGTGTATTTCTTTCTTGCCAATTCTCTTGAAATGATTCAGGTAATATGCCTTTAGCGATTTCTGCTAACTCATTATCAATTTCTTCTTCAAGTTTTTTGTAATTTTCCTTAGTATTTGCATTTGAAGTACCTTCTTGAAATGAATCACTCGCGCTATTCTTAATTTTTCCTCTTCCCAAAGATTTTTCGTTACCGAAGTATTTATCTTTTAATTTAGACAATCGTTCCAATAATTTTTTATCTACCTCACTGAGAATATCACCATATTTATCTTCAATTTTTTTAACTTTTATCTCCTCCATTTTTGTTGGATATTTTCCTTCTTCTTTTAACTTATTTATTTCTTCACGACTTTTGTCCATTATCATGGCTTTAATATCAGTACTGAATTCTGAGATCCTCCCTGCTAAAGGACTTTCCCAATCAGGTGGTACAAAATCTTCTACTAGTCTACTAAGTGTCGGGATTGTTTCTACATCCTCACCTATATTTTCATCTGAGCGATGTTCTACTGCCATAAATTTGTATAATTAATAATTTAAATTAGAAGTTTTTTTGTGCTTACCAATCTCATTATCTAAAAACCTATTTTCAATATTAAAATAAATAGCATATTTTGTCAAGATTAATAGGCAATAAGCTATAAGCCAAATGCCATAAGCTAATTAAGACAAGAATTTGCTTTTAGATAATCAGTAAATGATGGCTCTGCGCCCGCTTTGATTTCATTTACCCGAGTTTGACCTAATTTTTCAATCGCACAGCTTTCCATTTCTGGTGTAATGGTGGTGGGAAGACTAGCTGGATCAATACCAAATGTTTGCAAAGTTTTTTCTTGATCTGAAGTAAGCATTGGATGCTCATCAACTGGTGTGGAATCGTTGAGTGTTGACTTGATACCGCTGGGGATATCAACTTGCTTTAATAGTGGTTTTAAGTTGTAGGGGTCAGTAATTATAAAAATTACTGCTGCAATCATCAAAATAAAGAAGATTACACCCAAAACCACAAAAAAAGCATTTAAAATTTTAAGTAATGTTTTCATTAATTTTAAAAATTAATTATTTAAAGAAGATAATTTATAAAATTATTATATTTTCTAATATTATTACAACCATTTCTTTTTTTTGAAATAGTATAACAACCCTATCGCAACTGTAAAAATGATACCCCAAAATCCCAAGTAACCGAATTTCCATCCAAGCTCAGGCATATATTTAAAATTCATGCCATAAATTCCTGCAATAAAGGTTAGAGGAATAAATATTGCAGCAAAAATTGTTAAAACCTTCATTACTTCATTAAGCTTGTTACTGACACTAGAAAGATAAACATCAAGTATGCCTGAAACCATATCACGATAAGTTTCTATGGTATCTATAACTTGTATTGTGTGGTCGTAAGCGTCGCGTAGATAAATAAAAGTTTTTTCATTTATCAAACTAGAGTCGGTTCTTTCCAGTGAGGTCATAACATCACGCAAAGGCCAGACTGCTTTTCTTAATAATATCAACTCGCGCTTTATGGCGTGGATGGCTTTCACTGTGTCAGTTGTCGGATCTTTTATAACTTTTTCTTCCAGCTTTTCTATTTTTTCACCCAGCTGTTCTAAAACTATAAAATAACCATCTATTACTGCATCAATTAAAGAATAGGCTAAATAATCAGAATCCATTTTGCGATGACGTGATTTTTCGTTTCTTATTCTTTCACGCACACAATCAAAAATATCACCAACACGTTCTTGAAAAGATATTACAAAATTAATTCCTACAATAACACTAACCTGCTCAATATTTAATTTATGCTTTTCATCAAAATAAATCATCTTTAAAACCACGAACAAATAGTCATCTAAGTCTTCCATTTTAGGCCGTTGGCCGGTGTTAACAATATCTTCTAAAGTTAGCGGGTGTAATCCAAAATAATTTCCCAATTTTTCTATTAGATCTGTTTGATGCAGGCCGTCGATATTAACCCAGGTAACAGTTGGCTTATCTTTAAAGGGAAAACATTCTTCTATATTTTTTACTTGTTTTTCCTCCAACTTTTTCTGGCTATAGTCAATAATGCTAATGCGTGCTTTATCTATTTTTTTATGGCCAATATGAACCATGGTTCCGGGAGACAACCCAGCTTTTTTTGACCTTTTTGTTGGTGTATTATTCATAACTTTATTATACCCCGCCAGAGGCTTAACAAGCAAAAAACACTCTCAAATACGAAAGTGTTTTTGGTCGGGGTGGCGAGACTCCCAGCCAGAGGCTGGTGTTCGCCAGAGGCGAATCTGCCTTTGGCATGACGCCTCCGGCGCAGAACTCGCGGCCTGTCCAACATACGTCGGACCGCCTTATCAATTACATTGTTAGAATCATCACAAAAGTCGGGGTGGCGAGACTCGAACTCGCGGTCTCCTGCTCCCAAAGCAGGCGCTTTAGCCAACTAAGCCACACCCCGCCGTTAAAAAATCAAATTCCAAATTCCAAATTCCAAACGTCAAAATATTTCTTTTTCTTCGTTTATTAAAATTTGGTGCTTGAAATTTAACCTAGTGCTGGATCCCAGAACCCCATATATTTACTCGCTTTCAGCTCGCATATTCGGGACACGATTGAACTGGGGGAAACAAATCCATTTGCCGGGTCCCAGAATTGAACTGGGGACGCAAAGATTTTCAGTCTTTCGCTCTACCACTGAGCTAACCCGGCATAGGGTTCAACCCGGCAAATGGATTTGTTGTTTGATTTTCAGCTTGCCCCGTAAAATCGAACGAAGTGAGATTTCTACGGGGACTTTCGCTCCCCGCCTCGACGAGCCGAAACTTATTTTCGGCGAGGCGGGTACCACTGCCTGCAACAAATAATGGTGGGCGGCATAGGAATTGAACCTATGACCTCGTCATTATCAGTGACGCGCTCTAACCAACTGAGCTAGCCGCCCAAATTTTCTTTAATAAAAATTAGTATTTACAAACTTTCGGGTCGAGACGCTCTAACTTTAGCCTGAAAGTTTTTAAACTTTCGAGCCAACTGCTTGCCCCGAAAACGAACTTAAGTGAGTTTTTCGGGGAACTAGCCACCCACTCAAAAGAAGTTACCGTAAATAATATACTACATTATTTATGTTTTAAAAAACGAGTCATGCAGGCGGGTACGCACCCTAAAATCTACAGAATACAGACTAACACATATTGTTAAAAAAATCAAGTCTCAACCTATAAACCCTTATATAGTAAAAAAGAAGGTTGTTCTAATATTAAATCCAATTCTTCAATCTGGCTTAACTGATCTTTTTGGTTTTTATCTTTAAATAACAAACCATCACCAGCCTTTAAATCGCATTTATCCATATAATTACAATACAATATCTGGCCTGGAACCATTGATTCTAAATAAAAAAGTTCTGATTGTCGTAAAATTTTATCTGTATATAAATTATTGATCTGAGTAAAATTCTCTTTAGACGTTTTGATATTTTCGACAAATAAAAATGGTTGTATTTTTTGATTTATTACCTTATTTATACCAATAATACCATAATATAAAAATACTAAAAATAATAAGGTTGTAACTACATACAAATACTTTCTATTTTTGCCAATATCATACAATTTGTCAAAAAAACTACCTATCATCAAAGCTATGGCAGGATAGATAAGTGCTATGTAGTGTGGCAATTTGGTCTGAAAAGCTGTCATGGCAATAAAAATCACGAGTATCCATATTGTTAAATATGTATGAAAATATGATTTCTTTTTATAAGCATAATATATAGAAAATGCTAAGGCAAAAACTATTAAAATATACCAAGGGCTAAAACCTCTATAAATTACTTCGAAATAATAACCTAAGCCACCAATATTTCCTTCTACACCTTGCATGAGGCGCTGATAAAAATCAAATTTTAGCATATTCACAAAAAAATCTCTTCCAGCAATATATCTTACTATCAGCCAGGGGAGTACTAGTGCTAAAAATAAAATTGTTGAATGGATATAATCTCTTAAAGGATATTTCTTTAAATTTCTTGTAACTAACAAAAACAATACGATTAGAAATAATGGTATTAATCCCATTATGCTTTTATATAAAAAACCTAGCGCTAAAGATACTGCTGTAAGTAAAAAATAATTCTTTTTATTTGTTTTAATACCGCAAAGAAATAAAAAGTTTGTCAAAGTTATAAAAAAAATAATGCCCGAGTTATAATCAGCACTTCTTGCTACCCCAAAATTTATAAACTGTGAGGAGGTTAATAAAACTAAGGATGAAAAAAACGCAGTTTTTTTATTAGCAAAATTTATACCTATTAAATAAACCAGTCCAACTGTCAAAACTGCAAATAGAGCAGACCAAAATCTTAACGCAAATTCACTAAACCCAAAAATAGTAAATGACATCGCGATTAACCATGCACCTAATGGCGGCCTAACATTATAAAGATCTGGATAACCATTGTAATGTAAAGCTATCCAATGATCGTTTTTTATAATTTCTAGAGCATTAACTCCATAGCGAGCCTCATCCCAATCGAAAACTGTTGCCTGCCCTAGATTATTAAATATTATAAACGAGGAAATGAACAAAATGAGCCCTAATTGAAAATATTTATTTTGTAAGAATTTTAATATCACAAAATTCTTTTTAATTTAATTAGTTTTATTAAATAATTTAAACTAGTTACTACTAAATTCACTTTACTTGTTTTACCCTCTATCCATTTGACTGGAATTTCTTTAATTCTAAAATTTTTCTTTTCTGCTTTTAACAATAGCTCTGTATCAAAAAACCACTCTTTATCTTTTATTTGTGGTAATAAATTGTTAGCTACGTTTTTATTTATCGCCTTAAAACCACATTGAAAATCTAAAATTTTTGTCTTAAACATAATATGCACTAGGACGATATATAATCTCGAGATATATTTTCTTAATATTTTTCTTTGTGTTATCGAATTTTCTAAGTAACGTGAACCAATTACCATATCATAACCATTATTTATCTTATCTACTAAATCAATTAATGAACTTAAACCAGTTGATAAATCTATGTCCATATAAATGTAAATGTCACTTTGATACCTTTGCCAACTATTTTTTATTGCATTGCCACGCCCTTTATGCTCAATTCTAAAATATGATAAATTATCATACTGATCCTGCAATTTTTTACCAATGTCTGTAGTTTTGTCAGTAGAAGCATTGTCAGCGATTACTACTTGCCAATAAAGATTTTTTGATTGCAAAAAATCCAGTATTTTATTAACATTTTTCTCTAATATATTTTGTTCATTATAAACTGGCAAAACTAATGTTATTTTTTGAGTTTCTGATTGCATAATATCATTATAACAAAAAACCACCCGCTTGGGTGGCTTTTTTTGATAAGCCAAAGTGTGACCCCGTAAAAACCTCAAATTACAGTTTCGGTTTTACGGGGCGAGACTCAATAATAGTATGAATTAGTCTCAAAAAATGTATATTGTATTTTATTGTTTTGATAAGCCAAAGTGTGACAATCTCTTTATAAACGTAGCTTAAAATAAATTTTAAGCTCGACCTATTATGCGGAAGTTATCCTGACATATGTACAGGACAACCCCTACACCGATATTCTCCCTAGAAAGGAGGTGATCCATCCACAGCTTCCGCTACGGATGCCTTGTTACGACTTCATCCCTGTCACCGATCCTACCTTCTACCAACTATTGTCAGTATTCGGGCATTACCGGCTCCCTTGATGTGACGGGCGGTGTGTACAAGACCCGAGAACGTATTCACCGCGCCGAGGCTGATACGCGGTTACTAGCGATTCCGGCTTCAAGAAGTCGAGTTGCAGACTTCTATTCGAACTGAGACCAGTTTTGATGGGATTAGCTCCATCTCACGATTTGGCGACCCATTGTACTGGCCATTGTAGCACGTGTGTAGCCCAAGGTGTAAGAGCCATGCTGATTTGACGTCGTCCCCGCCTTCCTCCCCGCCCTTTGAGTATAATTATCAAATTCCAATTTCCAAATCCCAAACAAATTTCAAATTTTAATAACCAAATTTCAAACGTCTTGACTATTGAAAATTGATTATTAATTATTGTCCGCCAGAGTCGAATCTGCCTCTGGCATGATTTGTAATTTGGTGCTTGATACTTGGAATTTTATACCCAAGGGGCGGGGCGGTTTTCTATGAACAATTTAACATAGAATAGGGGTTGCGCTCGTTACCCGACTTAACGGTACATCTCACGACACGAGCTGACGACAACCATGCAGCACCTGTGACGCACCCTCGAAGGCGGCCTATATTTCTATAAGCTTGCAGCGCCATGTCAAACCTTGGTAAGGTTCCTCGCTTAGCGTCGAATTAAACC
>JAHIRB010000017.1 GCA_018818885.1 Patescibacteria group bacterium | reverse complement strand
TAATGAAAGATATATGAAGTGTCTAAAATATGCAACACCTCAAGAAAAATTAAATGAATATAGTAAGAAAAAATCAAAATACAAAAAAACAGCGTAAAGACGCTGCAAGATTAAGTGTTCGGTTTGACCCTAGCGGGTAGGGTGCTGGTGGTAACTGCATTACAATCAATGCGAATGATGTCAAATTAGACTGCCAGGGATACTCATTAATTGGTCCAGGATCTGGTGTGGGTGTCTATCTGAATCATCAAACAAATGCCACAATCAAAAATTGTTCGTTTAATAACTTTGGTGATGGCATCTATAGTTACTATGGAAGTTTTACAGCTAAAGATAACACATTCGAAAATAATGCCGAAGGTGGGATAGACGCTAGGTACGAAAATAATTTGTCCATAGAAGGTAATCACTTCACAAATAATACAACATATGGTGTTTATCTAAACGGTATTAATGACTGCAACATGTTAAGTAATGTTTTTTCTGGAAATCAATGGGGTATTTATCTTAGTAATTCAACAAATATTTCTGCTAATTACAATTCAGTAAGAAATGGTACTTATGGATTCTTAACTACTAATTCAGCATATACAGCTAATAATAATGATATTACCGATAACATTGTAAATATAAGAAGTACGTGGAATACAGCTGATCCTGTTGATCCTGATATTACAATAAATTACTGGGGAACAACAGTATGTAGTGAAATTGAAAGCAAACTTCAAGGTGTTGGTATTAATTTAAATTATGAACCGTTCTTAGATTCTTCAAGTGATAATCAAATATATTGCACTCAATAATAATTAAATAACCAACCCAGCCCCTCGCGAGGAGCTGGGTTTTTATATTTGGGTGATATTTATTCTGTTGGATTTTCTTCTTCTTGATTTTGAGCTTCTTCTTCTGCTGCTTTTAGACACTCCTCATCTCCTTCTTCGCATTCTGGAACTGAAAGTTCTTCTACACCAATAAGGCAAACTTCTGTCCAGGGGACATAATGGCTATCCCAGCGTTCTTCAATAACTTCGCCGTCTGCTTTGGTTATTTTTCTATTAAAATAGGCATCAGCTCCGTTGATTGCGTGTTCTGTACATTTCTTTTCACCCACTGACAAATCTAAAGTTTCTATTAACACTGTTGGACCAGGCGAAGTAACATTATATACTACTGATTCAGTCATTTCTGTTTTTCTGCCATCTGATGTGCCATAAAACTTAAAGATTAAATCATTACCCACAATTTGAGTAGTAAATAATATATGACTTCCAGTATCATTTACAAACCTAAAATCCGGCGCTGGATCATAAATGGTTGCATCTGTACCAGCTGGTTCATAATATCTGACTCTATAAGAATGATTTCTCCTAGCTGTAATAGGTAATCCAGCATCTAAAGCAACCCTAAAGGATGTTGTTCCTATTTGACATAAACCCCCGCCATATTCTGGTATGGTACGATTGCCTTTAATAACAAGTTCTGGCAGGTAGTTATGTTCTGCATCTACTGGCCCTAGTGCAGCCATTAAAGAAAACTCTTCGCCCGGAGCTATTAAAATACCATCTAAAGAATCCGCTCCAATGGCAATGTTTTTTCTGCGGTTGGAAGGACTTCCTGCAAAATTGGACCTGCCAACTCCGATTTCTTCAACTATGCCTAAATCATTGATATCTCCCATAGCTACCTTTGCAGACTTAACCCTAACAGGTAGTTCAATTTTTAGAGCTTGTCCGTTTTGTATATATGAATTGAGGCGAGCGTATGCTTGTTCAATATCAAGCTCTAACCCATCTTGGCTGAATTGAAATTCTACCACGCGCCCATCTTCTAATTTAAATTTTGCATCTTGTGGGTCTTGATTAATTTCTGTTGATAGACTTTCTAAATATTCATAAACTTTTTCTTTATCGTTTACCAAGGTTATCTGTCCATTAACATTTTCAAACTCAAGCCAGCTTACTATTTGGCTTTGTTTAAGTGGCCAGCTTCTTCCTTCGTAAATCAGTGTTGGGGGATCGAGTGCCAAAATTTCTTTTACCCTTCCAACTTTTTTTTCTGCTTCTTGCGCCGTAACAGTTGGCGTATCAGTTTTAAGTTCTAAAACAATTTCGGAATTTGTAAAATTTTCAATACTAATTTTAAGTGCTGTAAGTGCTTCTTGATAATTAAAAGTCTTTCCTTGTTTTTCGGAAGTGACCATAACCTCTCCTTCGTCATTAATATCAAAACTAGCATTTTTTGCAGGAGATTCTTGATCGGAAAAATTATCTTTTAAAATTGCTAACAATTCATTCTCATCAAGCTCATAATTAAGATTAATTTTTTTACCTACTAACATGGCAGATAATTTATTTAAAGTATTTTCAAAAAACGAATTTGTTCTTCCAACACTGTATGCCTGGTTAGTTGTGCTTTGTGAATCAATAGTCAAAATTCTATAATTAAGATCCGGATCAGATGCAGAGGTAATGATGGCAGAAACTATAACTTTCTTATTATCAGTTGTAAAAACAAAACCTTCTTCATCTATTAAATCTTTATATGTTACAAGTGCTTTGTTTATTTGATCGGTAGTTTGGCCGGAAACTTTATATTTTCCAACTATTACGCCAGGATAAACTTTGTTTTTGTAAACTACATCATATGCTAAAGCAGAAGCAACCAAAATAAATATCACAATTAAAAAAATAGCAAAAAATATTATTATTTTGCTACTCAATTTTGTTTTTATGTTTTTGATATTTGACATTTAGTTGTTTCCCAGCAATTTGTTGAGTATTGATTTTGAAACTTGTTCTTGTTCTGTTATGTTTAACTTTTCGTCAATTGCTTTTACATATATGATACTACCCACTTTTACTTTTGGTGGTAGTTTATCTTTTGGCCATGATATCTTTTGGCCGTCATTAAGCACAATACTTGCAGAATCCATATCAAAACTATCAATTTTTCCTTCTACAAACGAATTATTAACGTCTAGTTGATCTTTCATAGTTATTTAATTATATCTATAAAATGGACATAAATCAACCATTGCACTTGACAAATATATCAATTTATGCTATCTTTAAACATTGTAATATATAAATATTTATGACTTACAAATCTACTTCAAAAAACAAGATATTTACAGTAATTTTACTAGCCCTTTTGATATTACAATGGGGCCCGCTTCGACTCGTCTTTAGCGAGGCGAGTGTTTTTAGTGTAATTTCAGCTGCAGAACCTTTACTTATTTCAAATATCAGCGTATCTACGGCAGACAGAACTGCGACTATTGTTTGGCATACTAATGAACTTGCAGATGGTATGATCGAATACGATACTGATACTTATTTTGATGAAACTTCAGAAAATTACAGATTTCATCTACGTTCAGGAAGCCCAAATTCAACTTATCATTCAATTGCCTTGTATAATTTAGTTCCAGAAACTACTTATCATTTTAGAATTGTTACAGAAAGCATAACTCAAAAAATTGTTTCATATGACCAAATTTTTAAAACTAAGGAAACAATTGATGTTACTGCTCCAGATATTACTCGTGTTTCTGCTGCATATGTAACCGGAACTACTGCAACTATCCAATGGGAAACAAACGAAAAAGCTAACAGTGTAGTTGAATATGGTTTTTCCAATAGCTATGGCAGTACCATAAGCCATGGTGAAAGAGTTATCTTACACGATCTTACTCTTACTGGCCTTCAGCCAGGTAGGGTTTATTACTATCGAGTTAAATCAACTGACGAAAAAAATAATACTTCAATTTCTTCTGGCGCCATATTTTCTACAGATATGTCTTCTGGCGCAGAAAAGGAAACATTATACATAACAAACTTAAGACCTGTTTCTGCTAACGACGCTGATGTTACAGAAACATCTGCAATAATTTCTTATCGTACAAACAAACTTGCAGATTGTAAAATTTGGTACGGCAAAACTACTCGTTACACACAAACACAAACCTGTCCAGAACCTAGAGATTTTTTTCATAGGGTAGCCATAGGTGGTTTAGAACCAAACACACGTTACTATTACAAAGTAGAATCTAAAGATGTTTTTAGTAATTTTGTTACACGAGAAAACTTATCATTTACCACACGAGGTGGTGGCTCAGTTATTGATAATAATATTGATGAAGCAGAAATTTTCTTCTATGCTTCTTATGATACAAACGTAAATGCAGACAGAGCTTCTGGCAATATCAGAGCTGTAATTAATAATAATACATCCTTAACTAGTCAAAATTTTGTTTCTGGCCAAGCCATGTCAATTGGTGACAATAGTTCGTATGTTGCGTATGAAACCTTCAATAATATCAATAGTAATAGAGGTACAATAGCATTTTGGTTTAGACCAAATTGGAATGGAAACGATAACCAGGGACATACTTTATTAGATATTAGTGCAGGAGAAGGTAATGTAGCCGCAAGTAAATATTTTTTAATTGATAAAACTCAAAATAATAAATTAAGATTTTGGTTAGAAAATATTGATGATAGTGATTTTCAAAATATTAATTATGATGCCTCTGCTATACAAGCTTATCAATGGTATCACATAGCAATCACCTGGGATTACACAAATTCAATCGCAGATCTATATATTAATGGTCAAAAAGTTGGTTCTGATAGACCTCATGGCACTCCTTATGCTTTTAATAAATATTTCTACATTGGTGGATCATCTATAGATTACGGCGCTGCTAAAGGTTCTGCCAATGGTTTATTTGATGAAATAAAAACTTACGGTAGAGTATTAGGATTTTCTGAAATACAATCCTTAGCAAACCGTTCTGTAATTGGAGTAACTCAAAATAGTCAAGGACAAATATTGGGTAGTTCAACATTAGACTACACACAAATAAGAGCTTTATATAAAGAAAGTGGTAGTTCTAAAATATATGCTATCTATCACAATGGACAAAAACACTACATCCCAAGCCCAGCTGTTTTTGAAAGCTATGGATATTCTTGGGGCGACGTTGTAACAGTTCCTGCAGGCACACTTGGCCAATACCGAGACGCTCATCTAGTAAAAACACCAAACAATTCTGCTGTGTACTATATATATCCTAATCAAATGACAAGGAAGACAATACCTTCGCCATTAGTATTTAATTCTTATCCAGGCAATAATTGGGATGACATTATCACAATTTCAGAAGAAGATTTAGCACATTACTCAGAAGCTATTCTGGTTCAAGATATTGATGCTGAAGAAATATACTTTTTAGAAAATGGCACAGTTTTAAGGGAAATACAAAATGAAAAAGCTTATATTGATATTGGTGTTTCTAAAAATTCAGTTGCCATAATTAACTATACTCACTTAAGTACTTTTATTTTGGGTGAGCCTATGCAATAAAGATATACAATACTTTAGATAAATAATCAAAACAAAAAAGGCTTATCAAAATGGTAAGTCTTTTTTGGTAGCCCCAAGGGGAATCCTCGCCAGAGGCGAGTGCGCCTACGGCACAGAACCCCTGTTTCCCCGCCTTCGACCTGATGGACTATGGCGAGGTAAACAGGATGAAAAGTTCTAAAAGAATATAAATTTTTACCGCCACGGGGAATCGCTCGCCTCGCTAATATATATGCAAGGCTTCGGCGAAGCGGGAACCCCGGTTTCCCCTCCTACGCTCTTCGAGCTTCGGCGGGCAGGCAGGATGAAAAGTCTAAAATAAATTTTTATAGCCCTAACAAAGGAAAACTCAAAACCTCTATTTATCCTATTAAAAAAGCTCCTAAACTTTGAAAATTGTTATTAGACTGGGTTATATTACCTTATGATTATTAAAATAGTAAGTTTATTTGTAAAATATAGAAACTTCTATTAGTCGTAATTGTAGATTATTTTAATTCAAAATATCCTTAATCTTTTCACTCAATTTTTCTCTACATTCATCTATCTTTTCTTGTATGTTTGAATTCCTTATTACTACATCGTCTTCAAGATTTGTTAATTCTTGAATTGTTTTAATCCTATCATTTACAATTTTATCCATTTCCTCAGCATATTTTATTTTTTTAAAAAGAAGAAATATAATTGAAAATCCACTCGTAAACATAGTTATTAATAAAATTGTTTTAACTATATGGGGATTCTGTATTAAATCTTCTTTAATTGCAATTATACCTAAAAAACCTGTTGAAGATAAAGTCAAAATTTGTCTAAAAAATTTCAATAAATAATCGTAAACATTCATCGTATTTTCATATTTAAACTTAATCTCTTCTAGTATTAATTTAAAATTGTCTTTTATAATTGTTGACCTATGATTACATTTTAACGCTTCCTTTTCAAGCATTGCTTCATATTCTTTTAGCTTTTCAAAAAAATCAATAATGTTTTCTTTGGTGTTAGATTTCTTTTTTTTCTCTTTATTATTTTCCATAGATATTATTAAATTATTGTTTTTACTTTCTTTTTTTGCTTGTTGGTGCATGCTCATTTAATAAACGCATTAATAAACTAGCCAAAGAAAGATATTCTATAGTTTTTAGAGGGTCATTTTGAATAAAATTCAGGTGTGCTTTTCTATCTCTAATGCCAACAATACCTTTATATAAGTTCATAAGACCTCTTTGCTCTGCTCTTTCAAGACTTGTTGTTAATGAATTAAATTTAATTATAGGAATTTGATTATCACAACCAAAGACATGATTCATTAGAACATCGCCATCAAGGTCGTAAGATTTACCGTTTTTAGTCTTTTTGGGATGGCTTGTTTTAATTTTTACTTGGTCAATTACTTCTACAAATGCATTTTGAATTGCTTCTTTAAAATGTCCATCTTCAAATTGTTTTGAAGACACTTTTTTTATATGAGGGTGAAAATCATACTTAGTAAAAATATCTGTTCGTTTGCCAGAAGAAGATGAAATTGGATATTTTTGTATGTATTTCCACCTTCCTAATTTTTTGACACGAATTAAAAATCCTCCATTTTTAATTAAACGTTTAAGAGTTATAGTCAAATGTGGGGATTGGAAATGATAGCCCATCTCGTTAAGTGTACTAGATATTTGAGAAAGCTCTCTATGTTCTGAAAAAAATCCTTCCTGCCACAATTCTTTAATAAGATTTGGTAATTTTGTTATATTTTCTTTTTTCATTTTCTTAATACATATTGCCATTTAGCTTTACCACCTTCTTTATTTTCAATTCTTTTGAGTATTTTACGACTTTTTACAAAGGTATCTCTAATTGTTTTATCAACGACCCTATCATTATGATGACAATTTTCTTTTTTTAACTCATTAATTACTTCATTCATTAATCTTGGTTGTTCAAAATAATCATTATCAATTAGCATTTGTATATCACTACCAGCACCTTTGTTACGTGTTTTGTAGCCAGTACTTTTTCGGTTTTTACCATCATCCGTGGTTTTATTTTGATTACTTTCTATTTCATCTATGAAATTATTAATTTTGTGAATCTGTACAATATATCGGCCACGACTTTCTTTCTTTGCAAAACCATTTTTTTTAAGAATACTTAGTGCAGAACCTATTGCTTCAATTCTTTGGTGTATTACGTTAATTAAATCAATTGGCCTTACACTATTCGGTATTTCATTATCAAACTCATGAGCAATATATTTTATAACAAGGCTTAGTTTTATTTGTTGGTCAATTGATAATACTTTATTATCAATGATTATCTTACCTCCTTGAGTAATTTTCCCATGTTTTAATACTCTTTGAGCTAACTCTTCAATGTTACCTGTATAGGAGTCTTCTGACACAATAAACGAGTCTTTGATGTTATGTTCCATAGTTTTATAATTAAATTATTAATTAATTTCTTATGAAATACAATATGCCTGTATTTAATAGTCATTGTACACCTTGTGAAAAGTTTGTCAACTAAATAAAATACTAATAATTACATGGTTATATTAATAATTCTAAAATAATTATCTAAATTTAGACAAATTATTAATATTGTCTATCCATAAAAGTAAAAATTTAGATTTTAGTAAAGAATGTATTATATTATATATATTAGCTAAATTTAGTGATATTTATATTTTGCAAACCTGACGAAACCACTCATTTTCATTTTTACAAAAAAAAATAGCCGACACCGTGTTGCTTTAGTGACGACTATTAGCATTACTGCTCTGATAGAGATTGGCGTCTAGATTTATACTATCTATCTAGCTAGAAAAATTACACCGATAACTATCATCGCTATTGCTACGTATTGAATTGGAGTTAATGTTTCTCTCAGAAAAGTTAGACCAAGAAATGCTCCTACAACCACTGACCCACCTATGATTATTGGAATGCCAGTGGAAGCAGATATTCCTTTTGAAAATACATAAAAGGAGGTTATCTCAGCTAACCCAACGAAGATTCCTGCCAGAACTGCGTACTTGACTCCTTTTGCTGTGATTTCTATGGTGGTGTTTGTTATCATTAAGAAAACCAAGATAACTCCACCCACCAACGCAGCGACGACTTGCAGGATTACTGCACCTGCTATTTGGTTGATGTCACCCGAAGACACCTTGATGAAGAAGTTATACATGCCGTAGAAGGCTGCTGTCAGTACTGCTAATAATATCCAATTCATTTTGTTTCTCCTTTC
>JAHIRB010000016.1 GCA_018818885.1 Patescibacteria group bacterium | reverse complement strand
TTAAAAGAATGCTAATTTCATTTCTATCATTTTTATTTAAATGAGCAAACTTCTTTCTTTTTTTTCATTATACTATTTTATTTAATTAAAATCCTAATTTTATTTTACAAGTGTTCGGTTTCAAATGCGAATCTAGGCAATAAATTATTGTAGGGATTTTAAATATTCCATATGGTGGCAGCTACAAAAACAAGAAAAACATACAAAAAACTTGGAAAAACTTTGGAAAAAGAAAATATCTTACCACGGCCAGCTTTTAAAAATGTCTTGAAACAGGCAAAAAAAGAAGGTCGTTTTTTATCCGAAGTTTTACTTGAGCATCATAGTATTCCACAAGATCAAGCATTGGAACTTCTTTCAAAACATTTTGAGGTACCAACAGTAAGATTAGAAAAAAGAATAATTGTTCCCAAGGTTTTAAACTTAATACCTAAAGATTTAGCACAGCAACACTCAATTGTTGTTTTTAAGAAAAATAGAAATGCTATCAATGTCGCTACCACTGCTCCAGAAGATCATCAAACTATTGAATTTATACGAAAACAAACAGGCTTTGAACCAGAAGTGCACATCACAACTAAAACAGATATTGCGTTAGTACTCAAAAAGTATAGAGGCGAAATTTCCGAAGAGTTTGAAAAGATTGTACAAAATGGAACAAAAGAAGCTTTAGACAATCAAAAGAACGGAGAAAAGATGGCTTTAGATCTACCGATTATCAACATGGTCAATAGTATTTTAGAAAAAGCCATTAATAGCGACGCTTCCGACATTCACATTGAGCCGAATCATAATAAGGTAACTGTTCGTTTTAGGCTTGATGGATTGCTGCATAAAATGGTCGTGCTGCCAAAATCAGTTCATCCAGCAATAGTTGCAAGAATCAAATTACTTTCTAAACTAAAAATTGATGAACATCGGTCTCCTCAAGATGGCAGATTCCAATACAATTTTGGAAACAATGATTGTGCAATGAGAGTTTCTGTAATTCCTACATTGTATGGTAGTAAGGTTGCTATTCGATTGCTAGACATGGAGCAAAAAGTATTTACTTTGCAAAAACTTGGATTTAATAAAAAAGATTTTAAATTGCTTAAGAACGAAATAAAATCTTCGCAAGGAATAATTTTAGTAACTGGTCCAACAGGTAGCGGTAAAACAACTACACTTTATAGTACGTTAAGAATGCTTAACAAAGTTAATACAAATATTTGTACCATAGAAGATCCAATTGAATATGGAATTGATGGAGTTAACCAAACCCAGATTAATCCATCTGCGAATTTAACATTTGTAACTGGTTTAAAAACAATACTTAGACAAGATCCAAACATTTTAATGGTAGGTGAAATCAGAGATAAAGATACAGCTAAAATTTCTGTTAATGCAGCTATGACTGGACACTTAGTTCTATCTACCTTGCATACTAATAATGCATTTGTTGCGCCTCAACGTTTGATCGAAATGGGAGTTCAGCCTTATTTAGTAGCTTCTGTAACTAACATGATAATTGCCCAAAGATTAGTAAGAAAGCTGTGCCGACATTGTAGAATAAAAGTAAGATCAAACGAAAAGATAATTGATGATTTTAAAGATGATTTCAACATCAAAAATACTCATGCTAGATTAAAAAAACTAGGCTTACTGCCTAAAACTTCAAAACTATCTAATACTTCATTATATAAAAGTCGTGGTTGTGCTAAATGTAATAAGACTGGTTATGCTGGCAGAATCGGGATATACGAAGTGTTGAAAATTGATGCCAAATTAAGAAAGATTATCAATAAGGATGCGTCAGAAGCAGCAATAAAAAAAGTTGCCTTAAATGACTCAGTATTAACCATGGCAGAAGACGGATTATTAAAAGTATTTTTAGGCCGAACTACTTTGGACGAAATTTTAAGAGTAACAAAGGAATAAAATGGCAAAATTCAACTACACAGGCTTAGATAAAGGCTATTCATATTACAATGGAAAAATTGATGCTATAAGTAGAAGAAGAGCCCTTTCCATTTTAGAAAAGAAGGGTTTTTTAGTTATCAATATAAAACGAGATAAAGAAAGTATAATAGACAAGCTAAGCAAGATTTCTACTATCAGCCGACTAGATAAAATATTTTTTACACGACATTTATATACTTTGATAGAAGCAGGTATTGCTTTAGACCAAGCAATTAAAATCACAGCAGAACAAGCCACAAATCCAAAATTTAAATCAATCTTATTTGATGTTTATCAAAAAATTCAAGAAGGAAAAACTCTTCACACTTCTTTAGAACCATATCGAAATAGTTTTTCTCATTTCTTTATTAACTTAATTAAAGTAGGGGAAAAAAGTGGAAGTTTAGAGGACTCATTAATGCATCTGCTTGCTCAACAAGAAAAAGATTACGATCTGTTAACAAAGGCTAGAGGAGCATTAATTTACCCAATTATTATTATGTTAGCAGCAATAGTAATAGTTACCTTGATGATGATATTTGTCATTCCAAATATTTCTGATATTTTATTACAATATGGTGTAGAACTGCCTTGGACTACTAAACTGCTGATTGGCGGTAGTAATTTGATTATCAATTTTGGCTACATTCTTATTATGGGTATAGTCGTGCTGATATTAGTTTTTTATATGTTGCAAAAAAATGTGAAAGTAAAGTGGTATATCCAAAAAATACTTCTTAGATTACCAGTCGTAGGAAAAATAATTCAAGAGTTTAATTTAGCAAGATTTAGTAGAGCGATGTATGCCATGATGAAAAGTGGAGTTTCTATTAACGAAGCATTAGAACTTTCTTCTACAGTTTGCAGTAATCAACATTATCAAAAAGCAATATATTCGTCTATAGAATATGTACATAAAGGAGTATCTTTTAATAAAGTTTTGATGGCATATCCAAAACTGTTTCCACCAATCACCACTAGAATGCTTGAAGTTGGAGAAAAGTCTGGAAAAACTGATCATATGTTTGACAAAATTGCTGGTTTCTACGAAAAATCTGTAATAAACAAGTTGACGAATTTATCAACCATTATAGAACCAGTGCTTTTATTATTTATTGGGTTAGTAGTAGCTTTTGTAGGTGTATCGGTTTTGACACCAATTTGGAAGTTTGCAGAAACAATATAAGTATATGAAAAAAGTACATTTAATTTACAACAATAAAGCTGGCTTTACTTTTATAGAGCTTTTAATAGTTATGGCAATTTTGGTAGTCATGTTTGCTGTTGGCTATCCTACCATTAGTAATATAAGAGAAAACATTGCTATAAAAAATAATGGTTACGAGGTGGTAAATGTTTTAAGATTAGCGCAAAATCGTTCGGTAGTTTCGCAAGATAATATTAATTGGGGAGTTCATTTTAATACTGATAATTATATTTTGTATGGAGGTGATTGGTCGTCACCTCCTTTAAGTTATCAATATACTTACAACTTAAATAATGGAATCACTGTTACGTCCGGAGCTGGAAGCCAAGTTTTGTTTAATAGATTAACTGGTGAAACAAGTTCAGCTACCATCATATTGACTAGTCCAAAAAGTAAAGAAAAAATAATTTCAATTGATCCAATAGGCAAAATTTCTATCAACTAGAATATGGAAACAATAACTATAAAAAATAGACAAGAAGGATTTGGCATAGTAGAAATTTTAGTTTCTTTAGGGCTTGTTGCAGTTATGGTTTTATCAATTGTGCAGGTAATTGATTCTGTATATCGGTTGCAAAGATCAAGTAATTTTAAAACTAAGGCAATCGCATACGCTCAAATGCCACTAGAAATTATTAACGATAATAAGAATTTGTTTTCTTGTGATTGTGTTAACGATACTTGCTCTGGCGACCCACAAATTTGCACGTCGTCCACTGATGGACAAAGTTGCCAGCCATTTGAGGATTATGATATTTGTTGGACATATTATCCTGTGGGGCAAGTAGGACACAACAGATTTTATTTAGATAAGGTTGGGTCTGATTGGAATCTCTACAACTTGGCAGCAGGAGTAGAAGAAACAATCCCTAGCGATTCAAACTATACACGAGTGTTGATTATCGAAAATATTGAGCGCGATACTCTTGGTGATATGGTCGAATCCGGTGGTACAACAGACCCAAATACAAAAAAAATAAAATCAATAGTTTATTGGCAAGAACGTGGAGAAAAAAGAAGTTATACTTTAGAAACAATAATAACGTTATGGAAAAATCTATAAATAAAAACTTAGGCTTTACGTTAATTGAACTAATAATTTATATGATCTTAGTTGTGGTAATTACAACAATTTTTATTGCTTTTACTGCAGATGTTATGAAAAGTATGAGTAAAGAATTAGCAGTAAAAGAAGTTCATCAAAATACTCGTTTAGTTTCTAATAGAATCGCTCAAGAAATAAAAACTGCAAGATCAATTACTTCTGTAGCAATAGATCAAATCACAATAGTAAATAAAGATAATATTACAGTTAACATAAGCTACAACTCCACAGATAAAACTGTATATTTTGATAATGGTAGTGGGCCAGTCGCAATGTCTAATAATAAGGTTGTTATAAACAGTTTAGAATTTGAACACCTTTCCACTAACGTAATAGAAATAGTAATGGATGTAGAGCAAAGTACAACACCACATAACGGAGTATCAAGTTATCAAATACAGTTAATTAATACTGTAGCGTTACGTAAACCCTTGTATTAATATGGATAAAATATTTATAAACCAAAAAGGAATGATAGCGATTATCACTTTAATGGGAGTTTCTGTTGTGACTTTAGCAATAATGAGTACCATGGCAATCTTAGCAATGGGTGAAATCAAAATGGCTCAGAGCGGGGGAGCAATTGATAATACTTTTTATGCTGCAGAGGCTGGGCTTAACGAAGCTTTGTATAGATTAATAAAAAATCCTATTCCAAAAGTATATGCCTTTGAAATAAATGGAATAAGCGTTAGTACAGAAATAAAACCAAATCCTGCAAATCCTTATCAACGCATAGTAGAATCGCAAGCAATATCAAAAGACGGTAAAGTAAGAACTGTAAGGGTGATGGCAAATACTAATTCTTGGGCAGGAGGATTTGATTATGCAGTACAAGGAGGAACAAATGGAATTTATATGGATAATAATAGTGTTGTAGAAGGAGATGTATATTGTAACGGTAATATTTCTGGAACTAGTGGAGCACCAAAAGGTGAAATTCAAGGTGATGCCTGGGTTGCATTAACCAGTGTTATTGATAGGGTTTTAGTTACTGGTGATGCTGATGGCGCAGAAGTATTCGCACATCAAATTATTGATTCTAGAATAACAGGTGATGCATATTTTTCGGATTATTCAAATATCGATGTAGCAACAGAAGTTAATGGAGTTTCGTGTTTTCCATCAGGTACAAACCCAAACTGTCACAGTGGAGAGCCAGACCAACCAATAGAAGATATGCCGATTTCTTCCACAGATATTACAAATTGGATAGCAGATATTTCAGCATTAGGTAAGCCAGTTTTATCTGCAGACCCATCAACTTGTCCTCCTAGTCATCCAGTTGGATACTATTGTTTAACAGATGGAGACATAATTGGAGATCAGCAAATTGACTCAAATTTATATATGGAAATAGGAAATGGAGGTACTTTAACAATAACAGGAAACTTATATGTGACAGGTAAAATCGAAATGCAAAATAACGGAACTGTTATTTATAACCCACAGCATGCATCGTTACCAGAAGAAGAAAAAAAACCAATGGAAAGCAGTTTGGTACTAATAGGTGATGGAAAAATTGAGGTGAGCAATAATGCAGCTATCTTAGCATCTGGTTCACCAGGAAGTTTTGTTTTAATTCTTTCTCAAAATGATAGTTTAGATGAATCTGACCCAGCAATATATTCATCTAATAATTCTGATTCAATTATTTTCTCCTCATTAAATGGAGTGTTAAAAGTAAAAAATGGAAGTAAGATTAATGCAGCTGCCTCAAAGAAGCTTTATCTAGAACCAAACAGCCATGTAATTTTTGATCCATTAATTAAAAATTTTACAGTAATGCCAGGCAGTGCAGAAGCTATCACTGGAGAAAACGAAACCTGGCAAGAGTTATAAAGTAAAAAACCAAGATCAAAACCGCTTAAAGGCGATTTTTTGTTGGTAGATATTAAATGCCTTGAGTTAAAACTCAAGGCTAAATATGCAAAATTCACTACCCTCAATAAATTCGGGTCGAGTAAGTGGGTTTATAAATATTAGCCCTGGACTTTAGTTCTAGTCGTTTCTGGATTGACAAAACTTAATATTTGATATAAATTTAGCATGAAAATGGTCAATAAAGGAAAAGGAGGGTGACGTCATGAAAACTTGTGATTGTGGTCATGAACATTGTTGTCATAAGGATGAAGTAAGGACCACTATCCATGACACAAACGAAGTTGGGAAGGCATACAGTTTCATAAGAAAAAAATGTGCTCAATGCGGTAAATGGCTCGGAGATCAGCTTCTCTAATAATATCATGAAAACACAATTCACAAACAAGGTCTAGAATAATTTCTAGACCTTGTTTCGTTGAACAAAAAAAAGTGCCCTGCCCTCATACACGCTGGTGTAGAGGGGCAGGGCTGGGTGCTAAGCAAATTTTGGTACTTCTTGACTACATTTTGGTACTTCGTGACTAATCGTAAACTACTTTAGTAACACTACAATTTGATCCTTGATCAGCACGCACCCAAATGCGTCACAAGGAGAGGACTTTACAGTCCCAAGCATTAGACGTCCTCTTATCCATTATGCTGGGACGAGCCTTCCAATTCACCTAATGAGCCGAAGGCTCATAAGCTCAAAAGATGTCGCAGGTATTGAACTACTGGAAAAGACCCCTGCGAAAAGTCTAGCCCAAATAAAATATGTTAAAATGCTATCATATATTCTATTATTTGTCAAGCTTTATCGTAAAATATCAGTTTATTTGCTATAATATATCATATGATTATAGATACTCATACACACCTTTTTTTTGAAGAAGATTATCAAAATTACCAAAAACAAGCAAAATCAAAAGTAGATTTGATAATTACAATGCATACTACTTCTTACGATATTAAACATGTTTTTGAATTTGCAGAAAATAAAAAAAATGTGCATGTTGTAGCAGGAATTAACATATCAAAAGATTTAAAAAAACAACTAAAAAATTTCACTAAGTATTTTTTACAAAATAAAATTGTAGGATTAAAACTATATCCTGGATATCAAAAATTTACACCAACAGATCCTAGGGTAAGTTTATTTGTCGAGCTTTGTCAAAAGTATAATAAGCCGCTAATAATTCATAGCGGTGATTTTTATTCTCCTGATGGTAGTGCAAAGTATAAATATTCGCATCCAATTTTTATTGATGAACTAGCAGTTAATTATCCAAAATGTAATTTTATTATTTCACATTTTGCGTTTCCTTATATGTTAGAAGCAGCAGGAATAGTTTATAAAAATAAAAATGTTTACACAGATATTTCTGGAATAATTAAAGATTTTCAAGATAAAAAAAATATCGAAAATCAAACCAAGCAATTGATCAAAGATTTACAACGAGTTTTTACTTACTATCCAACAATTAAAAATAAAGTAATGATGGGAAGTGATTTTTCTGGACAGAAGACTCCTTACGATACGATACAACCTTACTTAAAAATTTTTGATAAATTATATCTTGCAGAAGAAAAAGAAGAAGTGCTGTATCATTTACCAAAAAAATTATTTTTTAACCCGCCTTCGTTCACCTAACGTTAACTTCGGCGAGGCGGGAGGCACAGACATTATTGTTTTAATAAATCCATACCTTAGTGCTTGTCACAAGAGGTAGTAAAGAATTTAATAAATAATTTTACTGTTAATATATCTTTTTATTGCCATTGGTGTAGTCAACGCTGCATATTTGTATTGGCAGCATGTGCAATTTGAAAAAAATAAAAGAAAAATGGTTTGCCCGCTTCGTGGCAGTTGTGAAGTAGTTGTTGAATCAAAGTATGGCAAACCATTAGGAATCAAAAATGATATTTTAGGAATTTTATACTTATTGTCATTAGCATTTTTAATCACTGTTGATTTGTTGGTGCCTGCATTGTCAATGTATGCGCGTTTTGTTATAATGGGCATTGCTACATTTGGTATTTTATTTTCAGCATATTTGACTTATTTGCAGATGTTCGTCATCAAAGAATTCTGTACTTGGTGTCTCGCAGCTGCGCTGGATAATTTTATAGTAGTCATTCTAATCTATTTATACATTCTGTAATCTCGACGCTTGTTACTGATATCTGATTCCTGATCACTAATTACTAATACCTAATTACTAATACCTAACTACTAAAAAACTAAACATATGTCATTATTTTCTAGCTACATGGAAACTTTAAAACTAATTCAGTTTGGACAAAACTCAGCTCATGAATATTTGAAAGCCCTTGTAGTCTTCATAATTATTTTAGCTGTATTGAAGATAATTCAGGTTGCGATAATTGCGCGTTTAAAGAGAATGGCAGAAAAAACTAAAACTGATATTGATGATGTAGTTATTGAAATCTTCACTAAAGTAAAACCACCGTTTTATTTTTTCATTGCTTTGTATATTGCCGTTAAGACATTAACACTGCCTCATATAGTCAACCAAATAGTATATGTACTTTTTGTAGTTTTGATTATTTATGAAGTAATACATGCCTTAGAGCGATTGTTAGATTTTTTTGTTAAAAAATATATCAGTAAAACTAAAGACACTAACGAAGATGTGACACAAGCAGAATCAATGTTAAGGACTTTAAAAGTATTACTAAAAATAGTTTTGTGGCTGCTGGGTATAACCATGATATTGGCAAATCTTGGTGTTAACGTAACATCAATAGTAGCCAGCTTGGGTATTGGAGGTATTGCTATTGCCTTAGCTCTGCAGAATATTCTAAGTGATATTTTTTCATCGTTTTCAATTTATTTGGATAAACCATTTATTGTTGGTGATTTTATTGTAATAGGCACAGAAATGGGTAAGGTAGAAAAAATCGGAATTAAAACAACGCGAATCAGAAGCCCGCAAGGTGAAGAAATCATCATATCAAACAAAGAACTTACAACAGCAAGAGTGCAAAATTTCAAGCGCATGGAAAGAAGAAGAGCATTATTTGCATTAGGCGTAGTCTATGGAACTCCTAAAGAAAAATTAGAACAAATTCCAAAAATGATTGAAGAAATTGTCAATAAAAACGAAAAAGCAGATTTTGACAGATGCCATTTTAAGGATTATGCAGATTCAAGTTTGAATTTTGAAGTTGTCTATTTTGCCAAAACTTCAGACTACAAAGAATACATGGATGTACGTCATCAAATCAACATGGAAATTTATCGAAAATTTGAAGAGGAAAAAATCGAATTTGCCTATCCTACACAATCAATATATTTAAATAAATAACATGAAAGAAGCACACTCATTAAAAGTTGGACTTTGTTTTGGTTTAACCTCTGCAGTTATTACGACTTTAGGATTAATGGTGGGTTTAAGCGCTGGGACACATTCAAAACTTGTTGTGATTGGTGGAATTTTAACCATTGCAGTTGCCGATGCATTTTCTGATGCTTTAGGCATTCATGTTGCAGAGGAATCAGAAAATAAACATACTACAAAAGAAATCTGGCAATCAACTGTTGCCACTTTTTTAGCTAAATTTATTTTTGCCTTAACATTTATCGTGCCAGTAATAATATTTTCATTAAACTTAGCAATAATTATAAGCATTTTTTGGGGGATATTTATTTTAAGTATTTTAAGTTACTATATAGCACGTCAACAAAATAAAAATGCTTTTAAGATAATTTTTGAACATGTGGCAATTACTATCGTGGTTATCATAATTACTAATTATGTTGGTGTGATAGTAGATAAAATTTTTAGCTAGATAAATGATACAAATTATCACTACAATTTTTCTTCTACCAATTATTTTTTTTAATTCACTATATTCTTTAACTCAACCACCAATTGTAAAAAAACCTCAACAGATTAATGTTAAGGGAATATATATAACAGCATACACGGTCAGTTATCCAACTCGCTATGATAAACTGGTTAAGCTAGTTGAAGATACAGAGCTTAACGCCATAGTTATCGATTTAAAAGATTACACAGGACATGTTTTGTATGATTCAAAGATTCCACTAGTCAATCAGCTAGGAACAGAAGATATCGTAATTGCTGATGTCAAAGCATTGGTTGATAAACTTAAAGAAAAAGGAATTTATACCATCGCCCGTATCGCAGTATTTCAAGATCCAAAATTAGCTGAAACAAAACCAGAGTGGGCATTAAAAAATAAGAAGACTGGTAAGTTGTGGCGAGACTATAAAGGTTTAGCATGGGTTGATACTTCTAATAAAAAAGTTTGGAATTATAATTTAGCTATTGCTAAAGAAGCAGTTGATTTTGGTTTTGATGAAATTAATTTAGACTATATAAGATTTCCTTCGGACGGTGATATTTTAGATATTGATTATGCGTATACAGAAAATACAAAAAAGGTAGAGGTAATGAAAGAATTTTTTAGATATTTTGGTACAAGCATGGCAGCAGAACCTGTCTACACATCAGTTGATTTATTTGGTATGACCTTAACAATGGATGATGGCCTTAATATTGGCCAACGCATAGAAGACGCAGCTCCATATTTTGATTATATATGTCCCATGGTTTATCCTTCGCATTATCCAAGAACCTTTCGTGGTTACAATAATCCTGCAGATTATCCTTACGAAATTATTAATTTGAGTTTAGAAGAAGGAAAAGATAAGCTTAAAAATACAAAAGCGAAATATCGGCCGTGGCTTCAGGATTTTGATCTCGGCGCTATTTATGACGCATCGATGATAAGAAAGCAAATCCAAGCAGTTTACGATAATGATGGTGCAGGCTGGATGCTTTGGAATGCATCGAACAATTATACTTCTTCTGCTTTAAAGCGGGAATAAACATATTCATCACGTAGGCGACATTCCGGAATGTCGCCTACTGTCTTCTTTGTCATCTCGACCGATATTAAATATTATACCTGGAGACCAGCCAAAGGCTGGTGTTCGCCAGAGGCGAATCTGCCTTTGGCATGACGCCTCTGGCGCAGATCTCACCCCATGCTTTTTGGAAGGTGTGAGATCTCCGCCAGAGGCGGACCAGCCTCTGGCTGGCTTCTACTACGCTCAGGATGACAAATAGGTGTTTGCCTTCGTATTCATATAAACCTTGACAAAACATCAAGGTTTTTTTAAGATACAGCTAATTTGAAAGGCGGAATAAAAAATTCAATATGAGAATGGAGGTGTAAACATTACAATGGATAGAACCTCAAAACACGAAGGGAGGATCAAGTGCGAAAAGTAACTGTGAAACTGGATGATGGGCTAATCGCCGTATTGAGAAAGATCATAAATGACAAGTGTGATCTCGAAGACATCAGAAACTTCGTAGTGGATAAATTCAAAAGGATCAATATCACTCTCAAAGAAGCCAGATACAAGATCGATGACATTGACTTAAACAATATTCCAAAAACTGGTGATGGAAACCTGCCAATACTGAGAGCTGCTCTGTGGTGTGCGTTGACAGGAGAGGATTACGAATACGGAAGTGACGCTTGTTCGCTTATAATCACCGACGACGCAAATAACGTCGATGATGGAACAGAAAAGATAACAACCAGTCCTGCATCAGCAAGCTCACCGGCTTCTCCAGCACCAATTGCAACAGCGTCAAGCGTTGCTAGCGACAATAAAACAATTCAACTGGTCGAATGCAACGGCGACGAAGATATTTTGCAGGTGTTGAAAAAAGAAATTTCTGATCTTGACGATGCTTCTCTAAATGCAATAGGAAATATCTTTCGAGGAAAAACTCAAGAACGAGATCCAATAGTTGATACTGTGATTAAATTCAGACAACAACTATTTGAGGTAAATTTTCCCGATCAAAGTGTATGTCCGCGCTGGGAAGAGGTAAAACGTTTTATCAGACGACTTGTAGTTGTCCAAAAACTCAAAGAAGATGACTTTGGAGATCCTGAAGGACAAAAAAGAAAGTGGAGTAGGTCAGGTGGGAAAAAGAAAACGGGAGGTGAAGAAAACGTGGCAAGCAAAACAAGAGAACTTCCAAAGCCCCCATATGATCCAGAAGCTTTGCTGGTAGATGTTGTGTCAGCATTTTCTGTAAACCCGAGAAGAGGCAGAGAGACACTCAGTAATACGCTGGGCAAAATGGCTGGGATAACAATCAGTGAAGCAAGAGGCGAAAAGCGAGGAGAACTTGAAAGCAGATTGCCAAGTGCTGGCAAAGGTATGATAACACGCAAGAGAACAATTGCGGTGCTCAACAATGAACCGGCTGATTCAATTCAAGCTATAGCCAAGAAAAAAGACTCCGGCGAGAAATTGACTGAAAAGAAGGAAGCTGCAGCATCTCGTAATGAATCTACAACCAAAAAAGAACAGGTCGAATACGACGATAGTATGACAGTTTCCGCGTTATTCAACAAATTTGTGCATTCGAAAGCAGCCATGGAATTACGCAATTTTTGGCGGAATGATTCCAGACTCAACCTGGATATCACTCTCGACGAATTGCGTAACCTTGGTCCGACAGTCAAGAAAAGGTATTTCGTCGCTATCACAAGCGAAACCAGAAAAAAGCAGGTTCAGGAAATCCACGACGATGTCCAAATAACCCCGGGCAAACGTGGTGGAGTAAGAACGTCGACTGCCGAGCCAACGACCAAGAAAAAGGAGACCAAGAAAAAAGCAACCCAGAAGAAGGACAAGAAACCGTCGAGGAAGACTCAGCCCGGAGTTCCTGGAGCTGCGTTTGACGAGAAATTGTCTCAACCACTACCCACAGAGTCTATTTCCTTTAATGATGTTGCCGAATTGGCAGCAAATATACGGTCAGAAATTGACAGCATTACAACCAATATACGCAATGAGCTTGAAAGACTTAATGGTGTATCAGAGTTGGTCGGCTATCTTGTGCGCGGTGCGCAGCTGACCAAACAAGAAGCCATCGAGGCACTCAACACACAACTTACAAAAATGAGGAGGATGATCGGGATTAAGGAGGAATAGTGTCCAAAAAAAAACGACCAAAAAAGGAGGATTAACAATAAGCAAAGGCCCCTGCCGCAAGGTAAGGGGTCTTTTTTATACACAGCAAATAATTGAATAATATCAATAATTGCTTTAAAATATGGGTAGCCAAAATAAAAGGAGGTGAACAATTAATGGCTAAAGACGAGGAGGGAGTCTTAAGAGTTGGAACATTGCTCATGGAACAATATCCAAATGAATCATGGGTATTTGGAATACCTGAAGAGTTATTTGATACACTAGTGCAGGCATTTTCTGATAATGGGCTAATCAATAATTTGAGCGAAGTGATTGAGGATGGATCAATTTGTAATAAGATCCAAAAAGCTATTTTTGATGAACTAGATAAGCCACAACAAAACGAAAGTGACAATGGAGATGTTGAACTAGGATTACCAGAAACATTCGAAATTGATGGTGTAACATCTGAATCAAAAGAAATATTAGATGAGCTTGAACAGCCAATTGTATCTGAAGAAAAAGAAGAAAAGTCAGCAAAGAAAAAAAGAAAAAAGAAACAAAAGAAGCAGAAAGTGTACTGCCCCTTATCTGGTAAAGAGGTTGAAGCATCTTTATGTCGATTGAAAAGAGTGGCTTGTTTACTTATCACTCAGCGTCTTGATCCAGATGATGAACAAGCACATGTAGCAATTCTTAAGCTATTACAATGGGACATGCCACAATGCGATGAAATTGATGATGAATGTGAAGCATGGCATAAGTGTTTGAATTATCCTGAATGTGATAACGAAATAGGTAAGGGTGTTGATGCTCCACCAAGCTATGCTCTTTTGTGCGAACAGTGCCGTATCAGCTATGAAGCAAAAAAAGTGTCTAAAGAGGCACTTTGTTTATCTAGTAGGGAGTATCCAGAGTTTTGGCAAAAAAGAAGCGCCCTCGGGTGAGTATAATATAAGAAATTATATACTTACTCGAGGGTTCATTGTTTTTATTAAGATATTTTGCTAAGATATTTTTAGCCTAAAAAGAAAGGAGGCGTGTTCATTGAAAAAGATAGGACGGGTGGGAGAATCGAAACAGATTAAAGTAAAACGTGCAAAGAAGAAAGCTTCAAAAAAAGTGATCAAAAGACCTCAACAAAATGAAAGTAAGGGTAAGAAAAAAGTCAAGAAAAAAACCCTTCGACCCCTCGGTCAGACTCGTGGCAGGCAGGCTCAGGGTGGGAAGAAGAGAAATGAAACGAAGACTTTTGGCCAACTTTTAATGGAACTTCTTGAAAAAGAAAATCCCAGCGTAGTCTATTCATTACCTGCAAAGCTCTTTGACATGCCTTTGGAAGATTTCATTAATTTGGGAGAAATCAAAAATTTGGAAAAACTAATCTCAGACGAAGAACAAAGGTGTATTGTAGAAGAAGAGTTGGCAGCATATGCAAATGTTGACACATTAAATGAAAATGGTATAGACGATATACCAGACGTAGATGTCGATGAAGTTGAAGATTGGAAACCTGATACCAGCGATTTAGAAGTCAATCCGTATGAAAAAGGTGGAAGCGGAGAATTGCTAAGGATATACTTTAAGGATATCGCTCGTATCAAACTACTTAGCCATAAAGAAGTAGTTGAGTTGTATAAACAAATTGAAAGAGCAACAAAGAAAAAAGACAATGCAACAATAACAAAGGCAAAAAAGAAGGTAGTAACTGCAAATTTACGTTTGGTTGTAAGTATTGCTAAGAAGTTTTCCAATTGCGGTATGTCGCTTTTAGATCTTATCCAGGCTGGCAATACTGGCTTAATAAAGGCAGCTGATGGCTATAAGTACAAATTGGGGTTTAAGTTTTCAACTTATGCTTCAAAGTGGATTCAAGTAGCCATCACAAGAACCATTTCAAATCAGGTTCGAACAGTTCGAATTCCAGTTAATGTAATAACACTACTAAGAACAGTATCCACGTCTAACAGAAAATTAAGTCGAAAATTAGGACGCAAACCAAAAAATGAAGAAATAGCAGTCGATACAGGAGTTGATGAGAAAAAGATTAATGCTATGGCAAAGGTATTGCAAAGATCAATTTCTCTGGATTACCAAATTGATGGAGGAGGTGGCATCGAAGGAATTGGTGATAGCGAAATTACTATTGGTGATATTCTGGGTATCGCTAATGTTGAAACGCCAGATATGTTGGTTGATAAGAATTTTTTTGTAGAAGCAATACAACATGTGCTTGAGGAGGCGTTGGATGACCGTGAAATTGAGGTTTTGAAACTTCGTTACGGGCTCCTCGACGGAGTCGAACACACGCAAACTGAAATCGCAGAACATCTCAACCTATCGCGACAACGTATATCACAGATCGAAAACAAAGCTTTGTTAAAACTGCGCCATTATGGCCTAACGGCACTTTTAAGGGCCTTTCTCCGCTAAACTAGATAAGTAAAATGAGGGTTTATCTAGCTTGGCGGAGTGTTTTTTTACTTAATACCAACTTTTTCACTACTTATCCACATATTAGTACCTCCTTGACCCTTTACAAATATAAAGAAGTTGTTTAAGATATACAAAGAATTTGTGGAAAACATTTTGCAAAATTACGGGTAAAAAAACCAAAATAAACCAATTCTTCAAAAGAATACGGAAAATCAAAAGGAGACTTAAGAGGGGTTGGTACTTTTTTATCCCAAAAATTCCATCAAATTATGGCCATAAAACAAAACAAGAATTCAAAACCATACTATCATTGGTTTACAAAGCCTTTGCTTTGTGTTTTTGCTAAATCCGTAAAATAGCTTATTTTAGGGATTTTTTGTATAATCGATATTTACAATGAAATATTAATAAATAAACACGTTTAAGTAACTATAAATTAGTAATATCCTCGCTATTCTGCCTGTCTGAACTGGATTACAGGATCTAGAACAAAGATCCCGGGTCAAGCTCAGGCTGGCACAACTAAGTGAGGCCAAAAGGTCGAAATCATAAGTAGCTTGCCCTGTCCCCAGGAGGGATGGAAAAGGGTCAAGCACCCTATGAATACTTGCTGAATTGCTCGTAGTGATAGGGTAAGTTACTTAATTAAATTAAAACCTGTTTGTCATTCCGAGCTTGTCGAGGAATCTCACATCAAACAATAAAGTAAGGTATGAGATCTCTCCACTTGCGTAAAATTACTAAAATATCGGTCGAGATGACAACAGGAATGGAGAATAAAATTATGAAAAAAAGTTTATTGATAGTAGCTGCATTAGCTGTTGCAATTGCAACTGTTCCAATGTTTGCTGCTTTCGAAGCTCACATTATTAATGTGACTGCTCAAATCGAAAATGCTTTGTCTGTTGACACTCAGCACATTGATTTTGGTACTGTTTTCCCACAAGAAAAAATGTACGAAGAAATTTGTATTGAACTAAGTGGTTCTTTCATGAGTGAAGGCAGAGTAGATGATGTTACATATGTCATTAAACAAAAGCCAAAACCAAGAACAGAACCAGACAGACAATTGCCTATCTTAAAACCAAACATCAATGATTACATGGATGCTGGTGACTTTGTTGCCTTATATCCTCACTTTATTGATGACGATGGTTTAAGAGAACAATATTGTCATCAAATGAGACCAGCTGATGCAGGAGATCCATCAGATTCTTACTACATCAACTGTTATCCAATATTAGCTTCAATGCTTTCAAAACATAAAGCTGATGATGACAATGATAGACCAACTGACCAAGCACCTTATGATACAGAGGTAGATGCACCAGACCCAAATTGGGAACAAGCAGTAGCAAAAGGCTACTTAACCAAAGAAGCTGGTGATATTGAAGACCACTGGGTAATTGATTTAGTTGTTCCATGTTTCGAAGGTATGTGCGATCAAGCATATACAGTTGACGAATTTGGACAACCTTTAGATCCAAGATTAGAGCATTCAGTATTCGGTGCTGATCTATGGATTGAAGTCACAGGTATCAGTGAAACTTGTCAGGATTGCAGTTAATTTTCGTTGTATCCCAGCCCAACTTGTTTGGGCTGGGGGGATCGGTAATTAATAATTAATAAATAGGGGAGGGAAATATTCTATGGAAAATGAAGAAATGAAATCCGCTTCCGCAAATGCTTCAGTGGACCAAAGGAAGGAGACACAAGGTACATCAAAATCTAAAAAGAAACTTACAAAAGGAAATATTATTTTAATAGCAATAATACTGATAGTGGTTTGGTTTATTGGAATTCAATTAATGGCTGGCGAATCTTATTCCATGCTAGTACAAGTTGTGCCAGAAGAAGATGGTGAATCACAAATGGGAATAAATCCATTAACTGAAAATTTAGATTTTGGTGATCTTTCTGAAAACGTAGGTGCTTCAAGATATTTGTCTTTAAAAAATGAAAGTAACAAAGATAGATTTATTCTAGTTTGGAAGAGAGGTGAAATTTCAGATATGGTTGATCTGAACAAAAATGGTTTTACATTAGTGCCAGGTTCAGAAGAAAAACTAGAATTTCATATACTGATTCCTCCTTCAGCCGAGATGAGATACTACTACGGAAAAGCAAGAATATTCATGTGGCCGAAGCTATGGTAGGCGAAGTTTAGCTGAGAAGATATTAAGTTTATTAAAAATATAATAAGTACGGCGCGTTACATTTAGAATGATACTTGTAACTTATAACTTGTAACGCCGCGAAAATGGACTATACAAATCAATTTCATAAGGAGCTAAAAAG
>JAHIRB010000015.1 GCA_018818885.1 Patescibacteria group bacterium | reverse complement strand
GCGCGGCAGGAACTGAACGCTCGGGCGGGCAAAAAGGAAGGGGGTTGGGGGGAAGGAATTTTTGCCCGCCCTCGCTTTCCGATTTCGATTTTTCCGCCGCCGCCGAATTTCGTATTTCGCTTTGCGAAATGCGCCGCCAAGGAGTGTTGCCCTTGTCCCACCCCCCATACGCGGGCAGCAATAAGGAACTCCCTAAAACATGTTGCATAAAATTTATAGTCATGCTACTATAAGTATATCAATGTTATTAAATGATATCAAATGTATAGGAACTTTAATTGCCGACAGCATTTTATTATAAAAATAATGGGCGGTGTTGCAACCGATGATAATTAAGTCGCAACCAGCTGATTCCAGTCTTTTGATTCTGGCAATTAACTGTTTTTTGACGGATTCCTTATTCCGTATGCCAGTTTCATCAAAGCCGGTCAGAGGAAGGCTGTAGATAATGATTGGCGGATAATCTGAATCCTGGACTGCTCCGTATTTGTATTGGGAATACTTGATGATTTTTTGATACAGATTGGCGACCCATGCCACTCAAAACACCAATTATTTTTTATTTTTCATAGTGTTTTTTATTATCATAATGTAATTTCTTCAATTAACCTCCTAACATCTTTATTTTTATAATTAAGATTACGTATTATTTCCTTTGCTTCATCAGATGCTCTCTCAAACATAAATTTAATTTTTTCCCTTGTTCTTTCCTTACCACTTTTTTTATAACCAAAGTCAACATTATAATATAATCAAAATAAGCAATACTATCAGCATCTGTTAAAATATTAGTCTCCTCATCGCCACCTTCTTCGTGATTTTCAATTAATTTTTTTAGTCTTAATATCTCTCTTTTACTATAATTGTATTTTTCTAGTAAACCAATTGTAAAATTGGCCGACCTTTTTGCATGTTGTTTTTTAAAATTTTTTATATCACCATAACTCTTGAGATGCGTAATTTCGGTTATACCCGTAATACCTCTTTCAATATCATGGGCTATAGCTGCTATTTTTAAAATTTCATCAGAATCCGGTTTTAACTTTAACAACCAATATAAAACTTTTCGAGAATGTATTAAATCAAACTCCAATGGAGATTTTTTGATAATTTCTTCTACATTTTTTTGTACTTTTTCAAACCTATTCATAGTATGATAATTGTACCAAAAAACTACCTACAATTCCACTTATACTTCTAAAAAATTGACTTTTCTGTAAATATAATATATAATTTAATAAAATATGGAAATATTAAAATTAATTAAACATTTGTTTAATATGCCAGAGACAGAACACCCAAATAATTACGAATTTAAAAACGCAAGACAAAGAATGATTGAAATGCTATTCCCAAGTCCTGAATTTTCTCCGGAAGACATAGAAAGAAGATACCCACCAAGAGATCTGAGAAAATCAGCTAAAGTTACAAGGGTGGCACCAAGCCCTACCGGTTTTATGCATATCGGGGGAATATTTGCCGGACTATTGTCAGAAAGGTTAGCCCATCAAAGTGAGGGTGTTTTTTATGTCAGAATAGAAGATACCGACAAAAAAAGAGAGGTGGAGGGGGCGGCTAAATTAATCATGGAGTCATTTGAAATGTTTCATATCCCGGTAGATGAAGGTGAGTCCGCTACAGGTGAGGATATCGGTAATTATGGTCCTTACAGACAAAGTGAGAGGGCGGAAATCTACAAAACATTTGTAAAAAAATTGATAGAGGAAGGCAAAGCCTACCCTTGCTTTTGCCCCCCAGAAGAACTAGAAGAAATGAGCAATGAACAGCGAGATAAAAAGATCAGTCCAGGCTATTATGGCGAATGGGCTAAATGGCGAGATCGTTCTGACGAAGAAACAATGCAAGAACTAGAAAAAAATACACCATTTGTAATTAGATTTAAATCATCTGGTAATTACAATAAAAGAGTTGAATTTGAAGATTTAATTAAAGGCGAGTTATCCTTACCAGAAAATGATCAAGATGTGGTAATTATGAAATCCGATGGATTACCCACATACCATTTCGCTCATGTAGTAGATGATCACTTTATGTGGACTACTCACGCACTAAGAGGGGAAGAATGGCTGTCTTCTACCCCATTACACCTGGAATTATTCAAATCCTTGGGTTGGGAACCACCACGATATGGGCACTTCCCGGCAATTAATAAATTAGAGGGAAAATCAAAAAGAAAATTAAGTAAAAGAAAAGATCCCGAAGCTAATGTAACTTTCTATGATCAAGAAGGTTACCCCACTGATGCAATTAAAGAATATCTGCTCAATTTAATAGACTCAGATTTTGAAGAATGGAGAACTAAGCATCCAGATACTGACAATAAAGAATTTCCGGTAACGTTAGAACATTTGAAAGGAAGCGCAGGTCCTTTATTAGATATGGTAAAGTTGCAAGACATAGCAAAAAACTGTATAGGAAAATTATCGGCGGATGAAGTTTATAATCAAAGTTTGGAATGGGCAAAGAAATATGATCCGGAATTGGCCAGAATGTTGGAAGATGATCCAGATTATGCTAAATCAATTTTTTCCATAGAAAGAGGGAGTGAAAAACCTAGAAAAGATATAGCCAGATGGTCTGACGTGCAACACCATATAGAATATTTTTTTGATGATACGTTTAATAGTAGTGAAATTAACTATTCAGAATTACTACCCAACATCAGCCATCAAGAAATAGAGAAAATAATTGATACTTTCTTATCCATGTATGACGAAAAAGATAAGAAAGATGAGTGGTTTGAAAAAATTAAACAAACTGCCTCTTCTGCAGGATACGCTGAAAATGTAAAATCCTTCAAGAAATCACCCGAAAAATACAAAGGGCATGTTGGAGATGTAGCTATGGTTCTACGAGTATTATTAACTGGAAGGAGAGAAACACCAGAATTATTTTATATAATGAAAACTTTAGGCACAGATAGAATCAAAAAACGGCTGAAAAAAATTTAGAAATCATTATTTCCGTAAAATTGCTTTCGTTCTTTCAGAAGGATTGAAAGCAATTTTTTTATATACTTGTTGTTTTTTGACCTCTTAATCGTTAGCGGTATATAAAAAGTGTCTAAATCTTTGATGTATTTTTTTATCTTATTATAATCACCACATTCAGATAGCTCCTTTAAATTACTAATTCGATCAGATAGCTTAATGATAAATAAGTCATCACCAATTTTAAGCATCTTCCTAAAATATTTTTCATCATCATCAATTTTTTTTACCCTACCAAAGGCAACGTGTTCTTTTGTTAATTTCCAAATACTTCTTAGGCAGGACTTTCCAAGCTTATTTAATATATTTTTTTCTGCCATAATTCTATTTTGTTCGATCACATCATGTAACAAAGCAATAATTATAATTTTAGGATTTTTAATTTTCAACTCGTTTTTTATCATTAAAGCAACATCAATCGGGTGATAAACAAATGGAATCCCATGGTCTCTTTTTTTATTTTTTAAAGCAAGATATACGATTTCTAAAGCCTTCTTAGCTTTGCCCTGCCATATCAACGGCCAATCATTCATGTCAAATTTATTGAAAAGATAATGGATAAAATCATTCAAATTGTATTCTTCTAAATTTTTACTAGTCATTTTTAGTCACTAAAATATTATCTAACACTAGAGCGTCAGGTTTCAATTTTTTAAAAATTTCAAATACATCACGAAGTGATCTCGCAATGGGCTTACCCTTTAAATTTAAAGAGGTGTTGATTAAAATAGGAATCTTTGTAATTTTGTAAAATTTATCTAAAATATTATACAGTCCTTCATTATCCTTAGATACCAATTGAACCCTAGCGCTACTATCGGCATGTATGGCACCTTTTATAACACCTTTTTTGGAATTCTTAACATAGGCAGTTTTATTCATATAATAATCGGCGTCACCATTAAACCAATCTGAAAACTTATTATCTATAATGCTTGGAGATAATGGTCTAAAATAAGCTCTTTTTTTCATTCTATTTAAGCGATCCCTTAATGAAATGTCACCTGGGTGAGCAAGCATACTCCGATGACCCAATGCCCTGGGACCGAACTCCATATTACCGTATGCCAAAAAAACAATTTTTTTATCAGTCAATAAGACAGCAACCTCTGAGGCTAAATCCCTGAAGTTATTGAACTTTTTTACAAGATATCCCTTATCCCCTATGGACTTGATATCTATTTCACCTAGCCCCGGACCCCAATCTGGACAATAAGGTAGTTTTGGTCTTTTATTCTTTAAAATAGAACACCAACCATAAAGAGCGGCACCTAAAGCCGTGCCAGCATCATGAGGTGCCGGTGGGATATAAACATTTTTAAATTCTTTCAGGCCTAAAATTTTACCGTTCAATTTAGAATTCAAGGCGCAGCCGCCTGACAATATTATACTATCACATCCAGTAATTTTTTTTAGATAAACAGCTATATACAAAACGGCTTCCTCAAAAACTTTCTGAACAGCACTCGCTAATGCACATCTGGCATTAAAATCTATACGATGAACATTATCAGGTGACCATTTTATGCCCCCAATATTTATCTCCTCAGTCGGTAATTTAGAGCCTAACCCTTTATTAATAAAAATTAGTCCATTATTTTCAAATTTAATTAAATCCTTGACTTCATGATAAAACTTTTTGCCGGAGTTGAGTGCTGCCATGGCCATCATTGTCCCCTCCGGCTCATCGCCGGGCAATACCGTTCTTATGGCAAAATTATTGTAAAAATTACCGAGTGAATGTTTAATTTTTTTTAATCCATTTTTACCTTCCTTCCCGTCATAAGTCTGCGACAGATGATAAATTCTATCAATTCTGTCGCCATTTAAATAAAATCCGGATACTCTCTCGCGCTGATTAAAATTTAACCCCAGTACGCTTCCCGCTCCATCAATACACAATCCTACGGCTGAATTAAATTTACTTAAATAATAGCCAGATAGAATATGGGCTTCATGATGACTTATAAACTTAACTTTCCTTTTAATTGATCTGGGTAAGTAATTTGATAAAATTTTATCATTGTATCCAAGTTTATGCCCCGGATGCATTGAAACCCCAATTACTGTTTCTACTTTATCTAGAGAAATTTTAGCTCTCTGTAAACAATATTTTAAAGATTTATAAGGAAACAAAAATTCATCCTTTTTTGTCAAAGAATTATGTTTAATGCCAGACCATCTTTCTTCTTCGGCGGTGTAAATCAATCCATCCTTAATCAAACATGCAGATGTGTCATGACTAAAATTTAAACCTAAAGAATAATTACTCATCTAACAATTAACATTATCCCACCGTAAATCGTAATCGATGCAGTGGAACCCCCTATGAGATGGATCGCAATCCCTATTTAAGATACATTTAAATAAATAAATAAATCCATCCTCTATCCTGTCTTCCGTTATATATTTTTTTAGATTAATGTCTTTATCACTTAATGTGCATGGCCTTGCAATTCCGGTTGGAGTAATTTTTATTCTATTACCATCGGCACAGAAAGGCCTGCTGGTATTACTGATAAAACTTACAGACCCTTTAAAGCCCTTTATTTTATAATATTCTCCCGGACTTCTCACATTAAATAATTTTCTATCAACTTGATATAATTTATTTTTGATACCTGCCAGCTTGGAGAAGAATTCGTCTTGAGATATGTATTCTTGATCAAAAAAATTTTTAGCCGGACCTATGTTCTGTAATTCAACAAACCTTAAAGCTATTGGAAATTTTTTGGCTAAACCCAAAACTTCCAAGGCGTCATTAGTGAAAGATCTTAAAAGAACACAATTTATTTTAACCTTTAATCCTACTTTAATCGCTTTTTCCATTATTTCAATGGCTAATTTAGGGTCACCTAACCCCATAATTTTTTTATAATTCTTTTGATTGAGGCTATGGATACTGACATTAATGTCCGTTAAACCCATCGACAAAAATTTATCTACTAATTCAGATCTTATATTGCCGTGAGTTGTAATACCTATCCTGCAATTCTTACCCAGCTCATATTTTAGAACTTGTACTATATTAACTATATCGGGCCTTAAAGTTGGCTCCCCTCCTGATATGTGCACTTTCTTTATACCCCATTTCGCCGCTTCCCTAGCTATAATTCTATAATCTTCTACCTTAAGTAAATCCTCTTGTCTGTTTTTGGGATTGCAAAATATGCAATTTCTGTTACAGATGGAATTTACCGTGAAAGCAAGATAAGGATGGTTTCTACCAGTGTTTTTAAATTTTTTAAGTAATTCCCCTCTTTCCAATGTTAATGAGTGGCTATCTTCTTTCGTTTTTAACAAATTTTCTATTTTTTCCGAGTTAAAATATTTCTTTAACGCAATATTAATATATTCTTTGCGGCCATATTTTGAGTTAATGTTGCTCTTTATCTCATAATATTTCTTTAACGCCATAATGAAATAGTCGACGGCAAAATCCATATAATGGCCACAAAAAACTGCAGTTTTAGGTGTCATTACGACATTATCGTAACTCCTTAACTTGTTAGACATTAAAGGGGGTTTTCTACTGTAAACATCTAAACCGCACCATGAAATGATTCCATTATCTAGTGCTTCGATTAAAGCTTCCTCGTCAACTGTTTTACCTCTTCCAATATTAATAAAAACCGATCCTTTATTCATCATCGCAAATTTTCTTTTGTCAAAAAAATTAATGGTTTCATTCGTCAACGGTAGTAAATTGACTATTATTTTAGATTTTTTAAAAGCCAAAGCTATATCTTTCGGTTCATATAAGACCGTCTTATCAGTTATTATGTTTATGTTTCTTTTAATGCCGATGGTTTTGATTCCGAAAACGCTAGCGGCTTCTGATAGTTGTTTACCCACAGAACCATACCCAACCATAGTCATCCATACATCATCCAAATCAAAAAAAACATTTTTGATATCTTCTTTCCACCATTCTTTTTTTGTTTGTAAATCATTGCTAACAAATAATCCTCTAGCAAAGCCCAATATATAACCCATTATTTGTTGAACCATCGGCACACCATGAAAACCAGACATCCTGGAAAAAATGATTCCACTTTTTTCTATTTCAACCAAGGGAAAGTGATCTTTGCCAGCTGCCGGACTAATAATTAATTCCAATTTTTTAGCATATTTAATCCAACTTTTATCAAAATTCCAGCCAAGATAAAAATTAGTGTTTTTTAATTCGCTGGTAATTCCACTTTCTGATTTTAATCTTTTAACAACCAAGTTGGGAAAATGTTTTTTTATTTCATCTAAATGCTTACTGTTTAAATTCCAAAAGTCATAATCCGAATTTAAATTAATTAATAATTTTTCTTTCATATAGCTCTACTTTAATTTAAAGTCAAAATTTTTATTATATTGCGATTGACTCAGACAAACAGAGCCTGGTTCGATTTTCTTTTTTATATCTTCAGAGCAACGCAGGCACATAATTTCATTTTTTTGAATATCTAAAATTTCTTTCCTAAATTTCAAATATTTGTATGTATTAAATTGCATTAATAATGATCCCCTAAAAGCGTTGCCAAGGGTAAATTTACCGACCTGATCGCGACAACAGGGTAGAATAGCACCGTCAGAACATATAACCATCCTCTTCCATACGTATTTACATCTCAAATTACTCTTATCTTTAACGGTTAATGTTTTGGGATTATATCGAAGAAAATTATTTGTAGGCAAAAAATAAAGCTCCTGATCAGATGGTCGAATAAAAGCCGAGCCAACACCGATAGTTTTTATTATTAACTCATCGGCATTAAATTTTTTAAAAAAACTTTTTATCTTATTAACTTCTTCTTGATTATGTCTGGAAATAATAAATTGCAAAGCTATTGATGTATTGGTTTTAACCCTACTCTTTATATATAGAATTTTTTTTATATTCCGCTCCAATAAATCAAAATTGCCGCCTCTCCGATATTTAGCATATTCTCGACTGTCATAAGTATCAACCGAAATGATTAATTTTGATAACCCTGATTTCAAAATTTTTTCAATATTATCATGATCAAAAACTAAACCGTTAGTGGAAACTTGCGTATTAACGCCGAACCTTGCAACAAAATTTATCATCTGCGATAAATCCTTATTTAATAATGGTTCACCATAATTCCAAAAAGTTATATATTTGATAAAAAGCCTGGCGATGCGGAAAGTTTTTTTAAATTGTTTTAGCTTAATGAATTTATTCTTTCTACTAATAGCGCCTTCTTTTGATATTGGACATAATACACACTTTAAATTACACACAGATGCAGGTTCTACCATCACTCCTTCGGGATATGCTGGCACTAATTTCCAGTTAAATTTATAGGCAATTTCACTAATTTTAGCGTTTAAATGTTTCAAAATAGTAAAATCCATATTTAAAATTAACAGTACTCATCACAATAATAACAAAAGTCATAATGTTTTTTCCTGTCCTCAAACAATTTACTTTTAAAATTCTTATCAAAAATGTTAAAATCAGGATTATCTTTATTTACTGCATTAAAACATCTAAAACAAGATCCGTCTTTTAACACAAGTAACGATTTATCTTTGTATTTGTGGCACATCGCATTTAATTTATTTCTTTTCCCAGAACAGAAATGGTGTAAATTATTATAAACATGACAAATATTATTTTTCTTACAAAAATCATCTAATATCTTTTTATTTTTAGGGGAAATAAAATTGATCAATGTGTTTATTACCACAAATTTATTATTCTCTATAAACTTAGGAACCACCTCTAAAACATCGCTTAAGTTTCTATGTTCATCGTCACAACCTATTGCGATAGTATCGTAATAATTGATAACCTCGTCCAATCTTGATTTCAATTTTGTTAGCAATCTGCAATTAGTGCCCAAAATCTTTTCTTTATGGGGAAAATTATTATAAATATATTCCGAAATTTTTTTAAACTGGGAGTGTAGCGTTGGTTCACCGCCATTAATAAATATTTTATTAAAATGGAATGCTGACGTTTTTTTGATTATTTTTAAAAATGTTTCAAAGTCCATTTCCGTATCGCTATTGTCTGAAAATATACAAAAGCAACAATTATTATTACATTTGGGCGTAACCTTTATTTTAAGGCAATCGATAGAAACCCCACCGAAAGTATTCTGCAATAATATATAGTTGAACTTCTCGAAATTAATTATACTATCATTTATTAATTTTAAAACATTAGATAATATAAATTTATTAATCTTTTTGCAACTAATTAGTTTGTTAAACTGGTTCAGGTGATCCTCTATATTTTGATAAAGTTTTTTATTATCCATTAGGTGACAGAAACTACTAAATACATAGCTAAATGATCGTGCTATTTTGGATAATTCCCTATATTCTCTTCTAATCAAAGCCTGTTTAGTCGGATGATGAGTATCAAAATAATAATTATATCGGCTTAATCTGATTCGAAACATCTGATAATTATTAACGAAATTTTTTAATACTAAATCTTTATTATTAATAATTTTTGTATTGGTTATTTTAAATTTCTTATTAATTTCTTTATTTAAAATATCCAGATCACTTTTCAAATTCTTTTTTAAAATACTAAGGCTTACGTCAGTAGTAATAAAACTAACTAATTTTTTTCTATCACAATAACTAAGCGTCCTATTGTATGATTGCATCGCCCTCAACGCCTCTGATTTACCCTTTATCTTTTTATCAAGCAATAAACCTGCCGCGGCGAATATGGCTACGGCATAATAATGCCAAACTAGACAATATCTACTGTATTGATCTTTATTCAAATAAGGATATAACGGTTCCAATTTTAAATCATAAGATTCGTGTCTCGATACAAACAATGAATGCAATTTCTTTTGATCTAGATTGTCTAAATCTTTTGCTGAATATTTTTTTCTAACACTCAAATATTTTTTATAATTTCCGTGCAAAAATGACCATGTATTTATATCAATGGTATCACCTAAGCCAAATTCTAATTCCTTTAAATTGATCAGGTATCCTGGCGGATGTTCCAAAATCCTAAAATTTATTCCCGAATTTAATGACTTTACTGAATCGCAGAACAATTCATATACCATATCATTTACCTTTAATATTTCCTCTTCAAAATTAGTATCTATAATAATCCTGAGATCAATATCAGAAAAATTTTTAAAATGATCTGCCGTCGGCCACTTCATCACGGAAAAACAGTAAGGCTTATAACCTGCAAACTTTTTATCAATTTTTTTTATGAAATCAGAATAAATCATCTTATAATAATATTGTTTAATACCGCACCAAAAATCGGGGGCCAGGATTCGAACCTGGATCGACGAGGCCAAATCCCGCCGTCCTACCATTAGACGACCCCCGATCTCTAGTGCGGAAACCTAAAACATAATACTATAATGAGACGGTTGCAAAATTCATCTAGCTAATTTCTTAAGATAATATTTAATAAACATTAAATAACAGAATCCTTGATAAGTAGAAGTCTTCTTTTCCATAAATCTGTCTATCCTGCGATTATTATTCATCCAATT
>JAHIRB010000014.1 GCA_018818885.1 Patescibacteria group bacterium | reverse complement strand
TTTGTGATCATATTATTTGGATTAAAATGCTTTAATCCATAATTATACAACCTGCCAAATCCTTGGCAATCATGATATTTGAATCCTATTTGCATACACTTTTACTCCTTTCGGAGTCCAATATGTATGTGAACTTATTCAGCAAGATCACGGGTAAGGCAGCCTTTTTCGCCTGAAGCGAATCAGCCTTTGGCTGAAGGCTGCCTGCGAATAGGCGGTCGGCCTAAAGGCCAACCTACCCGAATAAAAAAGAGGCGGGAATCCTCTTTGTTGTCAATTACCGTTATGCACCCCACGTACACACCGGTTGCTGATGAGTGAAGATCCCCGCCCTATGTTGCACCCGCCTCGGCGACGGAAGTTGATATTGTTATTCTGAAAGACCAAAATTTTTTAACCAAAATGGTACTACGATTCGCATAAATTCGACTATGTAAAAGACTAAAGCTGAAACAAGAATGCCATACAAGAACGCTAATTTTGCTACGATGGTGATGAAGTCTGGTTTAGAAACAGCAAACATCGATGTTAAACACACTGGAACTGTAGCAAACGCTACCAGAGAGCAGGCGATTGCTAAGTTTCTATTGAGGTCGTCATCAAAGTGCCGAATTATCGCGCAAACAATCATTCCTGCAATTATTCCAATTGCAACCCCATACCAAAATGGCATTTTTGTTGTCCATAATCCAAAACAGCCGATTATGCTTCCCACTATAATAATGCGTAGTACTGTTTTCCAGCTTGTGCTGTTATCGTAAGTTTTCATTTGTATCCTCCGATTTTCTGGACTTGAAAGGTCAACGTCACTTTTCATGAGCAATTATTAGAATAATATGAAATTCGGGAGAAGTCAAGTGTCATAGAGCATGTAACATGAAACATATAACATGTATCATGTAACAGTTTCAGAATAACCCCTTCGACTCACTCTGTTCGCTCAGGGTAAAGAAAAAAGAGCTTGGATGTTTTCCAACTTCGACTTTGCCGCCTTCCAACATTCAATATATTAAGTCGAAGTATCACGGGGAATAATCCAAGCTCTAAATTACAGGCGCGGAAAGGTGCCTACCGTAAAATCCATTTTGTTCCTTTCTTAATTTATGGATTTCATGAAACTTTCCGCGCCTAGTTTTTTTGTTAAGAATGAACATGTTGTAACATCTAATCAGTGGGAAATACTTACCACAGATGTCCAAGATCTTTGATTTCAGGTTGTTGTGCTGCGCCGTAGTTGTCACTTTTTATTATCATCATCGCACATATGGCCACTGCATAGATAAGCAACGCGGATAGAGTAGACACAATAAATGGGAGCAGAAATTTCAATTCCCAATTAATAATGCTTCGCGCTGCAAAGACCCAGAAGATGTTTATGACGAAAAGTATACAACAGAAAATGAACCCATCAATAGGAAAGTTTTTACCCCGATAGTTTGCGATAATGCCATATGCAATGCCATATGCGATTGCCAATAAAACGTTGAGCCATACTGCCGTGTTGACTGTCAGATAGACGTTAATCAACATAGTGACAAGTATTGCAATGGCAATTTTAATAGCGTTGTTGTGATAAAATTCGCAGGCTTCTTTCAACATTTTATGCATTTTTTGGCGTCCCTCCATTAGTAGCTTTGCGTTTTTTTTAGCCACGTACCTTAAACACAATTTCCTCCAATACATCAACTGGTGGCTTATCTTTATCGGGGCAACCATATTTTAACAATATGAACAGCAGGTAAGCCATGTAGACAAACCAAGAACTTAATGTGGCCAAAATCAGGACGGCCAATAGTCTTTTGTCCCACACTATAATTGTGGCTGTGAGGTTGAAAAGCAAAAAGGTGCAAAAGTACAAGTTTCCTTCATAAGCGAATTTGCGCTCCCACCAACATGTCAGGCCACCATAGACTACACCGTAGACAATAGCGATGAGTGCTATCAACCAGTAGGAGTGGAATGTGGCGATAAAGGTATTGCCCAAAACCGCATAGATCAATGTCAGAAATATATTATCTGGGTTTTCTTTCAAAAAGCTGAAAATATCATCAATTATTTTTTTCATCGACTTTTTCTCCATTTTGTCGGTTTAGCCGTGTTTGTCAAAAGGTGAGAAGGATAACAACACCTTGGGGATTGAGACTACGATTAATTGGCAAAATACTAATGCCAGAGTGTAATAAGACAATTCCGGTTTTCCGACAATCAATGATGTCGTCAATCCGAATATTAACACAACACAATATGCAGCGGCGGTTAGCAGGTTGTCTAGCCTGTTTGTTGCTGAGATCCAAACAGCCAAACTAACAGCTATCAGTAGCACAAGAAACGGGTTTACTCCATAGTTGATCAGGATGACAGGTACGCAACCAAACAGCAGTAGTAGAATCGTAAAGATTTTCATTGTTGTACCCCCATTCTATTTGTATTCACCTATATCTATGCTGTCTCTGATTTTCAAATACCACGGAATTGCATTCACAGCAAGAAAAGTGGCAAAGAATATTACACCAAATATCACAATCGTTTTCATGGTTTATCCTTCCTTCCCTATTATCCCAGAGGAAATTTTGCCTGATTTCAGAAAGATCTGGTTGTAGCCAACATTGATTACCAAAGGAAAAAGAAGAAACATTGTCAGATAGATAAATAGTACTTTAATATCGACGACTGTTACTGTATCGAGGAATGCAATCGTCACGATATCTAAAACAAGCACTAACAGATAAATCATAAACGTTTCTTCCACCACAAGTTCCGCCAGAAAAATCATTACACTTAGCATAAGTAGACTGGAAATTACAGCAAAAGTGATGCTTTCTCCATACCCTTTCTCTGTTAAATAGAAGAGTGGTGCAGTGCCGAAAACAAAAGCAAGCAAAAGGCAAGCCCCGGAGCTTTCTGATATTTTGTTAATGAGTTTCATTTTATATCTCCTTGTATAGGAAGTGAAAAGAACAGTTTTTAGTGTTTGAAATGTAGTATATTTTGCGAGGTATGTCAATGTGTTGCGAGAAGTGATGGAGTTATGAAGTTAATGGAGTTATGAGAGGGACGGAGATACGTCTACGTGAAAAAGCAGCAGATTTTTGGTCTACTGCCGGTTGATGGAAAATGTCTTTGAAGACATCCTATTTTGTCATTGCATGTTTGATAGAAGCAAAGTATTTGCCCTGAAAGAATTTAATTGAATCAGGGTAGCGTTCCCTGATTAATTGATTTAGGGCTTTGATGTCACCTTCTTCAAAAGCAGTCTTCCATTTGTAGTAGCCACTTTTGTAGTTAGGATGCACCAATTGAGGGTATTCCTCAATCATTGGGCCGACTGTATATTGCCAGGTCAGATTCCAGGCCTCGCGTTCCTTTCCAATAAAATCTTCTACACTGGTAATTCGGCCGTGCCAAAGCGCTAAGTGATCTGATTCGTGTATAATTCCTATAGCTGTGTCGATGGCATAGGCCAAATCTTGATCAGGAGCACCCTTATTACCTAAAACTCGGACGAGGTATTCAGAATACAATTCACGTGCATATAACCCGATTTTTGGAATGTTGTTTTCAACCACACTTGTCATGCGATTGTGTCTACTGATTTCATGAATCCTCAGGCTTGGGTTGATTTTGAGTGGCTCGTTATAATTCGGTTTCTTTTTTGCTTTTCTTGTGTTGTTTCTTATGCCATCCAAGTTATTCCTAAATCGAGCTGTCAGGGTTTGTGGTACAAGGTTCCCACCCTCTCTTAGCTGTTTAATTATAGGTGATATTACTTCATTCCAAAATTTTTCGAGTGTTTCCTCACTTGCGTTTTCCGTTACAGAATCCAGGGGTAGTGAAAACTTCATTTTTGAGAAGTTGTCATTAGTTGAAGTACTTGACTCTGCACTCTCTGTAAATATGTGCGGTTTTGCTTGCTTGTCTTGCATTTTGAGTTTCACAATTTCTAATACTATCATGGTGATAAATAAAAGTAGCATAAATGTAATCATACTGTATGCCATACGTTTTGGTTTGTTTCGATCAAAACTTATCTTGCTTTGCTGCAAATTTTTTCTAGACATTTTCATAGTCCTTTCTTTCAAAGTGCAAAAAATATTGTGAAGGTGAGGAAGCTTACTCTCGTACGTTGCCCGAAAGGAGTTAGGCGTCTGCGAGATCCTATACTTCCCTTAGGATTAGCCGTTGATTACATCTTGAACCGCAATGTGTGAACGGTTAGGGTTCTAAGAGGCACCCTGTCGTCTGGGTCGGTCTCGGGCGTCCCCAAGGCAGACGACATCAAGACACGGACACTTTAAACTCCCCACCTTCGTTTTTCCTCCATAAAGCTACATTGCTTTATAGCAGAAAAATTGGGGGGTGTCAATTCAATAATTCATTTGACCAAAGAATTGAGGTTAATTATAATTAAAACAAGGCCGTCTTCATTATAAAGGCCGTCGGCTCGTAAAATTTTGACATTTAGTCAAAATCACGGGGCAAACTCATTAGTAAGTATCAGGGAACTATCAAATGACTATTCAGAGAAAAAAAGTTTTAATACTATACTGTGGTTCAGTTGAGGAAGTAACTGAATCAAATTTACCTCAATGGCTACAAAGAATGCCAGAACTTGATATTATTGCAGATATTGATTCTGTTTATGTATCTTCTAAACTACAAAATAATATTTCGCCAGGGTATTGGCAGAATGTAGCAGAAAACATCAAAAAAAATCAAAAAGAATATAGTGGCTTTGTTATTATTCATCCAGTTGAAACCCTGCTTTACACTGCAAGTGCGGTTTCTTTTTTGTTAAATGATCTTAATAAACCAATCATATTTACAGGTTCGCAAAAACAAGATACAGAAAAGAAAAGCCAATTGAGTGTTAAGGCAAATTTAATTAACTCAGTACAAGTTGCAACCTTTATTTTACCCGAGGTTTGTGTAATGTTTGGTAATAAATTAATTCGCGCTAATCAAGCGCATCGAGTGTATTCATACTCATTAAACGTTTTTGAAAGTCCTGATTCGGCAGTTTTGGGGAAAATTGATTTTTCTATTAGAATTTTTGAAAAGAATTTAAAAAAAGTACATGTTGTTTCTCGATTTGAATCAAAATTAAACAACAACGTAGAATATGTAAAAATCCAGCCAGTCTTTAATATTAAAGAGATGTCTCAACGTTTTGTTGGAAAGGCTGGTGTTTTTGTTGAAGGGCAAGGGCATAGTGTGCCACAAGACTTAGAATCGTTATTTTCTAAATTAGCAACAAAAACCCCCGTAGTTTTGTTTGATGCCAAAACAAGTGGCGCAGAAAAAAACATCATATATATAGATAATATGACTTTAGAATCTGCTTTAGTGAAATTTATGTATGTTATTGCTCAAACTAAGGACTTGGATGAGATTAAGAAGTTGATGCAGATGAGTCTTGCGGGCGAGGTAATTTATTAGTATTCAAGTGCTCAAGTGTACAAGTAAATTAGTGCTGTTACTTGCAAACTTGAGTACTTGTAAACCTGAACACTTATAAACTATGCGAATATACTTTTCAGCCAACGAATCTCAAAACTTAAGAAGTCGATACCAAAAAATTATCGATATTTTAGTGATGTCTGGCAATTCTGTGATGAGTAACTTAGAATTAGATAAATCAGCACGATTTTCTGATACAGACGTAGAAAAATTTAGAGCAGCTGGCCAAACTTTGCTGGAGCAAATGGATTCCCTAGTCATTGATGCCACGATTAAAAGTCCAGAAAACGGATATTTAGTTGCTTTAGCCTTAACACACAAGAAGCCAACTTTGTTTCTGCACGAAAAGGGGACTGACGTTGATTCAAATTTACTTTCACTACAAAAAGATAAAAACACGGCAGCCTTTTTAGTATTACAAGATTATCAAGAAGAAAAGCTTAAAAAGTATTTACTTGAATTTTTGCAGTTTGCAGAAAAAAAAGGTGGTAAAGAAATTCCTAAAATTAAATTTACACTACGCATAACCCCAAAAATTGAAAGATATTTGCATTGGAAAACTCATAATACCAAAAAATCAAAAGCAGATTTTTTACGTGAACGTATTGATAAGATGATAGAAGAGGATGAGGAGTTTAGGCGGTATAATAAGTGAGTTGTTTAGTATTTAAGTAATCAAGCATGTAAGTATTCAAGTTGCACTTGAGTACTTTTTTATATCTCTTGACCCCGTAGAGAGCCTCTGGCGCTTACGGGGCGAGATGTGTAGTGAAGATATTATGTAATTATTTTTTGTCTGAGCAATAACTATTGGTAAATTCAATTCTTGACATTTCTGCTTAATTTGCTACAATAACGTTATAAAGTAGCCGTCGGCAAAGTATGCGCCGTCGCTAGCATCAAAAAGAAAAAGATTGTTCTTCACAAAATAAAAATAAAAATAGTCAAAATTTCTTCTAAACAACATCGGCCGTCTCAAATGAGAGCCGTCTTGGTAAGCTGGGGATAAGTCGTTCAATTAACAAGGTACAAGGTACAAGGTACAAATACTAAATTAATTTATGATTGATGAATACAAAATAATTTCATATGGAACAAAAGCCAAGGTCAGATTAGAAAATAAGATCTGTGATTTTGAGATAGTTCAGTCAAGCGATGTTAATCCATCACAAGGAAAAATATCACCAGACTCCCCTATTGGTTCGGGTTTAATGAGAAAAAGACAAAACACGCGCTTTGGTTTGATACTTCCCAACAGAAAAGTTTTGGATTGCGAGATCATTAAAATTTATTGACGACGTAAGGTGAGTGAAACAAAAATTAACAATTTGTGTTTCCGAGCCGAGGAGTCAAGAAAAGGTTTATCCTTTATTAACGATTAGAGCATTGCAATTAGGTTCTTTTTAGCCTTCTCTGCGCCGTGTTGAGCTAAGAGGAACCTAATTGGAGCACTTTAATAGTTTGGTAAGTGTGCAAGTACTCAAGTACTCAAGTATTCAAGTTACTTACACATGTGATAAACAAAATATGACATATGCAAGAAATTTTAAAGATTTAATAGTCTGGCAGAAATCCCATCAACTGGTGCTAGTAATTTATAAAGTAACAAAAAATTTTCCGATACATGAAAGATATTCTCTGGTACCACAAATTCGACGCGCGTGTGTTTCGGTAGCCTCCAACATTGTGGAAGGGTTCCATAGAAAGTCTAACAAAGAGAGCTATCATTTTTATAACTACTCGGAAGCGTCTTTGGAAGAAGTAAAATATCAGCTGTTAGTTTCAAAAGACCTGGAATATATTAATATTGAGATGTATAATGAAATTAATGAATTATGTGATGAAGTTGGCAAGTTGTTAAATGGGTGGATGAAGAAGCAGGTTATTAAGTAGTTAAGTAATCAAGTTATCAAGTATTCAAGTCGGCAAGTAAATTCATGATAGTACTTGAACACTTGCGCACTTGATTACTTGGAAATTCACAAAACAAAAAAATGAAAGGAGCAATCATAACAATTGGAATAATATGCCTTATCGCTGCGTCTTTAGTGGTAGGGTTTTTAGTTTGGTCAATTACCCAACCTTGCACCCAGCCCGCCAGCCAACAGCAAGTGATAAGCGGAGAGGAAATTGATACGAGCGATTGGTTGACTTACAGAAATGAGGAGTACGGGTTTGAGTTTAAATACCCAGTCTATTTATTTAAAATTAGCAGTAGAGGTGATGACAGAATTTCTTTTTCCACTAATAATATTGGTGCTCCTCTCGAAATGATGCCGGAAGACTTTTGGTTAGCAGTAAAAATTTTATTTGTAGATGATAATAATGATTTAAGTACATATATAAAGAAGGATTTAAGTTATGGAACGTTGTTACATGAAGAACATATTGAGCATGATGGTAAATTCGTATTAATAAACAAGATCGATTCTACGGGAAGAGATTATGAAGGAGGACATTCTTATAATGCATATATAGAATTTAATGATTATGTTATTAAATTTGATTTATTTTCATTTGAAAATAGTACAATAGAAAAAAATAGTAATATTTTTAAAGAAATTATTCAGACACTCGATATTTAATAAAATTTAAAAAATACGGCGTAAATTTACTAATAGATTAGTAAATGAGAGCCGTGTTTTTTAATAAGTATAATTGTACATTGAAAAATGATAAAGAAAGGAGTGTAATGAGCCAAGTTTTGTGATGTAGCCTGTACTTTCTTAATAGAAAACGGATGAATCAAAGAAAAAGGAGAAGGCAATGTTTAAGAGAGTTTTTTTTACAATCGTGATATGTTTGTTTCTAACAAGTGCGAGCAATGCAGAAGTTCCGGTTTTGAAATTGCCATATTCCAGCGGGGAAACGTGGCGAGTTACAGTAGAGTATGGTCAGATATCTACGCATCAAGGCGAAGACTACTACGCACTGGATTTTAGTTTACCGGGTACTGATGATATGGGAAAACCACTTTTAGCCTCTGCAAGCGGAATAGTTACCTTCGCTGGTAAGTATAGAGGTTATGGGTGGACTGCAGATATTGACATTGGTAACGGATATAAACTGAGATCAGCACATAACGTACTTCTAACAGTCAAAGCAGGTGTTTATGTAGTTCAAGGGCAAGAAATCGGTAAGTGTGGTGCAAGCGGAGGTGATTGGCTCCCTCATGTTCATTGGGTACTCTACAAAGATGGCCAATCAGTAAAACCAGAACCCATGTCGGGTTATACTGGTTTTTCTGAAGGAGAGTTTTATATTTCCGACAATACACCAGTAAACGTCCAACCTATAGCATATTTCGCAGACGGTTGGCATAACGACGGTTCATCAGAATCTGTTGCCAATTGTTTCATGGATAACGGTGGTGTAGCTATTATGGGCTATCCCTATGACGATGGAGCCGGAGATAGAGGCCATATCTACGAACCCTACGACTTCTGGATCTGGAATTTCAACTATGGATCCTGGGGTGAAAGCGCGATAGTAATGCGACAGGATTGGGATGTTGCTTATTCTCTGCATGGCGCATTCTGGTGGTACTTTTGGACCTACGATGTTCCACATGGATTGCCGATTAGCGATGAGTATACTGATCCGAGCAACCAGCAAATCGTCTATCAAGATTTCGAAGCGGGAGTAACCTACAAATGGAATCTTGACTGGAATGATGATTTGCAAAACCATCAAGTTGAGGTGATTGCGACAAGTGAACTCGCTTACGAGGGCACTGTCACTATCGCCCTCGCACCAACACCCACGCTCAACCCGCTCGACGCTCACCGCATTGAGGTTCTGATTCCAGATATCATGAACCGTGCGTATGCTGATGTCTTTTGCGAAGACGTGTTTGTCCATCGCATGTACGAAGACAAATATGTCATCGAGGGTCTGGAATCAAGTACCACCTACCACATCAAACTAATGTTTTATGATGGAAATGGACAGTTTCTCTATGAGTCTGACACCATGGTTGCTGTAACCATGGCAGAAGAGGTTTCTGGTATTGAAAGCATTAGTATATTGGTTGCTCTCTATTGACAAGCATATCTAAGTAACATACAATAAAGATACAAAGAAACA
>JAHIRB010000013.1 GCA_018818885.1 Patescibacteria group bacterium | reverse complement strand
GTTATTTAAAAATTTATGTCAAGCCTATTTTGTCCTAATACTTCTTCAAAAAAATCCCGTAAGTAATAATTATCGGAAATAGAAACACCAGCATCTGCCCATAGGGAAAAATTCCTAAGGTCCCAGTTAAATAATTAGTGCCTCCACCGCTAAACCCGATCAAAAAAGCTAATAGAAGATAAAGGCTTTGTTTTTTTGTAATTCCATCACTGTGCAGATAAGATTTTATCAATAGATAGGTTGCATATACTGGCAGGGAAAAGAAAAATATTAAAAATACCCAAAAATATTTACCCGGATCTTCATTAAAACCAAAACCAGCAGTATATGAAGTCCCTTTGATGATAAAATTTGTTGTATAAAGTAAAATTAATGCTAGCAATGTAATAATATAGCAAACTATCAATAAATACTTTTTTCGTTTTTCCTGCCGTAAAAACGAGATGACAAAATGCATGGAAAAAATAGGAATTAAAAGTACTCCAAAGTATGTTAAGTATACCCACCTGGCACTTATTGCTTCCGTTTGTGTATTGGTAGAAACTAAATAACCTATATTCCAAATCACGATTGCCATACTCGTCAAAAACCACATCTTGTTTGCCCTGCCTTTAGGGTTTCGGTACAAAGTATAAACACCGAGGACAAAAGAAACAATCCCGGTTAAAGCAGTTGAAAAATTGACTAATATTTTTAGCATGAGAATTTGTTAATTAACTAAATTATAGCCCGCCTACGTCCTGTTGTACAGGACTTACGCCTACTCAGCCTACTGGCGGATTCAACGGACACGCCGGCGAGGCAAGCAAAAAAACCAGCCTCCTGGGAAGTTAGTTTTTGTTTTGGTTTTTCTAAACAAAGGTGATCTTGAGTTCTTTCCCAAACACTTCAGCGATCCTTTCTAGCATTTCTGTAGAAAAATTTTGTTCACCCGCAAGCATTCTAGCGACTGCGCTTTGAGAAGTCTTTAATTTTTTTGCTAACTCTGTTTGTGTCATTTTCTCTTGTTTTCTTAAACGATTAATCTGTATTGCAATTTCTAGTTGCCTACCATAATAATCATAATACTTTTTAAATTCTGGATCTTTTAAATTTTTCTCTAATTCCCGTTCGAATAAAGTTTTATTCATATTTTTGTTTATTTAAAAAGTTATAATAATTCTTCAATGCTCTTAATATTTCTTTAATCGGTGTCTTTTGTGTTTTTTTCATAAAAACATGCAATATAACAATTTTATTTTCGACATAAATAAAATAAAAGACTCGATATTTATTGTTGCCAAAACTTATTTTCAATTCTCTTATTTTTCCTTTTATGCGTCGTGAATATGGCTCTCTTAAATATTCATTATATTCGGCTAGATAATTAATATACTTAAATAACTTAGCTCTTTCTTTTGTCGGTTGCTTGTTCAAATATTCTACAACTGGAGATTTCCCCCTGTTATCTATATAAAAATAAATTTTATATTTACGCATTTTATTGTACTTTAATAATTATATCATATATGATATATCTGTCAAATTCTAACTAATCCTTATGACAAACGTAAGAGTTTGGGATTATAAACAAACAAACATATCATTTCCTCTCGCCCCGTAAAACCGAAACGTCAGTTGAGGTTTCTACGGGGTCAAACCAAAAAAACGGCTGCCTCCAAGGCGCCGTTTGTTAGCTAGATATTATATTATTAGATGATTTTTGTCAAGACAGATAATCTAACTTTTTTTACAGACAAAAATCATTTCTTTTCCTGGCTTAAATTTCTTTGATACAAAATCACTATAAATTTTTTCAATCTTAAATTTTTCTGATTTCAATAAATCCTGCATTTCTTTCTTATAAAAATATTTCATCTTGATAGTATTTTTGGCAAGTAAAATATTGTTTGTTTTGCCTTTTCTGTAATACCTTATTTCTGTAGTAGTTATTTGTTTTTTCTGATCTATTTTATTATTGATGTATGTTTTTAAAATTTTTTGTTTGTTATGTGGAAATATTCCGACCACATTTTCTTTTCCAGAAAAATCATTAAGTATTTTTGGGTTTGGGTAATAAACATCAAAAATTAATTTCCCATCTTTTGCTAAATGCTTTTTTATATTTTTTAACACTGCTCTTTGGTCTTTTATTGTTAAAAAACATTGAAAAACACGGAAGGGCATTATTATTAGTTTAAACTTTTTATTTAATTTAAAATTCTTTGCATCTGCTTTGATAAATACTAGACTATTTTTACACCTGGCTTTTCTACATTTAATTTTTGATTGATCTATCGTGTGTTGCGAGTTGTCTAAGCCAGTTACTGGAATGCCTCTTTGTGCTAAATAAGTTGCTACCCTGCCAGTGCCACAGCCAACTTCCAACACTTCGCCTTCGATTTTTTTAGCATAATTGTAATAAAATTTTACGTCTTGAGTTTTTTTACCAAGATCGTAGAATTGCGCTGCTAATTTGTTGTATCGCTGTTTCATGTTTATATTATAACCTAACTTTATCATTAAAAAAACTAGCCTTTTGGAAAAAAGCTAGTTTTTGACATTAGCAGATATTCATGATATGCTTGTGTATCAAACATTAAATAAAAACCTATGCAAAATGTAGAACTAGAAAGAGTTTTCTTGTTAAAAAATCTACCTAAAGATTTAAACTCGTACAAGCCAATAGAAATCGAAATTGGTGAGTTTTCTGATCCTAACATTGTCGACGTTTTAAAAATCCGAAAACTTGGGGAAAAGTATCAACTCATAAAAAAAGAGGGCGATACTGCGTTTAAAAGACTTGAACACGTTATCTATATTAAAAAAGAAGAATACGACCGTATTATAAAACAAACGATTTCGGTACATAAAAAAATTAGATATCTATATCCTGTAGGTAATTATGAATGCGAAATTGATTTTTATCAAAATAAACTTTTAGGCTATGTCCGCGGTGAAGTAGAATTTAAAACTGAAACCGAAATGAAAAACTTTACTCCACCAGATTGGTTTGGAGAAGAAATCACAGAATTTAATCACGATATACATTCAGACTTAAGTAAAATTTCTTTTGAAGAAATAAAAGAAAGATACAAAAAGCACGATATTGAACTCACTCCCATATTTAAATAGGATGTTCAAAAAATATTATCCATTGGGCCAATGATCAAAAAATTGTTGGCCTGTTTTTTTTATCAAAAAAAATATATAATACAAATAGTAACATTCAAAATATATCAAATACAGAAAAATATATAAAAAGGCTGCCAAAAAAGGTGGCTGGTCCAAAAATAAACTAGACCTAACAACAAAGTGGGGTGATTTTTATTTATTAGTTAAAAAAAATCTTAAAGGTGATGAAACTGTTTTAGATATCGGTACTGCAGAAGGTAATAATTTTATGCGTCTGGCATCAAAAATCAAAAAGGGAGTAGGTATTGATCTTGAACCGTCAATGATTACTTTAGCTAACAAAAATAAAAAAAATCGTGATATAAAAAATATTACTTTTAAAATAATGGATTCTGATAAGTTGAACTTTCCTGCCAATAGTTTTGATGTAGTAACAGCAAAACATTCTCCGATAAATTTTAAAAAAATTTATCATATTCTCAAACCGGGAGGAATATTAATTACCCAACAAGTACATGAAACTGATAAATATAATTTGAAACAAGCCTTCAAGCGTGGACAAAATTTTAATGTAAAGGCAGGAAAACTACTCAAACAATATAAACAACAAGCTAAACAAGCTGGCTTTAATAATATCAAAACTGACATTTCCAACATGCCATATTATTTTGCATCCAAAAATAAACTGCAAGAATATCTTATTTCTTCCCCTGTAGTGCCAGACTACGGCCGAAAAAATGACAAAATTATTTTTGAAAATTTTAGCAACAAAAATAAAACGAACAAAGGTATTAGATCAAACACGTCAAGATTTTTTATGGAGATGAAGAAATAATTATTTTAGAAATTAAAAAACCGGGTGTTGATACCCGATTTTTTTATACTTATTTTTTATATGTGACACTCGAGTTAGGATTTTCCCAAAGTTTAAGTTTATACAATTTTATCTTGTGATCTTGAAATTTATCTTCTAAAGCTTGCCAAATCCATTTTACTGTATTTTCTGCAGTTGGTAAATCAATTATGTCGTTTAAATATTTGTGATCAAGTTTTTCCAAAACTTCTTTTTCTACAATTTCTTCCAATATTTTAAAATCGATAACCATTCCGTTTTCTTTGCTTATTTCGCCTTGAACAAACACCATCACAATATATGTATGGCCATGCAGGTTCTTACATTTGCCATCGTAATTTTCAAGCTTGTGTGCGGAATCAAAAGTAAATTTTTTATTTAGCGTAATCATTTTTTTTCTTTCCCTGATATCTTAGCATAAATATTATGGTTGTGTATAGATTCAAAATTAGTACATTCAACGGTATATTTACTTATTTTTTTATTCTCCTGTAAGCAAACGCCAACATCTCTTACAATATCTTCTACAAATTTTGGATTGTCGAACATAGTTTCGGTTACATATTTTTCGTCGTCACGCTTTAATAAAGAATAAACTTCCCCACTACCACCATATTTTTCAACCATATCGATTAGATCTTCCAACCAAACAAAATCATTTGTCTTTACTTTTACTTTAACAATACCTCTTTGATTGTGAGCTCCTTGTTCGCTGATTGCTAAACTACAAGGACAAACCGAACTTACAGGTACGCGTACATTAAGCGAGGTTTCATATTTATTGCTGGTGCCAATCTGCCCGATAATTTCGCATTTATAACTCATTAAACTTTTCTTTTTAGATATTGGGGATTCTTTTTCAATAAAATAATTAAAGGCCAATTTGATTGAAGCCTTTTTAGCGTTAAGTTTTTCTTTAAGTTCATCAAGTATTTGGGCAGTGGTATGATTATTAAAATCAAAATTTTTGTAATTTTAAATTACTTCAATAAATCTGCTAGCGTGGATACCTTTATGTTCTTTCGATAAACTAACATTCATTGTTATTGTTGCAACTACTAGTTGCCTTTTTTTGGCTTTGTCTGATATGTATAAAGGTAGAACAATATCTCTTAAGCCGACTTCATCAATATGTATATCTCTGTTGTCTTTTTCATTTTGTATATCCTGCATATTTTGTTTAATTAAAACACCGCAATAGTGCCGTGTTGTATTCCTCTCTCTAATTTGCTTGCATAATATCAGTTTGAAAATAAAGAGTCAAGTAATTATTTTAACATTTTCAACACTTCCTTTTCTTCCATCAACTTCTCCTCCTTCCCATCCCGCTTTTTGACCTCCACCTTCTTTCCTGTCTTTTCCGAAACCACTAACCTATTTGGAATGCCTATCAAATCTGCATTTGCAAACTTTTCGCCTGCGCTAACATCAAGTCTATCATCAAACAAAACTTCTACGCCTTCTTTTATTAATTTATCATAAACTGCTTTAGCTTGTTTTTTAACTTCAGCACTTTCTCCAATTGCTAACAAGTGTGCAGAAAACGGTGCTACGCTTTCTGGCCAAATAATTCCTTTGTCATCATTAAAAACTTCTACCACTGTTCCCAGCACTCTTCCCAAACCAATGCCATAGCAACCCATAATCACCGGCTGTTCTTTGTCGTCTTTATCTACATAGGTAAGCTTAAACGGTGTAGAAAACTTATCTCCCAAATTAAAAATATTTCCAACTTCAATTGCCTTGTGTTCTTCTAGATCTTTGTTACTGCATGTTTGACATTCACCTAAATCTTTTATAATTTCTTTGTTAATTGCTTCTTTACAATTTTTGCATAGATAAATTGTATCTTCGCCATGCTCTGTAATAGTTTGAAACTCATGAGAAAACTTGGAAAAGCTGCCGCCAGTAGCTAATGTGATATATGTAGTTTTGCCAATACCACAACGTTCAAATATTTTTGTATATGCAGCTTTAGCTTTTTCGTAATATTTGTCTAAATCTTTTTGATCTGTGTGGAAAGAATAAAGATCTTTCATTATGAATTCACGACCACGCAGCATTCCAGATTTCGCGCGTACCTCATTTCTGAACTTATTTTGAATTTGATATATATAAAGAGGAAGATCTTTGTATGATGAAACGAACTTTTTAACTAAAGGCGAAATTACTTCTTCGTGAGTAGCTCCCAAAGCATATTCTTTTTTATCTACTCCCTCAAACTTAAATAAAGCATCAAAATTATCCCAACGATTGGTTTGCTGCCAGTTTTCTTTAGGTGTTAAAGTAGGCATTAATATTTCTTGTCCACCAATAGCATCCATTTCTTCTCTGATGATATTTTCTATTTTTTGATAAACGCGCCATCCCAAAGGTAAATAGGTATAAACACCGGCCATTAATTTATCAACAAAACCAGCCTTAATTAAAAGCTGGGCATTAATGCTTTTTTCGTCTGCAGGAATCTGTTTTTTAGTTTT
>JAHIRB010000012.1 GCA_018818885.1 Patescibacteria group bacterium | reverse complement strand
TGTAGATATATTCAATCAAAAAATGACTGAGTGGCTGGTTTGGTATAATACAAAACGATTCCACTGGGGCCTTAATTTAGAGACTCCTGTGGATTATTTATTAAAAAATAACTATGTGTCCAATATGTGCTGGACTAATACAAAAACTTGAATTTTTTAGTAAATTTGGTATAATAACCCAACCATTTTATGTTTAAAGATAAAGAAAAACAGGTAAAAAAGGAGCAAAGTAACTTATTTTTTTCCCTTAGTATTGCGGGCCAGTTAGGCTGGATGATAGCAGTGCCAGTTGTTGTATTAGCTTTGTTAGGAAGATTTTTAGACGTTAAATTCGAAAGTTCGCCAATATTACTTTTGGTTGGTATACTACTTTCAATAATGATTTCTTCGTGGATTATTTATTTTAAAATAATTAAAGTTTTTACAGAAATCGAAAAGCAAACAAAACAAAAAAATAATGAAACTAAAAAGGATGTATGAACATATCACTCGCAGCTGAAGCCATTTTTCACATCAAAACGTTTCCAGTAACCAATACGTTAATCATGGCTTTACTGGTAGCTTTGTTTCTTTTTTTTATCACCTTTCTTTTACATAAAAAATTAAAAGAAGTGCCAACAGGTCTGCAAAATATTATTGAAACAATCTTTGAACGCTTGATGGATTTTATGGATAACATCACTCAAAATCGTAGTAAGACAATAATATTTTTTCCTTTAGTCGCTACGATTTTTTTATTTGTTATACTTTCGAACTGGATAGAAATTATTCCTGGACTTGGCACAATTGGTTTTTACGAAATACATCACGGAAAAGAAGTCTTAGTTCCATTCATCAGATCTGCTTCAGCAGACTTAAATGTTACTTTAGCAATAGCACTAGTTTCAGTTTTAGGCACGCAAGTTTTTGGAGTAGTCATGATAGGTTTTGTCAAACACATGAAAAAGTATGTTTCCAAAAATCCCATATATAGCTTTGTTGGTATTTTAGAAATTTTTGCAGAACTAGCTAAAATAATTTCTTTTTCGTTTAGATTATTTGGAAATATTTTTGCTGGAGAAGTTTTACTACTTGTTGTCACTTTTTTAGTTCCTTATATTGCACCGCTACCCTTTATGTTTTTAGAAATTTTTGTTGGTTTTATTCAGGCTTTGATATTTGCTACTTTAACTTTAGTATTTTTAACAATGGCCAGTACAGAAATGGCCCATTAAATATATTCAAGTAATTCTTCGACCATTTCGAATACGCTCAAAGTCGCACTGAACCCGTCGAAGTGCGATAAACTCAGGATTATATATTAATTAATAATAATGTAAAAAATTATGGAAATGGATCTAGAAGTAATCAAATCTATCACAGCTGGAGCAACCATGGCTATTGGAGCAATTATGCCTGCCCTTTCAATCGGTAAAATGGGTTCTAAGGCGGTTGAATCAATTGGCCGAAACCCAGAAGCTGGTGCAAAAATTCAAACTGCTATGATTTTGGCAGTTGCGTTTACCGAAGCTATTGCTATTTATGTTTTAGTTGTAGCATTGGTAATCAAGTTCGTGTAAAAAAAATTAACACTTAACAAACAAACAAGCTTTTTATGGAGCTAATAGAAAAGTTGGGTATTGATTGGCGTTTGATAATTGCCCAAATGGTAAATTTTTTAATCCTGTTGGCGGTTTTGTATAAATTTTTATACAAGCCAGTTTTGAAAATGTTGACAGATAGAACCAAAAAAATTGAACAAGGAATTAAAGATGCAGAAAGGATTAAAGATGAGCTAGTAAAAGCAGAAACCCAAAAAGAACAAAAAATATTAGCTGCAAAAAAAGAGGCAGAAAGTATTGTTTTGAGTGCGCAAAAAGTTGCAGAAGAAAATAGACAAAAATATTTAGCTCAAACCAAGAAAGAAGCACAAGAAGTCGTCGATAAGGCAAAAGTACAGATCGCAAACGAAAAAGAAAAAATGATCAAAGAGGTTAGAGCAGATGTTTCTGACATGGTAGCAATGGCAACCAATAAAGTTTTAGAAGATGTAGTAGACGAAGAAGTCGATAAAAAAGTTGTGGAACATACTATTAGTAAATTATGACCCAGTAGCAGTTCCGTAAAATTAAAAATTACTATCTGACAATAAATTTATATACTCTAATTAATATTATAAATAAAAATTAAATCTCATTTAGGGGAGCACTACCGGATATGAAAATAAAACCCAAACAATACGCACAAACTTTATTTGAAATTACTAACGAGGCATCAAAAGATCAAGTTGATGCTGCAGTAGAGGGTTTTGTAGGTTTGGTAGCTAAAAAAGGTGATCTTAAGCAATGGCCAATGATTATTGAATATTTTGTAAAAATATATAATAAAACCAACAAAATAGCGGAAATTAGAGTAAATTCAAAAAATAAACTCACCACATCACATCTAAATAGTTTAGAAGAAAAACTGAAAAAATTAGTAATTTTTGAAGGCTATAAGGATTTTAAATTTATAGAAAATACCAACCATGATCTAATTGGCGGAGTCAAAATTGAATTCGAAGACCAAGTTATTGATACCAGTTTAAAAAGTAGAGTAGAGCAACTAAAAATTAAAATGTCTCAAAACTAAAGCATAAATTTATGGCAGATACAAAAGACCACATTGTAGCGTCACTCAAAGAACAAATTAAAAGTTACAAAGCTAAAGCAGTTACACAAACTCTAGGCACGGTTTTAGAAATTGGTGATGGAATTGCAAAAATTTCTGGGCTTTCTAATGCAATGAGTTTGGAACTCTTGGATTTTGGAAATAATATTTTTGGTGTGGCCTTAAATTTAGAAGAAGATTCTGTGGGCGCTGTCATTTTAGGTGATTATTTAAAAGTAAAAGAAGGAGATAGCGTGCAAAGTACAGGTAAAATTTTACAAACTCCTGTCGGTGAATCACTTTTAGGAAGAGTGGTCAATCCTTTGGGAGAGGCATTAGATGGTAAAGGAGAAATAAAAACTGATGTTTTTTATCCGATTGAAAAAATTGCGCCACGTGTTATTATGCGTGAACCAGTAAACTCGCCGATACAAACTGGAATAAAGGCAGTTGATTCGATGATTCCAATTGGCCGAGGTCAGCGCGAATTAATTATTGGCGACAGACAAACAGGAAAAACCGCTTTAGCAATTGATACAATTTTAAACCAACACGATCAAGATGTTATTTGTATATATGTAGCCATTGGACAGAAAAAATCAAAAGTAGCAAAACTTATTGATGAACTTGAACAGCGAGGAGCAATGAAATATACAATTGTGGTAGCTGCGTTTGCATCAGACCCCGCATCACTTTCGTATATCGCGCCATATGGTGGATGCGCTATGGGTGAATATTTTATGGATAAAGGAAAAGATGTGCTTTTAGTTTATGATGATCTTTCTAAGCATGCCTGGGCATACCGACAAATTTCTTTACTACTTCGCAGGCCTCCAGGACGTGAAGCATATCCTGGTGATATTTTTTATTTACATTCTCGTCTGTTAGAGCGTGCAGCTAAACTTAATCAAGATAATGGCGGTGGGTCTTTAACTGCATTACCAATTATCGAAACTCAAGCAGGGGATGTATCAGCATATATTCCAACAAACGTAATATCAATTACCGACGGACAAATATATTTAGAAACAGATTTGTTTTATCAAGGTATAAAGCCAGCATTAAATATCGGGCTTTCAGTTTCGCGTGTAGGGTCATCCGCACAGATTAAAGCCATGAAAAAAGTTGCTGGAAAACTTCGTTTAGAAGCCGCTCAATATCGAGAGCTAGCAGCATTTGCGCAGTTTGGTTCAGACCTAGACGAAGCAACACAAAAACAGCTTGAGAGAGGAAAACGTATTACCGAAGTTTTAAAGCAAGATCAATACGTGCCAATGCCGGTTGAACAACAAGTAGCCATTTTGTATGCAGTTATCAATGGTCATCTTGATGATGTAAAAGTAGAAGAAATAAGAACTTTTGAAAAAGATTTGCTTTCATACCTGGGAAATCAACATAAAGATATTTATCAACAAATTAAAGATAAAAAAGATATTGATGAAGCGCTAGGAAAAAAGATGGCAGAAATCATCACAGAATACAAAAAAACTAAAGAAGTTAGTCAAACATAACTATGCCACAAGCATCACGCGAAATTAGAAGAAGAATAAAATCAATTGGTAATACCAAAAAAATTACCAAGGCTATGGAATTGGTTTCTGCTGCCAAGATGCGTAAGGCAGTTAATAATGTATTAGCATCGCGTAGTTATTCAGATTTAGCTTGGCAAACAATCATTAATTTAGCAGAAAAAACAGATAAAAGTTTGCATCCCATCTTGCAAAAACGAAAAGTCAAAAAAATGGCAATGATTGTAGTTACGTCAAACAGAGGATTATGCGGCAGTTTTAACAGTCAATTAGTATCAGAATGCGTACAATTCATCAAAGATAAAGAAGTAAAAGTAAAAATCGATTTAATATTAGTTGGTAGTAAATCAAAAGAATTAGTTTATCGTTATAAACATCATGCCAAGGCAGAATTTGAAAAATATGATGTCACAGCAAAAATTGAAGAAGTACGTCCCTTAGCCAAGCTAGTAATTGATGAATATATGAAAGGTACTTACGATCAAGTTAATATTGCGTATACAGATTACATTACATCTTTAAAACAAGTACCTCGCGTTAAACAATTACTACCCTTAGAGCGCGAAGACGAAATGCTTGGTGATGTGGGGGGCGAAAAAGGAAGATCCTTCGACAAGCTCAGGACAAGAGAAGAATATGAATATATCTTTGAACCAACACCAGACGAAGTTTTAAAACAATTACTACCACGCATGATAGAAATACAAATTTATCAAGCAATTTTAGAATCAGATGCTTCGGAACATTCCGCTCGCATGCTTGCAATGAGAAACGCAACAGATGCAGCAGAAGACATGATTGACGATTTAACGCTTGCCTTTAACCAAGCACGTCAAGCAGGAATTACTCAAGAGATTGCAGAAATTTCAACTTCAATGATAGCAATTGAATAATATATACGAATTACAAATCAATACCTGCCTCGCCTTGCTCGTCAAGGCGGGCAAATATACGAATAAAGATAAAACAGCAATCATAAGTTTATAAGATTAAGGAATTTGTATATTCGTATGTATTCGTAATTAGTAATTTAAATAATATATGTCAACTCAAGGAAAAATTACACAAATCATAGGAGCGGTTGTTGATGTTGAATTCGAAAAAGAATTACCATCAATTTATAATGCATTAGAAATAAAAAAAGATGATGGAGAAAATTTGGTTTTAGAAGTTGCGCAACAGCTTCCTGGAAACAGCGTTCGCTGCATTGCTATTGGTTCTACTGATGGTCTTCGTAGAAATATGGATGCAGTAGATACTGGCAAACCAATTTCTGTACCAGTGGGAAAAGAAACTTTAGGTCGAATGTTAAATGTTTTAGGTGAACCAATCGATGGCAAAGAACCAGTTAAAAGTAAGACGAGGTATCCAATCCATCGCCATGCACCAAAACTTGTTGATCAATCTGTAAAAACAGAAGTTTTAGAAACCGGCATTAAGGTTATTGATTTAATTTGCCCAATTGTTAAAGGTGGTAAGGTGGGAATGTTTGGTGGTGCTGGTGTTGGCAAAACTGTTATTATTATGGAACTTATTCGTAACATAGCAACTGAACATGGCGGGTTTTCTGTGTTTGCTGGTGTGGGAGAAAGAACTCGAGAAGGTAATGATTTATATTTAGAAATGAAAGAATCAGGAGTAATTAATAAAACTGCACTAGTGTTTGGACAAATGAACGAACCACCAGGAGCACGTGCCCGTGTTGGTTTGTCAGCTCTAAGTTTGGCAGAATACTTTCGTGACGAAGAAGGACAAGATGTGTTACTCTTTGTAGATAATATATTTAGATTCACTCAAGCTGGTTCCGAAGTTTCCGCGCTGCTTGGTAGAATTCCTTCAGCAGTTGGGTATCAACCAACCTTGGCAGAAGAAATGGGAGAATTGCAAGAACGGATCACGTCAACCAAGAATGGATCAGTAACATCAGTTCAAGCAATTTATGTGCCAGCAGACGATTTAACAGATCCTGCGCCTGCCACAACTTTTGGTCATCTTGATTCAACAGTAGTTTTGTCAAGATCACTAACAGAGCTTGGAATTTATCCTGCAGTTGATCCTTTGGATTCAAATTCATCTATTCTTGATCCACGTATTGTGGGAGAAGAACATTATAGAGTAGCACAAGAAGTGCAACGTGTACTGCAACGCTATAAAGATTTGCAGGATATTATTGCCATTTTAGGCATGGAAGAGCTTTCTGACGAAGACAAGGTTACAGTTTCGCGGGCTCGAAAGATTCAAAAGTTTTTGTCACAGCCATTTTTTGTGGCAGAAACATTTACCGGAACTGCTGGAAAATATGTACCGCTCAAAGATACGATAAAAGGCTTTGCAGAAATTCTTGATGCAAAATATGACGACATTAATGAACAAGAATTCTATATGAAGGGCGGAATAGACGAGATTAAAAAGAGTTAAATAATTTTTTGTCATCTCGACCAATATTAAATATTATACCTGGAGACCAGCCAAAGGCTGGTGTTCGCCAGAGGCGAATCTGCCTTTGGCATGACGCCTCTGGCGCAGATCTCACACCATGCTGATTAGAAAATATGAGATCCTTCGGCAAGCTCAGGATGACAGAAAGAGTAAACTAAATTACTATGTCAGCAGATAATAAAATTAGTTTTAAAATTGCTACTCCAGAGAAAATAGTGTATGAAGACGAGATAGACCAAATATCAGTAGATACTAAGATGGGGCAAATAACTATTTTAGTAGATCATTTGCCACTAGTTTCAACACTGGTGCCAGGTGAGCTACTACTCAAAAAAGGCAATGAAGAATTTCCAATTGCAATTTCTGGTGGTTTTATAGAAGTGAGAAAAGGAAACGAGGTAATTGTTTTAGCAGATACTGCAGAGCGTTTTGAAGAAATCGATGAAATTCGCGCTCAAGAGGCAATTGAAAAAGCAAAGAAGGTAATGAAAGAAAAAGATAGGGAAGCAGTAGATTACACTGCGCTTTCTGCAAAACTAGAAAAAGAATTAGCAAGAATGAAAGTTAAGAAAAAATATAGAAAGATTAGGGCACAACCACCTACTAATAATTAATTCATATAACAAGACAGTATGTCTTTAGCAAGTACAAACAAGGAGAAACAAAATGAAATCAACATTTAATTTTAAAGGTCAGCATAGCTGCAAGGCAGCTGCAATAATGTGTGTTGACTTTCGTTTTTGGAAGGAGACTTCGAATTTTTTTCAAGATGATTTGGAGTTGAAAGATTTTGATCTTTGGACAGCTCCAGGAGCGGCTAAGTCTATCTTGGACGAAACCTTTTTTGGTATTATCAAGAAGAAAATCAAAGCAGTTTCTGTTGGACTTCATCAGATAAAAAAAATTGTTTTAGTTAACCATGCAGATTGTGGTGCCTATGGTGGCAGAGATGCTTTTTCGTCAACAGAAGTTGAAAAAAATTCTCACAAACAAGATTTGATGCAGGCTAAAAAAAAGTTGCAAGCAGAATTTCCGGATTTGGAAATTGTTATAGCTTATGCTGATTTGGATCAAAAGGGATTAGAAGTTAATATTGTTACTGTTGAATAATCAAAAGTAACAATCACTAAAAGGAGATATTATTGCGCAAGCCACTTTGTCAGAACTAAAAAGGTGGCATGTTTTATTTCTAATTTAAGATAAATATCTGAAAATTGTATTGGCATAATTATTTTAACAAGGTATAATAACTGCGTCAAAAAGGTAACCCTTGACCCCGAAGAATGTTCGCTTGCGCTCACATTTACGGGACGGGGCGAGAAGTGCCAATATCCTTGCATTTTTATGATTATTGTCTTGAAGTATGGTGATTGTGAATCCTGGAGTCTTGACAATCTCAATCTTTACTTTATACTATAATAAACCAATTTTGGTTTAAGAAATTTGTCTAATTTTAGTCAGATTTTTAATTTTGAAAAAAACACAAAAACTATGCCCTGTAGTGAAAATTTAATAGGAATATTTTCAGTTTACAACAGGGGAGGTTATCAATCTAAAAAATCAACATACAAACTAATAAATTAAATTTCTACTACAGGGTATGTCAAAATCAACAATAGAAGAGATAAAAACCACAGAAATAGAGGGCCAGGATTTAATTGCCAAAACTAAAGAAGAAATCACAAAATCTATCAAGGATGCCGAAAAAAAGGGTAAGGATTCTTATGATGCAGCAGACGAAAAAGCAGTAGATCAAATTGAACAAATTTTAGAAGAAGCAAAGAAAAAACTCCAAAATATCATGGCAGAAGAAAAAAGTAATTTAGATAAAGAATTAAAAAATTTAGAAAATATAGGAGCACGCAAGATTAACCAGGCAGCAGGCCTGGTTTTTGATGAGCTAAAAAAATAACCCTTCAGTACGTTTAGGGTAGACCAAATAAAACATAACTATGGGACAAGCAAAAGTAGCAAAAATTAATCTAGTTGCCTCAAAAAAGTTTCAGCAGTTAATAATTCAGAAACTACAAGATTTGAGTTTTGTCGAAATTATTGATTTTGATGATAAGGAATTAGAAAAGCAAAATGTAGATGACGAAATGTCCAAATTAGATTATCAAATTGCTGGCATAAAATTTGCTTTGGATTTTTTATCTAACTACGACATAAACAAAAAAAGTTTGTACGAAAAAATAAATCCCAAGATTTATATCACAAAAAAAGAGGTGGAAAAGATTATTAGTAGTTTTGACCATAAAAAAGTAGTTGAAGACGTACAAGAATTAGAAAGTAAAATTAACGAAGTAAATAACAGAATAGATATTTTTAAACAAGAGCTAGCGCTAATTTCAGGCTGGGATCAACTAGATTTTATTCCAAGCAGCAAAGATTTTATTTCTGGATACACATTCAAGCTGGTAGAAACAAATATTGGTTCTTACAATAATTTAATAATAGAGCTGCAGAAAAAACTACCGCTAACAGAAATCAGGCAAGTGGAAACAAATCCTAAAGAGGTAAAAGCAGTTATTATTTTAAAAGAAATTGATGAAGAAAAATTAACTTCTCTATTAAATTCGTTAAATGTTAAAACAGCAGAACTACCACAACTTGAATGCAAGGTGACAGAACGAGTTTCACATTTAAATAAACGTTTGGATGAGTTGGAAAAAGATTTATCAGAACTAGAAAAGCAAGCACAAAAAATTTCTAAACAGCAAAAGAATTTTAAAATCTATTTTGATCATTTAAATTGGCAACGAGACCGCTTAATCAATTTATCAAAAACAAATCAGTCCTGGCAGACATTTTCTATCTTAGCTTGGATAGACGAAAAATTAATTGATCCGCTCAAAGAAGAGCTTAATAAAATTACTTCAAATTTTGAAATAGAAGAACTGCCAATTAAAGAAGACGATGCCCAACCAATTATTTTTAAAAACACTTGGGCAAAACCATTTGAATCAGTAACTGGAATTTATGGAGCACCACTTTCTGGCGAACCAGATCCAACACCATTTTTAGCTCCGTTCTTTACCTTGTTTTTTGGACTTGCCTTAACAGACGCAGGTTATGGCATAATGCTTTCTGTGTTTTCGCTTTTAGCAATCAAGATAATGAAAGTACCAAAGCAGTCACAAAAATTATTTTTAGTGTTGTTTTGGGGAGGAGTGGCATCATTTATAATAGGAGTATTTACTGGTGGTTGGTTTGCTATAGACTTAGCAGTTATGCCAGCATTTATCAGTGCGCCATTAACTGCACTTCAAATAATTAATCCATTAGAAAATCCTTTGATGATATTTTATATCGCTTTAGCTTTGGGTGTTGTGCAAGTATTGTTTGGTCTTGGTGTAAACACGTGGTGGAAAATTAAAAACGGGCAAACAAAAGTAGGTCTTATGACCTCAGGTTTATGGATATTAACCATAATATCACTATTAGTTTTTGCAGGAAGTTCTATGGGATTATTGTCTAGCGTATTAGCACCAACTTTTAAATGGATAACATTATCTTTAGTAGCTGCTCTGGTTATTGCAAAGGCATTGTTGGCAAAAAACTTTCTTGTTGGTTTGCCATTAGGAGTTTTGGGATTATATGATTTTGTTGGATACTTTTCTGATGTTTTGTCTTACTCACGTCTGTTAGCGCTGGGTTTAACAACAGGAATCATTGGAATGGTAGTAAATATAATTACAGGACTTGTGATGGGAATACCGTTTGTTGGTTGGCTCATAGGAGCACTTGTTTTTATCGGTGGACACATTTTCAATTTAGGAATTAATGCCTTGGGTGCGTTTATCCATTCTGGTAGGCTGCAGTATATTGAATTTTTTCCAAAATTTATGGAAGGTGGGGGATCAAGCTTTTCTCCGTTTTCTAAAGAAAATAAGTATATAAAAATAACTAATTAATTAAGAATAAAATTATGACATTTGGAATTGGACTTGCAATAATTGGTTCAGCAGTTGCTGTAATTTTTGCAGGGATAGGTTCAATCTTAGGCGTAAGTATGACAGGTCAAGCTGGTGCTGGCGTTGTTTCCGAAGACCCAGAAAAGTTTGGTAAGATTTTAGTTTTAGAAGCCTTACCAGCTACTCAGGGTATTTACGGATTTTTAGCAGCATTTTTGATCCTACAAAAAATTGGAATGCTTGGTGGTACTGTACCAGATCTATTGACAGTTACTGGTTGGCAGTTTCTTTTTGCAGCTTTGCCAATTGCGTTTACTGGCTTAACTTCTGGCTGGCTTCAGGGTAAAGTATCAGTTGCAGGATGTGGCATTGTTGCCAAACAACCAAAAGCTTCTGGTAAAGCAATTATTCTTTCGGCTATGGTAGAAACCTATGCAGTTTTGGGGCTTTTGATCAGCATTTTGTTTATTTTTGGAATTCAGATTTAACAAACAAAGTAAAAATTTATGGCTCTAGATGACATAAAAAAGGCCATTTTGGATGAGGCGAAAAGAGAGGCAGAGAAGGCAAAAACTGAAGGGAAGAAAGAAGTTGATAAAGTTATAAAGCGATGGAGCGATAGAGTTGAGGAGAAAGTTCAAGATATAATCATCACTGCTAACAAAAAAGCAGATCAAAAAATACAACAAGCTCAGCTTAAAATCAAAGCCTCAAACCAAACTGAAATACTTAAGAAAAAACAAAAGATCATAAACACTATTTATGATCAAGTTTTGGGTAAGCTAAAAAATCTATCAGAAAAAGAATATATTTCATTAATGCAAAAGCTTATATCAAAACTACCAGACGTGGGTGGAGAAATAATTTCTGTAAAAGGCAAAACTAAACAATTAGAAAAAGTCTTGATTGCAGCTGGCAGAGAGTATCATGTGTCAGAAGATACAGTAAGTGGTACAGGAGGATTTATCTTTAAATCAGAAAAAGTAGATATCAACAGTACATTCGAAGCTTTAGTTGAAAATTTGCGTGCCTCAAGCGAGGTTGAAGTTGCAAAAATATTATTTACCCTGTAAAAATTTGATATTAATCATGACTAGAGTATGGTGATAGTTAAACTAATTAAAAAAGTACAACCTCAAATTATAAATAAATTTACGGGGTTTACCCAAGAATAAATAACTTATATGTTAGCATCTAACTACGCATTCGCAACTGGAAAAATAAGGGCTTTGGAGCCTCATATTTTGGATGCAACAGATGTAGAAAGAATGGTAAGTGCTCCAGATTTTGAGACAGCTTTTAAAGTATTAAACGATACTGACTACGCCGATAATCTTTTAGATATTCAACCTATTAATTATCGCGATGCTTTAAGAGCTGATTACAAGCAATTGTATCGAATGCTAAAAAAGATAATACCAGATCAAAATTTCTTTAAGTTTTTGTATTTAAAAAGAGATTTTTTAAACCTGCGCATTCTTTTTAAGGCTAAATATCACAACATAAATGAAGTTGATGAAATGCTAGATCATGAAACAGTTTATCAGCCTGAGCACTTAAAAGAGTTTGTTTTAAACAAAATTGATCTAGGTCTAGATGATGATATAAAAAAAGTAATTTTGAAGGCAGATAGAAAGTTTGCGCTAAGGTCAGAACCAGATTATATTGATAGTCGATTAACTTATTTACTTTTTGAACTAGAAGGTAAACTTATTAAAAAGATTAAAAATAAATTTGTTACTGGCTTGTATAAATTGTTAATTGACCAAGCAAATATTTTAAGTTTTTTAAGAGCAACACGCCTAAAGCTTTCTAAAGATAGATTAAAACAAAATTTAATATATGGTGGAAATATCGAGGCATCTGATTTAGAAGAAGTTTATGGAAAAAGTAATGAAGAGCTAATGAAAATTTTAGGCAAACAATACGATAAAATTGTATCTGAACAGTGTGATAAATATTGCCAATCTGATTTACTTTATATTTTTGAAAAAAGTCTAGAAGATTTTTTAATACGATACTTGCAAAAAGCAAAAAGCATAGCTTATGGCCCAGAAATTGTATTAGCATATTATTTTGCCAAACGTAACGCAGTTAGAAATATTCGAATTATTATGACAGGCAAATTAAATGATATGCCTGTTGAAGAAATTAAAACAACATTAAGACAAACGTATTAAGAAGGTTGGAATATCAATCCTTCCAGGATTGATCAAAATTAGTAACACCTAGAAGGTATTACATTCCATACTTTCTATGTTAATCAATCATAAAAGATAAATTACATATGGATTATAAAGTAGCAATAATTGGAAGTTTTGATGCAGTTTTAGGTTTTAAAGCTGTGGGCTTAGAAGCAATTGCTGTAAAAACAAAAGAAGAAGCTGAAAACAAGGTTAAAGAAATTTACGAAAGCGATGAATACGCTACATTGTTTATAACCGAAGATTGGGCAGACGAAATATCAGAATTACTCGATAGCCTAGCTCCCAAGGCGTTGCCATCGATAGTAGCAGTTCCTTCGCAGGCAGGTGCAACTGGTGCAGGCATGAGAAACATCAAAAAAATAGTAGAACAGGCCGTTGGATCAGACATACTTTCAAATAATTAATAAAAATATATAAAAAATATTTATGCAAAAATTAGGAAAAATAATTAAAGTTTCTGGGCCGCTAGTTGTAGCATCCGGAATGGATGATGCCAAAATGTATGATGTTGTTAAAGTTTCAGAAAAAAAATTAATTGGTGAAATTATCGAATTAAAAGGTGATAAAGCTTCCATTCAAGTGTACGAAGAAACTTCTGGTCTTGGGCCGGACGAACCCGTGTATCCAACAGATAAACCGCTTTCTGTTGAACTTGGGCCTGGATTGTTAACCTCAATTTATGATGGAATCCAAAGACCTTTACAAGCAATTGAAGCTAAGGCGAAATCGCCATACATTACACGTGGGATTGAAGCTAATGGCATAGATAGAAAGAAAAAATGGGAATTTGTACCAACTGTTAAAAACGGCGATACTGTCGGTGAAGGGGATGTAATAGGAGAAGTAGACGAAACATCATTAATAAAACATAAAGTAATGGTGCCACCAGGAGTTAAAGGAAAAATTGAAGGTATCAAAAAAGGAGAATATACAGTAGAAGATACAATTGCTAAGGTAGGCAGTACGAATATATCTATGATGCAGATTTGGCCAATTAGGCAGCCACGCCCAGTGCAAAGTCAATTACTGCCAACAGAACCATTGCTTACTGGCCAACGTGTTATTGATGCGTTTTTCCCGGTTGTTAAGGGTGGTACTGCTTGTGTGCCAGGTCCGTTTGGTTCTGGAAAAACAGTTGTGCAACACCAGTTAGCAAAATGGGCAGACGCAGATGTAATCATATTTATCGGTTGCGGAGAGCGTGGAAACGAAATGACAGATGTGTTGCAAGAATTTCCAGAGTTGATAGATCCAAAAACCGGCAAAGCTCTAATGGAAAGAACAGTTCTTATCGCTAACACTTCAAACATGCCTGTTGCCGCTAGGGAAGCTTCAGTTTACACAGGAATTACTATTGCAGAATATTTTAGAGATATGGGATACAAAGTTGCCTTGATGGCAGACTCAACTTCTAGATGGGCAGAAGCTTTGAGAGAAATGTCAGGTCGTTTAGAAGAAATGCCTGGTGAAGAAGGTTACCCTGCATATTTAGGTTCACGTACAGCTTCGTTTTATGAACGAGCTGGTTATGTCACTTGCCTTGGTTCAGATAAACGCGAAGGATCACTTACAGTCATAGGCGCGGTTTCGCCTCCAGGTGGAGATCTTTCTGAACCAGTTACCCAAAACACTTTACGTGTGGTAAAGGTTTTTTGGGGGTTAGACGCGCAACTAGCTTACAGACGTCACTTTCCAGCAATTAACTGGCTGACAAGTTATTCATTATATTACAACGATGTTAATCCATTCATGAAGCAAAACGCAGGGGACGACTGGCCAGAAATGCGTACGCAGGCAATGGATTTATTACAACAGGAAGCGCGGTTGCAAGAAATTGTCAGATTAGTTGGTGTGGAAGCCCTATCAGCAAAAGAACAACTTGTTTTAGATACAGCCAAAGCAATTAGAGAAGATTTTTTGCATCAAAACGCTTTTGATGATGTTGATACTTATACGTCAGCAAAGAAAATGTATTGGATGCTTAAAGCAATTTTAACTTTCCATCACGAAGGCATTAAAGCTTTGGATGCTGGAAAAGAACTAAAACAGTTAATTGAGTTACCGATAAAAGATAAGATTGCTAAAGCAAAGATGATAGAAGAAAAGAATATGTCAGAATTAGAAAAATTGACTGAACAGATTAAATCAGAAATTAACAAATAAAAAAGGAATAGCGCTGGGTGCACTATTCCTGGTGATAGTGAGTATACAGAATTAGTTTTCATTCTTTTGGAACGTGGAAGATGTGCCAAAGTAAAGGTATTACGATGCCTGCCCTTTCTGTTAGGTTGGTTATTGGAATGCTATCAATGCGGTCAAAACAGACGAATGTTGGCTTACCAATATCAATCAGTACCCTGTATGGGTGAATAACATCTGAAGATACTTTAGTAACTTCACCAGAAACTATTCGCTCGTTGTTTGGAAAATCGATGGCAATTTTTTGACCTTGACCGAGCAATCTGAGTTTTTGATCCATTACTTTTGAAACCACAACGCCGCCCATTGTATTAATTGGTCTTATGACGATGGTGATTATATTCATGGATATTCCCTCCTTTTCGTTCTGTATACTCAATTATATAATAACATTTTATTAATAAAATTATCAATAAATTAAAATTATGCTTAAACAATACAAAACAGTAACAGAAATTGCCGGACCGTTGATGATTGTTGAGGGAATAAAAGATGTTAAATACGAAGAAATGGTAGAAGTGGAACTTTCTGACGGTTCAAAACGTCGTGGTCGTGTTTTGGAAATTACTGATAAACACGCAGTTGTTCAGATGTTCGAAGACTCGCGTGGTTTAGAGGTAAAAGGAGCTAAGGCGACATTTTTAGGAAAAACCATGGAAGTAGGAGTTTCTAAAGACATGCTTGGTCGTGTTTTTGATGGTGCTGGTACTCCAAAAGATGGTTTGCCGCAAATAGTTGCAGAAAAAAAATTAGATATCAACGGTGCACCGGTTAATCCTTATTCTAGAGACTACCCAAATGCTTTTATTCAAACAGGCATTTCTACTATTGATGGTTTAAACACTTTGGTGCGTGGCCAAAAGCTACCTATTTTTTCTGGTTCTGGTTTGCCTCATGCTGAATTTGCCGCACAGATTGCCAGGCAAGCAAAAGTAGTAAAGCCAGATGGAACTAGCGAAGGAAACTTTGCAGTTGTGTTTGCTGCTATGGGTATTACTTACGAAGAATCAGAATTTTTCATCAATCAATTTAAAGAAACAGGAGCAATAGAACGAGCAGTGCTATATGTCAACTTAGCTAACGACCCAGTAATTGAGCGTATTACTTTGCCTAGAATTGCTTTGACTACTGCAGAATATTTAGCTTTTGAATTGGGCTTACACGTCTTAGTCATTTTGACTGATATGACAAACTACTGCGAAGCCTTACGTGAAATTTCTGCAGCTAGAAAAGAAATTCCTGGCAGACGTGGTTACCCTGGATATTTGTACACAGACCTTTCTACAATTTACGAACGCGCAGGGCGTCTAAAAGGACGCCAAGGTTCAATTACGCAGATTCCAGTACTAACAATGCCAGAAGACGACAAAACTCATCCAATTCCAGATTTAACAGGATATATTACAGAAGGACAGATCATGCTTTCTAGAGAATTACATAGAAAAGGAATTTATCCTGCAGTTGATGTATTGCCTTCGCTTTCTCGTCTTAAAGATAAAGGTATTGGAGAAGGAAAAACTAGAGATGACCATTCAGGAGTATTAAACCAATTATTTGCAGCGTACGCGCGTGGTAAAGAAGCAAAAGAACTTGCAGTGATTTTGGGAGAAGCAGCACTTTCTGATGCAGATAAAAAATACGCGCAGTTTGCAGATGAGTTCGAAGATAAATTTGTACGTCAGCGTTTAGACGAAGACAGAACTATTAAAGAAACATTAGACTTAGCTTGGAAGCTTCTTGCGATATTACCAAAATCAGAATTAAAACGTGTTAAAGAAGAACACGTTGAGAAGTATTTACCAAAGTAATAAGCGTCATTGCGAACGAAGTAATCTCCGCTCCTTGCGTCATTGCGAGGAGCCGGAGGCGACGTGGCAATCTCTACGCCAAGGAGATTGCTTCGGTCACATTCGTTCCCTCGCAATGACAGTGGTATATTATGTCCAACAAACTAAACGTCAATCCAACACGGCAAGAGTTATTAAAACTTAAGACCAAACTTAAGACTGCTTTGCGTGGGCACAAATTGCTAAAAGAAAAGCGCGATGGCTTAATGAAAAGTTTTATGACCATTATTCGCGAAGCCAAGGACTTGCGCGAAAAAATAGAACAAGAGCTCGGTAGAGGATTCTTTTCTTTTGTTTTCTTTTCGGCCAAGATGAGACGTTCTGCCATTAACGAAGCACTAATGGTGCCAACCAAAAAAGTTACCATGCAGGCAACTACCAAAAATGTTATGGGCGTGGAAGTTCCGCAATTTAAATATACCGAAAAAGGTGATTTTTTAAGCTATGACTTAGCAACTACATCAACAAGTTTAGACAAAGCATTAATAGTTTTTTCTGGTGCAATTGCAGATATGGTTATGTTAGCAGAAATAGAACATTCCGCAAAACTGCTAGCAGAAGAAATCGAAAAAACTAGAAGACGTGTCAACGCATTAGAATATGTGTTTATTCCAGACATGGAAGAGACAATTAAATATATTACAGCAAAACTAAACGAACAAGAAAGAGCCAGCATCATTGCTTTGATGAAAGTTAAAGAAATAATTGCCAAGCAGGAGACTGCTTAATATTTTTTTAAAATCAGGCCGGTCAATAGCCGGTTTTTTTGTATTGACAAAAAAGTAGTTCTTTGATAATGTATTGTATCTGCCTACAAAGTTTCAGTATGGTACTGAACGCTTGGTGTTCCAAGTTATATGGGCGGAAAGGAGAACAGAATGGGTAAACCAGTAATGCGTGAAAAAGTAATTATGGAATGGAATTTTATAGGTCGTTATCACCATCACAAAAGTGGTTTGATAATAGACCAACCCACAGCTTTGCTGGATGACGAAGAACAATGGGAATTGTTGTATATATGGAAAATGACAATTTCACATTTTTTGGGTGAAGCAAAACTGTCGGTACAGATAACCAGACGTAACTGTCAACCGTCACAAGAAGACCTTGAAAGAATGGCATCTCGATTAGGTGCACTGAAAGACGATGTCGAGGTGACCAAGGTCGGAACTACCTCTAGGGAAAGCGAAGTCTCTTTCAAACTGACCAACGGTGAGCATTTCACGGCTACTGCTTTAAGAGTGGCTCGTCGAGTATTTGAAATACTCAAAGTAGGAAACTCATTGGAATATTACGTCTCTGGCTTTTATGAGCCTAAAAAAGTGACGTTTGTCAAAGAAGGCAATGAGTGGATACCTCTCGGCACGTTTCTGAGGAAGCAAAGAAAACTTCCGATACCTCTCAGTCTGGACAATAATGCTTGGGAGCAATGGTGTCCACGCTTGGGGATATATTGATTGAAGCCTCGCAGTATCAGCCCGCCAATATCTCTAGAACGAGTGAGGCGGGTTTTCTTTGATAAAATCGTCAAGATTTTAAATTTTTAGTATACTTAACTTATGAATTGGTTAATATTTTCACTTTTAACAGCATTTTTTTTCGCACTGTCTACGGTAATAGCCAGAGCTTTTTTGAAAAAGCAAGGTGATGCCTTGGCTTTTACTGCTATTCACGATTTTATTGCTGGTGCAATACTACTGCCAGTTATTTTTATTAATTTTAGTTTACCAACACACAACATTACTTGGCTGTTTTTTATTGGATTAGTGATATTTGCATTACTTTCTGACTGGTCTGGTTTTGTCGCCTTAAAGTTAATTGATGTTTCCTTATTTAAAATCGTGTGGCAGTCTCGTCATATTTTAGTTTTGTTAGCAGGCTTTTTATTTTTTGCCGAATCAATTACTCTAGTAAAAGTATCGGCAGTTCTATTAATTATTATTGGCGTGATTATTGCATTATATGAAAAAGCAAAAGTTAACTGGTCTAAAGGTATAACTTTTACGATTTTAAGCACTGTCTTTGGAGCTTGTGCGATTGTCTTCGCTAAATTTGCTATTAAGGATTTTTCTGCCAATTTGATGGCATCGCTAGAATTAATGTTAATTGGTATCTTGATTTTTACTTTCCTAAAGTTTAAACCAAAAACCATTATCAAAGAGTTCAAAGTAAATAAATGGGGTTTGATTTTAGCTGGTGGATTTTTTGGAATTTCTGAATTGTTTATGTTTATGTCATTAAAGATTGGCGAAGTATCAAAAGTAGTTCCAGTAGTTCAGAGTTCATTAGTTTTTGCAGTTTTGATGGGAATTATATTTTTAAAAGAATACAAGCGCATTCCACAAAAAATTATTGGTATGCTAGTCATTGTAATTGGAGTTTTGCTTCTTTATCATTATTAATTTGACCCGCCTTCGTCTCGTTGACTCGGACTTCGGCGAGGTTGACAAATTTATTTACATACTATAAGATATAAATACTTATGCTATATCGAAGCCCACAACCTACCCCACCTAGCAACTTGGACTTATGGTCTGTGGGTATTTGTATATAAAATAAGCGAAAAATTAGACAAACAAAAAAACCCCAGACCTGGGGATTTTTTTGTTGTAAAAACTATGATAAAGAGCAAAGAAAATACTATCGTAATAAAAATAGGGACAACCATGATCACTAAAGATAATGGAAATATTAATATTGATATTATTAAAAAAATTGTACAACAAGTAGCAAAAATAATTGAAAATAAGAGTAGGGTCTTAATAGTCTCTTCTGGTGCAGTAGGAGCTGGTAGGGCGATAGTTAAACTTAAGAATGAAAAAGACGAGGTAGTAAGAAGACAGGCGTTTTCCGCAGTGGGCCAAATAGAATTAATGAGAATCTATAAAGAAACTTTTAAGCAGCATAATTTGAACATTGCTCAGGTTTTATGTACAAGAGAAGATTTTAGAACAAGAAATCATTACGTAAATATGAAAAATTGTTTTTCAAGCCTGTTAGATAATAATATTATACCAATTGTTAATGAAAACGATACAATTGCAGTTAGTGAATTAATGTTTACTGATAACGACGAGCTAGCCGGATTGGTGGCAGGTATAGTAAATGCGGACATTTTAATGATTTTATCCAACGTGGAAGGTGTGATGGATTTAGAAAGTAATAGATTAATAAAGGTAATAGAAAAAAACGATAAAACATGGAAACATTTTGTTGTTCCTTCAAAATCGACATTTGGCCGCGGTGGAATGATTACTAAATGTAGTGTGGCAGAAAAACTGGCTGATATAGGAATAACAACTCATATAGTCGATGGTGAAAAGGAAAATATTTTAGTAGATGTGATGTGTGGGAAAAATGTTGGAACTACATTTTTAGCTGGTAAAAAAATTTCGAGTGTTAAGAAATGGCTTGCGACATCAAACGGATCAAGTAAGGGCGTAATTTATATAAATGAGTGTATTGAAAAGAAGGTGTGTTCAGAAAATAAGACTTGTAGTTTGCTCCCTATTGGGGTAGTAAAGATAGAAGGAAATTTTAAGAAGAATGATATCTTAACAATTAAAAACGAAAATGGAGAATATCTGGGAGTAGGGAAGGCAGAGTATGGAGATGATATAGCAGAAAGATATGTTGGCAAAAAAGGAAAACGCGCAATCGTGCATTATGATTATTTATATTTATCAAATAATAAAACAAACATATGAATAAGAAAATTTCGATAATAGGGTTTGGTAATATGGGCAGAGCGATATATCAGTGTATGAGTGAGGTAATCGATAAAAATAATATTATAGTATGCGGCAAAGATAAAGTAATAGTAGATAAGCTAGAGGTTTTAAATTTCTTCACCGATGCTGATGCCGTTATAAAAAAATCAGATGTCGTGATTTTAGCAGTTAAACCCCAGTCATTTGATACTCTGTTGGATCAAATAAATTTTGATTTAAGCAATAAATTAATAATTTCGATAATGGCAGGCGTTGAGCTAAAAACAATAGAAAAGAAAACAGGTGCGAAACGCGTAGTAAGAGCTATGCCTAATTTGCCAATTGCGGTTAAAACAGGTTTTACTGCCTGGATTAGTTCAAGCGGTTGTTCTAAAGAGGATATTAACGATACTAAAAAAATTTTTAATTCCATGGGAGGGCAAATTAAGTTAAACAAAGAAGATAACATTGATTCCATTACAGCTTTAAGCGGTTCTGGTCCAGCCTATTTTTTTTATTTGTGTGAACTGATAGAAAAAAAAGCTAAAGAGTATGGATTCAATAAAGATTCAGAAAAAATTGCAGGAGCCATATTTTTAGGTGCTGCAGAATTATTTAAAGCAAGCAATAAGACAGCTAAGCAGTGGCGAGAAGCTGTTACCTCTACTGGTGGAACAACCGAGGCAGCTATGGAATATTTTGCAGAGAAACGAATCGATAAAATTTTTTTTGAAGGAATTGATAAGGCAAGAGACAGAGCAAAAGAACTTGGCGCAAAAGATAAAAAAGATATTTTAGATAACCTGCAATTAGTAAAGCAGTCTTGCCAGGAATTAGTTGAAATTAGTGATAAGAAAACTAATCAAGTAATTTTAGATTTAGCTGATACTATCAATAAAAAGAGAGATAATATTTTAAAAGAGAATAAGAAAGATTTAGAATTAATGGATAGAAAAGATCCAAAGTATTTGAGATTATCACTCGATAATAAAAAGATTGATTCAATTATTGATGGTTTAAAAGATGTAGCAGAACTACCATCGCCATTAGATATTAAATTAGAAGAAAGAACGCTATATAATGGTCTGGAGTTAGAAAAAAGAAGTGTACCAATTGGAGTAATAGCAGTAATTTACGAATCCAGACCCAATGTTACTCCTGATGTATTTTCTCTATGTTTTAAAGCAGGCAATGCCTGTGTTTTAAAGGGCGGAAGTGATGCAGCTAATTCAAATAAAATATTTTTTTTAATTATTCAAGAAACTTTAGAAAAAAATAATATTAATAAGAATATCATAACCTTACTTACTGCACAAAGAGAATCAGTTAATACTCTATTTAAAGCTCACGGTTTAGTTGATGTAATTATCCCTAGGGGAAGTCAAGGTCTTATTAACTATGTAAGAGAAAATAGTCAAATACCTGTAATTGAAACTGGCGCAGGCGTAGTACACATGTTTTTTGACAAGACAGCAGAATTAGAAATGGGAAAAAAACTTATAAACAACGCAAAAACATCTCGACCAGCAGCTTGTAATGCATTAGATACTTTTATAATACACAAAGACAGACTAGCAGATTTATCTCAGCTGGTTATACCTTTAGTGGAGTATAGGGTTGAAATATTTGCAGACGATCAAGCTTATACTTATTTGGAAAATAATTATCCAAAAGAGCTATTGCATAAAGCTTCCAAAGAAGATTTTGGAAGAGAATTTTTATCGTTGAAAATGTCAATAAAAACAGTAGCAAATTTGGATGAAGCACTTGAACATATTAAAAAATATAGTTCAGGTCACAGCGAAGCAATAATTTCACAAGATAAGGCGAATATAGAAGAATTCTTCCAGCATGTAGATGCAGCAGTAGTATATAGTAATGCGCCGACTGTTTTTACAGATGGTGGGGAGTTTGGCTTAGGTTGCGAAATAGGAATAAGCACACAAAAACTACATGCCCGTGGACCAATGGGTTTACGTGAATTAACTAGTTATAAGTGGGTAGTACGTGGTAATGGTCAAATTCGTAAATAGAATTTTACATAATAGCATCGGGGTGATCCTACTGGAGGAACATTACAGAGGTATAATCTATCGATTATTACTTTAGTGATGGAGGTGGTTCGAGTCCGCCCACCGCGACCAAGTTGTACGCTTGACAAAATTTGTGAGTTAGTTTAAGATTGTCAATCATGGAGGAATCAGTTCTTTAGTTCGTGGCGTAGCTCAGCTGGTAGAGCGCCTGCCTTGGGAGCAGGAGGTCGTGGGTTCGAGTCCCATCGCCCCGACAAAAAAGCCGTCAGATCTAGTATGATCGGGCGGCTTTTCTCTATGTTAAAATTTATGTGATGTCTTCTTTTTTCTCTCTAACAAAAGCAATCAAATGTTCAAAAGCAACCAAAAACATCTTGAATGGTGCTTCAATAATAAAATCTAAAAAGAAAATAAAAATATTAACTTTTGATGATTGTAAGGAAATCCAACGGCCGGCTCTTAAGATCGGAACTGTCAAAAAGTCAATAATAAACGAAATAAAGTTTTCTTTTTTTTCTATCACAATTAATTCCTTGGCGCCATTTTTAATTCTAATAGCAAAAAAGCTTATAATGCTTAGAAATAAGACAAACAAAAATCCCGAAAGAATATTAAAATTTATCATTCTTAAAATGTAAATTACCAAGCCAAATGAAATGCTATACATCAAAACATAGATCAAAGCTAGCAGTGTGTTAGAAGCAGAGCCTTTGGTTTGAGATCTTTTTAGTTTGTAAATTAATTTCCCCCTGTCTTGATTGTAAATAATTGCTTGTATGCCAGAGATAATTTGTTTGGTATTTTTTTCTCCTGGGATTTTAGTAAAGCCAGTAACTAAAAACATCATGGTGGGATGGAAAACTATATTTATTCCAAGTGGAATATAATTTATGTGGCCTAAAAAGATAGTATCGTATGGTAGTTCTAGCGCAAGGCCTAAAGCCATCTTAGTAATAAAGATATAGGCAACTGAGCGCCGCACGCTACTCTTTAATTTTGTTTTAATTTTTTGATAACGTAGGTTTGCACTTTCGGTGACATCAGCCGCCAAACTATTTGGATCTAACAGGCGCTGATAGGCAGTCTTGGGATTTTTTAAAATAGTGTCTTTTAGAATAGTAAAATAGACAGAATGATTTTTGAAAAGTTTGATTAATTTATCTCCCAATGGATCTTTAATTTGCGAAGTTATTGCTTCTCTGATAAGTAGCAAGTTTTTCAATACTGCTTCCAAAGTTTCTGCGTTTGGATTTGGCCAGTCTGGGTAATAAAGTTTTAAGAGCTTGTAACTTAAAATATCAAAATCAGATTTAATTAAACTTCTATGAATTGCCAGATAGATATGAATGTCGCGTTCACTGGCTGTCATTTTTGGTGGCAGAGTAAAAAATACTAAATCTTGCTTGATAGTTTTGTACATGGCAGAAACCAAGGCGTCGTCTACATTGTAAGGAACTAGCTCTTCGTCGAGTTCAGAAGCTGCAATTCCCAAAACCCAATTGACAATTTGTGAATTTTCTTTAAATTCTTTTGGTGAAAGATTTTTTGTAAGCTTGATATCATTTAATAAATAAAGATACTTGTATAGTATCTTTTCTACCTCAACAATTTTAGTTACTGGAATTTTTTCGTTTTCTAAATAACTTGCTCTTATTAATTCATAAATTAAATGACGGCCAACTTTTTCTCGCCTACCTTCTACTACAATTAATCTTCTTAACACTCTTCTAATAGCATTTCTTCTAAGTAAATGCTCTTCTTGATAATCAATGGTATTCCTTAATTTTTCATAATAAAAAGCAAGCTTACTAGCCATTAAGCTTACTTTAATACGTTCTACTTCTTTTGAGACGTGTTTTGGTTGAGTAGTAGTATTGATTTGATTTATCAGCTCTTGGGTTGTTTTTGATAGATTAGCCATGTCTATATAATAGCAACAAAACGGTAGATTTTCAACATTAAAAAATTATTAATATTATTGACAAAAAAGTATAAATGTGATAAGTTTTTTAGCAAGAAATTCAAAGTGATTCAGATTCACAACCGAGAGCAGGACAATATAAAGGAGGAGTAAAAATGAAGAAGAGAAGAGGTTTTACCATTGTTGAAGTAATGGTGGTAACAGCGATCCTTGCTATTATTGCAGTACTCGCACTACCCGCCATCTTTCGATCCAGGAAAATTGCAGCAGAAGCACGACAGAAGTCGGCTGAGAACTACGCGACACAAACACTCGAGCTTCTGGCGCGACGACAAGGGATATTTAAGGGAAAGGTATTCCTTGACAAAAACAACAACAATGTCGGAGAGTATGGCACCCTTATTGAATTGGCGTCGGCTGATCCGCCTTTTATGGATCACAACCTCATCAATAATGTCATAAAAGGCTACAAAATCGAAGTCACCATAATTGATGGAGAAAAGGAACAAAGGTGGCACGCGGTTGCTGTCCCCAGGCCTACTCCTGAACAACCTGTACCAGCCGATGCAAAAGCGTTTTATATCGATGAGGCAGGTGTTCTGCGTTCGGAATATGCCAATATTATGTCAGATCGACTAAAGGCGGTCTTGGAAGAAGATGTAGATAAAAAAAGGCCGGTATTTTTGCGAGACATCTGTCTTGCCTTCGAGTCAGTCGAGAAACAAAAACAAGATCAACTCATGAAAGAGCGAGAGAAGAAACTGAATTTGGAGAAGAAGTCCGAATTAAAGGGCACTGGCAAAGAGCCGTGCTAACGAGATGTCAGCGATAACACGCCGGGAGCGCACAAGCGCCCCCGGCTTTCTTTATTGACAAAATGATGTAAGCGTGATAGTATACCTAAGTTAATTAATAGTAAGTTTTGTTCTTATATAAGCTATAGGATCAAAACAAAAAAGGTCATTAAAATGGATAACAATCAAGGATTTGCTCCACGCCAAATGTTTCAAGGAAACTGGAAATGTTCAGGCTGTGGAACAGACATCACAGAACTTCCTTTTGAACCTGCTGAAGGAAGAGACATTTTCTGCAAAGACTGCTATCGAAAGAATCGACAAAGCAGAGGAAATTACTAAGTCTAACGATACAGTAAATAAAAGACCCCGCGGTAAGCGGGATCTTTTATTTTAAGAGAAAATTAGTGCATCTTTCTCAAACGTCTTGTTTTTTTTGCTATTGCTTTGCCTTTTGGAGTATTTTTCTTAGAGTGTTTAGTTCGGGCTTTAGCAGCGCTATTGTGTCCCATATCATTTAAGTTAATAGTTGACAATTATATTGATTATACTATATAAATAACTTACGGTCATTATCTTACCATAAGGGGGGATATTATGCCAGTTTTGAAGGTAGTTTATGTTCTACTAACAGGTCAGGTCGAAAATTGCCCAAACTGCAACACGATTGTTTGTTCAAATTTTTGGAAGTGCCCTACATGTGAAAAGAAATTCTGTGGGAAGTGCTTTACCGATATCGGTGGAGAAAACTCCAAAGAGTTTCAATGCCCCAACGTAAGTTGCCAACAACCTCTTCAATTTTAATAATACTGGCTAGTTAGGCCTCTGACCGTTGCTTGCAGATTATAGTTTGATCTGCAAGCAATTTTTTTACTAAACTAAACACCACGCAAGTTTACACCAGCGTGGCGTTTTTCGTTTTAAGAAGTTTATTTTTTTTTCATCCAACTTTTTGTTTTGCATGCACAGCCACCAGCACCCAGTAAAATCAAGGCAGCAAAAACTGTGATTCCAATGTTAGCCCAAGAAGGTGCCCACCAAACTAAAACAATTATCAAAATTGCTAAGATTGCTCTACAGAAACAAAAGTGTTTATCTGTGTGTGAGCAGCAAGCTTCTTTTTTTTGTTCTTCCATAAGTAAAATTAGTTAATTACTAGATTTATTATAACATTTAGACTCATTCAGTGCTATTCATGGCCGCCCTAAATTAACTCAAAGGGCGATTAACTCAATGTAAAAAAAACAACCACCCCGGTAAAAACAATTGACTATTGACCACCAACAATTGACCAACAAAAAATAACAGCCCGCCTCGTTAATAATAAGTAAAATCTCGGCGAAGCGGGTGAGCCTTCGGCGAGACTGGTCACAAGTCAAATGCCTGCCCGCCGAAGCGTAAGCGGGTTAATTGTTAATGGTTATTAAAGGGTCCCAGATGGTAGTAAGTTGCTCGCCTCGCTGATGCCTATCACAATATCGGCGAAGCGGGGAACCACTTAATTAAGGAAATATTTAGGATTTGGAAAATAATTATTCTGTACAACCCAGCCCATCACAATAAAAACGGCCATTTTCCATCTCGCAAGGCTTGGGATTGCAGCTGTAAACCTGCGGATATTTTTCGCAATTACCGATAATATTATTTGTACACGTATATTCAATACCACCCGATGAGAATTTATTTTTGCCTTCTAGTTTTGTTTTACATGAAGATGTTACTATTTCAAAATCTACTCTACAAGCACCTTGGCACTGGCTTGAATCAGTGCATTTTTTTCCATTATCAGAATATGGGTAGAAACAATCATATTCAACATCATCACAAAGTTTTCCAGCCAAACTATTACTGTAACTACACCAGTACCAGCTATTGTGTTCGCATATCCATAATCCATCATTTCTTTCACATTTTGATTCACCAAAACTGGTTGGTCTTTCGCAATGGAAACCATTATCTGTATCATAGCATTTCATAAATTTTGTGAAATCATATATATAATATTCTACATACATTAATCCGGGTATAGAAATTATAATTATCATAAATATAATGATTGTTTTTTTAATTCCCCATTTGGCAACCAGTATTCCTATTATAAAAGCAACTATCGTTGCAAAAATTAATTTTATTATTGTTAAGTGATAATGAAATACGGTAGCATAGTCATCAAATGGTAAAAAGGGCCAAATAACAAATAATATATCAATTATTATTATACTTTTTAGCCAAGTTGGTATTTTTTTTATAGATTCTTTAATACTCATATTTTAAGTATAGCAAAAAACACCTCGCAAAGCGAAGTGTCTTTTGGGGTCCCAGATGGGAGTAAGTTGTCAGCCAGAGGCTGATCCGCCTCTGGCGGAGAACCCGCTAATTAAGCAGATATTTAAGTTTGCGAGGGTGGTAGCTAACGAAGCTTCTTAAGAATAAAAAGTATATGAGCGCTTGCATCTACAACAAAAGGTTCCGTATTGATTTTTTGATGGACTGATAACCAATTTTTCCAAGCCTTAGGATATTTTTTTGCGTAGAAGTTAGTAGTTTTTTTATCAACGCTTAAACCTTCAAGTCCAATTTTTTTAACAATCTTAACTTTTTTATTCTTGAATAATTGTTCCAATTCTTGTGAGGTAAAAAAATGACAAAAACCCTTAGTGCCGTGCCAGCGATAATCATCACCTTTAAAGACAATTCGTTCAAAGTGTTTTTTGTAAGATGCTTCATTTGGCCATCCGAATTGTCCAGCTAACAGCACTCCGTATTTACTCATAACAGAAATAAAAATTAAGGAATTTGGTTTTGCAACCCTTATAAGTTCATTAACGGCTTTACTTCTTTGTGATGCTGGGTGAACGTGAGATAAAGGACCACCAAGACATATCACAGCATCAAAAGAATTACTTTTTAATTTTGATAAATCAGTGATTGATCCTTCTATTACTTCTTTAATGTTTTTTTCTAATTTTAATCTTTTAGCTTTCTTTTTCGAAAATTCTAAATTTTCTTTTACTAAATCTAATAAAGTAATTTTGTAACCCATTTTTACAAGTGCTAACGCATAGCGTCCTGGGCCACATCCAGCATCTAAAATGGAACCTTTCTTCGGTAGATATTTTTTTAACCATTTTGATGTAGTATTAAACTCAAGTTTATGAAACGTGTCTTTGGTTAAACGATTCCACTCATATAAAATATTTTTTTGGTAGAACTTTTTAGTTAGCCTACCTTCTTTGTTTATTTTTTTCTTCATATCATTATTATAACATTTCGTTAAACTCAATGTAAACAAAAAACACCTCATTTTAAGAGATGTTTCTTGTTAAGCTGAGAATAGTTTAATATTTTAGTAATTATAATTTACCATAAAAGTTCTCACTGCTTGTTCAAATTCATCAGTATCCTGGCTTCTCGGGATGTATGGATAATGTGAAACTATAAATACTCTTTCATCTGGATTAAAAACATAGCTTAAAACTTCGCCACTTGTTCCTCCGGCCTCAGTCACTATTCTTATAGCTTCCATATTATCTATACGAACAGAATTTTTAGAGATAACAAATCCACTTCCGTCTGTCCATAAGTTTTGGGCAAAGAGCTCGTCAATATCTATGATGCTAATTGTAATTTGAGCCCAAGGCGCTGCGGCAAAACTTTCTGTATTTTTGGGAATATCCAAAATTTCGTCGTGAGTAAAGAATACTGATGAATTATTTTCGTGGGCATACCAACCTTCTGGAAACCAAATGGAGAAGTCGTCTCCGATGTATGATACAAGCTCTGGGTCTCCTTCACGAAGTTTATCAAGAAGCGTTGCAATATTTTTTTCATTATTCACCTCTACGCCAACTCGCTTAGAAAAATTTACAAGGAGTATTTTATAACCTTCTTCCGATATAGTTTCTTCAGCGGAAGTTATTGGATTACCAGCAGTTCTGGTATATTCTAGTTCTGTATCATTAAGATTATATATCCCTTCAAAAGATTTAACGCCATCAAAATCTTTTGCTATAAAACCTGGAAATGCTTCAAGATAAATAAACGCATTAAATCCTTCTATGGGTTGGCCAACACGCTCAGCACCTGCACGTGATAATTCTTCACGAAAAAGTCCACTGTAATCACTTGGTGAACTGTCTATATATATAAAACCAGCAATACCAGTAATTATTATAAAAATAGAAATAACCGTTAATATCATTTTGCCTCTGTCGGCAAATATAGCTACTAAAGAAAATAGGATAGATAAAATAACTGGCACTGTCCATATATTTAGTATTGGGTAATTTAGAAATAACGCAGAGTCACCAAAAGAAATTAATGTTCCTGCAAGAGCACCAAAAAATGCTGTAAGCATATAAATCCAGATTGGAAAACGTTTTTTCTTTAGACTGGTGATATATCCTACGACTACTGCAATTATTAGAGTAATTAGAATGGGCATAATTTTTATTTAATATTTACTTAATAATTATATCATTATTATATAAAACGATTAAATCTCAAAAAGGTAACAAAAACACCTCCCCATAATAGAGGAGATGTCTTCTCCTGAAGCTATGATTGTCATCACAGATTCAGGTCCCAGATGGTAGTAAATTGTCTCCCTGCGGGAGATCTACCGTAGGTAGAGAACCACTTAATTAAGCAGATATTTAGAATTTGGAAAGTTACAGCGGGTTATACTTTAAATAAAACATAAGAATGACTATACTAAGTATGAAAGTTATTCCGAAAATCATATAAATGTAAAATACAATATCACTTGTTTTATCTTTTTTAATTTTTCCAGTATCAATGTAGTCGTCAACAATTGTTTTAATTTTTTCGGACGATGGATATCTATTGAAAGGTGAGAGTGAAAATTGTTTAGGTCTTAGAATAATCTTTCCATCAATTTCTACATAAACACCATATAAAGGAATCGTATATCTGGAAAGTAGATTCGTAAATGAAAACTTGTCGTATATTTTTATCTTCTTTCCTTTATAGTTACCTGTAATAATGTTACTTTCTTTATTTTTATTTTTAAATTCATAATTAAATGATAATTGACTTGCAAGATTTTTCCTTCTTGAAAACCTGCCGTGAAAATTTAAATAAATAAAATAAAGTGATGTTGTAAAAAGTATTAGAACTACTGCTATAAATAAATTGTTAAATATAAAATCAACCATACAATTACATTATAACAAAAAACACCACCCATGCCTACGTTGCCACTTCCGCCTTCGCTTACGTTTCGGCGGACAGGTCGGCAGGCAGGCGATATAAAATCGGTGATGTCTTCTCCTAATGCTTAAGAATCACTTCCCAGAATTAATCGCCTTCACTTCGTTACGGCGAATCAAAGGGGTGGTAGTAGGGACCTGCCTCGACTCGACGTCTCGGCGAGGCGGGCGACATTAGAACTAAGTTAACCACGGTTATTCAAGAGTTAAAGTTACATTTTTATTGTAATAGTGAATTATAACTTAAAAATTTTTTTATTCTTAAACACCTTTTGTACTAAAAGAAAAAGAAATAGTGCAATTACTCCTCCAATAAATGTTCCCCAAACATCTTTCCAGTCAAAAACTCCCCGGGGTAAATATGGCTGCAATACTTCGTAAAGAATATAACCAAAGGAAAGTAAAGCAATAACCCTAAATATCTTATGTCTTGGAGGATTAAGGATAGCGAGCGCAAAAAAAATCTGGGCAACTATCCCTCCTAAATTACCAATTGAATCTGCTATACCAAAGTCGTTAATATCACTTTCCCTAATAAAAGGTCGATATATCTTCCGTCCGAATTCAGTAATGCCAAACGAAATTAAGAACAGATAAAAATAAATAATACGAAATTTATCAATTGTTCTAAATCGTTCTTTATCGGTGAAGAAATTATTAAATTTATTCATATTTCTATTATAACAAAAAACACCTCTCCACTAGAGATTTATTAAATACATAATTAAAAAACGTAGATAATAAATTCCTGACAATAAAAACACTGAGGCCACAATAAATCTTATTACTTTCTCAATTTTTTGAATTATCTCAAAAGCTTTACCTACCTTCTGCATTGAAAAAGCAATCAGAAAAGAAAAAATGATAACCGGCAACCCTGTGCCAAGTGCAAAAATAGGCGGTAGTAAAAGACTCTCAGTTGAATTTAATACTAAAGGGATTAAAACCCCAAAGAATAATACTCCGCTATAAGGGCAAAAAGCTAAAGCAAATAAAATACCTAAAAGTAATGAGCCAATATATCCCTTATTGGAAAGCCACTCTTTCAACTTTTCAATTTTTTGGTTATGCCCACTGATGTTAATTTTTATTACCCCAAACATCATTAAACTAATTACAATCAAAACTGGACCTAAAATTTTATCACCCCATCCTTCAAATATTTGTGATACCTTAAAAGAGGAAACCCCAAAATAAATTACTGTTGCTAAGAGTGTATAGCTAAAACCACGGCCTAGAGTATAAAAAAATCCATTGAGTAAAGTATTTTTAACCTTTTTTATTTCTTTGGATATATAGGCAATAGCAGTAATATTGCTAGCCAAAGGACAAGGACTAATCGAAGTTAATATACCTAAAAGAAAAGCCGTTAAGAACGGAATGTTATAATTATCAATCAAAAAATTTATAAACTCCATAATTTCTATGTCCCCAAGTAAGAATCTATTTTATTTTCTAGATAGCTTTTAAATTGATCTTCACTTTTTAATAATCTCCAGACATTCATATCCTGCTCAATATTATTTTGGCCATCAATAATTCTATTGATATATAGAGATGACCCAGAAGCTTGAAATTTTTTAGCAATTTCTTTATTCTCTGGCAATTCAACATTTAGTTGACGAAAATCAATTACGCCATCTTTAATCTGTTCGCTATATTTTTGTTCCATAGTTTCACGAACATATTGTCCAATAGTATTGCAGGAATAACATCTTGCTGTACGGTGGAAATAATAAACTTCTAGTTTGTCTACAGACTGATTGGCACTAGACATTAAATTGCCGTAGTCATCGCTGCCAGCATCCATTGTAGTTTTATTGCATCCGGTTAATATGATTATGAAAGTGATTAACAAAATGAAACAAAGAAAATTTTTTATAATTTGCATGAAATTAAAACACAAAGTAATTAAAAAAGTATCCAATTATCATAATCCCAAGAGAAGTTACTACTATGAAAGCTGAAAGCAATTTCCAATTCATTGCCTTTTTAAGTATTAAAAGCCCAGGAATTGATAAAGTTACTGTAGCTGTCATGAAAGCAAGTGAAGTGCCAAGCGGTATGCCTTTGCCTGTCATAGCTTCAATAACTGGAATAACACTAACCGAATTAGCGTACAAAGGCATTCCCAGTATGACAGCCATAGGCACAGCCCACCATTTACCAATAGCCAGATAGGTTTCAACGAAATCTCTTGGTACAAAACCATGTATTATTGCACCTAAACCTACTCCTATTAACACATAGGGAAATATACTTTTTGATATGTGCATTCCGTCTTTCCACCAAATAATCAACCTCTTTTTTAGTGCAATTTTTTCCCCGTCATTTTCTATAGTAGCCTCTTTTTTAGTTTTGAATTTCAAAAAATCAGGATTAACATGTTTATCCATTTTTAATCTTTGGATTATCATTCCAGCAAGCATTGCTATACCAATGCCAATACAGTTATAGACCAAGGTCATTTTTAGACCAAATATTGAAGGAAAAATAAAAAGCGAAGCCTCGTTAACTAAAGGAGAAGCAATAAGAAATGCAAAAGTAACACCCAAGGGAATACCAGCACTAACAAAGCCAATAAACAGAGGGATGGATGAGCATGAACAGAATGGAGTTATTACTCCGAGTAATGCTGCCAATAGATAATCAAAGCCGTACCATTTTCTTTTAGTTAATATATCTCTTATCTTTTCTACTGGAAAATAATATCGGGTAATCGCCATTACATAGTTAATGACTATTAACAATAATCCAATCTTTATTACGTCATAAATAAAAAAATTGATTGCATCACCCCAATATTCATTTGTTATTCCTAGCCAATTATATGTGACAATATCAGCAAATACTTGAGCTGGTTGAAAAATATCCATAAGAATTTATTTGATTAACAGTCGCCACCACATAAACAACCGCCTGTATTCTTGGGCTTTTGTGGTAAGTTTTTAACTAAAGCATTCTTGATTTCTTCTTCACTGTGACCCCCACCAGTCAAAACTGGTTTACCGTCTATTGCTAATACTGGGCTTGTCATAACCCCCATCTCAATCATTTTTGCAACATCAGTAATGTAATCTAGCTCAGCATCAATTTTTAACTCAGACTGAACTTTTTTGACGGTTTCAAATAATTTTTTGCATGTAGGGCAGCCGGACCCTAAAACTTGGATAATCATAAATTTACAATTTTACTTAATAATTTTTGATAATATTCGATTTTTTTCTCATTTCTTTTATACATTACATTCAGCCCATTTTTTTTTGACAATACTAATTCTGCATCTCTAAGAATTTTAAGGTGATGAGATGTTAAGTTTTGAGGCAAAGATAGGTGTTTAAATATTTCACACACACAAAGTTTACCTTTCTTGAGAAGGCAAAGAATCCTAAGACGATTAGGTTCTTCAATAGCTTGTAAATAACTTTTTAGGTTATTTAGATTTTCATTTTGGCAAAATTTTACCATAGAAGTATATCAATGTATATTGATATAATATAATAAATAATTATTGATGTCAATCAGAATTAGATTATCTAATATAAAAAACACCTCGCAAAGCGAAGTATTTTTTGGGGTGGTAGACCGGACTCGAACCGGCAACCGCTAGGACCACAACCCAGTGCTCTACCATTGAGCTACTACCACCATGTTGATTAAATTATAAATCACAATTTTTAAATCCCAAACAAATTATAAATATCAAATTACAAATTACAAACATCTTACAATCGCTTTGGGATTTGGAATTTGGTGCTTAAGAT
>JAHIRB010000011.1 GCA_018818885.1 Patescibacteria group bacterium | reverse complement strand
TTTTGCTCATAGTAATATCCTCTTTCATGAAAAACCTCCAATTTGATTAGTCTTTATAACTAACCAAATTATGAATGGGTTTTTCTAAAAGGCGACATTTCTACTTTGCAGGAACACGACATTTTCGCTTTGTGCTAACAGTATGATAGAAACTACTTTTATTTTTTGTATTAAACCTTCAACTATCAAGGTCAAAACATATCTTCATATATATAATAGTCATGGTCCAACCACACTATGAACATTTATCTCGACATTGACGGAGTCCTGCTGGCCAACGATAACAATTTGGCTAAATTTGCGCATGAATTCCTGGTTTATGTCACGTCACGCTATCCTACCTACTGGCTGACCACCCACTGTCGGGGCGATGTGGCATATACTCATCAGTTTATCAAAAGAACATTTACTTCTGATGCATATCAAGTAGCCAAACAAATTATTCCCACCAGCTGGCAGACACTTAAAACTGAAGCCATCGATTTCACTCAACCATTGTAATGACTGGAACTAATCAATAAAGCTGAGGTATTTATTAACCAACTAGCTAACCCACACTTTCTTCCCATTTTCTAGCATATTCAATATACTTTTGATATAAAGGCTGATTGGTTGTTTTTACCTCTACAACAATTTCTTTATCAATGGGAATGGCAAAATAATCAGCTACCTCGAAGACACTTTCAACGTAAAACATTATATGACTAAATTGCCTTACAGTTATTTCACGAACAGCCTTAACTGCAAGACTATAAGCACGAAATAATTGTTTCCCATTTATATTACTTCCTTCTGGAGCAATTAGTCTAACCTGTTCTACAAAAAACCTAATAAATAAATCATTCGCTTGAGGCCAATCTTCCATAATGTTTTCTATAGCAGGGTTACTCACTAAAGTTCTTAGGCTTGAGCCCTTAATCATTTGAACAATCACATCACTTGAAGTTGGTGATTCTAGATCTAATTCACCAAAAACAATGCCCGAAATAATTAGATGAAAACCCTCTGTTGATCGCGGATCAAATTGGGCAATAGACTCATCTTCAGCTTGTATCAAACTAGCGGGAATTATCCCTTCTTTATCTCTTTGATTCATAATTTCCTTTTTCACTACTTATTTTAATGAAGATTGCTCATTGTACTACCTCAAAGCTAATACAACTCACTCAGATCCACCCTCAACTTCATTACGAATTACTGTTGAAAAACCATTCGACACTATCCAAAATTGTACCGATAGTCAACAGTGGCTCCCCAGTTCCCCACTTGCATTGAAATACTTGCTTTCCGCCCCTTTTAACGAAAGCAAAAAGAAAAATCCAATTTGTTTTCTTTGTTCATAATCATATTTTCAGTTTGACAAAGATCGATTAAATGAAACCTGCCCTGCTCGTCTTTGCCCAAAGGTTAAATTTCATGTTGATTTAAGTTACGCAGTTGAAATTATATATGAACATTTACTTCTGATGCAGATCAACCAGCCAAACAAATTATACCCACCAGGTGGTGGACAGATAAGACTGAAGCCACTGATTTCACTCAACCATTTTTGTAGTTTGTAAAAATTCCTGACCAGTTTTCCAATACTAATCAATATAATTAAAACACAATAGTTATTAATAATCCGTAATATTGTTTTTCAAAATCCTGTTTGGCTCCCCAAACAGGTCACTGCGTGAACTGTTTTCCTAAAGAAATAAAGTCAGGAGATGATTTATAAGATAGCACATTCACTTGACCCAAGTCAGCAAAAAATTGAGGATAAGCGTATTGCTCATAATCCTTCTCATCAATAACTCACTAGATTAAATAAATCTGCAAGATCAAACTCAGAATCAGTTAATACCAAATCCAATAATTAATATTTGCCACATCATTCCATAGAGTAACTACTAGTGGCAACCAACATTGAGACCTCTCCTTGGTTCTTTATTGAAATACCGCGAGTAAAGACGTTTGAACAACCTTTAGCTACCAACTCCAAACCTTTAATATACTCCTTGTCAGTTTTCCGCTTTTCAGCTAAATATTTCATTAACGACTCTATTGACGCTAAGCAATACTTGTCTAAATCTTTTCCTAAAAAGCCAAACCCCCTTGTGTTGTAGTTAAAATATACCTGATTCGAACAATTAAGTAATGCGGAAAAACCCTTCTCTCCTGTTTTTGATTTATGGCTAACAATTTTTAGTTTTTCTAAATAGCCCAAAGTAATATTTTCTGTTTGTTTTAATACTCCAACAGAAGCACATTTGTCTAAAAAATCAGAAATAAACCAAGCTGGACTTGAATCATGGGTTCCGAAATTAACCATTGTTCTAATACAAAAATGGGTAAGCAACCATATCTCACCAATTTTCTCACTCCTTCCTTTTTTTTCACTATTATCTATGAAAACTGAAACCTGAGACTCATATCCATCCCTTTCAGAATAAAAATCAATTTCCAAACTGGTTTTGAAATACATTATTTGCTCCTTGTTAACTATTTTACTCACATTCCCCAACAAATCTAAGTTTCTATATGCTTTGTTCAATTTCTTTAGTTTCAATGTTAACATCATACCAATTGAAAGTAGATGTCTGTGTTGGCATATTTTCAAACACTTGAATTGAATATACCGGTCCTTCAACTCTATCTACTCTGAAAGCTGGAAAGCCACCAGTTTTTGGAGACGAACCATTTGGCTCTGAAAAAAGACTTATCCATTCAATTACTTCTGGAATTTTTTTCACAAGAGATATTGCTTGTTCTTCCAACTCAATTAATTCATCACTCTCAATAAGGGGTATTTCGTTCACATTTTCGATTGATTTATCAGGATCTTCAACTTTAGCCTCTTGTTTGCCAACACAACCACTCAAGAGTAATCCCGAAACAACTATTAATAGTAACTTTTTCATTCTATGTGTCCTTTTAATAGTAATTCAAGTTCTTAACCTTATCAGTAAGTGATTGGTTATTGTTACTTTGTGCAATACGAATCACTAACATCACTTTCAACATCTTGACAAACAATATTATTTTTGTCTGTCTTATCACACTCCCAACCTGACATTCGATCTGCAATTTCACAGGAGACCATATCGTCATACCTTGAGACCAAAAGACAATTAACAAACCCTTTGCCGCATATATATCGCTTTACAGGAAGTTCGTCTCGAAATGTGCAACTTGATAATAATAGTGAAGAAATAACTAAAACAACGGCTGAAAATATGAAATTATTTTTGATTTTGATTTTTGTTGAAACCATATTCATATCCATTCATTGAAGCTTTTATTTTTTGTCATTTTCACGATCACCTATTTTTTTACCAATAGTTGTGTGATTGTCTATATAATTTTCAATAATTAGATAAAACATTACTACACCAGCACCTCCCCAACCCAGTTTAATTAAACCACTAAATCCTTCCAATCCAAAACCCACAATACACAAAGGTATTACAACAGATAAAAATTTTATTAATGAAGTATCTGTTTTTCTAGTTTTCATCTAAAATTTTACCCTTCTTGTCGTATTTTTAACGTTTTTCATTTATAAGATACTATAAAGGCAATATTGTTTTTTTTATTTTATCTCTGCTTTTTTTCTCTTCTTTCCATCGTTTTTTCAATTTGTCATTATAGCTCTTTCCAAAAATGCCAATTGTCACAACTGCAAATATACTAACAAACTCAATGGAACTTAATCCTAAAAGAAAAGTTGAAACAATTCCTGACACAATTCCTGCAATTAAGGCAAATGGTAGTTCTTTTAATGTTTCGGCAAAAAGCTTAAAATCCATTTTTCATCATCCGTAATTAATTACTTCTAATGCAATATATCCCCTAATCACTTGTTTGATTTCTTTATCGCTTCTTATTATGACATAACATACCAACTTTCAACAATACCACTCAGTTCTATATTCTTTGTTTTTGATAAATAAGCCTCACACATAATCAATATACCAAGTGCTTATCTAACTGGTGTTTATACAGTACTTCCCTTATCGTTTGACAACCTGGGTAGTCAAACCAGTTTCACTCTCCTCCAAAGCCCGCCCAACATTCTGTATCAGTTATTCCCTAGAGAAGCGTTAGCTCGGGTTAAGGTTCAGTTACAAGTATTGCAGGATTTATTAAAAATGGATACTCAATATCAAATCATGGAGGCAAACAATGGAACATTTTGGAAAATACCAGTATCAGCTTAGGATGAGGAAGGGTAACTATATCAGTCAGCAAAAACTCGCTGAACTGTCAGGGTTTACTCAGACGTATATATCCCTTGTGGAAACTAGGAAGGCTCAACCATCAAGAGGCTATGTCAGACTCATCTTAGATGCCCTTGGAGTGGGTAATGTGAAGCTCGCCGGCCTAAAGGCCGGAGCTTCACAAAGAACCTGTGCTTAGTTTGTTGATATACTTGGCTTATGCAAGCCAGGTATAAAGTAGGCTCTCATACCAGACATCGTCTCCTCTACCATTTTACTTTCATTCC
>JAHIRB010000010.1 GCA_018818885.1 Patescibacteria group bacterium | reverse complement strand
TTAACGGTACATCTCACGACACGAGCTGACGACAACCATGCAGCACCTGTGACGCACCCTCGAAGGCGGCCTATATTTCTATAAGCTTGCAGCGCCATGTCAAACCTTGGTAAGGTTCCTCGCTTAGCGTCGAATTAAACCACATGCTCCACCGCTTGTGCGGGTCCCCGTCAATTCCTTTGAGTTTTAGCCTTGCGGCCGTACTTCCCAGGCGGGATGCTTAAGGGGTTACCTTGGTTAAGCAACACTGATAGGGTCGATACTACCAATGTTTAGCATCCATCGTTTACGGCGTGGACTACTGGGGTATCTAATCCCATTCGCTACCCACGCTTTCGTTCCTCACCGTCAGAACTGTTCTAGCAAGATGCCTTCGCATTTGGTGTTCTTGCCGATATTAACACATTTGACCGTTACACCGGCAATTCCACTTGCCTCTCCCAGTCTCTATCCTAAGAGTTTTTTCCGCGGTCTTACGGTTAAGCCATAAGATTTAACGAAAAACTTTTTAGGACGGCTACGAACTCTTTACGCCCAATAAATCCGGATAACGCTTGGGGCACTCGTATTACCGCTGCTGCTGGCACGAGTTTAGCAGCCCCTTATTCCTCAAGTACCGTCATAGGTTCTTCCTTGAGAAAAGATTTTTACACCCCGAAGGGCTTCTTCAATCACGCGGCGTCGCTCCCTCACACTTTCGTGCATTGGGGAAGATTCTTGACTGCAGCCTCCCGTAGGAGTCTGGGCAGTGTCTCAGTCCCAGTGAGGCGGGTCGCGCTCTTACGCCCGCTACTCGTCATAGCCTTGGTGAGCTGTTATCTCACCAACAAGCTGATAAGCCATAGGCCCCTCTCAAAGCGATAAATCTTTACTTAACTCACATTAAAGAAGGTTAAGCACATCTGGTGTTATTCCGGATTTCTCCGAGTTATGCCAGACTTTGAGGTAGGTTACCAATGTGTTACGCACCCGTTTGCCATGGGTCTAAACCCATTCGACTTGCATGCCTTAGACACGCCGCCAGCGTTCATCCTGAGCCAGGATCAAACTCTCAAAAAATGAGTGTTTTCTCTAATCGATAAAATCGATATAAAGCTCAAATATTTCGGTTGATTAGGTCAACCAGTCCCTAAAATACTAGAAGTAAAAACTTGCCGATATTTTAGATTAACCTTGTCGCTCGAGAGCGACTAGGTAAATTGACGTTTACCCTGCAATAAATTGCAGTATGGAGATTGTCACACTTCAACTTATCAAGTTATTATTGTTTGATAAATTAAGTGTAATATTTTGTTAAAGGCCATTTCCTCACTAATCCTTACTTTTTTGGGTGAAGAAAAAACAGTAGGGTCCAATATTTTGAACACCACTGCTTTTACTTCAAATTTTTAAAGTAATATTGTAATAATTATTGATTTTGCAATAAATTTACATTAATTATTAACCACGTATATTATATACCCATTTTGTTTTTATGTCAACACCTAATATAAACACAGCTTTTGCACATATCTATCTGTCATTCCGAGCTTACCTCGTATATTTATTTACAGGGCTTGCCAAAGCCAACATAAATATCGGAGCGGCCTTCAGGCCGCCGGTAGTCAGCCTAAAGGCTGACCTACCCAACAACATCTGTCGAGATGACAAAAAAGATATTATTGCTTCTTCCTGTTCTTCTCCCTCCATTCTTTAATCTTTTGATGGTTGCCAGAAAGCAATATCTTTGGTACTTTCATACCTTTGAAATTTTCTGGTCTGGTGTATTGAGGATACTCAATGTAGTCAAGATCTTTTTTACCCGCAGTAGCCTTGGCGTAGGCGGGAGAGAAAGTCTCTTCGTCCAAGGCATGCTCGTGTCCTACTACTCCTTTGACATGACGTGATACTGCTTCCACAACTGCCATAGCAGGTAACTCTCCGCCAGCTAAAACAAAATTACCAAGTGATATCTTCTCATCTACTAATTTTTCCACTCTATCGTCAAAGCCTTCATAACGACCACAAAGTAATATCAACTGATCATATTTAGAAAGACGCTTAGCTTGTTTTTGGTCAAATGTTTTACCTTCTGGTGCAAGCATTATAACCCGTCGCTTTAACTTTATCGCTTTATCGCTATATCGCTTTATCGCTTTTCGTTTAATCATGCTTATCGCTTTATAAATTGGCTCTACCATCAAAATCATACCAGGTCCACCACCATAAGGACGATCATCAACTGATTTATGGACATTTTTAGTTTGCTTTCTTAAATCGTGAATGTTTATCTTAATTAACTTGTTCTTAATTGCTCTTCCAATAATTCCATAATCAAAGTAACAACAAGAGTCCCCGCCAGAGGCGGATCCGCCTTTGGCGGAGAAAATCTTTGGAAAAATTGTAATAATGTCGAATTGAATCATACCCAGTAGTAGTCCCACCGTAAAAGACGAGAAAAGTTAGTTAATAAAATTTTATGTTTAATCATAAATTTATATATTACCCTATAATAATTCCCAACGACGGGATCACTACTGAGCATATACTTAATTGTTACTTTTTAATTTTGTAATGTCAAATTTGACAATTATAAGTTGCTATAATAAGATAGCCAACACGAAAGGAGGGGGTACGAATGTCTGATAGCCAAAATCCTATACTGTTTTCTAATGAAGTAAGAAAAGGTATGTGTAAATGGTTTGGACAACACTTTGAAATTATTGACGATGTAATTTTTGATCGGAAAGCCTTAGTTACGTATACTGACTTTGAAATATTGTGGGAATTACATATGGCAGGCGTCAATATTCCAAAACTCATACTGGAGTTAGGCTCGTTACAAAAGGAGGTGATCCAAAATGAGTGAAGTCAACCAAAACGAAACTCTGGTTGGCTTCTTTGTTTTATATTCTTGACAAAAAACAATACGTGTAGTAGGATACTTTGAAACCCAAAAACTTAGTAAACGGAAAGGAGGTGGTTTCATTGGGACGTGACTGTAGACTACTGGTATTCCAAAGAGATGTCTTTGATTCAGCCGAAAGTGATCAAAAGTTTTTGCCGGCCAGCGTAGCATCAATACTACGCCTCCATAAAGACTATGAATTCACTACATTCCTCGAAGACCTCTTAGACTCCAGTGACGACTCGGGCCCCATTGTACCTCTACCAGTCGGAGTGTCAATTGTCTTCTTCATGAACGAAGAAACAACGGAAATGCTGGAAGAGGATGGATATGGAGACAGGATCACTTACGTCGCAGCGGGAAATTTCAGGCAACTGAAATTGGAAGAAGCTCTGCCTGCGGCTCAAGCTGCTCTTGCCTATCTTCAGATACTTCCACCCGACACACCGGTAGTAATCTATTGGGAATAGCATCATGCTTACGGCACTGTGCAACGCTACGCGCACAGTGCCGCTTTTTTTATATCAAAAATCCCGCGAATGCGGGACTTTTGATTTTGATTGTAAAGATTAAATCTTTAAATCATCGACAACTGAAGTGTCAGTATCCATTGGAGTACCAGCATTTGCTCTTGGAGCTCTTGGTGGTCGTTCTGAACCTTCTGGTTCGTCAATTTTTAAATTGACACGTGCATTATTTTTTGCACCAACGATTTTAAGCAGAGTTCTAATAGCTCTTGCTGTTTGACCTTGTCGTCCGATGACATAACCCATGTCTGCTGGGTTAATTTTGAGAGTAATCAATACTCCCATTTCGTCAACTTTTCTTTCGGTTGAAACATCTTTTGGATTTCCAACGATAGATCTGACGATTCCTTCTACAAACTCTTGGTCTTGTTCTAGCTTTGCCATACAATCATTCGTTAACTCTTTATCTAATAGTTTACTAGATAAAGATGATTTGTTAATTTCTATCAGGACTGTCGACCTAACAGTGCTTCCAAGCAGGAAGTAACTTACTTGCCCAGTACTAATCTCATGAAATGAAATTTAGTGCGGGGTAAAAAACAGTCTGACTGTGATCCTCAAGAAGAGAATCAAAATCTATTATATCATATTGATTTGCTTTGTCAAGCCTGTAATTCATAAAGAAAGCCGGCCCAGGATTGCTCCGGAGCCGGGTTGTCATGCCATGATTGGCATTAAGGTGGGACATTCCCAAATCTTTCTGTGAGAAACTTTCCCAAAATAACACTACCTTCTTCAAATACCTCCTTTTTCTTTCTTAACCTTTCGTCACGACTACTCGCGTCTCCAATCATTCTTGCATGATAGTCGAATGAACCCTTGTAACCATCGGTTAAATTGAAAAGTTTCCATGCGGGCACTTTATCAATTACTGTTTGGCCATTTGGAACATTGCCAAGGATATTTTTCAAATTATCGATTGGGTCGCCAACTGTTGTGCTTTTTATGCCCGCACTAACCAAGGGCTCACATACATTTCCAATAGCGATTAGAATCTCTTCCATCTCGGTCGACATTTGTAATACCTCCATATAAGTACAATCCCTCCATTTGTTATTTCTCACCCTTCGATCCATTCAGTTACACTCAGGGTCGTACTGAGAGCAACGAAGTGCGGCAGGCTCAGGGTAAACAAAAAAATATCAGCCTATCCAATCGGTGGAAGGCTGACTTCTATATAAATTGATTGTGTATCATTTATGCAAAAGTAAACCTTTCACCACAGGCTGATGATGAAGATGATGAACTACAAACAGTGTTCCAGCTAAGTTTTGGTGAAAGATATTTCTTTTGTTGCATAGTATTGGTATCTTATACCTCAATAATATTTACGTCAAGTGGATAAATTACTCTTTTGTTTCTTTCTTTTCTTGACCTGAGTCTATCGAAGGTTTTTCTTTCTTTTCTTTCTGTCCTATATCAACTGTATTAACCCTATCAACTTTCTCTTCCTTTTTTGTTTCCTCTTTTACTTCTTTTTTCTTGGGTTCATCTTTTGGAGCTTCTAATTTTTCTGCGTCTAGTTTTGCTACAGGTTCAACTGGCTTATCTTCTTCTCCTTTGTTCTTTTTCTTAGATTTAGAAGCTACAACTTTTTCTGCTTCTATTACATTTTGATCTACCAAAAGATTATGAACAGTAGGGGAAGGTTGTGCTCCTTTAGAAATCCAATCCAAAATACGATCCTTTTTTACTTCAATAACTTTAGTATGAGGATCATAATGACCTAAATATTCCAAGGCTTTACCTTGGGTATCTTTGGTGTGTTCTGAAACTATCAGACGATATGTAGGTTTTTTCTTCTTGCCGAATCGGCTAAGTCGAATTTTTAACATTTTGAATAATTTCTTAATAAATAATCAGCAATGTCCAGCATTACTGAGGAGCATTTGACGGTATGGGTATAGTATAAAAATAATCTGAAATTGTCAAGTGTATTCTGATAGTGTTCAAGTAGTAAAGTAAACAAGTGTTCAAGTTTATTCACTGCTCACGTACTTGCTTACTTGAATACTTGTTTACTTACACACTAATCTACTTAACCGCCTCTTCTGCTTCTTCTAATCTTATACTCAACAACTTAGAAACACTATCATCACCCATAGAAACTCCATATAGAATATTTGCTTTATGCATAGTTGCTCGATTGTGCGTGATTGTTATAAATTGAGTCTTATGTGAAAGTTCATCCAAAATACTGGCAAAGCGCTCTGAATTAGCTTCGTCAAGTGCTGCATCAACTTCGTCTAACACAACAAATGGAGAAGGGTTATTAGAAATAATTGAACAAATTAAGGCAATAGATGTTAAAGCGCGTTCTCCACCAGAAAGCATATTGATACTTTGGAGTTTCTTGCCTGGCGGTGTTGCTGTAATTTCTATACCCTTGATTGCTTTATCTGTTTGAAATTTTAGCCAAGGCTTTTTTATTTGTGCTTCGGTTAGTTGTTCTTGTTCCTGCTCTAAATTAGTCGTTGAATCTATACCATTTTCAACTTGTGATTTTATTTCTTTGATTTTTTTCTTTTGTTCTTTAACTAAAAATAGTTCTGCCTTACCACCTGCAAATAAAATTTTAAAATATTTTTGAAACTCTGAATTTATATTTTTAAATGAATTATCAAATTGCTTATGTATCGTTTCGTCTAAATCAACTATTACTTCTTCTAAAGAATGGATGGATTTATCTAAATCCTCTGATTGGGTTGTTAAAAAATCAAATCTTTCTTTTGTTTCTTTATATTCTTGGATAGTTTCGGGATCAATTCCGCCTATGAGTTCTAGCTGATGTTTTAATTTATGAATCGTTTCGATTGTCTCTTCTTTGTTGATTGCACTTTTTGGTTGAAACTCATTAACCCAATCTAATTTTTGCATCTCATCTTTTATCTCTGCTTCCAAATCTTCTAGTTTTGTTTCTAGCCTTGCAGTTTCTACTCGAATCTCTGAATTTTGATGATTATATGAGTTGAGTTCTGATTGTTGTTTTTGAAAAAGTCTTTGCAGCTCAAAAAACTCACCTTTTTGCTCGTCTTGTTTTTTGTTGAAATCATCAATTGCTTTTTGTGCTCTTTCCGCTTCAACATCTAATTCTTTAATTTGACTAATTATCCTGTCTAGATCTTTTTGTAGACCTTCGTCAATTTTTGCTTCTTTTGTTTTAGGATTTTCGAGGTTTGAAATTAATTCATGTATTCTTTTTTGTAGTTTTGATGATTTCTCTTTGGCCTGGCTTGTGTCACCGCCTTCGATTTCTTTAAGCAATTGATTATGAATTTTCTGAATCTCTTTAAGATGTTCAATGATTTCTAATACTGGCATAATTTCTGCTTTGGTTATTTTTTGTTGTGCTAGTTCAATTTTATGCTTTAACATCAATTGCTTTTCTGCAAGTTCACTTTTTTGTGTAAATAATTTTTGGTAATTACCTTGCAGTTTATTAAAAATTTCTGTTCGCGTATCTTGTTTTTCTAACTCAAAAAGTTTCTTTTGAGTGTGCTCTAGCTCGATTTGTTTAATTTTAACTTGTTGAGAAATCTTTTCAAATTTAGGTTTAATATTTTTTAGATCTCTATTAAGATTATGCCACATAGTTCCATAATAATCTTTTTGCAAGATGCGTAATTCTTTTTCTACTACTTCACGTTTTTCAAGACGTTTAACTTGGCGTGTTAACGAACGAACACGCGGACCGATTTCATTAAGTAGCACTTCAACAGAACGTAAGTTTTGCCAAGTGGTTTCTAATTTATTTAATGATTGATCACGCTTGATCTGATACTGCTTAACACCAACGGCTTCATCAAAAAAATCCTTGCGCTCTGCTGGAGAAGAAACAAGAATGTTGTCTATCATACCTTGAGAAATTATGCTGTAGCTTTTTTGCCCAAAGTTTGCCTTAGCAACAAGCATCAAAACATCTTGAAGTCGTACTTTATTTTTATTAATTAAATATTCAGCATCACCATTACGGTACAAACGCCTAGTAATTACTACTTGCGGATAATCAATATTTACGCTTCCATCTTCGTTGTTGATATGAAGCGAAACTTCTGCCATGCCTAACCTTCCTTTTTTGTCAGACCCAGAAAATATTACATCTTCTGATTTTTTGCCACGCAGAGTTTTTAAACTTTGTTCTCCAAGCGCCCACCTAACTGCGTCTGCTACATTTGACTTACCAGAGCCATTTGGCCCAACAATAGCAGAAATCCCGCACACTCCATTAGTTAACTTATGATTCTTTAGCCCATCTTTAATAACTAAAGGACAGCCCTTACCGGGCCGTGGGAATTCTAAAACCGTTTTTTTGGCAAACGATTTAAAGCCTATAATTTCTATCTTTTCTAAAAACATAACGCGAATATGCACTAATTTAAAACAAATGTATGCGAATAATTATTCGTATCTATTCGTTTTTTAAAAATTCGTTTATATTAGTTTTTCGTAACTCTATTTTATCAAAATCCTTGACAAAAAACAATATTTATGATAATATGTAATGTGGCAATTATCCTACCCGCTAGGGTCAAACCGAACACTTAATCTTGCAGCGTCTTTACGCTGTTTTTTTGTATTTTGATTTTTTCTTACTATATTCATTTAATTTTTCTTGAGGTGTTGCATATTTTAGACACTTCATATATCTTTCATTA
>JAHIRB010000009.1 GCA_018818885.1 Patescibacteria group bacterium | reverse complement strand
TATGGTGTTAGCTCCTGAGCATGAATTAATTCACAAATTAGAAAATAAAATACAAAATTTGGATGAAGTGAAAAAATATGTCGATACCGCAATTAATAAATCAGATTTAGAAAGAACAGATCTAGCCAAAGAAAAAACTGGTATTGAAATGAAAGGCGTTAAAGCAATAAATCCAGTCAACAACGAAGAAATCCCTATTTGGATTGCTGATTATGTTTTAATATCATACGGCACAGGTGCAATAATGGCTGTGCCTGGTCATGATCAACGTGATTGGGACTTTGCAACAAAATTTAAGCTACCTATCGTTGAGGTTATAAAAGGAGGAGATATTAAGAAAGAAGCTTTTGTAGATATAGAAGATGGGATATTAGTAAACTCAGAACAGTTTGACAATCAAACCGTAAAAGTCGCCATAAATAATATAACTAAATGGCTGGAAGAAAAAAAGTTAGGAAAATTTGCAGTCAACTACAAGCTACGTGATTGGGTTTTTTCTCGTCAACGATATTGGGGAGAACCAATTCCAATTGTTGAATGTGAAAAATGCGGTTTTGTTCCACTCGACGAAAAAGAACTGCCATTAGAACTGCCAGAAGTAGAAAAGTTTCAAACAACAGAAACAGGGGAATCACCTTTAGCAAATATTACAGAATGGGTAAACGTCAAATGTCCAAAATGCAAAGGTGATGCCAAACGCGAAACAGATACCATGCCACAATGGGCTGGTTCAAGTTGGTATTTTTTACGTTACATAGATCCAGATAATGATAAAGCTTTAGCAGATAAGAAATTATTAAAATACTGGACGCCAGTTGATTGGTACAACGGGGGCATGGAACATACAACACTGCATCTATTATATTCTCGATTTTGGAATAAATTTTTATTTGATATTGGCGCAGTTCCAACTTCTGAACCATATGCAAAACGAACCAGCCATGGTTTGATTCTTGGCGAGGGTGGAGAAAAAATGTCTAAGTCACGTGGTAATGTTATAAATCCAGACGACATTGTTAAAGAATTTGGTGCAGATACATTTCGTGTTTATGAAATGTTTATGGGTCCGTTTGATCAGCCAATTCCGTGGGATACAAAGGGCGTGATTGGTGTGAGAAGGTTTTTGGAGAAGGTTTGGAGGATGGGCGAGAAATTAAGTGGAGTTAATACAGTTGAGACGGTTAATACGGTTGATAAGGATATTGAGAGGCTTACTCATCAAACAATAAAAAAAGTTAAAGATGATATCGAAACACAAGACTACAATACGGCAGTTTCGTCGTTAATGATTCTAGCAAACAAATTTGCTGCGCAAAAAAAAGTTTCTAAAAATGATTTTGAATTGCTACTACTTCTGCTCTCTCCTTTTGCTCCTCATATTTGCGAAGAGCTATGGGAAATTTTAGGTAACAAAAAATCAATAACTCTTCATGAGTGGCCAAAATACAATGAAGGACTAGCTAAAGAAGAAGAAATTGAGCTAGTCATCCAAATAAATGGCAAGGTTAGAGACAAAGTTATAGCAGCTGTTAATATCACACAAGAACAAGCAGAGGAATTAGTTAAGAAGTCAGAGAAGGCAAAAAAATATTTTGAGAGTGGAAAAATTAAGAAAGTAATATTTGTACCGGGTAAATTAATTAATTTTGTAATTTAATATGCAAAAGTATAAACATAATCAAATTCTAGATAAAGTAAAACATGCATTATCTAAAGAAGAATTGACGATAATTGAACATTCTTTAAGCCAAAAAAGAGAACGAGTATTTAAGCGTTATCCAATGTTGTTTACTTTAATGGGTACTTTTGGTTTAGTCGCCACGCTGTATGGTTTTGAAAAGATATTAGACCAAACATTTCTTGTTGAAAAACCATTTTTTTTATTGACTATCGGTATAGTTATTCTGTTGTTTACGGGTTTGTTGTATAAAAAATTATAATCACTATCTTAGAAATATATGTTAATTATACCGCGTAGGCGACAGTTTTACTGTCGCCGCGAGCAAGACTCGCTCGCCTCGTCTTCGACGAATCGAAGCTGGCGGCTACGCGGTTTTTACATGTTATAATTAATTTATGTCAGTAGTCGAAATAACTCAAAACCAAAAAGATCAGTGGGATGATTTTGTCTCAACCAATGCAAAGGATGGAGGTCTTTTGCAGTCTTGGCAGTGGGGAGAGTTCAAAAGCGCACAAGGACACAATATCCATCGTTTAGCTATAATGGATGGTGGCAAAATAACAGCTACAGCCCTAATAATTAGGCATAATTTACCGCTGAAACAGAATTATTTGTATGTGCCACGCGGACCAGTTTCAAGTAACAAGTATCAAGGTACAAGTAACAATGACTGTGTAGATCTTTTTGGAAAAATTGGACAAATAGCGAGAGAAGAAGAGAGTATATTTTTAAAGATTGAGCCTACTGATTTAGCGTTGGATGTTGTAAAGCAATTCAAAAAATCAAACACTATACAGCCATTAGAAACCTTGGTTTTAGATTTAAGTCTTTCAGAAGAGGAATTGCTAAAACAGATGAAATCAAAAACTCGTTACAATATTAGGCTAGCAGAAAAGAGGGGAGTGAAAATCAGGATTGGAGAAAAATCAGACTTTGAATCTTTTTGGAAAGTTTTAGAAAAAACAGCTGAGCGGCAAAAGATTACCAACTTTGAAAAAAATTATTATCAAAAACTATTCGAGGTTTTCTTTAATGATCAACTAAAACTTTATCTGGCGGAATACAAAGGCAAGGTAGCAGCTGCAAACATCACATTATATTATGGTGATCATGCTTATTATTTTTTTGGTGGGCAAAGTTATGAGTTCCGCGAAGTTATGGCACCGCATCTGTTGCAATGGCAACAGATCAAAGATGCAAAAAATGCTGGTAAAAAATATTATGATTTTTGGGGAGTATCGTCAACCAAAGAAAACTGGCAAGGCATCACTAGATTTAAAGTTGGCTTTATACCTAACCAATCATTTACAAAATATATAGGAGGTTACGACTTTGTTTATAAAAAATATTTGTACCAGTTATACACGATAGCTAAGGGAATAAAAAGATAAATATGAAGGTAATTAGAAAAAATAATATTAAAGAAGCTGTAACAATTCTAAAAAACAAAGGAGTAATTGTTTATCCAACTGACACTGCTTATGGCTTGGGTGGTGTTTTTGATAGCAAAAAAGTAATTAACCAAATATTAAAGATAAAAAACAGAAAAGATAAAAAATTTACAATCATTGCATCAAGCCAACACCAAGTTGAAAAATTTTTTAAATTAAATTCAATAGAAAAAAAATTAGCCAAGAAATATTGGCCAGGTTCACTTTCTATTGTTGTTTCGAAAAATTTCGCAGTTAGGGTTCCAAAAAATATAGTGGCACAGACTTTGGCAAGAAGAGTAGGCAAACCTTTGATCGCTACATCAGCTAATGTCACTGGTCAAAAACCAGCTTATGATGTCAAAGTTGTTAAAAAGCAATTTCTAAATAAAAAAAATCAACCAGAGTTGATATTAGAAAGTGGTAGGTTAAAAAAAATAAAACCATCAACAGTGGTGAAGGTAAAAGATAGTAATGTAATAATTGTACGAAAAGGTAGTGTTAATTTATAAATAAAAATAGTTAATTTCTTTGCAGTCCGATTTGCCCTTTTAGATTTAATGCCCAACCCAGAATAAATTTACCAGGTGTAGGTTGAGTGGCGCCAAGATATGGAAATCCAATTTGTGGACAAATAAAATCTGTATTTCCACCGAATTTTTTTAATGTAATTTCGGACCATTTAGGAGGTGGTGGAACGCAAGGTGCCGCAACACAACCACATATTGGACATGGGCATGGGATACCAGTGCAAGCTGGAGGAGATGGAGTAGCCATAGTGCATGATTGTGTATAGCTTGATACTATACCGCCAAAATTTAATTTATTCTGTGGTGTACTGCCTGAATAAGTACCTTTGATTCCATAAGCACTCACACTTAGAGTAATACTTACAGCAATACAAAAAACAATTATAATAGACATGCCATGAGCAAATTTAATTTCTTTTTTAGCTAATTTCTTAATCATACCCATAATACTAATTACAAATTTAATACAAATATACTAATATAATATCTTTACTAATTATAACATAGCTAAATTTATAAGCAAGTATGGATATCGACCAATTAAAAAAACTTTGTAAACACCATAATATCAAACCCTTAGAAAAAACCACGGGTAGGGTAGCCTTTAGGCCGACCTGCCCGCGACTAATAATATAACAATACCTAAATTTATATGCAAGTTATGGATATAGACCAACTCAAAAAAATTTGCAAGCAATACAATATCAAACCTCTTGATAGTAGGGGGCAGAATTTTTTGATTAATAACGAAATTTTAGCAAGAATTATTAAAGAAGCAAAATTGTACAAAGATGACATTGTTCTGGAGGTTGGGCCAGGCTTTGGTATTTTAACTCAAGAGTTAGCTAAACATACTAAACAGGTTATAGCAGTAGAAATTGATAAGAAGCTTAGTACAATTTTTAAATCCAACTTTCAAGATCATAAAAATGTCAAACTAATAGAAGGCGACATTTTAAAGCTAAAAGATAACGATCCAAAATTTCCAGCAACTGATTACAAAATTATTTCTAATCTTCCATATAACATTACATCAATTTTTTTAAGAAAGTTTTTATCAAACAATCCAAAACCAAGCGAAATGATTATTATGTTGCAAAAAGAAGTAGCAGAAAGAATTTGTGCACAGCCCGGTCAGATGAGTTTACTTGCAGTATCGGTGCAATTTTATGCTCAACCAAAAATATTATTTGAGGTATCAAAGGAAAATTTTTGGCCGCAACCCAAGGTTGATTCCGCAATTATAAAAATTATTACCAAACCAGCTGTGGATATCCATCAACATAATCATCAATATAATGTTTTTGAAAAAGATTTTTTCCAAATAGTAAAGATTGGTTTTTCTTCTAAAAGAAAACAACTACAAAATAACTTATCAGCAGGATTGCAGTTGGATAATCAAAAAATAAAGCTAATTTTAAGGCAATTAGGGTTTAAAGATAATGTTAGAGCTCAAGAATTATCAGTTGACGACTGGGTTAAACTAGTAAATGAGTTAAAAAAACATAAACGAAAATTAAAACATTTCACTCAAAGAAAATGAGTGTTTTTATTTTGCACAAAATGTTATTTTGTGTTATAATTTATCAACAGTAAGACCTAAAAATTAGGTCATAGTTATGATATAATTAAGGTACGAAATAATGGCAAAACAAGAAAAATCCGCCAGAGGCGGATCCGCCCCTGACGGACAAAAAAATAAAAATGTTGTATTAAATGACCTGTATAACAGTGATAATGATCATTCAGAAAAGACAGAATTTTCTAACAACGTAAAATCTAGATTTACCAAATTCTGGCAGTCAGAACACGGCTTGCCCAGTTTAGTTATTTTTATCGGAATAACAGCCATCATTTTTGGTTTGTGGCATTCCAAAGCTAGTATCCGTGGTGATTTTGGCAAAACAGTACAAGTTAATAATAATTTAGATCTTGCACAAACATTAGAAAATCAAGAACTTTCTCAATTAAGTCAACAAGATACAGATAAAGATGGACTTTCAGATTTTGACGAGCTAAATGTTTTTTATACCAGTCCATATTTAGAAGATACAGATTCAGACGGTAAATTAGACATGGAAGAAATTGCAGCTAAAACAGATCCTAATTGTCCAGTACAAACCTGTACAGCAAGTGAACGTCCATATCAGCCAGCACCTACTCAAATCGGTCAAACACCACAACAAGAAATAACAACATTGGATGAACTGCTAAATCAGCAAACCGCTCAGCTGGGAGAACAACAGCTTGATCAGCAAAATGTTATGGAGGATTTTTCCAATTTATCAGCTCAAGAAATTAGGCAATTTTTATTAGAATCTGGCATGCCGCAAGATTTATTACAAAGCATTAGCGACGATCAGCTAATGCAAGTTGTGCAAGAAACTTTAATCCAACAGGGTTTATAAAAATAATAAATGAAAGTTTTTAAAAAAAACAACAAGATATCCAAATTAATTACTGGGCTAATTTTTTTCCTTATATTGGGGACACTATTTTTAAGCCCAGTTTTTTTAGTAAAAGCAGATGTACCAGCTGATGAAGGTATGTCCTATATTGATGAAATAGGTCAATCAATTGACCCCGGCATGTCTGTTATTGTAGAAGAACCATCAGTAAGCAAAGATACTTTTATGACTAAGGTGCAAACTTGGATTAGAAATTTTAAGGATGAACTCTGGAGAGCAAAAGATGAAGCAACAGCAGTTGCTTGGAAAAAAGGTTTAGATAATTTTTTACAAAACATAGCTTACGACATAGGAACGCAGTTGGGTTCTGGTGGGGAGGGTGGTAAGCCAGCCTTTTATACTGACGGCTGGGGAACCTATCTAAGGAATGCGGCAGATTCTGCTGCTGGAGTATTTATCGAAGATGTAATGACTGAGACTTGGAGAGAAAATGTTGCCACTTTTGTTTGTGAGCCAGACTATAGATTAAAGTTGGCAATTACCTTGGGGCTACAACAAACTCAAAGACCTAAAGCACCAAAATGTACTTTAACAGAACTAATAGACAATTGGGATGCAGAAATTAATAACCCTGATTTTTTAAAAAAACTAAGCAAGTCTTTCGATCCCTATGAAAGTGAGCTAGGTGTAGTAGTTGGTGTTTATACCAATTTTTTCCAAAGACAAAAAGATCTTGTTGATGAAAAGACCAAAGAACGTATATCTGGATTAGGATTTAAACCTATTACCTCAGGTATTGCTGAAGTATTAGTTTCGCCAGATTCGACTTACGACAAGACATTTGAACAATATCTGGCAAATAAAGAAATTTCGGAAGCAACACCAACTGGATACATTGTGGCAGATGCGGTTGGCACATTTTTAAATACTCTAATGGCTAATTTATTACAAACTTTGTGGGATGGTTTGTGGTCGCCAGACAGTCAGTCTGGTTCGTATTCTTCTCCTATATACAATGAACAAAGCGGAGTAACATCTAGCGGAAGTGAAGCAGCAGAAGAGCGTTTTTCACATCTACTGGAACTAGATAGAAGAATTGGAGGACCTTATGAAGTTTTACAAAAGCTGGTGATCTGCAGAGATGAAAGTAATCCTGGTCCTACAGATTGTGTTATTACAGAAAAGTTTGAAGAAGCAATCGAACAACAACTTACTGTAGAGCAAGCCTTGAAACAAGGATTGCTCGATGGCGAAATCCCATTTGGCTATACTCCGCAAGGTTTTGAACCTCCGTATAAAGAAGGTTATCCATATAGAAGCATATTGATTTTAAGAAAATACAGAATTATTCCAGTGGGCTGGGAAATAGCTGCTCAATATATTAATCAATATGGTGGAGGTCAAATATACGATTTAAATGATTTGATAGAAGGATATGATGATCCAAACTCTTATTTTTATGGATTAGTTGATCCAAGCTGGGTATTAAAGGCACCTGAGTTATATTGCGGTTTAGAAGGATATGGTCCAATTATAGAAGACGTACTAAATACAGGTGAGCGATCAGTCACCAGAATTGAATATTGTGCCGATGAAAAATCATGCATTGATGAGGACGAAAACGGTAATTGCCGTTATTATGGCTATTGTACTAAAGAAAAAAGAATATGGAGATTAGATGGTGATGCTTGCCCAGACTACTATAATACCTGCACAACTTATACGGCAACTGCTTCAGAACAAAATTTTAGTTATTTAAAAAATACTCTTGATTTTTATGGTTGTAATGCAGATAATGCAGGCTGTCAATGGTTGTGTACAGAATATAATGCAGTTGACAGAATTTGGACTTGCGAAGCACAAAATGAAAGAGTGTTAAAAAAATGTGAAAATGTTGGTGTTTGTACTGGATCTGTGGCCAGTTCATGCATATATGATAGCCAGTGTCCATTTGGAGAAACATGCGAAGGAGTTGGCTGTGATTTAGATGTTAGTTGTACGATATCAGGCGGTTCAAGCTCATGCGAAGTAGAAGGCGTGGTTCTAAATTACAATTGCCCGCCAGGTTCAACCTGTGAAGTAGAGGGAGAATGCACCATACCTTACAACGGTACGTCTTGTACTATCTCAGGCTGTGACATAAGGCAAAGCTTAGTCCCAAATTATAGTTTTGAAAGTGCGCCTACTAATATCAACCAAGTCGCATTGAACTGGCAGGACGCTGGTAATACAAATACTTTTTTAAGAGTTACAGGAAGTGGAGAAAAAGTATATAGTGGCAGTTATTCCACCAGGTTTTATAGTACAGGTGGCCCAGGTTATTGTAATCTTTCTCCTGATGATTCATGTTCGAGTAATGTCGATTGTGCACCAGGAGAAGTATGTGAATTTAAAAAGATTTTATTTTCTGATCCGATTACCTTAAGTGCTAGTACAGATTATTCAATTTCTGGCTGGTATTATAATAATTTAGTTGTGGGTAACCCAAAATTTGAAGTTTACACTTTAACAGATTTTAATAATGCAGATTATAGCAATCCAGTTTGCGAAACTGTGACAATTTATAGTAGAGGTATTTGGATAAATATTGGATGTAATTTTACGGTTGGTATTGCTGATTTGGATGTAGTAGTTGAACTAGTTGCAGAAGCAGATGACAGGTCTCCAGTTGGAACAGTCTGGTTTGATAATATTGATTTGCAAGAAGAATGTCTTTCGCAGTCTGTAGAGCTGGCCTTGGTTGGTTCTGTAGAAAAAGATCAAAGCAAAATATTTTTAGATCGTGATGCTCAAACATGTGATCAATCTGATGTAGGCTGTTTTGAATTAATTCGTCTGCAGCCAGGAACTAATATTTTATATAATGGCAGTTTTGAAAACAATTTAGATTCCTGGACAACCAACAATTCTAACATTACTTTAAGTACTGATCAAAGATATGTTGGTGGGCAATCTGCATCAATTGTGTATGCTTCTGGTAATAGTTCCCCTGCATTATCAGCTGATGTATCATTTCTAAAACCAAATACCGAATATGTGGTTTCTGGCTATGTCTATATTCCAGATTCGACTATTATTGCTGATGATTGGTATTTAGATTTACAAGCTTATGGATGTAATTGGAATACCATAGGTAATGCTGATGATGATGGCGAAGATGATAATTATTGCTATTATCGTTATGATGAAATAACTGATCAATATATTTTACCAACACTTGATACTCCAAGTGTCATAACAAATAGGTTTAATATTTCAACACGAAAAGAAAGCTGGCAGCCTGTATATTTTAGATTTAGAACAAACAGTAGAGCCAATGGCACTGGTCTTATTACTTTAGGCCCAACATCTATAACTGGTTCTGGTACTATATATTTTGATGGTGTAGCGATCACAGAAGGATCTTCATTACAAAATTATTCTAATTATGGTTCAACTAATGTTGTTAATCTTAAAAAACCACCTCAATATCTTGGTTGTACTGGCGATCCAGCTAACAATGTATCCCAATGCAATGATTATGCTTTAATGTGTTCTGCACAAGAAGTTGGCTGTAATTTGTATACACCAGCAGATGGCGATCCGGCAATACCGGCTATAGCTTTAAGCAAAGATTACTGTCCCGCAGAGTGTGTGGGTTATCAAGCATTTAAGCAGTCAGCAGCCAATTACGAGCGTGAAATATTTCCAGAATACTTTATTCCAACAACAGCAGAAACTTGCTCTTCTACACAGGCAGGTTGTGAGCAATTTACCAATTTAGACGAAGTAGCAAGAGGTGGAGAAGGTTTAGAATATTTTACTTATATTAGACAATGCATCAAACCTAGCCAAAGCGATTGTGGAACTTATTATACTTGGGTTGGGTCTGGAGAAGCGGGTTTTCAATTACGAGTTTATTCTTTGGAAGGAGGCACTAATATACCTCCAGAAGAAGTGGATTTAGCTTATGATTTTGGCGAATGCGAAAACGCAGCCGATGCATTAGAAAATCCTTACTGTAAAGAATTCTATAATCAAAGAGGAACTATTTCATATAATATTTTGCAAGAAACTAAATCTTGTACAGATGATTGTCATCCATACCGAATTTCATACCTAGATAGCAATAGCGCATTAGACGAAGATGCCTGCGATACCTTGAATAATCCTACTCCTACTGGCGGTACTGGCAATGGCTGGGTTGACGACGGAGACGGTCTATGTTTCATCTGCGGTTCATATGGTGGAAGACTGGTAAATCCAGACAATGCACGGTTGGGTGATGAATATTGCATATATGATGCAGTGCCAAGTGAAGGTGCATCTTGTTCTGCTTCTGCTGCGGGATGCCGAGAGTATAAGGGTAATAGTGCTACAAATGTAAGAATTGCTTTGTATGATGATTTTGAAACTGGCACTACAGAAAACTGGACAAGAGGCACTATTTCTAACGAATCATTAGTTGTTGCGGGCCATTCAATAAGGAGTCAAGAATTACCAGGTATTGATAATGAGGTAACTACCTTAAATGGAAATTTAGGAGTTGTTTGTGATCCTAATGCGATTGCCAGTACTTGCGATAGCTTGAGTGATGACACTTGTTATAATCCGGAAACTGGTTATTGTCAGGCTTTAGATGCTAATAATAATATCTGTAATGTAAGAGTGGGTGAAAGATGGTGTTCTGTGCTTTACAATGTGGCGACAAATGGAAAAACATATATCTTAAACTTTTGGGCAAAAAGTGATACTGGTGCCAATCAAGAAATTGATCTAATAATTTTTAACAGCCATTTAGTAGCACCAGAAAACAATTGGATTATTGAAGAAGATTTGGTAATTACACCAAATTGGCAATATTTCAGTGTTGGGCCATTTTATACCAGTACAGACCTAACACAAAGTAATCATATATTTAGCAGTTCACGATTTTCAGCTATTATTGACGAAAGCTACGATGGTAATGGAACTGACAGCGATAACTTTTTTATCGATAATTTTGAACTTAAAGAAGTATCGCAATACAACTATTTGATTAAAGATTCTTGGAATACTCCGCAAAGTTGTGATACAAATCCATTACTTAATCCAGAAAATTTCCCACCGCCTAATGCTCCACAATATATGCTGGGTTGTGAAGAATATACAGATTTCTATGGTCAGACTGCTTATCTAAAATCTTTTAGCAACCTGTGTCGTGAATCAGCAGTAGGTTGCGAAGCCTTAATTGATACACATAATTCATCTTCTCCATATCAACAAATTTATAACGAAGGATTTGCCCAGTCAGAAATTGTAGTACCGCAAGACAACATTACATATCTTGTAAATACAAGCGAAAAGCAATGTTCAGCGCAGTCGGTTGGTTGTACTGTTTTAGGTGTCCCAAGTTTAGATCCAAATACAGGAGAGGTTATTTCAACTTATTCAACTTATCTGATAAATGATCCAGACCAATACGAAAGTATTTTGTGTTCTGAAGATTCTGTTGGCTGTAAGGAATATCAATCGTCTCAAGGATTTGATTATTTTAAAGATCCTGGCTTAAGAACATGCCAATATAAAAAAGTTGCAGATTCTATAAATTACGGCTGGTACAAAACATCAACTAATAGCGGTGAACCAGACTGCCCAGTGGTTCAAACACAGTTAGGCGTTACCAGGCCAGATAAAGTTTGTCAGGGCGGGCCAAGGAATGGCTTAAGCTGTGATAATAATACTTTTTGTCCAGATGGACTATGTGCTAATTGGGTAGGTGAATGTGAGATTGAATTTGATAGCTGTTCTGAATTTATTGATCCAATTTCGTTAATTTCTGAAAACATATTATTTAATGGATCTTTTGAACAAAATATAGACGTTAATAGTTATTGTTTTGGCGGAGTTGATTGTACACCTGATGGATGGGAGGTAGAAGATACAGCTGGGCTACCAGGAGGAGTATTAGCAGTTGGTGTAGAAGATTCAGTTGGCATAAGAGCAGTATTAGTTGAAGGTAGGAAAATAATTCAAGGTTCAGTTCAGCTAAAGCCATATACTTTATACACTCTTTCTGCTTATATAAAGAAAAATCAACTTGCTTCTGGTGTCGCCAGAGTAGAAGTGTACAATGCCAATAGAGGTTGTGGAGATTATTTGGTCTGCGGAGCTGAATTAACGTCACCGGATAATTCTTTAAATGTTTTACCAAACCAAGGGCTAGCTTATTTATCGATTGATCCGCAAGACATGTCTGATAGTGAATACACTTTGTTTACAGGTAGATTTTTTTCTAATGAAGCCACGCAAGCATGGGTTACTTTTGGTGAGCTTCAGAGTTCGCCTGTAGCTTGGTGGGGAGCAGACGATGGCCATTATTTTGATAATCTTTCTCTGGCAGAAACCGGCATATATTATTATTTAGATAATTCAATAAATAAATCTGGTTGCAATGGTTTGGTTGATTATGATGAAGGCTGTGTCTTATTTAATAATAGGGGAAATATTAATTATAGTATTGGCGAAGATGAAATTAGCTATTTATTATTTAATGCTGATAAAAGTCCAACAGCAGATGGCGTTGCTTCAACTGAATGCATAAATTCCTGCAATTCCGACGAATTGATAAGTGTCAGGCAAGATAGAACTTGTGGTGAGTGGTTAAGTTGTTCATCTGTTGTTAAAAATATTACCCCAGAGGGCTTAGAAGAAGACTATTGTGTTGCTTTAAATAATTGCGCCTCCATGGATATTAACGGCAATTGTGATTATGTTTTGCCTACCCCAACATTAGTACAAAATCAAACTTTCGAAATTTCAGAAATTACCAAATTAAGTAATCTTTCAGGATACTCGACAGTAGGCGTTAATTGGGGAGGAGGAATAGCAATTCAAGGTTTGTATCATTACAGCTTGATGGAGCAAATAGGCGAATTAGCAAAAACTCCCAATGGAAATTTTGAACTGTATTATTCAACCTTACAACCACTTGGCTGGACAAATTTTAATGAGCCATGGGATGTTAGTCAGTTTAAAGTGATTGAAAATCCTGTTGACGCACAGCAAAAAGAGGGAGTTTCGATAATCGAAGGTAGAAGTATTTTAAAAGTAAATGGAGAGCATGTTGCTTCTTCGGAAAAGTTTAGTGTCTTTACAAACACTGATTACATAATAAGTGCAAAAGTTAATACTTTAGCTTTAAAACCACAAGAAGCAAAAGGCTACGTAAATGTATATTCAAGTAATGGTGTACTTATGGATTCTGCTAAATTGCCTGCTGGTGAAAACTGGACGCAAATTGTTACGTCAGTTAATTCTGGATCAAATATTTTATTGTATATTGAATTGGGTAATGAAGGTGGTGTAGTATCAGCAGAAGGTGGCTCTTATTTTGACGAAGTTGAAATTAGGCCAGCACTAAACATACAAGAAAGCCATACACCTTTAGCAGCTTCATGCAGAGTGTATCCTCAAAGTTCATCACTTTCATGTAATTATATTGAAGGAGGTTTAGAATACAAAGGACTTAAGGGATATTGTTTACTTCGCGACCCTAAGAATTCAGATATTTGCCTACAATGGTGGCCAGTAGATTTGATAAAAGGAGATACATTTGGTTCGTACCCAGCCTATTCTGAAAAAACACCTTTATATTATTGTGTAAATGCAGAGGTCATCGAAAAAAATTCAGATTATGTTAACTGGAATGGCAATGAACCACCCGATTCTGGAGGTTCACAGCTTGAAATGTGGGAATTGCAACCTTATACTTTGGATATGGTCACAGATACAGGGCTTCCATATGCAGAATTTTCAGGTTCTGATAGCGGACACGACAGCGGTGACTGCAATCTGGCATTTTGGGTGGGACAAGAAATAGATGAAGATGGCCATGTTATTTGGTCAGACGCAATATGCCCACATGGCCGTCCAATACCGGCTGGTGGAGCTTGTCGTGGTATCCAGCAATTCTATTTTGATATTGCCTGGGTAAGAGAGCAGGGTGGTGATTGGAGTGATGCTTATTGGATTAAGTATTTTGCAAAACAATCATGGCAAGATGGTTCCGGTCCTTGCCCTTGTGCAGGAAGTGATGGTTGGGATGATTTTAGTGGTTATTTTCAAAGCACATTGGATGATTGTTTTGAATATTTTGATACTGAATGCACTGCCATTGTTAATACGGTAACAGCAACAGGTGCTAACAAGGCTTGGCTAGCAAGAATTAGCGAAGGATCAGACTATGTAGTACCAGTATTAAATTACGAATATACCACTGATTATAGGCCATTTGGTTCGGTCAGTCCTCCTGCTCCTATAGATAATCCGACTTTATGGAGCGGAGATAGTAATATTCAAACCCCTCTCGCAATTGAACCCCCTGATGTTGTTCATTATTCTTTTCCTTATCAAGCCAGAGGCGGTTCACCTTATAGCTGTGTAGGAGATTGGGATTGTAATGATGCAGGTAATAGAGTAGCTACGCCGATACAGTTTAGTTCTATGCCTAACACCATTACTGGTGCTGTTGAATTACTTGAACGTTTGTTTGCTAAGAGTTATGGTATTTGGATTTGGAATTCTATAAGTGAAAGATATGAACCATATGATACATCCTGGGATGTGCCTTATATTTTATGTGATGGACCGTTCAATTCAAGACAAGGTGCAGTTGATGATTATTGCGCTGTGGCACCTAGAGTTACAAATATTAAAGTGAATAATGAACCAAACGGCCCTGTATCAGTTTATAATTCAGTTGCTGTTAGTTTAGAGTTTAATGTAGGAGTAGATTCTAATCAATTACCAATTGTTTCTTATCGCGTGGACTGGGGTGATGGCAACCAGATTACTGTTTCTGGAACTAAATTAAGAGATCAAACTAGTGAAAATAATCCTTTCAGTCTAGCCCATGTCTATAGCTATTGGGATGTTTTAGGAAAAAATGTTGTTGCAGAGGTAGGCGATATTGATGATGATTATATATATTGCACTGGTTATGAAGCCAACGGACCGGCCAAAAAAGGTTGTATTGTGCGTCCAAGGATTCAAATTGTTGATAACTGGGGCTGGTGTAATGGCAATATCAATAATCTAACTCGCATGCCATATTCTGGTGCCTACGGATACAGCGTTAGTGACTCAGTTTTTGGCTGTTATAACGATGTAAATGTAAACGCCTGGCAATACTATCCTACCTGGATAAATGTTTATGCAGAAAATTAAGAAGTGATTGTACGTAGTCATGTAGCATGAATCATGTAACAAATTAATGATATTCTTGAACAAAATTAAAACAATTTTTTCTAAACCCGTAAAAGGTAAGAATTTTTTTGCTGTAATGTTGTTATTGTGTGTTGTTGTGGGGTTGGGTTTTGCTTTACCCGCACATGCTGATGTAGATGTAGGAGAAGAATTTTTTACACTATTAACTTGGATTACCAGTAGTGCAATTGGGGCTTCTACGGCAGCACTTTCGTGGATATTATCTGCAGCTAATAAAATATTAGAGTGGCAAGATTTTACACGACACACAGCTGTGAGAGAAGGATGGGGAGTAGTTCGTGATATCAGTAATATATTTTTTGTAATAATATTGTTGGTTATTTCAATAGCTACAATTTTAAGGATAGAAGCATACAATTACAAGCGTTATTTACCAAAGCTTGTCATAATGGCAGTATTAATAAATTTTTCATTGTTAATCACAGGGCTAATCATTGATGCATTTCAAATACTACTTTTTTATTTTATTAAAGATATAATTGCATTAAATGTTGGTGGTAATCTGGCTGATATGTTTCAACTTAATTATTTAACGCAATTACACGTAGACGTTAAAGATAATGTGCCAGCTATGAAAGACTACTTTATAGCATCGGTGGGAATGCTAGCTGTAGTATTGGTTGTTATTGCAACTGTCTTAGTTCTGGTGGTTATTTTAGCATTTAGAATTGCCATGCTATGGGCATTAGCAGTGCTTTCTCCTTTAGCTTATCTCTTAGCTGCTTTTCCGCGCGGTGAAAGTTATGCTAAACAATGGTGGGATTTATTTATAAAATGGGTGACCGTAGGTCCAGCCTTGGCATTTTTCCTATGGCTTTCCTTATATATAATGCAAAATACCTCTGCTAAATTATTTAGCGATACAGGAGAAGTAAAAATATTTTATTTAAGTGTTAATGCCGGAACAGCAGAATTTTTAACAAATCTTATAATTGCTGTTAGTTTATTAATAGCAGGAATGGTGCTTTCTAGCCAAGTAGGCGGTGCAGCCGGAAATTTTGCCAGTGGCATGGTGGGTAGAATTAAGAACGCAGGCCTCAAAGGGGCATTTGCGCCACTGCAAGCAGCGAGAAAAGCAGCAGGTGTAGGTTTAAGAGGTGCCGGAAGATATGCTGACAGAAGATTAGCACGTGCTTCTCAAAATGAGGGGGCAATGGCTCGTGTTGCAGGTTTTCTTTCTCCAACCGTATTTAAGGAAGCTTGGAAAGGAACTAGAACAGAAGCCGAACGAGAAGCTTTTCCAAGAGCTACAGGAAAAATGCAGGATTTAATGAATTGGGGAATCAGGGGTAGAGAAACAAGACATGGAAAAATTATAACCCAACAACAAGTATCAGAAAGGCAAAAAGAAATAACGAATGCTAATCTTTCGGAAGCAGAAAACGCTGAAGTTTTTGATAAGGCAGTTAAAAAAGGAGATTTTATTGAAGCAATGGCAGCCGGAAAAATTTTAACACAAAAAAATCAGTGGGATGATTATGCAGGGTATATGGCAAAGCAGTATCCCCAAGAGTATAAAAATTTAAAACATTCGCCAGAAGATATGCCAGCACATCTTCAAGAAATTATGGATAAACAATTTGGCGATCAATTGTCTGGAACTTTTGCTGTTAATATTGCTGAATATGCAGAAGAAGTTGGTAAACCTAGAATGTGGTCAATTGGAAAACGCGATCAAGATGAAAACGGTAAATGGGTGGATAGATGGACTAAATATGAAAAAAACGAAAAAGGAGTGGTGGTTAATAATGAACGAGCAGCCGAGTTTGCCAAAAAAGCAAGAAGAACACAATTAAGAAATTTTATGGGTGCAGACGAGGGAAAAATTTATTTAGATATGGATATGAGTGATGTACCGCCTGAATTTTTTGATTTAATTAGTGGTAAGGCAGATCAAAGATCTGCTTATACAGGAATGGGAGATTTGGGTAGAGAGTATTTCCAATCTATTGATGATATGGCAGAAGGTCGAGCAATTGTTAGAAGAGGCCACGACGTTCAACCAAGAATGCTGGAAAATGTAGGAGTTGATCTAAGAAAAAATAAAGAAGGTACACCAACAGGTGATAAGACTCTTAATCCTAAAACATTTGTACAAGCTTACATTAGTAATGGTAGGAACAGAGCAGAAGCAATTTTAACTGCGGCAAATTTAGAAGCAAAAGATATCAAAGCCATGGAACAAATTTTAAATAATTTAGGTGTGGAAACAAGGTTTGAGGAATCTGATTCAGATGCTGTTAAAGCAGCAGGAAAAATTTCTCTTAGCGAATTTAAAGTAGAAGATCAGCAAGAAATACAGGAAAAAGCTGCCGCTGCTACTAAATGGTTGAAAGAACAAGGAATCGATCAAAACTACGTACAAAAAAATTCTCGTTTAAAACCACTTCCTCCAAAATCCCATGAAAAAACTAAAGAAGAAGCAGCAGCAGAGCAAGCCGCTCAAGCAGAGCAAGCCGCTCAAGATGCTCAGTATATCCCAGACACCTCAGAAGAAACGAGTGCGCTGGAAGAAGAAATTGCAGTATTAAGACAACAGAATGAAGAATTACAAAAGAACATTGGTAAAAATGAAGAAAAAGCTAGAAATCCCAAGACAAACAAAAGTGCACGCAAAAAAGCAAATAATTATCTCACAAAAGACGAAGAAGTATATAAGGAAAATCAAGCAAACATTAGACAGAAACAAAACGAAATAAAAACAATACAAACTGCAGCAAAGGGTCACGTAGATCTTAAAAAAGTCGAAGAAATCGTAGTGAAGCAAAAAGGTTTAGATAAAGTAGAGCTATCTGGAGATGGAATTAGCGCTTTAATTTCAATTAATGGCACTTTGGTTGAATTGTTGAATTTATTGCAGCAACAACCAGAAACTCCAAAGAACCAACAATTAATTAATGATATTTCAAAAGCCAAAGAAAAAACAACAAAAATTGTACAGAAAGGTACAGTTAACAAGGAGGGTGTAAAGGCTACAGATGAACTTTTGATGCCTCTATTTAGAATTTATCAGGCGATTAGTAAGCAAGATAGAAAATAATATTATATGGCAGACACAAGAGTGTTATATATAGAAGAAATTCCAATTCTTACTAAGGAAAAACTTAATAGTAAGGAAACTTTTGAAAGTGTAAGAAAACTAGTTATTGATTTATCGGAAGGAAACGATACTTCGGTAGCTTTAACATTGTCAAAGAAATTAGAACAATTAGTAGGTAATACTATAGAGCAAAGTACTTTAGAACCGGGGCTCTATCAAAATTATAATAAAGTTATCATCTTATTAAAGTATATTGCTATGTCAGAAATTAGTAATATGGAAATGGAAGAACTTTTTAAAAATAATTTATCGTTAATTCTATCTTCCAAAAATATTGATATCTTAGAAAAAATTAAATATACATTATTAGTCTATGGTGATCCTCAAACAGGACTACATCTATTAAATATTATTAATAAGGGTTTAAACAATAACGAAGAAAAATTTGGAGATGAAAAAATTAAAGATTCAGAAGGCAAAATTGTAAATAATACAATTAAAAATTGGTTGGTAGAATATAATAGATTCACATCCAAGAAAAAGGGCAGAGGTGCGGTAGAACGTGGTAATTTTATCGCCAATAATAAAAATGCTAAAAAATTAACCGAAGAACAAAAACAATTTTTATCCAAGTTATTTTTACTATATGATTTTATTAGATTACCATATGGAAAAAAAGATTATAATATTGAACGTGGCGAAATGGGATTTCAAGAATCTCATGATCAGAGACCAGACATAAATGAAATGGCAGGTGCAGAAGAAGAAACTATTGCGCCAATTGAAACAAATGTTAAGAAAGTAGAAAAACAACCAACTATAGCAGAAGAAATCCAAACTGCCTATCAAGGCGACAGTTTATTCCAGCAACAAATTGAGAAAGAAGAAAAATCAATATCTCAAAAAGTAGGCAATGACAATCAAAAATTAAGAGATGAATTTTTTAGAGCTGTACAACTGCGTAACAAAGCTAGAACAATTGCTTGCTTTATCCAATTGGTCAAATTTATTGATATAGAAAAGTTTTTAGCAGAGGATCAAAGGCTTAAAAAATTTTTAGCAGTTACTTGGAATCAAAAGCATGGTAAGGTGTTTGCAGATGAGTTTGAAAAAGATCCAGCCCAGGCAAAATATATCAAAGCTTTTGTAAGATATGTTTTAGAAGACAGGCTGGAAATGGCTGAATCAGAATCGGCCAGAGTTGCAGCCAAGTTGGCAAATTTATTTAAGAAACAAGGACAAGAAAAATATGCTAAGATTGCCTATTTTGATATGAAAGATAAGAAGTTTAAGTTTTTTGGAGACGCTGAGCATTAAATCAACAGTAACGTAGCTCGAGTTTCTATACTCGAGCGTCAAATACGGGTGTCGGGTATGGAAACCCGACCTACGGGATTAAAAGTCAAGCCTGCCTATCTGAAATCGGAAGAGAAGTTTGTCGTACGGAATAGGAGTTCAATCATTAATAGATAATTAATAACTAATAACAACTAAAAAACTAAATAACTAAATAATTATGGAAAATAAGTACATTTTCACTTCAGAATCAGTAACAGAGGGGCATCCAGACAAAGTCTGTGACCAAATTTCTGATGCAATTTTAGACGAATTAATTAAGCAAGACCCACAAACCCACGCAGGTATAGAAACTCTGGCTACAACAGGTTTAGTTGTGGTAGCCGGAGAAATCAGAACTAAAGGATATGTTGATGTTGCAGAAATTGTCAGAAAAACAATAAAAGAAATTGGTTACGACGATCACACAATGGGATTTCATTGGGAAGATTGTGGTGTTATTGTTACAGTAGACGAACAAAGTCCAGATATTGCACAAGGAGTAGATGCTGGAAAAGGAAAATACAAACAGCAGGGGGCAGGGGATCAAGGTTTAATGTTTGGCTACGCATCAGACGAAACATCAGAACTTATGCCACTACCTATCATGCTATCACATAAAATCTGTAAAAAACTTGCAATGGTTCGAAAGAGTGGTCAGTTACCTTATCTAAGGCCAGATGGCAAATCTGCTGTAGCTGTGGAATATCAAAATGGAAAACCAAAACGAATAGATTCAGTTGTAGTAGCAACTCAGCACGACGAAAAAGTAAGCGAAGCACGCGTTGAAAAAGATGTTTTAAACAAAGTGATAAAGCCGATTTGTCAAAAGTATATAGATAAGAAAACAAAGTATTACATTAATGCTACTGGTCGTTTTGTCAAAGGTGGTCCGCCTGCAGATGCTGGCTTAACTGGTAGAAAAATTATCGTTGATACCTACGGCGGTCACGGCAGTCACGGTGGAGGATGCTTTTCCGGCAAAGATCCATCTAAGGTAGATAGGTCTGCAAGTTATATGGCGCGATATGTTGCAAAAAATGTCGTAGCTTCAAAATTAGCCAAGAAGTGCGAAGTGCAATTAGCTTACGTAATTGGTTATGCCCATCCAATCAGCGTTCTGGTAGATACTTTCGGTACAGGAAAAATTTCTGATGATAATATCGAAAAGTTAATTAGAAAATATTTTGACCTTACACCAGCGGGAATTATCAAAAATTTAAAGCTACTACGACCAATATATAAGAAAACTGCTGCTTATGGCCATTTTGGTCGAAAAGAACCTGATTTCACTTGGGAAAAAACTGATAAAGCTAATGTACTGGCTAAAGCAGCAAGAAAACTAATATAAAATTATGCCCTGTAGTGACCCCGTATAATAAAGTATAACTATGAGGTTGTATTAATAAAATATCAATTAAATAAAACTAACAATTAATTTTAACCCCATCTACGGGGCTACTACAGGGTATGGCACAAAATGTCGGTCACATAGATGATGAGATTATAATTTTGGATGAGCAGGGTAAATTGCAGAAAGTTGCAGGTACAAATATTGAAGATTTTGAAAAAGAAGCTACGAAACATGAGCCTGAACAGCTTGGTATATTTAGTCCAGAAGAGCAATCAGAAATCAATGGCCTAAAACAACAAATCCCACTTGGACAAACCAATGGAATCGATTACGAAAAAATCGTTACCAGAATAGTTAAATCAGCTAAAGTAACATTTCCTAAAGAACAAGTAGATAAGCAATTCAGGAATGTTTTGCTAACCTGCCTTAAGGATGTTAGAGATTTAATAGAAACAAAAAGTACTTTGCTTAGACCGCAACGGCTAAGTGGTTTAGGCCTAAAAATCGGAAAAGCAGATCAAATTATAAATATCTTAAAAGATGAAATAAAAAAGTTAAAAGAAGGAGCTGAATCAGAAATTGAATTAAGTGATGAAAAAGAAATGAAACAACAAACCGAAGAAAAAATTCAGTTTACACAAAAACCAAAATTAGTTTACAGTTCTCAACCACAATATCAAAATTCAGATCTTGAATATAAGACAAAATTAATTGGACCAATAGAAGAACTCCGTCAATTAACGATAGTAGATTTTAGAAGGTTGGCAAAGAATCCACGCGAAGCAACAGATAAAATATTTGATAAGGTAAAAATTTTAAGGGAAGATTCTTTTGTGGATGGTATAAAGGCAGTCAAAGCATGGCAAACGTCTTCTCTAAACCAGCTTTACTTGAGTTTAGGCCGGCAGAGTATTAATGACAGCCAAAATTTAGAAAACATAATTGATTTAAGAATAGCCAATAACGAAGATTATCTAACCATTAATGAGTTTAAGGCAATAATGGATTTTAATAAAAAATTAAGAAATTAATATAAACAAATGAGGAAACGAATATATACGAATGTGGGGCAAGCCAGAATTATAATAATTCGTTTATATTAGTTTATAATTAGTTTAAATTCGTGATTTATGCAACAATTTGTTGTACCACAATTTATCGATGTTGAAGATAAAGTCTTGGGACCAATAGCTGTTCGTCAGTTTATAACAATTTTACTTGGTTCTGGAGTTATGTTTTTAGAATATAAGTTAGCTGATTTTTCTTTATTTATTTTTGAAGGTATAATTACCCTGGCCATTGTTATAACAATTGCCTTTTTAAAGATAAACGGTAGGCCTGTACATTATTTTATCTTAAATTTTTTGCAAACTATGAAAAGGCCAAGGTTAAGGGTGTGGGACAAAACATTAAAATTATCGGAATTAAAAATAAGCCTACAGCAAACCAAGAAAGAAGTTCCCGAAACAATAAGCACAATAAGGATTATTGGTAGTTCAAAATTAGCAGAATTAGCATTGATAGTTGATACAGGTGGCGTTTATCAGGGAGAAAACTTATCAACAGACAAGAATTTAAATAATAAAAAATAATATAACATGGCAACAAAGGAAAAATCACAAGTAAAGAAAAAAAAGAAAAGCACTAAACCATCGACCAAACAACATTTAGAAATTGCAGAAATAAGAGATGATGTAGTAATTTTAAAGGATGGTACTTTACGTTCTGTGTTACTTGTTTCTAGTATTAATTTTGCCTTAAAGTCCGAAGACGAAAAAAATGCTATAATCGGGTCATATATAGGTTTTTTAAATACTCTGCAATTTCCAATTCAAATAGTTATACAATCTAGAAAGTTAGATATAAAACCTTATCTTGACAATTTGCAGGTATTAGAAAAAGAGCAAACTAATGAGTTGCTACGAAATCAAATGGCAAATTATAGAGTGTATATTTCTGATCTTGTAGAGATGCGAGAAATTATGACCAAGCGTTTTTACGTTATTGTTCCATACAATCCTTTAGAAGATAAGCAAAAAAGCCTGTTTAAAAGATTCATTGAACTTTTTAGGTCTGCAGCTGTTGTAACTTTGAGCAAAAAGAATTTCAATCGACGTCAGCGAGAATTATGGCAAAGAATTCAACATGTATCGGCAAGTCTCAACAGCATAGGATTAAATGTTGTTCCACTTGATACCCAAAGCTTAATTGAGTTGTATTATAATACGTATAATCCAGAAGTTTCCAGTAAGCAAAAGTTATCTGATTTACATAAAATTCAGATAGATTAATGATAATTAACAATGTATAAATAACAAATGGTAAAGTTAACACAATTATTTTCAAAAAAGACACCAGCAGCAGAAAATGCTACTTCAGTTAATGTTAATATACAAAAAAAGACTCAAGAAGAAAAAATTGTCTTAGAAGAAGAAAAAGTTTATCGTGAAGGTTTAATCTCTATCAAGGATTTAATTGCTCCAGCATCAATGGAAATAAAACCTACTCATATTAGACTAGGTACTAAGTTTATACGCACACTTTTTGTTTTTGGATATCCTAGATACATTTCTGTTGGCTGGTTTGCACCAATTATTAACTTAAGCACACCTTTAGATATTTCAATGTTTTTTTACCCAGTCAGAAGCGATATTATTTTAAAACAATTGCGTAACAAGGTTGGAAATTTAGAGGCACAAATAATTTCGGATCGTGAAAAAGGTGCACCACGTGATCCAATCAGAGAAACAGCTTTACGCGACATCGAAAGGTTGAGAGATGAACTAACTCAAGGTACAGAACATTTTTTTCAATTTGGTTTATATGTCACAATTTATGCTGAAACAAAAGAAAAATTAGATGTTTTAACAGGTGATATTGAAGCACTTTTTGGATCACGGCTAGTGTATTCTCGAAAAGTACTTTATCAAGCTGAACAAGGTTTTAATTCGACCATGCCTATCGGTAATGATGAACTAATGATTTCATTTAATATGAACTCATCGCCTATTGCTTCTTCGTTTCCATTTGTTTCCAGTGAGCTTTCCTCAGATAATGGAATTTTATATGGAATTAACTCTCATAATAATAGTCTGATATTATTTGATAGATTTAGTCTGCAAAATGCTAATACATGTGTTTTTGCAACATCTGGCGCAGGTAAAAGTTACGCCATTAAGTTAGAAGTTCTGCGTAGTTTAATGATGGGAACTGATGTTATAGTAATAGATCCAGAACGTGAATATAAACATTTGTCAGACGCTGTAGGTGGAACATACATTAATATTTCGCTTTCATCAAAAAGCAAGATTAATCCTTTTGATTTACCTCGTCCAGTAGGCGAAGTAAATACAGGAGATGTTATTAGAAGTGCAGTCATAACTTTAAAAGGATTGATGCGATTAATGCTTGGCGATTTAACACCGCAAGAGGATTCAATAATTGATAGAGCACTTTTAGAAACATACGCTAAAAAAGATATTACACCAGATTCTGATCTTTCTAAAGTAGAACCCCCAATTATGCAAGATTTTCAAGAAGTCTTAGGTGGTATGGAAGGAGGAGCAGATCTAGGAGAACGATTAAAAAAATATACCGAAGGTACCTTTGCCGGACTTTTTAATAGTCCAACTAATGTTGATATGAAAAATCAGTTGGTAGTGTTTTCGGTGCGAGATTTAGAAGATGAGCTAAGACCATTTGGAATATACACGGTTATTACATATATTTGGAATGTTGTTAGGTCTGAACTTAAAAAGAGAATTATGGTAATTGATGAAGCCTGGTGGTTGATGCAAAGAGAAGACTCTGCTAAATTTATTTATGCCCTAATTAAACGGTGTAGAAAATATTATCTTGGAGTTACAACAATCACTCAAGATGTTAACGACTTCTTACTTTCACCCTATGGCCAAGCTATAGTTAATAATTCAGCTATGCAAATGCTGCTTAGGCAGTCGCCATCTTCTATTGATTTAGTACAAAAAACTTTTCATTTAACAGATGGCGAAAAATATGTATTATTAGAATCAGGGTTAGGTCACGGGATATTTTTTGCAGGCGATAAGCATGCAGCTATTTATGTAGAAGCTTCATACTACGAGGATCAACTAATAACATCAGATCCACGTCAATTATTAGAAATTGAGTCTGCCAAACGGGAATTTGAAGAGAGTTTAGAACAGCAGCAACCAGAGCAAGAACTAGAGCAGCAACCAGCAGCAGAATAATAATTTAAAATTTATATGTCAAAAAGAAACAAGATTATAATAGCAATCTCAGTAATTCTAGCGATACTTATTATTTTTCTAATTGTATTGTCTCTTGGAGAAGAAGAGCCAACAGTTAATCAAAACATTAACAAAGGAACCGGATTTCCTGGACAAATTCCACTTGGCGAAATAAATGAAATTGAATTACCAAAAACACTCGAAGAATCAAAAGTACAGTCAAATTTAAATGCCACAGCCTTGACTTTTGCAGAAAAATTTGGTAGTTTTTCTAATCAATCAGGTTTTGAAAATCTTGATGATCTTAAAGTAATGATGACGCAATCAATGATCTCGTGGACAAATAGATATATCATAGAAAGTAAAGCAAAATTAATTGATGGTGAAGAATATATCGGCTACACAACAAAAGCTTTATCTGCTAATATACAGTATCAAACTAATTCTGATGCAGAAGTAGTTGTTACAACACAAAGATCAGAATCACGTGGGGTGGCTACTGAACCAAGAATTTTTTACCAACAATTACAATTGCAATTTAAAAATATCGACGGCGCATGGAGAGTCGATAATGCTGTCTGGCAATAAAACAAACAAAATTAATTCTTTAACAAAACATTTATGGGATTTTTTATTTCCCATAAATTGTGTTGGTTGTAAAACAGAAGGTGTCTGGTTATGCCAGTCTTGTATAAACAAAATAAACACCAGCAAGAATCAAATTTGTCCTGTATGCAAAAAGATTTCTGGTTCAGGTAAAATTCATAAATCTTGTTTGCCGAGTTCATCCTTAGACGGGATAATAGCAGCCAGTCTTTACAAAGAGCCAATAATCAAAACAGCAATTCATAATTATAAATACCAAGGCGCTAAGGACATTTCACAAGTACTAAGCTGGTTAATTGTTGATTATCTAAATAATATAAAAACTAAGCCTTTAGGAAAAATTGATTTAGTGATACCTGTTCCTTTGCATAAAAAAAAGTTTTTACAGAGAGGCTTTAACCAAACTGCCGAAATTGCTCAGCAAGTATGTAATTACTTTGATTGGCAATATGGCGACTATTTATTAAGAAATAAATATACCAAAACTCAAACCAAACAAAATGCTAAAGAACGTCAGTTAAATGTTAACGAAGTATTTCAGTTAAAGGATAATATCAATGTAAAAGGTAAAAACATTGTATTAATTGATGATGTTATTACAACAGGATCAACTTTGCAGGAATGCGCAAATACCTTAAAAAAAGCCGGAGCGGTCAATGTGTGGGGTTTAGCTGTCGC
>JAHIRB010000008.1 GCA_018818885.1 Patescibacteria group bacterium | reverse complement strand
ATAGTGTAAAGGCACAAGCCAGCTTTACTGCAAGACCTACAAGTCGCGCAGTCACGAAAGTGGAACTTAGTGATCCGACCGTTCGATATAGGACGGCGGAAGCTCATCGGATAAAAGTTACTCCGGGGATAACAGGCTGATCGCGCCCAAGCGTCCACAGCGACGGCGCGGTTTGGCACCTCGATGTCGGCTCATCGCATCCTGGGGGTGAAGAAGCTCCCAAGGGTTTGGCTGTTCGCCAATTAAAGCGGCACGCGAGCTGGGTTCAGAACGTCGTGAGACAGTTCGGTCTCCTATCCGCCATGGACGTGGAAATTTGAGAAGACTCTTCCCTAGTACGAGAGGACCGGGAAGAACAAACCTCTGGTGTACCAGCTGTTCTACCAAGGGCACCGCTGGGTAGCTACGTTTGGTTTGGATAAGCGCTGAAAGCATCTAAGCGCGAAGCCGTCTTCAAGATTAGATTTCACTTAAGGATCCTCAAAGATGATGAGGTCGATAGGCTCTAGGTGTAAGTGCAGTAATGCATTAAGCCGAGGAGTACTAATAATCCAAAATATTTAACCACAAGAATTCTGTAGCCTATATAGACTTTTTCGCCTTTGGCGAAAAAATAAATGTCAAAATTTAAATTTCCCGCCTACGCTTTTTAGGCTTCGGCGGGCATGCAAATATCAATCACAAAAAGACACTTTGTCTTGGTGGCTCTAGCGGTGATGTCACACCCGATCCCATCCCGAACTCGGCAGTTAAGCTCACCAGCGCTGATGATACTCTCTTTGGGGAAAGTAGGTCGCCGCCAGGACAAAGTGTCTTTTTAGTTAAATTGGGAATTATAAAATAATTGAGTATTTAAGAAAAAAGAGAGCCGGCTCAATCGTGAGTCGGCTCTTGGCTATGTCATCTCGTTTCTTGTTCTACGGGCCTAAAGATCCGGAGGGACTGATGTTATTGTCTATTTTGTGCGTGAAGAAATGTCATGCCATGCTTATTGGAAGATATGAGATCCCTCGACAAGCTCGGGATGACAAGAGAGAATTAACTTTTACTCAAGTCTTTCTAAGTTTGTAAAATATGCTTAAATTCAATAATTACCCACAATTTCTACACATTTTAAGACTTGACCCCGTTAGATTTTTTTTTAATTTAAGCCAATTTAATAAAAATTGCTATTATTATTGGATTTCTAACGGGGTTGACTCAATAAGTATGATAAGGTATGATAATTAAGTCATATTTTTTTATGCCAAAAACTCGACTCACAATCACACTCAAGAAAGATTTACTTGATCAAGTTGATAGAGTAATTGACGACTCTAGAATTAGAAATCGCTCACACGCTATTGAGTATTTACTTTCTAAAAGTCTTGCTTCTAAAATCAGCAAGGCAGTTATTTTAGCAGGTGGGAAGGGTTTAAAGATGAGGCCATTTACATATGAGATGCCAAAAGCCATGATGCCTATTGGCGGCAAACCAGTTATAGAACATACCATCGAAATGTTACGTAATAGTGAGATTCGAGATATCACTGTTTCGCTTGGGCCACTTGGTGGCAAAATTAAAGAACACTTTGGTTCTGGCACACGATTCAGTGTCAAACTAGAATACGTAAAACAAACTAAAGATAAAGTTGGTACAGCAGAAGCATTGTATCAAGTTAAAGACCAATTTTGCAGTCGGCCTTTTGTTTTAATTTATGGTGATGTGTTAGCAGAAATTGATCTTTCCGACATGATTGATTTTCATCTTTCACATAAAGGTTTGGTAACCATGGCATTGACTTCTGTAGAAAAATCACACGACTGGGGAGTCTGTGGTATCAGCGGTTCAAAAGTTTTGGAATTTTGTGAAAAACCAAAACCAACTAAAGATATGTCACACGTTATAAATGCAGGAGTGTATATAATGGAACCTAAAATTTTTAATTATATAAATTCAAAGACTATTAAATTAGAAAAAGATATCTTTCCTCAATTAGCTAAGGAAGAAAAAGTGTTTGGATATTTTTTTAAAGGTAGATGGTTTGATGTAGGAAAACCAGATAGTTATGAGGACGCTGTGAAGAATTGGAATGGGAAGAAGTAATCACGTGTCATTGCGAGCGTGAGCGAAGCAATGCAATCTCTATACTCACTGTCATTGCGAATCCCGCGATAGCGGGATGAAGTCATGCCAGGGGCAGATCCGCCTCTGGCGGACAATCCCCTTGGCCAGGGAGATTGCCGCGCTCCTTGCAGTCGCTCGCAATGACGCATAGTAGGGGAGATTGCCACGTCGCCTCCGGCTCCTCACAATGACAGTGGAGGGTGTAACGGTTAATTATCAATAAAACATAATATACATAACTATATGGATAGAAACTTAGCATTAGAATTTGTACGCGTAACAGAAGCTGCTGCAATTGCTGCTGCAGAATGGATGGGTCGTGGTGATGGCAAAAAAGCAGATGGTGCAGCTGTAGATGAAATGCGTGACAGGTTCAATCAAATGGATTTTAAAGCAACCGTTGTTATCGGAGAAGGCGAAAAAGACAAAGCGCCTAAGCTTTATACTGGCGAAGTAGTAGGAAAAGGTAATGGTGAGGAAATGGATTTAGCAATTGATCCTTTAGAGGCAACAGATAGCGTAGCTTGGGGTAGAACAAATGCTCAAGCAATGATTGCTGCCGGACCAAAGGGAAGCTTGATGCATGCCCCTGATACATATATGAATAAAATTGCAGTCGGCAAAGAAGCCGCAAAAGTCATCGATCTTGACGCACCAGTCAAAGATAATATCAAAAAGATCGCTAAAGCTCTTGGCAAAGAACCAGGCGAAGTTACGGCCATTGTATTGGATCGTGAACGCCATCAGGATCTAATAAAAGAAATAAGAGCAGCTGGTGCCAGGGTAAGATTGATCACCGATGGCGATGTTGCAGCAGCAATTGCCACGACAATTCCTGATTCAGGTATTGATGTTTTGATGGGAATAGGTGGCTCTACTGAAGCAGTTTTAGCAGCAGTACCATTAAAAATTTTTGGTGGAGAAATTTTAGCTCGTTTTCATCCCAGAAGTGACCAAGATAAAATTGAAATACAAAAATGTTTAGAAAAATCAAAAATAAAAGATATCAAAAAAATCTTTAACGCAGAAGACATGGCAAACGGTGATAAGTTAACATTTACAGCTACTGGAGTTATCGATGGCCCAATGCTGGACGGAGTTAATTTTAGACCAGGAAAAATCATTACACATTCAATTGTCGTTAGGGGAACATCTGGAACAGTTAGATATATCACAACCGAACATAAAGCACATAAACCTAAATAATTATATGATTGTAACAACAAAAAGATTATTTGAACATGCGTACGGCAAATACGCTATTGGAGCATATAATATAAACAATGCGGAACAAATAATGGGGATGTTTAAGGGTAATTTAGAAAGTAAAGCCCCATTCATTATTCAAATTTCAAAAGGTGCGCGTGCTTATACTGATAAACGGTTATTAGAAGGTATGATTCGCGCAGCAGATGAAATATTCCCAGAGGCGATTTTTGCTGTTCATATTGATCATGGTGATGAAGAAACTTGCATGGACGCAATAGATAGTGGATTTTATTCTTCAGTAATGATTGATGCATCAGATGAAAATTTTGAAAAAAATATTGAAATAACAAAACGAGTTGTCGATGCTGCACATGCTAAAGATATTGTGGTGGAAGCAGAACTTGGCCAACTTGCTGGTATAGAAGAGGACATTAATGTATTAGAAGCAACTGCTCATCTTACAGATCCAAAGCAAGCAAAAGAGTTTATAGAAAAAACTGGATGCGATAGTTTGGCAGCTGCAATTGGAACCAGTCATGGTGCTTACAAATTTGCCGGAGCTCAAAATTTACGTTTTGATATTATCGAAGAAATTCAGAAGTTAGTTCCAAATTTTCCGCTAGTTATGCATGGTTCAAGTTCAGTTCCACAAGAAGAGGTTAAACGTATCAATGATGCAGGCGGAGAACTAAAAGGGGCTAAAGGAGTTGACGAAAATGATTTTTCTAAAGCAGCAAAGCTTGGTGTCACAAAAGTAAATATTGATACAGACGGCAGATTAGTTTGGTGTCGTGTACACCGTGAAATGTTTAAAGACAAACCAGAAGTTTTTGATCTTCGGCCAGCAGGAAAAATATTTATGGAAGAATATGCAAAATATATTGCTAATAAGAATAAAAAATTAGGTTCCGCAGGAATGCTAGAAGAAGTCAGAAAATTGGTAAAATAAAATACTCACATAAAAGAAAAAAGCGAGGGCGGAATTGTGATTTCCATCCTCGCTTTGTGGTTGTTTCATTTGAAGCAGTATTATACGGCTGCCTCCTCTCCAATATTAGCCTTTATTCTTTTGAGTTCCGTGATTCTTTTTTGCAGTTTTTGCATTGCTTCTAGCATCTTTGCTTTGTTTTGGCCTACTGCTTGCTCGCTCTTTATGGCATATTTCATCCAATCTATGATATCTTCTTGCTTTGTTTGGATGATAATGTTGGCACACGATCCTTCTACATCGATGTCAATACCATAATGAAGGGCATCTTCGGCGATTCTACGAGCCGCTGCCTCGGCAATTGTGGCTTTTGTTAGTTCATCTTCTGGTATATGGTAGAATTCGACCAGAATGCTGGCAGCCACTACTGCTGCCCATCGCCCTCCTTCTTCGATGTTTTGGCAAAATATCTCGTCGTGTTTTCGTTCGAGTAGATTTTTGACGATTGTTGTAGGGATTGGTCTTGTCTGCCGCGGACCGATGAAGTGATATTCTTTCAAGATTTTGATGAGGAGATCCATCGCTTTCCAATCATTAAAGCTTTTGTTTTCTTCTTCGAGTTCCGTGAGTGCTGTTTGCGCGATGACCCCCCACTTATTATCACAGACCTGATATAGGGTGATCATGATCTGAGCCAAGATAAGACTTGCTTTTTCAGTTCCTTCTGCGTTTGTTTCGACACCCCAGTCTGAAAAGTCAATAATGTGTTTGCCCAAGATGAGAGCTTCTATTGCCTCGCCAAGAGGTTTTTTAGTAACTGGTTCTTGCGTCATGTCAGCTTCCTTTCATTCTCAAGATTTGTATTGAGCACCAAGACTTTTAGTAATGATTTTTACACGCGACAGTGCAGCGTGTGCACCGTTAGGCCCACGGTGTTCCACAGGGCAATCATTTATAAGGCTTTCGATCACGCCTGTCTGTCGGATATACACGATAATGCGAGCGCAGGCGTCTTCGATAAAGGCGTCTGAGTATCCGTTGGTCGCGTTATTCACCACAGTACGTGCAGCCGCTTCCGCGATATCTTGTCCAGATTCTGGCGTAACATTAATTGCTTGTAGCAAAACAGTTGCTGCCGACGGTCCTGCGTAACGGGCATTTTCCACTCCCTGTGCCTTGAATATTTCTTCGTAGTCTCCCTCGATTAGGCCGCAGATTACCTCGGTGATTTTTATTGCCAAAATTTCAGCAGTAATGGTGCTTACTTCTTCACTTTCAGTTTTCAGCGACAATCGAAATTCGGCGTGATTTGGCGGGAGCAATGATTTAAATAGTTCGGTCCAATTCTGTTTAGACGCAACATTCGTTTTCGACATGTCAATTTCCTTTCAGCTTGTATTCACTTATTCAAAGAACGTTAATTGACTAATAGATGTGTTAAATTTTTAGCATAATTTATACGTTATGTCAATTCAGGTAAGCGACATTCCGGAATGTCGCTTACGGAACAATAGACAATTCACATATTTTTTAATATAATAAAACTCTATGCTACAAGTAATAATTTTAGCTGCCGGGCATGGTAAGCGCATGAATTCAGATATTCCAAAGCCACTTATAGAAGTTGGAGGAAAACCAATCATCCAACATCTTTTAGATTCCATTAAGATTTCAGGAATTTGTGAAAAACCTATTGCTGTCATTGGTCAAAAAGCAGAACTGGTAAAAGAAAAGCTTGGTGATCAAGTCGAGTATGTAGTTCAAGAAGAACAGCTTGGTACGGGCCATGCAGTAGCAGTATGTAAAGAAAAATTAAAAGATACAGATGAGGATATTTTAGTATTATATGGAGATCATCCACTATTAAAAGCAGATAGTCTAAAAAAATTAGCTGATTTACATCAAAAAGAACAATCCACTATTACGTTAATGACTAACACAGTTAAAAATTTTGATGATTGGCGAGAGCCATTTATTCAATTTGGTCGAATCATTAGAACAGATAATCAAATTAGAGAAATTGTTGAAAAAAAAGATTGTACGCCAGAGCAATTAGAAATTAAAGAAGTCAATCCTGGTTATTATTGTTTTAATCAAAATTGGCTATGGCAAAATATCGATAAACTAAAAAACGAAAACGCACAAGGAGAATATTATTTGACTGACCTAGTGAAAATGGCTATCGACCAAAATCAAAAAGTATTATCAAGCAACATAGAACCAAAAGAAGCTTTGGGTGTAAATACTGCAGAGCAACTCGAAATAGTCAAAAAATTAGTTTAAACTTATGCGACAGATTGCAGATTTACATATACATTCAAAATATTCACGCGCCACGTCAAAAAAAATGGATTTAGCAGAAATTGAGCGGTGGTGCAAAATTAAAGGCATCAATATTGTAGGGACGAGTGATTTTACTCATCCTTTTTGGTTTAAGGAATTAAAAAATAATTTAGAAACAGACGGTTCTGGTCTATACACTTTGAAAGGATCAGACAAATCTGTCAAATTCATCTTGTCAACAGAAATAAGTTGTATCTACAAAAAGAATGATAAAACAAGAAGGCTGCATGTAGTCTACTTCGCACCAAGCTTAGAAGTGGTTGAAAAGGTCAACGCTAAACTTGATGCCATCGGAAACATAAAATCAGACGGTCGACCAATTTTAGGAATGGATGTAAAAAACTTAGCAGAAGTATTTTGGGAAGTAGATAAAGATTGTATGGTTATACCGGCCCACGCTTGGACCCCGTGGTTTTCTATCTTTGGTAGTTTTTCTGGTTTTGATTCAATTAAGGAATGCTACGAAGAATACACAGATAAAATTTTTGCCATTGAAACTGGTTTGAGTTCTGACCCGCCAATGAACTGGCGGCTTTCTGCGTTAGACAATATCACATTGATTTCTTGTTCCGACGCTCACTCACCAGCAAACCTTGGGAGAGAAGCATGCGTGTTTGATATTGATGAAAATAAATTATCATATGGTGAAATCAAACGTATACTTTCTACAAAAGACAAAGAAAAATTTTTATACACTATAGAATTTTTTCCAGAGGAAGGTAAATATCATTTTGATGGTCACAGAAGTTGCAATATAAGTTTATCACCGCAAGAAACAAAAAAAGAAAAATTTATTTGTCCAAAATGTAAAAAGAAATTAACAGTTGGAGTTATGCACAGGGTAGATGAATTAGCAGATAGAAAAGTTAATTTTAAATTAAATACAATTGGGTATAAGTCAGTTGTTGCGTTGCAGGAAATTATTGCTGAAAGTATTGGAAAAAATAAAAATACTAAAGGAGTGCAACAAATTTATTTTGATATGATAAAAAAAGGAAGTAATGAATTTAAAATTTTACTTGATATGTCAAAAGAAGATTTAGAAAAGATCACAACTCCAGAAATAGTTACTGCAATATTAAAAGTTAGGGCACGTCAATTACATGTTGAGCCTGGTTACGACGGTGAGTATGGGGTAGTAAAAATATTTTCAGACAAAGAAAAAGAAAAGTTCAGACCAAATCAAAAAAAATTACTATAAAAACATCTAAAATTAGATAAAAAAACAACTCCGACTTTTTTGCCGGGGTTGTTTTCGTATTTTATTTTTTCTTTTTTCTTTTAGCAGGTTTCTTTTTTGCTGCTTTTCTTTTAGCAGGTTTCTTTTTTGCTGCTTTTCTTTTAGCAGGTTTCTTTTTTGCTGCTTTTTTCTTTTTTGCCATTTACTTTCACCTCCTTTCGAAATTGAAGTTACTTTTAAAAAATAAAATAATTATTTTTTTTAAACTTCATTATTTGTATTAAAATTTCTATATTAATTATAACAAAAAAAAAGTATGTCAACAATACTTTTACTCAGACAAAATTATTATATTATTCAATATTTTTTTGATGACGATCATTGATTACTTCTCGCTCCGTAAAGATGAGCGGTAGCGCATCTTCGACGGGGACAAGAATACTTTTACACATCAAAATCATACTACTGTTCAATATTTTTTTAACATACTTACACTATAGTACTTTTTTAAGGTCATCAATTATTTTTTCTGTTTCCTTTTCACCAATTTTAACTATCTTTGGGCCGATTTCTTCTCTAAAATATTTTGGCCAGCTCATAATACCAATTGCTGGAATATTTGGTTCAATTATAAAATCAGAATCTTTGATAGAATATTGAGCTAGATAATGTCGCATGATTTCGAAAGTACGATTAGCAGTTTTAGTTAGAGTAAGATTATTAATATTAAAACTTGAATTTTTATGGTAGTTGTCTAAGTTTACCGATATTACAATGTCAGCTCCCATTTTTTTTACAACATCATCTGGAACAGGATTTGATGAACCACCATCAATTAGCAGCTGCTCATTAATTATTAAAGGTTTGAATAATGTGGGAACAGACATACTGGCGCGCGCAGCTTCTGCGAGCTTACCTTTTGATATCATAATTGGCTTCCCCGTAATTAAATCGGTAGCTACAACGCTGACAGGAATTTTGGTATCAGAAAAACTTTTATCTTTAAGCCAAAGTTTTAATAGCTCATGCATTTTTGTACCTTTAACAAAACCTCCTTTTAGTGTTGGTTCTAAAAAGACGTAAAATTTGTCTTTCTTTTTGTGTACTGTGTATTCTTCAAGTTTTTTGATATCTTGATATAATCCGTAATGTACCGCAATCCATGCACCGATGCTAGAGCCAGCAATATAATCAATATGAATATTATGTTTAAGTAGAGTTTTTATAACACCAACATGGGCAAGACCTCGCGGTCCGCCGCTACCTAATGCCAAGCCAATTGTTTTTCTTTTTGACATAATTTGATTATATCACTTCGTTATACTTAGTGTAAACAAAAAATCACCAAAATGGCGATTGGTGGACCCGACCCCTCCTCTCGCGAGAGGAGGGGTGACCTCCTGCTTGTCCCGAAAAAATGTGGTGGACCCGACCGGATTCGAACCGGTGACCTCCTGCTTGCAAAGCAGGCATTCTAACCAGCTGAACTACGGGCCCACCACATTTTTCCGAGGATCCTCGATTTATTTAAATTTTGAATTCTTTATTAATTTTTCTATAGCAGCTCGTTTTTTCCATGACTTAATTTGTTTTTCTCTTTTTCTTGCTTCTTTAAGAGTATGGAAGAATTCATAATAAATTAATTTCCAAGGTAAATATCTTTTCGTCGATTTTACTAAACCTTTGTTATGTTTAGTTATTCTGTCTTGTAAATTTTTACAACTGCCAATATAATACGAATTATTTTTTTGCGACTTTATAATATATGTGTAATACATCTAAAAATTTAAATAAATCGGGACAAAGCAGGCATTCTAACCAGCTGAACTACGGGCCCAAAAGAATTATTTTTACGGGTCGGGCAAAGCAGGTATTTTATCCAGCTACTTGCCTCGTAAACGATTCTGAGTTTATCGAAGAAGAGTTTTACGGGGAACTACGGGACCATGTAAACAATTAACTATTGACATTTAACAATTGACTTTTAGAAATGTACTTATTGCAATCCTCTAGTTAATGGTGAAAATATTATTGATATTAATCCTCCCATTAGATTCATCATTATCATAAAACCAGCTGCGACGACAATACCACCAATTATTTTATACATAGTTCTGCTCCCACCCTCTGTACCGAGATGTTGTTCGGCCCAGGGAATCGCACCAAAATTTCTGTAAAACCATTCAGATTTTAAAATAATGACTGCACCAATTACTACTATAACGCCACCGATGATAATTCGAAACATAATTTATTTTGGTTTATATTTTTTTGATGGTGGGTTTGACAGGAGTCTCCGCCTGAGGCGGATCAGCCTCTGGCTGAGAACCTATTACCCATTTATTCTTATTATATTCTGGTGGGCAGTGCAGGAGTCGAACCTGCGGCCTCCTCGGTGTAAACGAGGCGCTCTAACCAACTGAGCTAACTGCCCTACAAATGCTCAGGGCGGGACTTGAACCCGCACGGCCCTGAGGACCCTAGGCCCTCAACCTAGTGTGTATACCAATTCCACCACCTGAGCTTATAACATTACTTAATTCCACCTTGCCCGACGAAGCTCCAAAAGAGCGTAGGCGGGCACGTCCGCTTGAAAAGCCAATTCCATTTATCTGCCGAAGGCAGACCATCTGGGTCTGGATCTATATCTTAGTTTCTTTGAGTTTCTTTTTGTAGTTACGGAGATAATATAATTTTGAACGTCTCACCTGAGCTTGTTTTACAGGAACAATCTTGGTGACATTTGGTGAGTTGATTGGAAATATTTTTTCAACTCCGATATTGCCAGACATTTTTCTAACAGTAATTGTTGCTTGATTTTCTTTTCCACCTTTTTTAGCAATTACAATACCTTCAAAAATTTGAATTCTTTCTTTAGCTTTGTCACCTAAGCCTTCTGTAATTTTTTGGTGAACTTTTACTGTCATACCAGGCTTAATTTCTAGTTTATCAAGCTGTTCTTTTTTATCTGTCATAAAATAAAAAATGTTATTAATATTTAGTCAACATTTACAGAGTATATCCTAAAATATTGATTTCGTCAAGTCTTACTGTGTTTTTGGATAATTTTTGTTATTTTATCTATTGTTTTTGGCAATTTTCCATCTTCGTTTACTACCGTATAGTCATATACATTTTTGTGCTTTAGCCATTCTTTTGTGAATTTTTCTCTTTTTTGAATTGTTTTATTGTTGTCGGTCCCACGTTTGAGTAGTCGTTTTTTTAATGAATTATATGATGGCGGGGCAATAAAAATTGAAATACTTTCTGGATATTTCTTTTTGACAGTTTTAACACCTTGCCAATCAATTTTCCATAAAATCGGAAAGTTTTTTTTCTGTAATTTTTCAATCTTAGATTTAGGACAGCCACGATAGTCACCATAAACAATTGCCCATTCTGCAAGAGCATTATTTTTAATCATTTTTTTAAAATCTGCTACACTAATAAAATTATACGGCTTGCCTTGTTTTTCTCCCCTTCTTTTTTTTCTAGTAACGCTACTTACAACTTGATTAAGTTTAATATTTTTTTTCAAACCTTTAATTACAGAATCTTCGCCTGCACCAGAAGGGCCAGATATAATAAAAATTTTACCCCCCTTCGCGTTTATTTTTTTTGTAGTATCATTTTTTTTAGGCATATATAGTGTTTATTGGTAATTATTAAATAGCTTCGGGGGATTCCGCTTCGCTTCAGCCTTTGATTTCATCAAGATAATTTTTTAGTATGTTAGGTAATGATATTTCGTATATTTGCCAATTATCGTTTATATCATTAAAGCCAATTTTTGTTGCGTGTAAAAATATTCTATCTAACTGGGACTTTTTTTGCCAGACCTTCCAAAATTTATTTACTTTGTATATTGGATCGCCAGCAATGGGGTGTCCTATAGAATTTAGGTGAACGCGAATTTGGTGAGTGCGACCGGTTTTAATAATTACTTTAATCAATGTGAAATTTTTGATTCTTTCTACAACTTCATATTTAGTTAATGCAACTTTATCTTTTTCTTTAAGTTTTTTTCCGTGATCTCTAGGGTGTGCTGCCATTTTGTAACTATCGTGTTTTCTGCCAATCGGAGTATCGATTTCGCCCACTTCTTGTTCCATCATACCATGGACTAAAGCAGTATATTCTTTAAGAACAGACCTGTCCTTAAATTGTGTTTTTAGATGGTCGTACATCTTTTGAGTTTTGCAAGCAAGCATTATCCCAGAAACGTTTCTGTCTAAACGGTGGATTATTCCAGCACGATATTTTTCTTCTCCAACGGTTAAGATTTTAGGATATTTTTCTTTTAGCCAGTCGGCTAACGTGTTAGTTTCTTTTTTATCTGTAGGGTGGACTAAAAGGCCAATTGGTTTTTCTAAGACAACGTAATCTTTACATTCAAAGATAAGTTTTGGTTCTATCATGGTTGGCTTGATTTGTTCTGTGTCGTCGGTAGTCTTAGTTGGTTCATCAACAAAAACAATCTCGTCATTTGTTTTTATAAAGTGATGGGGGAGTACTTGTTTTTGATTTACCAAAACTGCGCCCGCCTTAATCATTTTTTGAATTTGTGAACGAGATTTATCTTTTAAAACCTTATTTAAATATTTATCTAGGCGAAGGTTGTTGTCTTGTTCTTTAATGTTTATTTTCATACCCGGTAGTGAAAATTCAAAAAATATGTTTTATTTATGAATTCAAGTTTATTATTATTGAATATAAAATTATATATTATAAATTATCACAAAATCAATTTGAATTTCTACTACCGGGTCATAGGTGTTTTTTGATGTATGCTAATCCTTGCTTCTTTGTTTTAATTTTTCCAGCTAACTGTGCTTCGCGAGCAACGGCTATAAGTTTACCAATATTTTTACCTTGTTTTAGTTTATAGGTTTTCATTATATCATGCCCTGTGATTATTGGCTTAGCAAGAGTTTTTTTATTTTTTGGTTGTAGTTTTTCTAGTTGTTTTAGGCGTCTGGTTAACTGATTAAATAAGTTCATATCTGCTTTTCCACTTTTTGGTACTGTTGCTGATGCATCAATAAAAATTAATTTTAAGAAATTTTCACCCATGCGCGCATCTTTAAAAAAGTATTTTTCAATGGTTGTATTTTTCATTTCTTTTGGTCTACCGTGGACAAGTAGCATGTGCTTTCCAACCATTACAGCAACATTATCACAACTAAAATTAAAATCAGATGGACTAGTCAATTTTAGACGAGTACATATCTCTCTGGTCATTTTTGCACCTACGGCATCGTGACCATTAAAACGGATTCTATCTGCACCATCTTTTGGAGTTTTTATGGTATAGGGTTTCCCAAGGTCGTGAAACAAAACAGCCATTACTAATTCTGAGTCATAATTATCTTTTTGAGAAAATCTTCTTTTAAATTTGTTTGATGATAATATCTCAAAACCCAATCTAGTATGTACCCACACATCACCTTCTGTATGCCAGTTTGTTGGTTGGGGACAGCCTTTCATTTTTAATATCTCTGGCATTAATGTTTTAAAAGCGCCAGTTTTATCAAAATAATCAAACGCCTTGATAGGATTAGTGGTAAAAGATTTTAGCAGTTCTTTGGCGATAACTTCGTACGCCACTACACGCTCACCTTTTACTTTGTCGTTAATATGTGGCATTAATTTTTTTATCGCAGTTAATGTCTTTAGCTCGATTTTAAAACCAAGCTGGCAACTAAATCTAATGGCGCGTAGCATTCTTGAATAATCTTCTTTGAATCTATCCTGTGGCTTACCGACAGTTTTAATTATTTTCTTTTTTAAGTCGGTCAACCCACCAAACTCATCAATCAATATTTTATTTTTAACATCCCAGGCCATAGCGTTGATAGTGAAGTCGCGTCTAGCTAAATCTTTTTGTATTTCTAGTTTGGGATTGCTTTGAATTTTAAAATCTTTATATACTCCTCGAAAGTTTAGAGAGTGCTCAGTGCGAGGGAGAGCTATATCAAAATCTATCAAATCAGAATTTTTTGGTTTAAACTTAAAAACACCAAAGCGTTTGCCAACTAAGTTCACCTTGCCTTGAGTAGCAAGAAATTTTTCTAAGTCCTTAGCTTTGACATTTCTTACCACGAAATCGCAATCATTAATTTCTAATCCTAAAAGTATGTCACGAACTGAGCCTCCTACTATATATACTTCGCCATCTTTAAATTTTTTCAATAATTTATCGATAAAAAGAAAAGGATTTCTGCGTAGGAAAGACACGTTTAGTTTTTGACTATTTTTAGTAGTTTTTACCATATCTTAATTTTATCACAACAATAAAATTACTACGACCCTTATGGATAAAAGCAGGGGACTAAAGAATGTTATCCACAATTACTCCTTGACAAACTTTATAGTAGACTATAATATTAGGGTAGACTATAAAAAAATATATGAAAGATTATAACATCACATTACGCCAACGCAAGCATTTTCAGACAAAAATTGCTATTTTAAAGGCAATCTTAGCAAAATTAAAGAAAAATAACTTAGAAGATATTTCAGTCAAAGAACTCTGTAAAGAAGCACAGATATCAGAAGGCACTTTTTTCAATTATTTTCCTAAGAAAACTGATGTATTAAAATTTTATGTGCAGCTATGGAGTATAGAGGTCTCTATGCATGCTAAAAAGATACAAAAGGAAAAAGGCAGTTTAGCTGCAATCAACGGAATATTCTACTACAGTTTTGATGAAAAAATTAATGATGCGCCGATTTTATTTGAAATTATTCGTTATACTATACAGTTACGTAAAAAAATCCCAATTAAAGATTTATCAACAAGTGAAAAAAGTATTGCATTTCCTAGTATAGAAGATATAGAACAATATAAATCAAATGATCTAGATGCGACTGTAGTACCTTTTTTGCAACAAGCTTTAAAGGACGGCGAATTACCAAAGGATATAGACCTTAATACATTAGGACTTTCTATACGATCAATATTTTTCGGTGTACCCCTGGCATTGGGATTAGAAAATGTAGAGATGACCAAGGCAATATACCAAAAAAATCTAGAAAGTTTATGGCATACTCTTAATTGTTAAATATATGAACAAAATAAAAAAAATGTTAAAACGAAATACAAAAAAAAGACCATATATAGCGGTATTAGAAAAGGGTTTAACCTGGAGGGTTTTGAATCCAAATATAAGTCGACGCGATTATAAAAAAGAGAAAATTAATTATATCTATGCCAAATAATATTTCCAATAGATTCACTATCTTAATAATTGTTGTAGCTGTAGGCTTGCTAGTTGCTACAAGCGGTATTGATCTATTACCACATGCAAGTGCCGACCAGCACAAACCATCAGGTTATTCAGCTGAAACCGAAATCGATCAAACATCACAAAATGAGCAGATAATTGCTCAACTAATATCGCAATCTAGAAACGAGGAATTGGAAAATATAGATGTGTATGTAAATTATGAAAGTGATGGCATCATTTATGCAGTAGTGAAATTGAATAGACCTGGTGAAGACCAGGCAACAAATATTATAGCACAAAAGATCAATAACGCATGGCAAGTGATATTTGACGGAGATGGTTATATTATGTGCCAAGCGATTAGAGGATATGATTTACCAAGAGAAGCTATTGACAATTGTATTAAGTAACTAGTTATATAGGAGGAATCAATTTTTTGTAATAATTGGTTCCTTTCTGTATTAATTGACAAAAATCCTTAATTATTATAAGGTTCACAGACGAAAAATAATTAACTTTTGATAAATATGAAGAAAAAACGTCTTAAATATTCAATAATTTTAGCCATCATTATAGTAGTGATTGGTATTATTGTTATTAGTCTAAAAAATGGCGACGAAATCGCAGAGGAGGTCAAGCCAAAAAAGCAGGTTCAAATTCAAACCATTGAAAAACAAAATGAAGTTTCTAGCACCCTAACTGCTTCTGGTACAGTAATACCAAAACAATATACAGTTATCAGAAGCCTTGTTCAAGGAACTTTGGAATATATAACTCCCGTTGGAACAGATGTAACCACTGGAGAATCTTTATTTAGAATTAGAGATGGTAGTATCGAAAATAATTATTTTAACGCTCTACAGAATTTAAACCAAACCAATGTTGCTGTTGCAGATAGAATTTCTCAAGCTGAACTTGGTTTAAATAGTGCGCAAGCGAGATTTGAACTGGCACAAAAAAATTTAGAAACAGTTAAAAAGCAAACAGATCAAGCATCTGGCAGTACTAAAGATGCAGCAATAATTACATACAATACAGCCAACAATACATTAAATCAGGTCTATACTTATATCAGTGTCGGAAATATCACAAATTACGATTATTTGTACTACGGGATAAGTACATCAGATTCAAATCTGTTGAACGAAGCTCACCTTCAATATTTAGTTTCTGCTGAAAAATATTTGGCGTTTTTTGGTGAGATAGACGAAGATAATTTAGTAGCATCGTTGAATGAGCTTGAGCCAGTATTGAGAGAAACTAAGACAATTTTAGATATGACAGTACTATTACTGCAAAACGCATCTGGTGGACAAGGTTTAGAAAATAGAAATTTAGCAAATGATAGAGTAATTGTAGCTGGTTATCAAACTCAAATTAATCAATACATAACTTCTATCCAATCTTCAAAAAATGCACTTACAAATACAGACATCAATAATCAACTAAGTATAGATACAGCAGAAAATCAATTAGCTTTAGCGCAAATAGAACTAGACAACGCAAATATTTCATTACAAAACGCACAAACTAGTGCAGAACTAGAAAGAAATTTTGCTCAAGGGCAATTTGATAATGCTTCTTATGGCTATGGAAACTTAACTTTGAATTCACCATTTTCTGGTACTGTGCTTTCACAGTTTATCGAACCTGGACAGCAAGTTAGTATGGGACAAGAAATAATTGAACTAGGCAATTTATCAATAGTAGAAATTAAAATTGATGTTGATTCCGAATTTGCTAAAGGTTTAAAGCTTAACGACGAAGTTTTAATTGATGGTCAAATAAAAGGCATGATAACAGAACTCGAACCAACAGGAAATATCACTTCTGGAAAAGTTGGTGTTACTGTACAAAGTGAAAACGCAGATGAGGGATTAGCTGCTGGGGACATTGCTGACGTTACCCTGTCGTTAAATTATCAAGAAACTGGCTTAATTGTAATTCCAATCAATGCAGCTACTATTGAGCCAACTCAAACCTATGTTTTTGTAGAACAAGATGGTAAAGCAGTAAAGAAAACTGTCACATTAGGAAAAGTTTTTGGTAACAAAGTATCAGTTACTGATGGTTTAGTAGAAGGTGATAATTTAATTTTGAGAAACGGAGTATTCATTTCCGAAAATATTGAAATTGAAATCATCAAATAATATGGACCCAATCATACTTGGCCCACCCAAAAAAGAAAGCGAGGAAAATAATCAATACAAACATCATCGCAAAAACCCTTTGTATGAACAAAAGATTGCTAAATGCAGTAAAGGATTTTGTGGTTTTTTTGTTTTAAGAAAACGAATCACCTTATTAGCAATCATTGCAATAGTACTTGTTGGGTCTATTGCAGTTTTTAATATTCCTAGAGAAGCAGATCCAGAAGTAAAAATACCAATTGCTGTTGTTTCTACTTTTTATGCAGGTGCAAGTCCTGCAGACGTAGAAAATTTAATTACCGATAAAATTGAATCTAAGGTAGAAGAGTTAGATGATCTAAAGTTAGTGACGTCGAGTTCAGTATTAGGGATGTCTTCTGTAGTTGTGGAGTTTGAGGCAGAAGCAGATCTAGATGATAGTATTAGAAATTTAAGAGATAAAATCGCAGAAGTTAAAAATCTACCAGGCGAAGCAGAAGACCCATTTGTGACAGAAGTTAGAATTGATGACACAGCAATTATTTCGTTTAGTTTGGCAAGCCAATTAGATGCAGTAGAAATAAAAAAAATTGGAGAAGATATACAAGAACAACTGGAAAAAATACCAGGAGTTTCGGACGTGCCACTATTAGGGGTGCAAGATCGGGAATTTTCTGTTGTTGTAAGCCGTGGGCAATTAGAACGACTAAATATTGGGTTGGGTACAATTATTAACGCAATTGCTATTGCTAACACTGATGCACCTTTGGGAAGTATCACAATTGATGCCACAGATTATAACATCAGAACTGTTGCCAAAATTGATTCTTTAGCAGAGCTTAAAAAAATTGTTATTACAAATATTGAAGGCAGAACCATACTTTTAGAAGATGTTGCAGAGATTAAAGATGATTTAGCAGAAAAAAGAATAATTTCTCGCTTGTCTGTAGATGGAAAACCAGTTCAAAACACAATCAGTCTACAAGTTTATAAAAGAACAGGTGGTAACATTATCGAAATAGTAGATACTGCCAAAGAAAAAATTCAAAAATTAAAAGACGACGGAACAATTCCAGCAGAGGTAACAGTAGAAGAAAGTTTTGATTATTCACAATTTATTCGTGACGACTTGCGTGTATTAGGAAGAAGCGGAATCCAAGCAGTAATATTTATCTTTTTGATATTATTTTTAGCCTTAAGTATAAGGGAAGCGGCAATTTCGTTAATTGCTATTCCAATGACATTTTTAATTACGCTGACTATCATGTATCACGCTGGTTATACTGTAAATAGTTTGGCATTGTTTGCATTAGTATTATCGCTAGGGTTGCTAGTTGATGCTTTCATTATTATATTAGAAGGCATTTTTCATAATATGCGTATTGGGTTTAATTCACGCGAAGCCGCGCTACTTTCCGTTGCCCATTATCGCAAACCATTAATTTCTGGAACCTTAACAACAATTTCAGCTTTTGTACCCATGCTACTTGTCTCTGGAATAATGGGAGAGTTTTTAAAAGTTTTGCCAATTACTATTGCTATAACATTACTTTCGTCATTATTTGTGTCTTTAGCGCTAGTACCGGCAATCGCATCTTTGATTTTAAAAAGACGTCCAGCAGGAGATGCGGCATATAAAGAAAGTTATTTAGAAAAAATACTTACCAAACGTTTAACAGCTTGGTATGTAGAAAAAGTTGAAGTATTTTTAAAAAATCGAAAACCTAAAAGAGTATTCTTAACGGTCATTACGTTATTATTTGTTGGATCGTTAGGGCTTTTGATAGGTGGGGTGATACCAGTAGAATTATTTCCAGAAGTTGATGTAGATTTTTCACTCATAGATATAGAAATGCCAATTGGTACGGATTTAGAAGCCAGTGACGAGATTGTTGGGCAGGTTGAATCGATTTTATATGAAATACCAGAAGTTAAAAGTTTTGTTACTACCATTGGACGCTCCTCTGGCTTTGGTTTTTCTGGTTCTTCTAGCAGAGATCATTTATCTTCCATCAACGTTACATATAAAGATGAAAAATTTAGAGATAGAAAAAGTTACGAAGTTGATAACGAAATTAGGGATAAGTTAAAAGCAATTACTAAAGGAAAAATTACAGTTAGAGAAATTTCTGCTGGCCCACCAACTGGCGCTCCAATTGAAGTAAGAATTTTAGGTGATGAACTTCAAACTTTAGACGAACTAGCTGTTAAATTAATTAATGTATTAGAAAACACAGAAGGAGTAATAGAAGTAGAAAGTGATAGAGAAATAAGTCCAGCTGATTTAACTTTTAAATTAAATCGCGAAGCACTGGCTAAATCAGGTCTAAGCGTGGTAGAGGTGGCTTCGTTTTTACGTACTGCAATTTTTGGCATAACTGCAACAGAAGTTACAGTCGATGGAGAAGATATAGACGTAATAGTTAAGTTTGACGAAAACTTAATTGATTCTGTTGAACAAATTAAGAACCTAACAATAACCAATAACTTTGGACAGAGCTATAAACTTTCTCGTTTAGCAGATTTTTCACTTGAACCTGCTTTAGCAACAATTAGGCATCGTGATTTTGTACGTACTGCCTCGGTTAGAGCAAATTTAGAAGAAGGTTATGCTCCAACAGAAATCATGCCGATTGTTCAAGAACAAATCGAAAAAGAAACAATCCCAGCTGGTTACGAATTCAATTTTGGTGGAGAAGTAGAAGATATAGAGCAATCCTTTACCGAACTATGGAATGCCCTTATCGTCGCTGTTATTTTAATTATATTGATTTTAGTATTACAATTTGATTCATTCAAAAAACCATTCATAATAGTTTTAACTTTGCCTTTAATGGTGATTGGTGTTGTGTTTGGAATGCTTATATTTAGATTGCCGTTTAGTTTTTCAGTCTTTTTGGGATTAATCTCATTAGCTGGAATCGTAGTTAATGACGCTATTGTTTTGATTGATAAAGCAGATAGAAATGTTAAAGAAAAGAAGATGAAACCGCGCCAAGCAATTGCCAATGCTGGTGCAACCCGTTTGCAACCAATACTTCTTACATCAATAACCACGATTGCTGGTGTCTTACCCTTAGCTTTTGCAGATGAATTCTGGTTTGGGCTTTCAATTTCCATTATATTTGGTTTAGCATTTGCTACTGTCTTGCAACTCTTTGTAATTCCAATGATTTATTTAAAGCTGGAAGGTAATGGGATTTTAAAGAGAATGAATTTTGAAGAATAAAAAATAGGACCAGGTGAGCTAGCTTTCGCTACTGGCCCCGTAGATACAGGATAATGTTCTCAGGGATATTGCGGACGCGCTGTCGTATTTAACCCTCCCTGTTTATTTCTGTAAGGTGAAGGCATGTCCCTCATATTGACTCACACAATAGTTGGGCACCCATTCAAGGCCTATGCTAATACAGAACAGGGGAATACACCCAGGGGGGCCTGCAACCAGAAGATTCTGAGTAGGGTATTTACCCAATGACTACCTACTTGAAAATCCGGTAGTATGCCCAGAATAGTCTAGAAGGGAGCCTGGTCTCCGGCATTTTCAGGGCTTTGCCGCGGCCCCGCACGTTGTCTCCAATTTAGCCCATCATATATCTTACAAGCAATTGACATTCCTCCTTTCACCATTTATTTGGATGCCTGTATCTGATAGTATTATTACACTTATTTAATATTTTTGTAAAATAAAAAACACCTTTTAATAGTAAGGGTGTTTTTTGGTATATTAGAATTTATAAGTGGTTTCGTTTCGTTTTTCAATGGTGAGTATAAAAATTTTTTCATTTAGATCTAAACGATATATTATTCTGATTTTACCTTTACGAATACGAAAAATGTCATTTCTTCCTTTTAACTTTTTAATATCAAAATTTTTTGTCTCATTTTTATACAATTTTTCTAGAATATTCTTAACTTGCCTTCGTTCTTTACTACTTAATCTATTCAGAGCTTTTTTGATTTTATCCATACTTAAAGACGGCTTAGTATTTCTTTAATTGATACGCCGCCCTTTTTTAGTTTAGTAAAATCTATTACTGGTTCCCAAGCTTCGGTTTCCTCATCAGCCGGGGAAATTTTAAAAACTGGTTTTGACTTTTTAAACACAATAAAAGAATCGCCTTTTTCAATTTTTGATATGTAGCTTTCAATATTTTCTCGCAGCTCTCTTAAGCCGACAATTGATTTTTTAATGTTTGAAGTGTTAATTGAACTCATATTATTTATGTTAATCTTAAGTTAATCTTAAGATCATTTTAGACTATTATAAAAAGGTTGTCAAGTATGATTTGTGCCAAATAAAAAACAGTCACAAGCCAAATATTTGCTGTTAATGGTTATTAAAGTTCGCCTCCGCTTACGCACCGGCGAGACAAGTGTGGTAGTAGAAACCCGCCTCGACTCGCCATTGGGCTTCGTCTTCGGCGAGGCGGGCGACGTTAGAACTAAATTATCAACGCTTATTCAGAAATTAAGTTTATTTTTTAATAATTCAGCTGATTTTTCTATTCCAACCTTATGATTATTTATTTATCTTTAATGCTTTTCCTTTAATTATCCCTTCAGCAATTTTCTGTCGCGCCGAGGTTAAAATTCTCTGAAAAGTACTTTGGGAAGTTTTCATTTTTTTAGCCGCCTCGTCTTGGTCAAGGCCTAAAAAGTCTTTAAGCCTGATGGCTTCAATTTCTTCCATAGTTAAATTAACCTCATCTAAATGTCTCATCGGGACACCTTGAGGCTTAAAATAAGTGGCTCCTCCCCGCCAACGAACTCTTCTACATTTTCTTGGTCTTGGCATAAATTTAATATAATAAGCTTCAACCCCTTTTATTTATTATAACATAAGAGGGGCTAAAATTTACCTTTACTTTTCATCATTAACTTGATTTTTTTCATCTTCTAATCCAGTCTGTCGTTGGCGTCTACCTGCTTGTCGGCCAAGTCCAGCTCCTTGTCTGGGACCTGTGCCACGGCCACAAGGCCCTAATCCACGGCCTGTTTGAGGTCCTTTTTCTTGAGGACCTGTTTTGTCAAGATTTGGCATATTTTTGTTCCTTCTTGGGTTTAATAGTTATGAATATATACCCATAACTATATTAACGCATTATAAAAACCTTGTCAAGGGTATGAATTTATAACAAAAAACACCTCCCCAGTTAAGGGGAGATGTCTTCTCCTTTTGCCTCGACAAAACCGTCAGGGAAAAAGGTCCCAGATGGTAGTAAGTTGTCTCCCTACGGGAGATCTACCGCAGGTAGAGAACCACTTAATTAAGCAGATATTTAAGTTTGCGAGGGTGGTAGAAACACATAATATGGTATAATAAATATATGAGTAATACATTTAGAAAAAATAATATTAGGAAATTCTTATTATTTATAGTTGAAGCAATTGCTTTTTACATTATAATTTATTTTATTATTGGTAGTCACAACATTATTTTATTTATCACAATAGTTGCGGTCGTAATAATTGGTTCTTATATTACTTTAAGTGGGAAGTATGACAAAGATATGGTGAAAGTAAAGCAAATGCCACAAGAAGAAATTGAACATCATATAAAAAAGGGAATAATGTTTTCAGTAAAAAATTCCTTTATTGCAATGTTAATAATATGGCCAATAGCAATAGTCATTATGTTAATCATCGCTTTAGTCTTCTTCAGATAATTATTTAAAAATCATTTGGGTTCCATAAGCGTTTTGGGATATACAAAAAAACCGCTTAAATAGGCAGTCTTTTTGATGGGGTTGAGGTAGGGACGACGTTAGAACTAAGTTATTAACGATTATTGGAGAGTTGAGGATGTATTTCGTTAGTGTCGGAGCAGTTAGTTTAACAGATATTTAAGTTTGCGAAGGTGGTGCAGTATGAGTTATAATTATATATATGAAAAAAGTTAATATTATAATTATTATTTTAATAACCTTTGGTGTTGTTTTACCAGTTATTGCAGCGATTCAACCGTCTTCATTTAGTGTGTGTGAGCGGAGAGGACATGAGTTAGAAAATGAACACTGTATATTTCCAGATGGTAGCAAGTGTTTAGAGGAGGATTTTATTGAATGGACATGCGGGGTAGAATATAATAAGTGTATTGAAGAAGGAGAGCTTGTTTGGACTGGAGATAAATGCTGTGAAGGCTTACAACGATATATGAATCCGGGAGTAACTGGTCATCCAAAATGTATGAATGTAACTTTTATATATAAGATGTCAAAACAGATAAAATATCGCTGGTGGGAGTTTAACCATATTTTATTTGATGATTTAATGAAGGATAGGCCAATAATATTTTGGACAGGTGTTATATTGATAATTATTGTAATATATTTTATTATTCGTTTTATAAAAAAGAAACGAAATAAATAAAGTTTCAATTCCCATCTAAGGTCATACAAAAAAACCGCTTAGTTAGGCGGTCTTTTTGATGGGGTCCCAAGCGTAACTTGATTAGAACTCTATCAAATCAAGTAATTATGGATAAAATGGTGGATTTAGTTAGGGAGATTATTAAAGCCTGGGAAACTATATAGATGGATGTTATAATAATTATATGACAAACAATAAAATTATATCATCTAATTCTGATAATAAAAGCATATATCTTCATGGCGCAATGTCAGGTATAGAATATTGGTGGCTGGCTGCATTTTTACGCCCTGAGGCACTGATATTGTATTTTTCCTTGATTACTTCCATAATAATATCTAAAATATTAAAGAAAAAATTAGGTGATAAAATTAATATATCTAATAAACTACCAAAACGTGCTCAGTCAATTATTTTTTATATAATTACTATATTATTGTTTACATTCATTATATATTCGGTGTTAGCTCCTGTATGGGATGAATATGATAATCCAACACGCAATTGTCACAAAGTAGAAGATAAATACAAGAAAGCTGATTGTCTTGAAAAAGAATCCGTCAGTAAGAAAGATTTTTCTCTTTGCGATAGTTCTTATTTTAAAAGTATCTGTTATAGAAAGTATATAGAAAAAATTGATAATTTATCTATAGAGGATTTAACTATTTGTAATATGATAGATTTTCCAACTGAAAAATGGATTTGCTATGGGTACCTAGGTGCCAGAATAAAGAATGTGTCGATATGTGATATGATTCAGGTAGAAAATAAGAGAGTTGAAAATGCCAAGACGTTTTGTTATAAACAAGCAAATTCAGAATAGTATAATTATTATTTTCAAGTCTCATTTAATGTCATACAAAAAAACCGCTTACTTAAGCGGGATTTTTGTTGGGGTGGTTGTAGCCCGCCCGCCTGACTCGCCGTCAGGCGATCGGGCGGGGGATGATGTTAGAACTAATTTGTATAATATAATGGTTGAATTAAGAAAGTTTTTTATTTTTCATAATGTTTAGATTATATTTATTTTATATCTACTATAGAACTTACAGTTTTTTAGCCTCAACAATGCAGTAAAATGGTTCGATATCAAGTTTCTCACCGAACAGGTTGATTTTTGTCATTTTTAATCCACATTCTTTTAAGAATAATTCAACTGCTGCTTTAGGATCATCTGACATATCTATACCAAATTTCGCAGGTTCTCCCATTTTTTTTATTATGTTCATAAAATTTTTAGCTGCTTTTGAATATTCACCTGAACTAAATACTTTGGAATAAAAGTCTTGAGCGATGATACTTCCGTCTACACACAAATCAGCCATTTCCCTAAGATTTTTTTTGACAATATCAGCTTCTAAATACAAAGAAACACTTTGCCAAAGGAACAAAGTCTTTTTTGTTTTGTCAAAACCAGCTCCTAATAGTTTATCAACCCAGGATTCGTTTGCATAATCAACTGGGATATAGGTGATCCAATCGTGCTTGATTCCTGCTTTTTTCAATGTTTCAACTTTAACATTTAGTGTATTAACCTGGTCGAGTTCAAAAACCTTTACCTTTTTTTCTTTTGTAAAGCGCAAAGCTATTAGATCAAAGCCGACCCCGGGAAGGACGATCTGTTCTACTTCATCAACATATTTTTCCATTACCTTGTCAAACATTAGCACTCTGATACCAGCAGTGGTATCTGCGGTCTCTTCTCCCTGTTCAACAAGTTTTCCAAGCTTGGCGGGGAAACCAAATAATCGCAAGGAAATGATAAGTGATCCCATAATTGACCACATGCCAAAATGGGATTCACATGGAAATTTTTTTATAAATGCGACAGAAATGGGATCCGGTCTGGTATTAAAATAATGCATTAACCACCTATATTGAAGCGCTTTAATTGCCGAGAAGGAAACACCCAGTTTCTTGCTTTTCCTCATTTCTTTGTAAATTGCAATTATTATTCCAATGACAGCAAAAGGAATGAAGATTATCTGAATTGGTATATAAAGGATGATTTGAAAAAGCTTAATTAAAAAACGTAATATTTTGGGAGGTCGTTTTTTTATATTTTTTGAATTCATAATATTTAATATGAATTTATCAAATTATTAAAAATTTATTATTTTTTATACAATATAATTATAACAAAAAACACCTCCCCAAAGTAGGGGAGATGTCTTTTCCTAATGCTGCGAATTTACTTCCCAGAATTAGGTCCCAGATGGTAGTAAGTTGGAACCAGTTAATTAAAGAAATATTTAGAGTTTGGAAGATTACTTATTATATTATTGAATCTTCGTGACTATAAAATAAGTAATCAAACCGACTAATGCAGTTACAACTGCACCCCAAAGTAAATCAACAATTGTAATAACAACTGGCCATTTGTTAATGGTTGCTTGATTAGTTAGGTCATATGCTGCATAAGCTATTAGCCCTAACAATGCACCCCGATAAAAAACGACAAATGCAGATTTTTCTTGTATTCCAGGGTTAACAACAAAAAACATAATACCAAACGCATATATAAGATAAAAAATACCTGCAGGCCATAAAGTAAATTTTTCAGCAAATAAATAACCCAAATGTTTTTGGTAAAAAGATTTTGCCAGGACTCCGATCCAAAGTGCATCTAAAATCAACAATGATATAAGGCTGGTTATATATATTTTCATATTTACCTATTTAAGTAAGTAATAGTTAGTTGCAATATAGTTGCAAATGAAACCCAAAGTAGATAAGGAATTTGAATATAGGTTACCCAACGTATGTGCGGATAAATAGCAATCATTGCCCAAACAAGTGTGCTTAGGACAAGGAGGATGTCAACTGCCGCAAGAAGGTTATTTTTTAATCCAAACTGTAAGGGGGTGAATGAGAAATTAAAAATTAAGTTAAGGATAAATGGCAGAGCAACAATAAAGGGAATCTTTTTTTGAAAAAACATTAAAAACACTTTACCAAAAGATATAGCTATTAAGACATAAAGAAAAGTCCATACTGGCCCGAAGAGCCAAGAAGGTGGGGACCACGAAGGTTTTGTTAATTGTGAATACCAATTGTATGTATCCATATGTTTTCATTATAACAAAAAATACCTCGCAAAGCGAAGTATTTTTTGGGGTGGTAGTAGGGATGACGTTAGAACTAGGTTTGATAAAATAATACAAGATTTGAGGTTATTTTTTTTGGCCAACGCTTGACAAAATAGTTAAAATATGCTATACTTTAAAATCGTACTTTTTATCAAAATAACTTATTTGAGCAGCATAATGTATGGTTAAAAGTAAATATATATTGTGCTGCTTAAATGAGTGGTGTTGTACCGGAATTTTCCGGCTTGCCCTGATGAAAAAGGGATTATTGGTAAAAGAAAGTTGTATAGTTAAAAAGACCCCAAGGGGCAAGGAGACAAGTTATGAGTCGGCAATGTTATCTTAATGGGCAGCCAAAAGAAGAGAAAATTGAGCAGGGCATAACCTGCTCAGTATGCAACGCGCCTGTCCAGCACACCCAACCTCTGTGGCATTGGGGCACAAAAGTTGAACAAGTAAGATGCCCAGAGTGCACAGACGCAGGCAGGTATAAATGTTTCGTTTGTCGCAAAAACATGCATGGAAAATCCAAGCAGACCCTATTAGGTAAGGTTTGTTTGGAGTGTTGGAGTAATCGGCCGATGCCGGAATGCCCCAAATGTGGTGAACGAAAAATCGTTCATCATCAGGCAAGACCGGAAATCGGGGATGATGACATCTGCAAGGAGTGCGGTGAATATGTGGATTATGTTCAAATGAAAATCGCACTCCGCGCTTCCTATGCGGAACTGTTGGGGATTGAGTATAATCCTAACAGGGATCTCTGGGAAGAGGTAGTAAACGATGAATTTCCCAGATTGTGCTCGTCGTGTATCTGCCAGGTTTTGGCAGATTGGTACAGTGGCGAGTTTATGCAAAAACCGTCGTATGCAGATAAAACATATTCGTGCGTTCATTGCGGTAAAAAAATGGACAGTACGGAAGTTGTACGAGTAAAGGGGATGCTAGAAAGAACGAGAAAAATTTTCTAGTAATACTCCCGCAGGCCATCCGAATCAACGGGATTCGGATGGCCATTTTCTTTTTGTAAAAAAACACCTCGCAAAGCGAAGTGTTTTTTGGGGTCGTAGTAGGGACGACCCAGCCCTTCTCGAAGGGCTGGACAGGCGTTAGAACTAAACTTGATAAAATAATACAAGAGCTGAGAATGTATTTTGTTGTTCATGTTTGACATACAGATGATAATAAATTAAGATAGCAAAACGAGAGTGCAATAATGTTTACCTGGGGTGAACTGACGAATAGTCGGATAAAGGAGGTTCGTTTAATTGAAAAAGAAAACAGTATCATTTAGCTTAGACGGAATTTCAGGCACAGGAAAATCTCAGATACTTCGTTTAATACTTGGTTTTTATCAAGACCAAGGTTGCGACGTGTTTGGGTTTTTCGAAAACTTGATTTCTCCTGAGAGACAATGGCTTTCGGAAGAAATCGATAAGATTAGAGCAATAAGCCATTTACAAAGCGATCAGAAGAAGTGTTTAGAAGATGTGGTTTTTACCGCTAATGCTTCTGAAGGTCGTGCCTATCTTACAGATACTATTATTAGGGTAATTATGAATCACTGGAAACCCAATCTGATGGGGTTGGATAGGTGGTATCCTACAAACATGGCTTATCAATCGCTCAGAACACTTACGCTTCAAGAAATTTTTGAGGCACACCTGATTCGAAGAGTTTTTGAACCCGACCTACACATACTTTTGACTTGTCCGCCCGAATTGGCAGTTGAGCGTGTAGATAAAAGAACCACAAAGATGATGCGTGGTACGGCGGGTAAGATGTCGACTGTGAGGGGCAAGAAAGGAAAGATTGATATCAGCGCCTCGCTTGCCAAAAAGCAAACTATACAAGACCAAATTTTGAAGATACCAGAAATTTTAGGATCTGAAAAATGTCTTGTAGTCGACACTAGTGGTAGCTTCGAAGAAGTGTTAAAACAGATACTCCCGTCAATTAGTGTTTTGATGGGAATGTCGTCTGATGCAATTGATGTCTGGTACAAATCCGGAAAGGACATACAAGAAGTTCCTTTTGACAATGTAATTCTTTCTGGCTAAAGAGATTTTCGTCCATCCGGCTAAATCTAGTCGGGTGGACATTTTTTTATGATAACAAATATAAATTTCAATTCCCTTCCAGGGTCATACAAAAAAACCGCTTGCTTAAGCGGATTTTTGTTGGGGTGGTAGTAGGGAATTGAACCATTGATTAACTCAACTATGTTATCAGTATATAAATATAATGGTGGGCTTGAGAGGAGTCTCCGCCTACGGCGGATCAGCCTCTGGCTGAGAACCTCTGACCTCCTCAACGTCAATGAGGCGCTCCCCGCCCGACTGAACGACGGGAGAATTTAGTATATAAATTTAATGGTGGGCTT
>JAHIRB010000007.1 GCA_018818885.1 Patescibacteria group bacterium | reverse complement strand
CCCTGTTGAGAGAATTTTTTATTATGATTATTACTTGTTTTAAATAAACAGCTAAATTGGGTTCTCAGCCAAAGGCTGACCCGCCTCTGGCGGGGATTCCCTCCGCCCCTGTAGAATCAATTCAGCTTAAATAAAAAAACTTCCCTCGTAAAGTGGGGGAGTTTTTGGTATAATAATTATAGCTTATAAATAAAGTAAAACCATGAAAAACACATTAAGAATAACTTTATTAACATTTGTTCTTTCTATAATTTGGATAATCCTTGGGCTAACTTTTGTCTCCGCAGGCCCACTGAGTTACAAGCTCGGAAATTATTTTTATTTTGCTATTCCCTATATTTTGTTTTTATTTCTTCCAATCTCCATACTATTATTTTCTCCATCTAAAAGATTTAAAATATTATCTTGGATATTTATTGGCATATCAGGACTTGTTATAATTTATGGTTTACTCCTCTACTCTTCCGTTAATGATTTTCAAAAAGATGCTACACTTTTTGACTTTATTTATTCAATAATCACAATGGTTCCTTTTATCCCAATGTACTTATTTATTATGTTGGGTGCATCAACTTAAAAAAATTTACACTCGATAAAGAGCAAGCAATTCTCGACTTGATTTCTGTATCTCAGTTCTAATAACCTCTACCCGCCTCGACTCGTCGAGGTATTTATTAGTAACGTCAAGGCGAGGCGGGCGATGCCCTGCCACTTAGGGCGACCTATCGCCCTTAAAGAATCGCCGAGATGGCGGTTTTTTGTTTACACTGAGTTCATCAAAGTGTTACAATAATGATATGAAAATAGAAAATTTAACAAATATTTTATCAGATCAGCCTAAATATCGATTTAAGCAGGCTCAAAGGGCTGTCTTTATTGATTTGATTGATGATTGGTCTAAATCCTCAAATTTCCCTCAGGCATTACGTGAAAAACTAAATTTAGAATGCAGTTTGAAAATTAATGCTGAAGTATTTGCTGCCAAAGACAACCAGACTACAAAAGCCTTAATAACTTTAGAAGATGGCTTAAAAATTGAAACAGTATTACTTAAACACAAAGATCTACGCAATACTGTTTGTCTTTCTTCTCAAGTTGGCTGTTCTGTCGGCTGCAGTTTTTGCGCTACTGGCCAAATGGGTTTTAAGCGAAATTTGTGTGCCTATGAAATAGTGGAGCAAGTTATTTTTTTTGCCAGGTTGCTTCAGATCAAGAGTCAGAAAATCACTAACGTAGTTTTTATGGGTATGGGTGAGCCATTTTTAAATTACAATAATGTTATAGCTGCAATAAAAATTTTAAACGACAATCAAGGATTTAATTTGGGAGCCAGAAAAATTTCTATTTCTACCTGCGGTATAATATCAGGTATAAAAAAATTAGCAAGTGAAAATTTGCAGGTTAATTTAGCAATATCACTTCACGCACCAAACGACATCTTGCGCTCTAAGCTTATGTCGATTAACAAGAAATATCCTTTGGAAAATTTACTATCTGCTGTTAATGATTATGTTAAAAGAACATCGCGCAAGGTTATGTTTGAATACTTAATGATAAAAGGAATAAATGATTCAGTCGAACATGCGAGAGAATTAGCTGTTCTTTTAAAAAATAAACTTTTTATGGTTAATTTGATACCATATAATCAGACAGGTAAATATCATGCAGTAGAAAGAGAAAAAATATCAGCCTTTAAAAAAGTATTGGAACATTATAGAGTACAAGTTACTCAACGCTATAGTTTTGGTGGTGATATTGATGCTGCTTGCGGACAATTAGCTTCTAAAAATAAATAATTATAATATTTAATGCAAAATAATAATCAAACAAACAAAATGCGTTTAGCACGTTTTTTAGCTCAATGTGGAGTAGCTAGTAGGCGTGCAAGTGAAAAACTCATTGAGCAAGGCAAAGTATCGGTAAACGGTAATATCGAAAAAAATGTAGCAACCAACGTTGATCCTCAAAAAGATAAAATCTTATATCGAGGAAAGCAAATAAAACTAGAAGAATTTGTCTATTACATTTTAAATAAGCCAGTAGGATATTTATGTTCTCTAAAAGCTTTTGGTAATGATAAGATTGTAACTCAATTGCTTCCAAAAACACAGCGTGTTTATCCTGTTGGACGTTTGGATAAAAATAGTTCTGGACTTTTAATCTTGACTAATGATGGCGATCTTGCCATGAAGTTAAGCCATCCTAAGTTCGAAAGTAAAAAAGTATATGAGGTAAAACTAGATAAACCATGTACCAAGGAATTTTTAGATTGTATGAAAAGTGGAGTAATGCTTACAGAAGGGTTAGCCAGCGTAGACAAATTTGAAAAATTATCATCGAATACTATTCAAATCACAATTCATCAAGGATGGAAGCGTCAAATTCGTAGGATGGTTGAAAACTGTGGAGCAAAAGCAGTTTCATTAATAAGAATTTCAGAAGGTAAAGTTAAGTTGGGTGATCTTAAGGTTGGAGAGTATAAAAAAGTTAAACGAGAAGATCTAATCTGAATCGTCCTAAGATGATTTTTTTGCTATACTAAATTATATGCAAACAACATATCTTAACGATTATAATAAGTTTATCAAGAAAGGCATTGCTTTTATTCCTTTAGGAACTTTAGAGTGGCATGGCAAGCATCTTCCTATAGAAACTGATTTTTTAGTTGCCCAAAGGATTTGTGAAATATTATCTAAGAAAATTAGTGGATATGTTTTGCCTCCAATTTATTTGGCTACAGATCGAGAACGAAAAAAAGGTAAAAGAAAATTAATTGGCATGGATTATTATCTAGGCAAAAAGTTAATGGGAAGTTTATATTTTCTAAAACCTGAATTACTTTACTCAACCTTAAAATCTTTAACACATAATTTATCACAGCAAGGTTTTAAAAAGATTTATATTATAACTGGCCATTGGGGAAGTCAACAGGTTAAGGTTTTAGAAAAGCTAGCCAAGAATAGAAATATAGTATTTGTTAATGTCGGAGATGCCATGAGTATTGATGCTGGACATGCTGACGAGTACGAAACCTCACTTTTATGGGCATGCAATCCAGAGGAGATCACAAGAAGCAAAAAAGTTAAACTGTCTGCACAAGATGATATCGTAAAATTTTATGGTTATGATCCTAGGGAAAAGGCATCATTGAAATTAGGCAAAAAGTTACTTAATGAAATAATTCAAAATATTATTAAAAAGATAAAATGAAAATATCTTTTCACGGAGCATGTTCAGAAGTAACAGGATCTTGCCATTTAGTCGATACTGGTAAGGTTCGTTTTTTAGTCGATTGCGGAATGTTTCAAGGTCATAAGTATGGTGAAGAACAAAATTATTCAGATTTTGGGTTTAATCCTAAAACCGTTGATTTTGTCATCTTAACGCATGCGCATGTTGATCACTGTGGCAGATTACCTAAACTTTTTAAAGATGGTTTTTCTGGACCAATATATGCAACACAACCTACACGCGACTTTGTCCAAATTATTTTAGATGATGCAGCTAAGCTAGTAGGGGAAGAAGCAAAACATCACAATCATGAACCGTTGTATCTACCAACCAGAATTCCACAAGTAATTGAAAGTTTTAAAACAATAGAATATCGAAAGTCTTTTAAACACTCAAGTGATATTACAATAGAATTTTATGATGCTGGCCATATCCTTGGCTCAGTCATAGCCAAGGTCACAATTGGAAAAAAAGAACTGGTTTTTTCTGGCGATCTTGGCAATCCGCCAGTACCGTTGTTACGAGATACAGAATTTGTTTCTGGCGCAGATGCTGTCATTCTTGAATCAACTTATGGCGGCAGAATTCACGAACAGCACAAAAGACGTTTTGAATTATTACGTGACGTAGTTACACAAACTATTAGCCGTGGGGGAGTGCTTATGATTCCTTCTTTTGCTCTAGAGCGTACACAAGAATTACTTTATGAACTAAATTATTTGGTAGAAAATAATTTAGTCCCAACTGTTCCAATCTTTTTGGATAGCCCACTAGCAATTAAAGCAACACAAATTTACAAAAATTATCCAACCCTTTACGACAAAGAAGCAAAAAGATTAGTTGCATCCGGAGACGACCTGTTTCATTTTCCAAGATTAGAGTTTACAACAACATCAATACAATCAAAAAAGATTTATAACATAGGCGGTTCAAAAATTATTATCGCTGGGTCTGGCATGATGAATGGAGGAAGGATAAAACATCATCTTAGGAATTATTTAGGTAATCAAAAAAATCATTTATTAATTATTGGATATCAAGTTCAAGGTACTCTGGGCAGAAAATTACTTGATGGCGCGACATCAGTTAATATCCATAAAAGACCTGTTAATGTCAAGGCAACAGTTTCTGCTATTGGGGCTTACTCAGCACATGCAGACCAACCAAAGTTAGTTGAATGGGTAAATCAAATGTCAAAACCAAAACCCAAAAAAGTATTTATCGTACACGGAGAAAAAGAATCAGCAAAAACATTATCCTCGCAAATATCAAAAGAAACCAAGCTAACTACTGTCATACCAGAATATGAACAAATTTATGATTTTTAATTTGTAGCTACTTTGAAAAATGTAACAAAATAGAGTAACGTACGTCTACTATAATGTAGGCTAAAACCTACGTTTAAATAATCATGTAAATTATGCAATGCATGGCGCCCATATGCGCTATTTTCTTTTATGCCCGGTAGTGATCCCGAAAAATTTAAAATTACTATCAGACATAAAATAAATAAAAAGCTGATAAATAACTAATAAAATTTAATTACATTTACGGGACTACTACCGGGTATGAAGACAAACACAAAAAAAACAATCAAATATTACTTGAAAACAGCCTTGGATCATAAAATTTCAGGGTTTCTTATGATATTTGGAATTGTGGGCGGAGAAGTAATGAGTGTTATTGTCCCGTTATATTTTAGAGATTTTTTTAATATTTTAGCCAGTGGTCAATCACGAGATATCATCACTGCTAGCTTAATTTCTATACTAATTACTATTGCTATTTTAGAACTGGCAAAGTGGGCTTTTAGACGTTTTGCTACTTTTTCTGATGTTTATTTTACTGCGCATGTTATGTTTGATTTGGCAAATCATTGTTTTGCTTACTTGCATAAAAATTCATTTTCTTATTTTGAAAATAATTTTGTTGGGTCTTTAGTTAAAAGAGTAAAGTGGTTTGTTAATGCTTCTGAAAGAATTGTAGATAGAGTTTCTTGGCATATACTACCGCTAATAGTTAGTATCACAATAATTACTTATGTTTTGTTTCAGGCTAATTTTTGGCTAGGGCTTGCAGTTTTTGTGTGGGTTATAGGATTTTTGTTGATAAACTGGGCTTTTACTAAATATAAACTTAAGTATGATATTGCTAAAAGTAAAGCAGAAACAGCCACTACCAGAGTCTTAGCCGACACGATTACAAATAATGTGAACGTTAAATTATTTAATGGTTATGGTAGAGAACTTAATAATTTTTTTAAAGTTGTAAAGAAGTTTCGTGCTTCTCAAATGTTGAGCTGGAATTTAGGCAATGTCATGGATTCTATTCAGGGTTTTTTGATGATTTCACTTGAAATTGGAACTTTTTACTTGGCTATTAGATTGTGGAATAAGGGTGTATTAACCTTAGGTGATTTTGTGTTGATTCAAACTTATTTAATCACTATTTTTCATCGTACTTGGGAGTTTGGTAGAGTAATAAGAGATATATACGAAAATTTAGCAGACGCAGAAGAGATGACAGAAATCTTAAGTACCCCGCACGATATTTTAGATGTCCATGGTGCTAAAAAGTTGCAAGTTCAAAAAGGAGAAATTGAATTTAGTAATGTAACTTTTTGCTACCACAAAACAAGAAATGTTTTGAAAAAGTTCAATCTAAGAGTTAAAGCAGGCGAAAAACTTGGTTTGGTTGGTCCTTCTGGTGCAGGTAAAACTACAGTTATTAAATTAATACTACGAATGCACGATCTGACCAAAGGACAAATAATAATTGATGGTCAAGATATCTCCAAAGTAACTCAAGAAAGTTTATGGCAAAATGTCAGTTTAGTGCCACAGGATCCAATATTATTTCACAGAACATTAATGGAAAATATTAAATATGGGAAACCAAATGTTACCAATGAAGAAGTTATCAAAGCAGCTAAAGCAGCACATTGTCACGAGTTTATAACTGAATTTCAAGAAGGTTATAATACGTATGTAGGAGAGCGTGGTGTTAAGCTTTCTGGTGGAGAACGTCAACGTGTTGCAATTGCACGTGCTATTCTCAGAAATGCCCCAATCTTAATTTTGGATGAAGCAACATCAAGCCTTGATTCTGAATCAGAAATGTTAATTCAAGATGCTCTAGATAAGCTCATGAAAGATAAAACTGTAATTGTGGTAGCTCACAGACTTTCCACTATTCGTAAAATGGATAGAATTATTATTATTGACCAAAAAGGTATTTTAGAGGAAGGTAAGCATTCAGAATTAAGTAAGAAAAAAGATGGTGTATATAAGAAGTTGTGGAAATTACAAGCAGGTGGATTTATTAATTAAATATTACAAAATTAAAATCTATGCGAAAAATCATATTTTTTAGTATTCTAAGTTTGGTTCTAGTTGGCTGCAGTCATAACGTAACAACCCAGCAGGTTCAAGAACCAATCACACCAAAACCTAATAAAAATATTAATCAAGCTCAAACTATGCCAACAATACCAACTACCAGTGTCACAAAAGCTACAATAAAAACAAACTTAGGAGATATCACAGTAGAATTTTATGGTGAGGATTCTCCAAAGACAGTGGGTAATTTTGTTAAATTGGCACAAGAAGGTTTTTATAATGGTACTAAATTTCATCGGGTAATTAATGGATTTATGATTCAAGGTGGCGATCCACTATCTAAAGAAAATAATCTTAAAAACATGTGGGGAACAGGCGATCCAGGTTATAAATTTGAAGACGAAATAAATTCACATAAATTAGTCAAGGGTTCAATAGCTATGGCAAATTCTGGACCAAATACCAATGGCTCTCAATTTTTTATTGTGACAGCAGAAAGTACTCCTTGGCTTGATGGCAAGCATACAAACTTTGGAAAAGTTATCGATGGAATCGAAATTGTAGAAAAAATTGAAAATGTTGTTACAGAAGGTCCAGATAGACCAGTAGAGAATGTAACTATCGAATCAATTGAGTTAGAATAAAAATATTATTTGCTTTAGCAGCTTAATATATGAAACAAATAACCCCAACGAATAGTCGTTATATTCCTTTTGTTCAACAAAAATCGTGTTGTGTGCCCACATGCATTTTAATGATAATGCATCGACACAAAATTCCTCTCATTTCTCAAGAGTTGTTGGGTTATCACCTAGGATTAATTATAAAAAAAGAATATAAAGATTTTTTTTACAATCCACGTGTAGGCAAGCGTCCACCAGCTGGGTGGGGCACACAGATGTATAGTAAAAAGTATGAGCCAAATAAAGTATTTAAAAAATTAAAGATTCCTCTGGGTATAACATTTTTTTCTGTTGATAGGTTTTCTAATAGTAGCTTTAAGACATATTTATTAGAAGTGATAAAAAAAGATAAAGACGTAATGGTTGTTTTTGATCATGGAAAATTGAGTGGTACTAATAAGCAGGGTGGACATGCTTGCATTGTAGATAAAGTATCATTAGTCAAAAACGAAATTCGACTCATTGATCCATCAGCAAACCAGCCAAAGTGGAGAACAGTGAAAATTCAAAAGCTAAAAAAAGCTATGGAATTTCATGGGGGAGCGAGAAGTGGAGGTTTTTGGGAATTTAATAAGAGGTAGAAATTTTAAGTAGTTGTGCATAACTTGAGAGGTTATGGTGCTTGACAGCATTTTTTTTTATGCTAATATATACCTATACCTGGGGTAGGGGTACATAATTATCTAAATTTATACAAAAAATGTATGGCTTACGATCAAAAAACAACAGTAGCCTTTAAAAAAGCACAAAGTCATTTAAACAAAGTAGTCGAAATGGTAGAAAAAAAAGAATACTGCATTGATATTATGCAGCAAAACTTAGCAGTAATTGGTTTATTAAAATCAGCACACCAAACGCTTCTAGAAGGACATCTAGGCACTTGTTTTAAACGTGCAATGGCAACAAACAACGAAAAGAGGCAAAAAGAAATGATTGCAGAAATTTTAGCTGTAACAAAGCTATTCAACAAATAATAAATGTCTAAATTAAAAAAGAGACAATTCAAAATCGAAGGTACTCATTGTAAAAGCTGTAAAACACTTATAGAAACCGAAGTTGATGTAATGGCAGGTGTAAAATCAATTACAGTTGATTACTATTCTGGTGAATCTAGCGTTGAATTTGATAATAGCAAAATCAGTTTTGAAAAAATAAAAAATAAAATTGAAAAGTATGATTATAAAGTATCTGTAGCCGGACAAGAAAATAAGCAAGAAAAAGAATCAACCAATCCCTACAAGAATATATTTATTGCAATTTTTATTTTTGTTTTAGTTATCGGTTATTTGATATTAAAACGATATAGTGGTTTTGAAATTTTAGCACAACTTAACACAACAAGTATTAGTTACTGGTTGATCTTAATCATAGGCCTTTTAGTTAGTTTTCACTGCGTTGGTATGTGTGGTGGATTAGTTGTAACATTTTCAGCTGGGCATGCAGCCAAACAAGATAAAGAACCTTCGGCAAACTCAGGTCGAGAAAAAGTTGGTTTTTCTAAACTTCATTTCCAGTATAATTTTGGTCGCTTAATATCATATACTATAATTGGTGGAATACTTGGAGGAATCGGTTCGTTTTTTGCCATCAACCCTAATTTTTCTGGAGCAGTAATGTTGATGGCAGGAATATTTATGATCCTAATGGCAGTTAGTTTATACACGCACTTTAAGTGGTTAGAAAAACTTCAACCTAAAATGCCACAGTTTATTGCTCGTTTTCTCTACAGCCAAAAACATACTAAAAAACCAAAAGGTCCATTCATTATCGGATTACTGAATGGTTTTATGCCTTGTGGTCCATTGCAAGCTATGCAGCTATACGCATTAGGTACAGGTAGTTTAACTCGTGGTGCATTGAGTATGGCTGTCTATGGTTTAGGTACTATTCCATTGATGTTCGGTTTCGGAGCCTTCATATCTACACTTTCTAGTCAATATATTAAAAAAGTCATGAAGTTTTCCGCAGTGGTAGTAGCAATACTCGGTCTAGTTATGATCAACCGTGGCTTAATTAATTTTGGATGGGGATTAAGGAGCTTGATTCCTTCCACAGCAACCAGCCAAACTGAATTTGTGGTCAACGGGAATGTATCAGAATATCAAATTGTGAATATGGATCTTTCGTATCGCGGTTATGAACCAAATGTTTTATATGTTAAGCAAGGCATTCCTGTACGTTGGATAATCAATGTCAAACAAATGTCTGGTTGTACAGATGAGATTCATTTAGATGCGTTCAACATTAAAAAACCATTAGAATATGGCGAAAATATAATTGAATTTTTACCAACACAAGTTGGTGAAATAAAATTTTCCTGCTGGATGAAAATGGTCTGGGGGAAGTTTATAGTAACAGAAGACTCAGTTAATCCTAGTGCTCAACAACTAAAATCCGATGCAGCAGATCTTGCAGGCACTTCTTGCGGTGGAGCAGGTGGGTGTGGATGCTCTGGTGCTGCAGGAAGTAGAAGATAAATATATGAGAAAGAACATAATAATATTTATATTAGTAATACTAATAGTAACAATCAGTCCGATAATGTACATGTTTGTAGTAGAAAGGATGCATGCGGATGATCCTCATGAATCAAGTGGCGCAGAGGATGTGATTGCAGGTTTAGAAACTGCTATTGCGCAAGCAACAAAAGATGGAGATTATCATTGTTGTATTGATCCTGCATGTACGATGTGCTATTTAGGAAGTTGGATTTTTGAACCAGGTACATGTAATTGCGACGAGGCCATAGCAAAAGGAGAATTTGATAAAGTATGTCCAGAATGTAAAAAAGGTATAGAAGAAGGAGATTGTAGTTCTGCAGAAGTAATTGCAATCGGATGCGATATTAATAAAAAAAATCACGATTAAATAAGTAATAATTTGTCATCCTGCTCACTCTTTCTGTCATCCCGAGCGCAATGACCACGAGCTTGCCGAGTGGTAATGGAGTCGAGGGATCTCATACTAATAAATATTGTATGGTGTGGGATCTGCGCCAGAGGCGTCATGCCAAAGGCAGATTCGCCTCTGGCGAACACCAGCCTTTGGCTGGTCTCCAGGTATAATATTTAATATTGGTCGAGATGACAAAATAGAGTGGAATGACAAGAAAGGAAAAAATTATGAAAAGAAAAATAATTCAAATAGACGAAGAAAAATGCAATGGCTGTGCTGCTTGTACCAAGGTTTGCGCAGAAGCTGCTTTAGAAATGGTAGACGGTAAAGCCAAAGTCATTAGTGACTTTTTGTGTGATGGCATGGGAGCATGTCTTGATGTTTGTCCAGTTGATGCGCTAAAGGTAGTAGAAAAAGATACTGATGAATATGACCCACAAAAAACATACGAGCATGTCAAAGAAACTAGGGGAGAGGAAGATGCGCAAAATGTTCATGGTATAGATAAAGCTTCCAAACAAGAAGAACCAATGAAGTGTGGATGTCCAGGTTCTATGATGCGTGATTTTACTTCAGAAAAATCTTGTGGTTCAGACAAGTCTTGTCAAACTACAGATTTGAAAACAGAACTTCGCCAGTGGCCAATCCAATTACATCTTTTGCATCCAGGTGCTCCATATTTACAAGGCGCAGACTTAGTAATTTCTGCAGACTGTGCGCCATTTGCATATGCTAATTTTCATCAAAAGTTTCTAAAAGACAAAATTTTAGCTATCATGTGTCCCAAGCTCGATGACGGGCAAGATGAATACGTAGAAAAATTAACTGAAATTTTTAACAATCAAGATATTAAAAGTATCACCATAGTACACATGGAAGTTCCATGCTGTGGCGGTATAGAGCACTTGGTAAAACAGGCACTAGACAAATCAGGAAAAAATATCACAATTAAAGATTATACAGTTTCTGTACAAGGGGAGCTAATATAGTCTCCATCTTTCTGTCATCCTGCCCATTCTTTCTGTCATTCCCAACTTGATTGGGAATCTAAGCTTAGATTCCGGGTCAAGCCCGGAATGACAAAGTAAAAAATATGCCAAATATTAAAAATGTAAAAAAATTAATTGAATATCCCAAAGAAGGCATTCTAAGCAAAGTCATATCTTCTGTTGATAATGTTGAAGTTACTTTATTTAGTATGGCAGCCGGCACTGACATGTCTGAACATACATCAGCAAAAACCGGTATAATATATGTTATAGAAGGCAAAGGTGTTTTTAATTTAAAAGGAGAGGATATCATTATGGAGCCTGGAGTTATGATTTCTATGCCAAAAAATGCAGTCCATAGCTTAAAAGCAGAAATTAATACTACATTTTTATTGATATTATCTAGCTAATTTAGATCCAATCTTTCTGTCAGCCCGCTCATTCTTTCTGTCATCCTGTTTATTCTTTCTGTCATCCCGAGCGAAATGACCACGAGCTTGCCGAGTGGTAATGGAGTCGAGGGATCTCACACTAATCAATATTGTATGGTGTGGGATCTGCGCCAGAGGCGCACCAGCCTTTGGCTGGTCTCCAGGTATAATATTTAATATTGGTCGAGATGACAAAATAGAGTGGAATGATAATAAAAGAAATAACTAAAATATTAAACTTATGTCAGATACTAAGAAAGTAAAACTAAACGTTTCCGGGATGCACTGTGCTTCTTGTGCTTTGAGTAACGAAAAAGCTTTAAGAAAACTAAAGGGAGTAAACAATGCTGCGGTCAACTACGCCAGTTCTCAAGCAATTGTGGAATATGACGAAAGTCAGGTTAAGCTTAATACACTTAAAGAAGCCATCAGAAAAAATGGATATGAAGTAATAGAAGAAAAAGATAAAGAAGATCATAGCCATCATCATAAAGTAAAAAATGATTTGCGAAATTTTGTAGTAGCCGCATTGCTAGGTTTACCGGCATTTTTAGCTATGTTTTTTCATTTTAAATTGCCGGGTGAATATCTGTCAGTTAGTACTTGGGAATGGCTGGTTATGGTTCTAACAACTATTGTTATGTTTGGCCCTGGAATGCAGTTCCATAAAGGCATGATAAAACAGGTTATTAAGTTTAAAGCTAATATGGACACTCTTGTTTCTGTTGGCACTTTAGCAGCATACATATATAGTATGTGGGCAGTATTTAACGGTATGATAGCATATTTTGATTCTGCATCAACTATTATCGCTATTATATTACTTGGTAGATATATGGAAGCTAGAAGTACAGGTAAAGCCAGTTCAGCAATCGAAAAACTAATGCAACTAGGAGTACGAAAAGCACGCGTAGTCACAAACGGTAAAGAGGAAGAAGTAGAAATTGCACACGTTAAAGTCAACGATATATTATTAGTAAAACCAGGAGAAAAAATTCCTTTAGACGGAGTAATTATAGAAGGCTCAACAACTATTGATGAATCCATGTTAACCGGCGAAAGTGTTCCAATAGATAAAGTAAAAGGCGACGACGTTTTTGGAGCCACAGTCAACCAGCAGGGAGCAATTAAGGTCAAGGTTACCAAAACCGGCGATAAAACAATATTGTCACAGATTATAAAAATGGTAGAAATGGCGCAAAACACTAAGGCACCAGTCCAGCGTATGGCAGATCAAATCTCGGGAATTTTTGTGCCAATTATTTTGGTTATAGCTTTAGGTACGTTATTGGTCTGGAAGTTTGTTATGGATGCAACTTTAGAAACTAGCATCATTAATATGGTGGCAGTACTTATCATTTCCTGCCCTTGTGCGTTAGGCATTGCAACGCCAACTGCAATTATGGTTGGAACAGGAAGGGGAGCACAACGAGGAATACTTATCAAAGGTGGAGAATTTTTAGAAAGAGCAAAACGAGTAGATACAATTGTTTTTGACAAAACTGGCACACTTACAAAAGGAGAACCAGAAGTAACTGAAGTTATAAGCATTAAGCAGTCAGTAGTAAGTAATAAGCAATTATTAGAGATAGCCGCGTCGGCAGAGTCTAAGTCCGAGCATCCTATTGCAAAGGCTATCGTAAAAAAGGCAAAAGAGGACAATCTAAAATTAACTGAACCAAGAGATTTTCAATCAATAACTGGCATGGGTTTAGAAACAAAAATTGACGGTAAAAATGTCAAAGTAGGAAGCTCAAAATTCATAACAGAAACAAACGGTTTACCGATCGAAGAACTAGAATCACAAGGCAAAACTGTAGTGCTCGTTTCTGTTGAAAATAAACTAATAGGTCTAGTAGCAATAGCCGATACTTTAAGGCCAGAATCAAAACGCGCTATCGAAATTTTAAAAGAAAAAAACATAGAGCCAGTAATGATCACTGGGGATAATAAACTAACAGCAAAATATATTGCTTCTCAGCTGGGTATTGAAAAGGTTATCGCAGAGGTATTACCCAATGATAAAGCTAAGGAAGTTAAGAGACTGCAAGAAAACCCCCCTTCATCCCCCCTTAGAAAGGGGGGAACGAGGGGGGTCGTTGCCTTTGTAGGAGACGGAATAAACGATGCGCCAGCCTTAGCGCAATCAGATTTGGGAGTGGCAGTTGGCACAGGAACTGAAATAGCAATAGAAGCGGGAAATATAGTGCTCATGACAGGTAATCCAATAAAGGCAGTAGAAGCAGTAATGTTGGCAAAGAAAACATTTGTAACTATAAAGCAAAATTTATTTTGGGCATTTTTTTACAATGTAACTGCAATACCTCTAGCAGCCGTCGGACTTTTGAATCCAATGATCGCCGCAGCTGCGATGGGCTTATCTGATATATTTGTGGTTGGCAATAGTTTAAGAATTAGAAAATTCAAGCTAGATGAATAAGTCAATTTGACAATTTAGTTTAGGTATGTAAAAATAAGAAAAATTAAATATCAATCAACACGTGCGCCTATAGGCGCTTTTTGTATTATATATGAAAGACAAAGAAAACAATTACGCTTTTATTGATAGCCAAAATGTAAATCTAGCTATACTTGACCAAGGCTGGAAATTAGATTTTGGTCGTTTTCGTGTTTATCTTAAAGATAAATATAATATCACTAAAGCCTTTTTATTTATTGGTTATCTTCCAGAGAATCAATCATTATATTTAAAACTTCAAGATATTGATTATATTATTGTTTTTAAACCAGTTTTGAAGCGTCACGATGGAAATGTTAAGGGTAATGTAGATGCAGAGTTAGTTCTGCATACAATGATAGAATATCCTAGTTATCAGAAGGCGGTAATTGTGACTGGTGATGGCGATTTTTATTGTTTAATTGATTATCTAAATAAACAAAATAAGCTACTGGGTTTATTAGTACCAAATGTATATAAATATTCAAGACTTTTAAAACCATTTGCTCCAAACAAACTTGATTTCATGAATAATTTACAGAAGAAATTAGAATTTAAAAACCCCCGCCAAGATTAATTCTTGCAGAGGTTTTTAAACGAGGGGCAATTGTATAAGGACAAAACCTTATAAACCTCCCCTCATGGTGATATTGATAGTGTAGCATTTATTATTCTTTTGTCAAGAGTAAACTAAAAAGAGGCATTACCTCGGGACAAAACCCTTTGTATAGCCTCTTATCGTGATAGCTATATTATAGATTATTGAATAAATATGTCAAGAGGAAGTTGGTGAGGTAGGATTTTAATATCGGTCAAATGTTAAAGGTTAACTGTTAATAGTCAATATAGTAGCCGAAGGTCCTGAGGAACGAAGGGCGGTTTTTTGATTGTCTCACAAAGGTAAGGTATACTTAAAATATGAACAAAACAACAAAAGACAATGAAAAAAAATGGGACAAATTAGTTCTCTCTGATGTGCCTTGTGGACGTCCGAAAATTGACTTAACTCCCAAAAAAGCCAAAGCCATGCTAGATAAGGATGGAATTTTGGGGAAAATAAAAAACAAAAAGGTGCTTTGTCTTGCTTCTGGGGGAGGTCAACAAAGTATTGGATTTGCATTACTGGGTGCGAAAGTTACTGTGACAGACTTTAGTTTGGAACAACTCAAACAAGATAAGTTGGCATCAGAAAAATTTTCTAAAGATATTCGTATTATTAAATCAGATATGCGTGATTTATCTATGTTTAAGAATAACGAGTTTGATATTGTATACCAGCCATACTCTATAAATTATGTTCCTAAAACTGATAAGGTTTTTGATGAGGTTTCAAGAGTACTAAAAAAGGGAGGAATATATCATCTTATGTTTCATAATCCTTTTGTTCAGGGCTCTTGGAAAGATGGATGTTGGGGCAGTAAGTGGAATAAGAAAGAATTGTGGAAAGGCAAGGGTTATCCGATATGGCAACCATATAAGGATGGTTATAAGAGCAAAACAACAGATCCTAGTTGGAACTTTGTTAATAAAGAAGGAAAAGTAGTAAAGCGCAAAGGTCCTCAAGAATTCAAGCATACACTTTCAACAGTGCTAAATGGGTTGGTTCAAAGAGGCTTTAAGTTAATACAAATGGATGAACATACGCAAAATAATTATAAGAGTGTTCCAGGAACATGGGAGCATTATATTTCAGTTGCTCCACCTTGGCTTTTTTTATGGATAATGAAGGAGAAATAGAAATATGAATCACGCAGAAAAAATAAAACAAGATAGTATCAAAGAATTTGGTTCGGATGTAACCAGAGAAAAATATAAAAAGAATGCTAAAAGCGGTTTTTGGAGGAGTGAAAAAATTTTAGTAGATAAGTATTTTAAAACTAATACTGATATTCTTGATATTGGATGTGGCTCGGGCAGAACAACAGTCCCATTGTATAACCAGGGTTATAAAGTAATTGGTGTTGATATAACTCCAGAAATGATTGAAACTGCTAAGCAGGTGGCTAAGAAAAATAATTTGAATATTGATTACAGAATGGGGGATGCCACAAAACTTGAGTTTGGAGATAACACTTTTGACGGTATAATATTTGCCAATAACGGTTGGTCGCAAATTCCAGGAAAAGCTAGTCGTCAACAGGCGTTAAACGAATTTTATCGAGTGTTAAAACCTGGTGGTATCTTAATTTTAACCTCGCATAGAAGATATTTTTCTTTTTATTATCTTTTATTTTGGATAATAAAGTGGATTAAGTTTTACATACTTAAACCTTTAGGCATAAAAATTGAAGAGCTTGATTTTGGCGATAGATTTTTTAAACGAATCGTTAATGAAAAAAAATTAAAGCAAAGACAGTATATCCATATAGCAGGTAGTGGGGAGGTAGAAGCCCAGATTGAAGCATCAAATTTAAAATTATTGGAAAGTAAAACGTTGGGTGATGTAGCAGAGTCAGATGCTAAAATAAGACATGGCTCGCTTGAAGCCAAATATAATTCTTATAAATCATCAGTATTTTTTATTTGTCAAAAATAAGATTATAATTTCATCATTATGCATAGTAAAAAAATTATTCGCATTGCGTTTGGGGTTGCACTTGTTGCGGCGTTTCTTCTTTTCTGGGTGAACGGTGCTGTTGGTGTCATCGGATCTGAGAACAACGACGTTAACTCATTGTATTATGGCGTTATAGCTGTTGGATTCATTGGCGCTGTGATCGCGCGCTTTAAGTCACGTGGAATGGCGCGCGCTATGTTTTTAACTGCGCTTTTTCAATTGTTGGTTCCTGTGATAGCGCTATTTATTTGGCAGCCAACTTCGTGGGGTGGTGCGGGTGTGTTTGGCGTGTTTATTTTAAATGCGTTTTTTGCTATTTTGTTTTTAAGTTCTGCTTTGTTGTTTCGTCGAGCAAGTGTTTTGATATAGTAATAAAAAAATCGCCTCGCAGATGGGGAGGTTTTTTGGTATACTAATATAGCATAATTATTAATCTAAAAACATGGACAATAAAAAAGAAATTAATTATCAAGCCATATTTTATTTTGGAATCACTTTTGTTGGTGTAGGAGTTGTTTTTATGGCCTCTGTAAATCCAGGACTAGGTGCCGCATTCATAGCGATTGGAGGAATGAACATGATAATTGGAATGAAGCATAAAGACAAATGGCCAAAAAAATAATTATATATAATTGAAATCAAAAGAATCGCCTCGTATATAAGGCGGTTTTTTGGTTTTATAATCCTATGTTATAATAAAATAGCTAAGAATTAATAAAAAAAATTATGCAACCAATATTTTGGATGATAATAATAATCGCAGTTTTAGTTGTTATTATTGGAATAATTGCCATAATTACCAGCAAACCTTCTAGAGAAGAATATAAAAGAACTGGCAAACATCCTAAAGGGCATTATATTGGTATGGGCATGGCATTTGGTATAGCTTTAGGCATGCCATTTGGTGTTGCTTTAGATAACATCGCCTTTGGGCCAGGATTGGGTTTACCTATTGGATTGGCTATTGGCATGGCAATGGAACAAAAGTACAAAGACAAGCTTCGTGAGTTAACCCCGGTTGAAAAGAAAATGAAGAAAATTGCTGTTTTGTCAGCATTTAGTTTTTTAATTGTAGGTATGATTGCAGGATTTGTACTATTTTGGCTGGGCGCTAAATAATGAAATATCATTTCAATAATATAATTGAGTAATAATATTAATTAAAAAATTTATGCATTCGTTAAACTCACTACAGGTGAAAAAAATTTTCATTCCTACACTTATTTTTGTTTTTAGTGTTTCGATTGCCTTGGCAGCTAATACGCAGGGTAATGGCGAATCTAACCGAGGAGATGAACAGGGCCAGCAACAGGATGCAGACAATAATGAGGAAGCTGGCAACCAAGGCCAAGTAGTTGCTCCAGCTCCAACAGGTGTTGAATTAGTACAAGAACAGCAACAGGTCCAAGCTCAACAACAAAACCAAAATCAAGTTCAGGTTCAACAGCAGGTACAAAATCCAGAAGGGACAATTGGCATGCAGGTTCAACAACAGACTAGAGCTCGAAACACAGAGCAGTTGCAAACCATGATTCAAGAAAAAAATCAGGAAATGAATCAAGAACTTAAGTCTTTTGATAACGAAGACAAACAAAAAATCTATCAAAACCAAAATAAGGTTAGAGCTGCTGTTCATACTTTGTTATCGGCAGAAGATTTAATCGGAGGCATCGGGCCTAAAGTTTCTGAAATTGCCCAGCAATTCAATAATTCAGTTGAAAAAACAATTAAAGCAGAAGAAAAAATTCAAAATCGAAATAGTATAACCAGATTTTTCTTTGGTGGTGATAAAGATGCAGCCGGAGAAATAAAACAGGAAGCTAATCAAAACCAAGAACGCATTCAGGAATTAAAGCAGCTTAGAGACAACTGTGATTGTCAGCAAGAGGTAGAAGAAGTAATTTCACAGCAGATTCAAAATATTGAACAAGAACAAAACAGGTTACAGCAGTTAGCACAGGAACAAATAAACAAAAAAGGATTATTTGGCTGGTTATTTGGCTGGTTATAATAAATAATATTAATTAATAAATGAATAATATGAAAAAAAGAATCATTTCATTTTTAGCTTTAGCAGTAATTATGTTTTGCTTGTCTATGTCTGCAGTATACGCCAATGATTGCGATTGTGATGAAAATGGCCCCAATTATCGAAATCATGCAGTTGAGCAACCCAACAAAAGCTAACAGTATAGATTTTTGCTAAAAATTTAATTTTAAGATAGCTTTCCAATCTTTATTGAGAGCCCTTTTTGGCAACACGATGAGTGGGCTCTCTTTTATTTTACAACTACCACTTATAAAATGAGCGGTTTTTTGTTATAATAAGGATAAGATAAATAATTTATAATTTATGGAAATTTCAATCTTTTTTGCAAGACTCTGGGGCAGTTTCTTTATCATTTTTGGAGCCCTATTTATCATTACTAAACAATTGGGTAAAACAATTGAGATGACCGACGACAAAGCATTTGTTATATCAACCGGTTATATCTCAATGCTGATGGGTTTAGTTACTGTTATTTTGCATAATGTTTGGGTAGCTAGTTGGGAAGTTATTATAACAATAATGGGATGGTCAACTTTGATTAAAGGAATTATGAAAATTGGATTCCCGGAACAAATCCATAAACAAGCACAAAGATTTAAAAAAAAGCAATTTGTTAGCGCATTTTTTCTAATTATACTTGGTGTGGCGTTAATGTGGGCGAGTTTTTAAACATATGACCCTGTAGTGAAAATTTGATAGGGTCTAATATCGTAATACTATATTTTAATATAATCTAATGAATTCTAATCAAATTTTTACTACAGGGTATGAAAAAACACATGTCGGGTTTTGTGCCCGTAAACTTTAAGCAAGTAGGTGTAATGCTATTGATAATTGGTTTAATTGTCATTCTTTTGAAATTTTTTTCCTACCTGACCAGCTTAGTTGAAATATCAAATTACGTTTTGTACTTTGGTATTGGATTAATGCTGATTAGTCTTTATCTAATTTTTGTAGTACCTAAAGAATAATATAAATAAACTATGGACTCTCAAAAAATGTTTGCTGGTTTAATATTAATGGCTATTGGTTTGTTATTTGTTTTTAATAACAAAAATATGGCCAAAGGAGCAGCAGCCCTTTATCAGAAACTTTATACTGAAAAAAATTTGATAGTGATGTTTAAGATTGCCGGAGTTATACTTGTTTTGGGTGGATTAGTTTTGATGGTAGCGAAATAAATAATTAACTAAAAACATATGGCAATAATTTACGGAGTAGACTCCGAAAAAAAAGTAACACCATTAATGGTGCGCGATGCCATGCTGGAATGCTTTTATCAGGCGCATTGCGAGGATTCTTCAATATCTGGTGACGAAAAAGTAAATAAAGACTATTGCGTACAACTTGTGAAAAAAGCATTCGATGACGCCGAAGCTAACTTTGAGAAACCAACCAAACAAGACATCATGAAAGCTATTGGAAAGTTACAAGAATTTTCCAAGAACTTTAGGGATCCAGAAATTATTGAAAAGCATGCTACAGAGATTATGAAATTAGTGGAAAAGTTATAGTTTTTAAGTTATAAGTAGTAAGCAATAAGCTATTAGTTGTTTATATTGTTTGACAGGTGAGTTATTGTATGTAAAAATTAGGAAAATAAAATATCAATCAACACGAGCACATAATTTATTAAAAAAATTATGCGTATTTTTAATAAATATACACTTACTCCAATAAGAAAAGTCCTTAGAAATAGATCTCCAAAAGCAGAGAGAATCCTTTGGTCTTATCTCAAAAACAAACAACTAGGATACAAATTTAGACGTCAGTATAGTGTTGATAAATATGTTTTAGATTTTTATTGTCCAGAATTAAAGTTAGCCATTGAGATTGATGGTGATTCACATTATATGAGTGAAGAAGTAATAAAATATGACATAGAACGACAACGTTATGTTGAAACTTTCGATATTAGTTTTTTACGTTTTACTAATGATGATGTCTATACAAATATTGAAGGCGTGATTGAAGTGATTCGAAACTACCATTCCCCGACCCTCTTCTTGTGAAGGAGGGGGAGTGCAAATATGTTGCTTGGCTTGATTTTTACGTTCACACATACTACACCCAACATACTAACCCGTGTCCCTCCCCCTTACGAAGGGGGAGGACAGGAGGGGGTGGTTACGAAGTGCGGTTTTTTTGTTTACATTGAATTGATTGAAGTGGTATAATTATATTAACCTAAATTATTTAATCAAAAATTATGGAAGAACAAGAAAAATGCAAGCACCCAAAGAAACATATCAAACAAAACATGAATAACGGCGGATCTGCTGTTTATTGTTTTGGATTAATTGGTGCAGCTGTCTATTTTATTGGTCATGCTGCAACATTCTGGATGGGAGTTGTTGGTTTTTTAAAAGCTTTAGTTTGGCCAGCATTTCTGGCTTACTATGCTTTTGAATTTTTTATCAAATAAATTTAACTTAATTAATATGAAACTTATTACTGTGCTAACTGTCATTTTCATGGTTTTTGTTTTTACTATTAGCCCAACATTAGCCATAGATTTAGATGCCTACAATGATTATTTCGATGATAAAGTATTAAAACCTTGCGAGGGAGAAAATACTTCGTCATGTATTGCGCCAATTAAAGACGAAGCTTCAAAAATTGTGGATTTCGCCAAGGGCACTACCAAGGCAGTTAAGTTGGCTTACAAATCACACAGTGTTGGAGTTAGAGAAGTTGAAGTGTTAATTATCAATGGAGAAAAAATAGGTCGAGCTGAAATATTAGTACAATCAAAATCAATCGGAACATTATTCGAGGGAGACGAAATATTAGTTGATAGCGATAACAACGGTGATACTGATTTACTAATAGAGTTAAAAAGCATTGATCATGATGTTTATACAGTAAAATTAAGAATTACTGATGTTAATGAATACGAATTCAGTATTAATAAAGATTTGTCATCAACTAATAGTAGGAGTGTCACCTTGTTTATAAATGTCAGTAATGCAGTAGAGATGAAGGTTTCTAATTCAGGCAGATTAGAAGAGGAGGAATTTATCGCTTATCAAAATACTTTACCCTGGGTATTAAGAGATGTTGAGGGTGAAAAGACTGTGTATGTTATGGTCAAAACCAATATGGGGAATTTTGTTTATTTAAATGATTATATTATTTACGATAAGGCTGGTAAAGATTCTATGATGGTATCAAATTATGAGGGAAAGTTAGTAAAAGATATTAATTCATCTTCCATTTATTTAGTTATTGGTGGTGTTAAAAAACCTATTGTTAGCGCCAAGGCTTTTGAATCTTATGGTTATAATTGGGATGACGTGATAGAAGCTGATATAAGTGTAATACCGGTAGGTAGCGAGTTAAGCGGAAAACCAAGTCCAAGAAAATTAGTTAAAGGTAGTAGTGAAAAAGTATATTATCTAAGTCCAAGTGGAGCTAAAAGATTAATCATATCAGATTTAGTTTTTTACGCACTAAATTATTCTTGGCAGGATGTTATCACTATTAGTGATGTTCAGCTAGCTGCATATCCAGATGGCGATGATATTTTTTCTACCAGCAAACATCCTGATGGAACGCTAGTTAAATATCAGAACCGTTCAGCAGTTTATTTAATAGTAGATGGAAAAAAACAGTGGATTGCTTCTGAACAAGCATTTAACGAGCAAGGTTTTGATTGGGGAGACATAATAGAAATTGTTCCAACTGAAATTTATGAAGATACAGGACTAATTGAAGTTACACCTCCACCAGTAGTAGCGGACGAAGAAAACGAAGTAGTTTTTACTTTAAATTTAACAATAGGTACAAAGAATAATGAGGTAGTCAAATTACAGGATCTGCTAAAAAGTCTAGGATATTTTCCTCTTTCGATAGAAAGCACTGGTTACTATGGATCTATTACCGCAAAGGCAGTAAAAGCTTTCCAACAAGCTAGTGGCTTTGATCCAGTTGGTTATGTGGGTTCAAAAACCAGAGATGCTTTAAACAATCAATAAAATATTAACTTAAAAAACCGTCTTGTGAGTTGAAAGGCGGTTTTTTTTGGTATATTTAATTTATATATGAAATTTGACGGTTTTTAGATATATATTCGTATAATTTTAAAAAAGCTTGACAAAACATATTATTTTTGATATAGTATATTATTAATGAATGCTTGGATAAATTTTTCAAGCGACTCGAATCTTTTTGTGTCAGCGTGACCCTGAAAGGACCTTGGGTCACACATTATTTTATGACACAATTAAAACAATTTATTGGTCGTTTTAACGACTTTGGAATAGAAGAAAAGTTTCTTGAAATTATTACCAGCAAGGGATTTAAAATTCCTACACCTATTCAACGTCAAGTTATTCCTGGTGCTCTGCAAGGGAAAGACGTTGTTGGTATTGCTCAAACCGGAACCGGAAAAACACTAGCTTTTGGTATCCCGATGATTCAACGCATCGGAACTTATAAGGGGCAAGGATTGATTCTTGTACCAACACGCGAACTTGCACTTCAGGTTGAACAAGCATTACAAGTTGTTGGCGCTCCGCTAGGATTACGTTCCGTTGTAGTTATTGGAGGAGTTTCTCAGCACACACAAGTACAGGCTCTAAAAAATAATCCTCATATTGTTATTGCCACTCCAGGACGTTTAGCTGATTTAATGAACCAAGGAGTCTACAGGCTTAATAAGGTAAGTATTATTACTCTAGACGAAGCAGACCGCATGCTCGACATTGGTTTTTTACCAGAAATAAAACGTATTTTACAAACTGCGCCAAAACAGCGCCAAACAATGTTGTTTTCTGCAACAATGCCAAATTCCATTTCACAATTGGCTAGTTCATTTATGAAGCTACCGCTTCGAATTGAAATTGCACCGCAAGGAACCGCAGCAGAAAACGTAGAACAAGAAGTATTTGTTATCACAAAAAATAATAAGACACGATTACTTGATACTTTACTGAAACAATATAGCACAGAAAAGATTTTGATTTTTTCACGAACCAAGCACGGAGCAAAACGTATCGCTCGTGATATTCGTAATATGTATCATACAGCAACAGAAATTCATTCCAACCGTTCCCAAGCTCAAAGAAAACTAGCACTAGAAGGATTTATCAGTGGAAAATTTCGCGTAATGGTTGCAACTGACATTGCTTCTCGCGGTATTGATGTAAAAGATATTTCAATCGTGATTAATTTTGATCTACCAGATAACTCAGAAGATTATGTCCACCGTATCGGTAGAACCGGACGTGCCGGCAAATTTGGAAAAGCTATATCATTTGTTACGCCTTCTGAAAAAGCTGATATTAGAAAAATTGAATTACTAATTCGTAAATCACTACCAGTATTATCTCTGCCTGAGCTTGTAGCAGAACAAGAAAGATTACCTCACTTAAATCAAAACCGTACCCAAAAACAAAATCAGTTTAGCCAGCAAGGGCCTAGAAAGCATTATTATAAAAAAGATAATAAACGATCATCTAGAGGTCATCATAAAAATAGTAAAAGATAATAATATGAAAAAAGACAAAAAAGACAAATTTATAACTGGCGAACCAAGATATTGCCAATGTTGTGGCAAAGAATCCCACGAGCTTTTTGAGGTTACCCATAATGTTCAAAAACTAAATCAACTACAATGTTGTAAGGAATGTACAGAGAATTATAAAGCAAAAGAAGGGGATATTTCAAAGGCTTAGAATAAATAAATTAAACAAATCAACGCGAGCGCCTTAAGGCGCTTTTTGTGTTGTTGAGCAGTAAGCAATAAGTTATAAGTTTTAAGTATACAAATATGGAAAACTTTAAGAAATTAAAAGTGTGGCTGAAGGCGCATCAATTAGTTAAATATGTCTATCAAGTAACTGATGAGTTTCCAAAATCAGAGATGTTTGCACTTACGAGTCAAATGAGAAGGTCAGCAATTTCTATCCCTGCTAATATCGCAGAAGGCAGTAAGAGAAAAACCGTGAAAGATCGCCGGCATTTTTTAGTTATTGCACAGACTTCTTTAGAGGAACTAAAATACTATTTTCTATTAAGTTATGAACTTGGTTATATAGAAAAGGATATTGGAGAAGATCTAACAGAAAAAGCAAGAGAAATCGGCAGAATGCTCACTGGACTATCTAATAGTATGAATTAAGCAAACTTATAACTTACAACTTATAACTTACTACTTAAAACGTGGTTTACCCACGTTTTTCTATTTAAGGCAAAAATGTTATAATAAACAAGATATGCCAAACAAAACACCATCAAACAACATACTAGAAAATCTAGATTTAGTAATCGAAAACCTCAACGAAGGAGTGATTATCATAAATCTAAGCGGCAAAATATTAAAAGTAAACAGAACACTTTTAGAAATCGGGCATTATAAAAGATCAGATTTAGAAGGCAAAAATGCCATGAAGCTGGTAAAGATTTTTCCGCTGAAGAGTTTAAAAAAAATTATCGCTTCCTTCACGCATGCAGCCAAAGGTTATTCAGCAGATAGGTATCGCGTAGAAGCAAAGACCAAAGAAGGCAATAAAAGAATTATTGAACTTAGCACGTCACTCATAGAAAAAAATAACAAAGCTATTGGTATAGCTGTAGTAGTACGTGATGTAACTATGATTTTAGAATATCGAAAATTTAATAAAAAATAGTATATATATTGGCTTTTTTTATGATTTGATGTATACTTATCAAAGCATTGTGAATAACTAAAATAAATAATTTATAAAAATTATGGCTAAAATGACCAAATCTCAGATGCTTACAGCTATGGCTGAAGCAACTGAAATGAGCAAAAAAGACGTAGAAAGCTTTCTAGACAAGTTCGTAGAACTTGCTTTTAGTGAAGTAAAAGGTAATGGCGAATTTGTCATTCCAGGTGTTGGTAAACTTGTAAAAGTAAACCGAAAAGCAAGAATGGGAAGAAACCCAGCTACTGGCGAAGAAATTTCTATTCCTGCAAAAACTGTTGTAAAATTCAGAGTTGCTAAAGCTGCTAAAGACTCACTTTTGTAAAGATTAGTAGTTCAAATAAAAAAATCTCCAAAGCGATTTGGAGGTTTTTTTATTTAGCAAATCTTGATATACTTATTATATAAATCATAATTTTTTAATATGACTTTTGTTATAAAATGGTTGATATCAACCTTGGCAATAATAATTACCGGCTACTTGCTTTCTGGTGTTATGGTCGCTGGAGTATGGGCTGCATTAGTTGCAGCTTTAGTTTTAGGTTTGATTAATGCGTTTATTAAGCCACTACTAATAATTTTGACTCTTCCTATCAATATTTTAACATTAGGTTTATTTACGTTTGTTATTAATGCGTTATTGATTATGCTAGTTGCTTGGATTGTTCCAGGTTTTGATGTCAAAACATTTTGGTGGGCATTGCTGTTTAGTGTAATTTTATCAATTATAACTTACGCATTAAACCAAACCTTAAAATAATTTATGTACATATTTATTATAATTATACTCGTAGGATTTTCTGGAATTTTTTCTGGTTTAACTTTAGCCTATTTTAGTCTTAATAAAGACGAGCTAAAAAGAAAATCAGAACTAGGAGATAAAAAAGCTCAAGCAATATATAAGGTTAGACAAAAAAGTAATTTACTTTTGTGTACACTATTGATTGGAAATGTTTTAGTTAACACCACACTTTCAGTTTATTTAGGCACAATCACGACAAGCATCTTTGCCGTAGTAGTAGCAACAATTTTAATTGTAATTTTTGGAGAAATTTTACCTCAAGCAACATTTAGCCGATATGCAATTTTTGTAGGATACAAATTTGCTTGGTTAGTTAAATTTTTTATTTTTATTTTCTATCCAGTTTGCTGGCCTCTTTCGTGGTTACTCGACTGGTTGCTAGGTGATGAGCGTTTAACAATATATTCAAAAAAAGAAATCATAAAAATGGTAGAAGATCACGAAGATTCTTCTCGAAGCCTAATTGATGAAGACGAAGAAAAAATAATTAAGGGCGCGCTCTCGTATTCAGACAAAAAAGTAAAAGTTGCCATGACAAATGCAAGCAAAGTTTTTTTTATTTCTGCAGACGCAGCGCTAGATAGAGCAATGATACAAAAAATCCAGACTTATGGTCACTCTCGTATTCCAGTTTATAAAAAAAATAAAAATAATATTGTCGGGATTTTATATGTAAAAGACCTCATACATGTTAGTGAAAACAAACTCATTGTTGATGTAATGAGAAGACACGTTCATTATGTAACGGAAAATAAAAAATTAGACGAAGTTTTAAATGCTTTTAGGCACACCAGGCATCATCTTTTCGTAGTCAAAAATACCAAAGAAGATGTGTTGGGAATCATTACCATTGAAGACGTAATAGAAGAAATTATTGGTGAAGAAATTATCGATGAATATGATAGAAAAGAAGTAGTATAAATCTATGAGTTCGACAAACGCACCACAAGTGAAAAAAATCGCTGTCACAATCGGCATTATCGCTATCGCTCTTGTTGGCCTTGTGTTGATTATGATGTTTGTGAGAGGTGAAGAAGATACTTGGCTTAATATCAACGGCAATTGGGTAAAACACGGAGTACCATCTGCGCCACCACCAAACTGCGCCATAGAAAATTGTCATGGTTTAGATATAGTATGTGGTCCAAACCCACCAGATGCTTGTACGGCAGTTTATAAATTAGGGGATTTCTGCCGTCAATTTGCTCAATGCGAAATAGTTGGTTCAGAATGCGAGTTTGCAGAAAGCCATATGTTTATGGGTTGTAAGTCTTGTGTAGAAAAATGCGAGCAAGAAGCAGATGGTCAAAAAGCATTTGAGTGTGAAGATACTTGCCGTCAGCAATACCCATAATTAAACTTATATGAAGACTTGGTTAATATTTTTTTTTCTTTTGTTATTACCAAGTTTTGTTTTTGCTCAAAATCAGCAGATTTTGTGGCAGTTTGATCTAAACCAAGATGGTAGTATTAATGATTTTGGTTTAGAGTTTTTTTATTTTCAAGATGTATCAGCCAACGCTCAAGATAATACATTAACAGTTAAAGGACAGGGGAAATCATATATTGTTGTGCCAAAAGGCGAATTTGAGTTTAAGGACTATAATAATCTTGAAATAACTTTAAAATCAGATTCAGATTTTGAGCTAAGAACTGTTGCTGATGTACAAAAAACAGCAGAAAGTACTTATGATATGCGATATCAAATAAAAAAGAGTGATGAACTGCAAACATACAATTTTTCCTTAAGTAGGCCTTACTTTAAAAAAGATATCGAAAACATTGCAATTATTGCAGTCAATCAGCAATTAAACACAATTACAATCAAAGAAATTAAACTAACTAAAAATAATAGTATAAAACAGGTAGGAGTAGCGCTTAAAGATTTTTTTGTAACTGACAGCTATTCACCTTATACCCCAAACTTTTTTGCCATTCCGCAAATTTTTGGACGCCCAACAATTGCATATTTGTTGCCAATTATTATTTTGGCAATATTATTTTTATTGTATTCGAAGAAGTATAAAAAAACAGCCATCGTAATATTATTGATAATGTGGATTGTAATCGATCTACGAGTTAGCGGTGAATTCATATCTTACGCTAAAGATGATTATCAAAACTGGATAAAACCAAAGTACGAGGAAAAAGTTTTTCGAAACGATAGAGATTTATACCAGTTTATTGATTTTGTAAATAACAATTTACCTGATAAAGTCGAAATGATAAATTATTATTCTGCAATTGGTACTTACGACGACACCAATAGAAAACTACAATATTATCTCTACCCGATTTTAGTCAGACGCGACTCGTTAAATTCTAAATACTATGTTGTCTACAAAAATGCAAGTATTAAATATAATGCAGACGATAATAAGCTTTATTCAGGGGACGAAGTTTTGTCAGATGCTGGCGAAGTAATTGCATCATTTAACTCAACATCATTTATTTTTAAAGAATATGATTGATATACTAATAATTACAATTAGTTATTTAGTCCCTTGGTATTTGGGCTGGGTAGTTGTTTCGTTATTAGATAAACATGACAATTTGGCATACTTGTACAAGCTTGCCGTATCATTTCTGATCGGTATTGGATTGATGACAACAATAATTTTTATATATACGTGGACTGGCGGAAATTTAGTTGGTAGAACTTTGTTACCAATGATGATTACGCCAATAATTTTGCTAGAAATTATTCATTTTAAATTTAAAAGTGAATTTAGTTTTAAGAAATGTTATAAAGAGGTTAAGAAAATAAAAGAAATAATAAAGTGGAAAAAATTAAATTTAATATTACTTACTTTGCTTGTCATTTATGTTCTATCCCAGTCAGTTTTAGGTGCTTATCAAATTATTCATAATCCAACCTACGATTTTGATGCCTGGAATAATTGGAATCTTCGTCCGAAAGTTATTTACACACAACATCAGTTGCCAATGAACAAGCCAAACGAATTTTTTTTGGGTGGAGGAATAAAGAGTTATCCTTTAAATGATCCTCTACTTAAAGTATGGCAAGCGTCACTACTTACAAAATGGAACGAAAATGTAATTAATTTATATTCCTTAGTTTTTTATATTGCTTTGATATTTTTGTTCTATCAATCATTGCCAAAGATATTTTCTCGCACAATAAAATTGATTAGTACATACTTGTTAGCTAGTTTGCCGTTTCTTGTTCTCCATTCTCGAATTGCCTATGCTGATTTAGAAATCACTTCATTCATATTCTTGGCCTACAGCGCTTTATTTATGTATCTGCAAACAAGAGATAAACCATATTTATATATCTCTGCATTTGGTTTGGCATTTAGCATTTGGACAAAGAATGAAGGCTTTGCCTTGGTGTTGCCGTCACTAATAATATTTATGATCTTTTTAGTAATTAGTAAGCAACTAAGATTTAAGACGTCAATTAAATATTTATTAACATCACTGTTTATTGTATCTCCATGGTTATTGTTTCGTTGGTTATATGATCTTGATGTTTTAAGCGGGGATTCAAGTAGTTTTAATATGATATTTCAGGTTAGTGAATTCACTCGATGGTTTTCGCTATTACTTTTTAGAAGTCATTTTAGTTTTTTATTGATAGCTTTGTTTATAATAATGATATTAAAGATTAAAGATATTTATCATAGTCAATCTTTACAAAAAATGACTTTTGCTTTTTTATTGCTTTTTGCACTATACAATTTTGTATTTATGTTTACTGATAAATCGCAAAGCCTCAACGCAATGATAAGAGCAAATATGCAAATTATTCCAATTGCAGTACTATTGTTAATATCATATATAAACAAATTTTTTGCCCAAAATCGATGATTTTGTTATAATAAGATTGAGCTAACAATTAACTACCAAACGTATGGATACAATGGTAGTGGGCTCAAAAGTTAAGGCTTATATTAAATCAAAAGGCTGTCACACTTCTAGTGATACTTTGGGGGCTTTAAACGAAAAAGTAGTACAACTCCTTGAAGTTGCAACTTATCGTTGCAAGAGCAACAGGCGTACTACAGTTAAACCACAAGACCTATAATTTAGTTGTTTTAGCTAAAATAACACCATGATCACAAAGATCACCAAGTTTTAATTTTATGCCGAAAAATTCCAACATATTTACGTTAAAGATCGGAGGCGAAGCAGGACAAGGCCAACAAGTTGCTGGTTTAACCTTTGCTAAGGCTTGCGCGCGCGGAGGTCTTTATACTTATGATTATTCAGAATACCCATCTCGAATTAGAGGCGGGCTTGTTACCTATCAAATTAGCGTTGGGCCAGAACCTGTTTATGCTGCCTACTACGACGTTAATTTAATGATATGTCTTTCAAAGCTTTCTTTTGATCACTGCAAAAATGAACTTGTTTCTGGTGCAGTGGTTTTTTATGATTCTGATAAATTCAAAATAGAGCAAAGCGAACTGCCAAAAGATAAAAATATCAAACTATATCCATTGCCTTTAGCAACAATTGTCAAAGAAGCTACCTTAAAACCAATTACTACCAATTCAATTGCAATTGGCGCAGTAGCGGCAATGCTTGATTTTAACATAGAGCTACTAAACAGTATGATGCGAGATATTTTTGCCAGTAAAGGTAAAGAAGTAATAGATATGAATATTAAAGCAATCAAAACGGGTTTTGATTACGCGACACAAAATAGTAATCCCAAAGAATTTAAATACGATTTAAAAACCAAGCCAGAGAAATCCGCCAAAGGCGGACCCGCCTCTGGCGGAAAAGATAAAGTAGTTATCACTGCCAACGAAGCAGTAGTTTTGGGCAGCATTGCAGCTGGCTGTAAGTTCATGTCAGCTTATCCAATGACACCTGCGTCGTCAATTTTACATTACGCAGCTAAGTGGGCAGAGCGGTCTGGTATGATAGTAAAACAACCAGAAGACGAAATTTCTGCTATTCACATGGCAATAGGAGCAGGTTATGCAGGGGTAAGGTCTATGACCTGTACATCTGGTGGAGGTTTTGCTTTGATGGCAGAAGGTGTGGCTTTGGCAGCTTTGACAGAAACTCCTGTTGTTATCGCTGAATCTCAAAGACCAGGCCCAGCAACAGGGTTACCAACATGGGGTGGACAAGAAGATTTAAGATTTATTGCTAATGTTGGTCATGGAGATTTCATCCGAATCGTATTAGCTCCTGGTGATGCTAAAGAAGCAATGTTTTTAACACCATGGGCATTTAACTTAGCAGAAAAATATCAAGTGCCAGTAGTAATCTTGCTAGATAAGTTTATTTCCGAAGGACATGAATCAGTTGATGAGTTAGTCACAACAAATGTCAAAATTGATCGAGGCAAAATTTTAACACAAGAACAACTAGACAAAATAAAAGATTATAAAAGATACGAGCTAACTGCAGATGGAATATCTTCACGTGCTTTTCCTGGCATGAAAGGAGGAGTGCATATTGCTAATTCAGATGAACACGACGAACACGGTTTTACTATAGAAGCCTTTGATGCAGAAATGAGAATTAAGCAACAAGATAGACGATATAAGAAGCTTCCAAGCATTATTAAGGAATTACCCAAGCCAAGATTCTATGGCTCAAAGAGTGCAAAAACCACTCTAATCGGCTGGGGATCAGTCAAGGGAGCAGTTTTAGAAGCTATGAAAGCGCTACCAGCAGATAAGTTTAATTTTATTCACTTTACAGCAGTTGCGCCAATTGATGCAGAAGAAGTTAAAAAACTAATCAAAGGTAGTAAGAAATTGTGGTTGATTGAATCAAACAAAACAGGTCAATTCGGAGATTTGCTTAAAGAGAATTTAAATATTGAATTTGATAACAAAATACTAAAATACACCGGTATCCCGTTTTTCCCAGAAGAGTTAATAGAAAAATTAAAATAATATGGCTAAACCACAAGACTTCAATACTCACGTAACTCCAACCTGGTGTCCTGGTTGTGGTAATTTTGGTTTGTGGCAAGGTTTTAAGGAATCACTTTCAGAACTAGGTTTAGAACCACACCAAATAGCAATGGTTTTTGATATTGGTTGTTGTGGTAATGGAGTTAACTGGCATAATTTATATGGTTTTCATAGCTTGCATGGTAGAACTGTTCCTGTTGCAGAGGCTATTAAAATGGCAAATCACAATTTAAAAGTAATTGCAGCTTCTGGTGATGGCGGAGGTTATGGTGAAGGTGGTAACCATTTTTTGCATGGTTGTAGAATGAATTTTGATATCACTTTGCTTATACATAATAATCAGATATACGGCTTAACAACTGGCCAAGCATCACCAACAACAGATACAGGTATGGAAACAAAAACTACGCCTTCAGGCCAGCTTGAACAGCCATTCCATCCATTACAAGTAGCTATCCCTCAAGGTGCTAGTTTTGTTGCCAGAACTTTTGCCGGTGATATCAAACATTGTAAAGAAATATTTAAGCAAGCAATAGAACACAAAGGATTTTCTTTAGTTGATGTGTTACAGCCATGCATTACTTGGAATAAAGTAAATACTTTTCAATGGTACAAAGAACGTATATACAAATTAGAAGATGAAAATTGGAATACAAAAGATAAAGATGCTGCGTTAATTAAAGCAGGTGAGTGGGGAGAAAAAATTCCTATCGGCGTATTGTATGTAGGAGATCAATCAAGTTATGAATCACAATTACCTCAAATAAAAGATAAGTCACTTGTAGAACAAGGTGTAACGTCAGGTGATATTTCAGAATTTCTAGAAGAATTTAAATAAATCAATCATGCATCATAGTGAGGCATCTTGCCTCACCAAATATTACAAGAGCCGAGGCAAGATGCCTCGGCTCTTGTTTTAATGTAAAAAAAGACCGCCAGAAGGTGGTGGTAAATAGAATCGATGCTGCATACATTGATGCAGATACGACCCTGCAACCGGCGGTCAAAAAATTTTCTCGAGGCAGGACAGGCAAGTCTCCCGCGCGACTTAAACCTGCCCCATCATCTCATAACCAATATAAGATTAGCCTCGAGAATTTATCGGTGATATCAAGGTTCTAATTTAATTATATTAGAATTAAAATTAGCCTTTGTCAAATTCTACAAAATAAGCTAAAATGATAGTTGTATGATCAAACAAAAAGACGTAGGAATAATTATATTTAGAAAAAAAGGTAGAAATATAAAATATCTTTTACTCCGGCATCAAGAAGGTGTTTATTGGAAATCGCCATCTGGACGAGTTGATCCGGGCGAAGAAGGAGATGAAATGCTAACAGCTTTAAGGGAATTAGAAGAAGAGACTGGATTGAAGAAAAATGACATTTTTTTTATACGTGATTTTAGAGAAGAAATTGAATATGATTTTGATGTAGAAATTGAAGATGGTATAAAGAAAAAAATTTATAATGTTTCTGTCTACTATCTAGCACAAACTGAAAAAGAAAAAATTAGTATTTCTAAAGAACATCTTGATTGGGGCTGGTTCGACTACGAGACATCTCTAAAGCGTGGTTACTATCAAGAGCAACAGGACTTACTTAAGAAAACCCATCAATACCTTTTGAAGAAAGACGAGTTTTTGTTATAATAGAAGTGGTGGAGTCACGAAGTTAATGCAATTAATGAAAGTTCTACATTAATTTCATATCTTCATTAACTCCATAACTTACTAACTTCATTAACACCACTTAACTTCACGCATATGACCGACGAAAAATGGCTTGATATCAAAGCAAAAATACAAGACAATTTTGAATTATTAGACGAGCGTATAGAAATATTGCCAGAAGAAAGAGGAAAGGGCGAAGTCGAAATTATCGAATTTACTGGTCCGCTTGGCAAGATGCGCCTTGAAAGAACTACCCAACCATTAGTGATTGATAAAAAAACAATTGGTTCGCGTAGGATTGGTTCGGATACGCAGGTAGAATATATTTATTCTGATACGGAAAAAGTACACAAGTTTAAAGCTTATCAGTACAATGAAGATTCAGAGAGTTGGATCGAGATGGAAATGGAACGTGGAGGTTTTGAGTTGTAGTAGTATTACATAATTTATTTAGGAAGCGATAAAGCGATAGAGTTATATAGCGATAAAGTATAGATATTTAAAAACTTCATCTCTCCGTCGCTTTATAACTTTATTAACTTAAAAAATATATGTCCATTCTAAAAAGAAAAAAAATTGATTCAAGAGCATTAGCTAATTATGGCATCTTAGCCGGACTTGCTCAGTTTTGCTACATCTTAGGTGTAGTTTTTATTATGAATAATATTGGAAGATTTTTTCAAACACAAGATAGTGATTTTACCATTTTAATGCCAGTTTTGTTTTTACTAATTTTTATTTTCTCTGCTACTGTATCAGCTTTGATGGTCTTGGGTGGTCCAGCATATTTATGGCATGAAAAAAAATATAAAGAAGCAATGCAAGTTTTAGGTATTTCTCTCAGTACATTATTTTTTGCGGCAGTTTTAGTTTTTCTTGTAATTATCAATTTCTAATAGTCTAAATATTAATATTTAAATTTATGGGAATTTTATGGGCCATTGGTCTAGTATTACTAGTTATTGTAATTAGTATACGACAAATTAATGAATACGAGCGTGGAATAAAATTCATGCTAGGTAAATTTCAATCAGTTATGAAACCAGGGTGGCGCTTGGTATTTCCTGTGATTCAGAGTTCAATGAAGGTTGATATGCGTGTCAGGGCAATTGATGTGCCAGATCAAGATGCAATTACTAAAGACAACGTTTCAGTTAACGTCAATGCAGTATTATATTACAAGGTTGCAGATGCCAAAACAGCAATTATCGAAGTTGAACAATTTACTTATGCAACTTCACAATTAGCACAAACAACTATGAGAGATGTTGTTGGCGAAGTAGATCTTGACGATTTACTTGCAAAACGTGATATGGTTTCAGATAGAATTCAACAATTAGTAGACAAAGCAACAGATCCTTGGGGAATTAAAGTTGTGTCAGTAGATCTAAAGCATATTGAGCTGCCAGAAGAAATGAAGCGTACAATTGCTAAACAAGCAGAAGCAGAAAGAGAAAAGCGTGCAGTCATTATCAAAGCCGAAGGAGAGGTTATTGCAGCAACTAATATGGGAAAAGCTGCAGATATATTAGCCCAATCAGCAGGAGCCTTACATTTAAGAACTTTACAGTCTCTTAACGATTTGTCTTCAGATCAATCCAATACAGTTATTTTTGCGATTCCTTTGGAAGTTTTGCGTGCATTTGAAGGTTTTAAAAAGAAGTAATAACATCTAGCAAAAATGTGTAAAAAAAACATATCAATTATTTTGATAGGAAGTTTGGCATTGATAGTTATCTTGATAACTATTTATTTTGTTTCCCCAAATGTTAAAAATAAGGTTACAGATTTAATTCAACCAAATCAACAACAAGTCACCAATACTAAATTAATCAAAGAATACGAAAAGAATGTAGAAGATGTACTCAAACCTTATTTTCAAAAGCAAAATTTTGATAACGTAATCGACGACCTGTTGGAATTAACTGTTCCTTCTGATTATCAATTATTACACTTAAATTTAGTTATTGCTTTTGATTTAATTCAAGACGGACAAAAAGAAATCGACCAGGGAAAAATTGAAGAAGGGATAGCAAAAATTAACCAAATGGTAACACAATACCCTTGGCTTAACAATTGATTATATGGTAAGAGTAGATTCAAAACCAACCAGAGTGCAAGACACACCAGAATTTAAGAGATTACAGAAAATTAAGAACAAAAAAGAAAAACTACAGACACCAAAGGATTTTGAAAGAAGGGAAAGAAAATGGAAAAGAAATAGAATTAGTACTTGTTGTTTTGGCTATATGATTATCGCAATTGTATTAGCCATATTAACACTTGCCATGTTTGCAAAAACAGGGCTGTTTGAAATACCAGTATTTACTAAATATTTTTATCAGCAACCCCAACCTACTAGAGTGGTAGTGCCAACAGATTCTGATACTATCGAGAATATCATTACTCAAAATTTTGCTGGGTTAACGCCATCAAAAGAACTAAATTTTGTTTTGACCGAAGGCCAATTAACAACTATGCTAAATGAGCCAATAGCCGCAAACGATGATTCAAGCATTGATCAATTGCAAGCAGTTATCACTACAAAAAACATTGAAATTTTTGGTCACCTTAATGAACCAGTAGACGCATATTTAACTTTAGGGGTAGTACCAATAGCAAAAGATGGATTATTTGATTTTGATGTTACAAATATTGCACTTGGCAATATGCCAATTCCAACCATCTTAGCAAATTTCATTATAGATAATGTTTTAAGGTCTCAAATAGAAGAGTATAACAAAACCATCACAGAATTTGGCAATATCACTAGTATTGCCTTAGAAGAAACAAAATTAAATATTAATGCACAATTAAAATAAATGAGAAATTTTGTAAGAATTGTTCCTGCGCTTACTGCCTTGTTGTCCTTTTCGATTTTATATGAAATTATAAATAGGCCAAAAACCTTTTTTTGGTTAAGCCCCTCGTTATTAATTGTAATTGTATTAGCAATTTTTTTCTTGACAGGCCTACATTTTAAAAACAAAAAATTATGGTATTTTTTTATTAGTCCGTTTTTGTATGTATTAGGTTCGCTTAATTTTATTATTTTTCTAGAGATGCGATGGTTAAAAATCGGATTTATAATAGTTATTTCTATATTGCTAGGACTATATTTAGAAAATTTATATTCATTCAATTACAAACCAGAAAAATATCAAACTTACGGGATGCAGAATTTTTCTAGTTATTTTAATTTGATTGCACTGTTTTTTATCTATACAAGTTTATTTGGGTACATAATTTTTTTACAAATTTCAGTTTGGATAGTGTTAATTTTAGCAGGCATTTTTTCTATGCTTGCAACCTATCATACCATGTGGATTGCTAAAATTAATTTCGAACAAAGCTGGTTATATATTTTAGTCACCACTTTGCTTATAGTACAAGGGTTCTGGGTCATCGCATTTTTACCAACTAGTATTTATGTTAACGCTATTTTACTGGCATCCATCTACTACGTCGTTGTTGGCCTTACACTAAACCAATTGCTTGGCATACTAGACAAAAGCGTAATTAAAAGGTATACTACAGTTTTAATAATAATAATTTTAATAACTTTACTAAGCGCAAAATGGATTTAAAAATACCAAAAATATTTAAACCAAGTAGCGATGCAATGATAGTGAGAATTGTAATTATTGCTACAATTTTTGGATTTTCCGCAGGTGTTGTAGGACAAATGGTCAGCCATGTTTATATTGATCCATACTTAGAACCATACACCTATGCTTACAACATAAACACCAATGTTGCTGATATTCCTGAACTTCGCAGAATAAGAAGTTTTTCTGGTACACAACAAGATATAGTAGTAGAAAATCTGTCTCAAAAAATTGGGTTAAGTTTGGCAGGATTATATTTAAAAAAATCTCAAACTAGTGATATCGCTAAAAATATTTATTTGGAAGACGATCTATTAGCCAATTGTTTTGTTTTAACTAGTGATGGCTGGTTAACCTGCCAAAGCTCAACAATAAAAAATTATGGTTCAAAACAATTAACAGTGCTTTTAGACAAAACTACTCATGATATCGATGAAATAGTCTCTGACACTTTAACCAATGTATCGTTTATAAAAATTAATGCACATAATTTAACCCCAGTAGTTTTGGGTGATTGGAAAGAATCAACTATTGGCCAAACAGTTGTTGTGATGAACTCTGTTGGACAAAGTACAATAACCAACATAGAAAATCTAAACTTTAAAGACGATGGCAAAACTGCTATTAGGTCTACAGAAATTTTTTATAAATATATTTTACTTAAAGATGAGCTAGCCAATGCTTATTTAGGTTCCGCAGTGGTTAATTTAGGCGGAGAAGTAATTGGTGTTTTAGAAAAAACCAAAATAGGGGAATTGCAAAAAGTAATACCAACTAATTATTTTTTTAGTGTTATCTTGGGTGTTTTAAGACAAGGAGAAATCCAAAGGCCTGGATTAGGGCTAAAGTATATAGATCTATCAGATACTAATACAACACAACAAAAAAACGGAGCATTAATTTATCAAGATCCATCTCGTACTTCTCCAGCATATCAAGCAGAACTCAAAATTGATGATATTATTATTTCTGTTGATGGAGTGCCAGTAGATAACAAGAATACATTAACTCAACTTATACAAGAATACAGAATAGGGGATGATATTGAGCTTGTGGTGATAAGAGAGGAACAAGAAAGAGTAGTAGAAGCGTTTTTGGGCGAAGCAAAATAGAATTTATATAAAAACAAAAATACCTCATACAATTAAGAGGTATTTTTGTTTTGTTAATTTATTTTTTTACCTTTTCAACGCTTGACCATGCTAATTCATATAAACTTTTAAAACTTTCAACTATTTTTTTATCTTGTATCACAACAGCATATAAATTATCTTGGTGAGATAATATTGCTACTTTATCTTCAAATAAAGAAAAATCGATCTCAACTGGTAGAGGACTAATACGTATTTCGTGATTAGCTCTCTGGTTATTTTTTGCATAGTTTATTTCCCATTGGCTATTACCAATAAAATCCTTGGCCATTTTAATTTTATTACTGTTAATTCTTTCTTCAAATAAGTCAAACATATTTTTAAAATTTTCGTAAACAGTTAACAAGCTACCAAACCACCAAATTTCTTTTGAGTTCATTATTGTTGTATATACTTGTTCAACACCTTCCTTACCTTCATAAAGTAAAACCTTTGGTTTATCAGCTTTTATATTATAGATAGATAATAAGTCGGGGATTATTTTTTCGACTTGTTTTTGTCTTTTTTCTAAAATTTGTACTAATTTTTTTGGGTCTTCCGCATAAAAGGTGGTTTTTCCTTTTCTAGGTATTTTAGAAGCTAAGCCTTTTTCTATCAAATTATCTAAAATCAAATATGCAGTAGGACGTTTTATTCCAGCTTTTGCTGCGATATTTAAAACAGAGGCTTTGCCTAGTTGCAATAGGGCTAAATAGACCTTTACCCCCTTATTATCAAGGCCAAATTGTTGTAGTGTTGTTTCTATATCCATACATATTTATTATATATCATCTGAGAAATTTTGTCAAGTATTTTGACAACATTTTTTTAGTATGTAATTATTTTGCTCTAATTTAAGCATAATTACTGAATTATTATGTCAAAATCATTGACAAGTTTTGTAACGTATAGTATAATACTAAGTCAAGAATAATTTTTTGACAATTGTTCGTTAAAACTAGGTCTTGTGTCAGCGCGTCATTAAAAAGGAAATGGATATGAAAATCAAAATTGAAATGTTAAAACTAAAACCTCTGATCACAAAATGTAATTTACTTCTCGCAATTATAATTTACATTGCGATTGGAAGATTATTAACCATGGGTGACGTAAACGATTGGCTTATCCTGAAGCCACATATATTTTGTTTAAATATATTAGATAAAATTTCTCCTTTCCCAGACGACTTAGCATTTCTACTAAATGAAAAAGACAGTAATATCGTAAGATATGAAAAAGAAGATATAAAAGATTGGGAATATAAAGCGGGAAAAGCATTGTCTGTAATATTTTGGCCAATCTTTATTTTTGGCTATATATTCCTTGCCTTGCTTGCATGGTTAATATTTGTAATTGTTCCGTGGATTTGGATACACATACTCTGGCCAATACTTGCTGTAATAGGAAAGATCATCAGCTTTATTTTGGGTCTGGAATAGTGGTTATTGAAAGCTGTAATTGATTTAACGCTAATTCAAAAACAAGGAGCAATAGAGATGAGAAAGCAAAAAAGTAATTCGAAGAAATCAGCGCAAGAAGAAATTCCACTTTCCAGGTATACCTCAGACAGGCTGGATGATAACTGGAACAGTTACTGGTTCGGTGCAACGGCCATAACAGCCATGTGTGTGTTTCTTTGGATATTGTTTCTATCCATTGGTATGGCAAGCAACCTACCATCACTTGTAGGCATATTTTCAATAATATGCTTTTCCATAATTCTGATAGTATGGTTGGGATCCTGGTTTGGCCGACAAGCTTTCAAATCCAATATATCGGCTAATGAATGTTGCAACCGGGAGGATTTCCGCCCAGGACGCTTTGCTCTACGCAGATATCCAAACAGCAAATCCTGGCAGTATCAAAATGCTCGAAATTCTCATAGAGGAAGCTCAGCGATTTAAAGAGATCATCGAGCGAATGATCAAAACAGGGGATCAAAGCGAGTTTATTGAGTACTTCAATTTCGGAGTTGAATACCTGGGGCACAAACAGGTTGTTGAAGCCTTCGAGCTTTGCGAAAACCTCAACGAGCTCATGGTCGATCTTTCAGCCGAGTGTTCAATCGCAGTAGAGATTGTGGAAGACAAGCCGGGAATATTGGCTGATATCGCCAATATATTCAAAGATCAAGAAGTCAATTTAGTAATCGTTCATTCACAGAGAAAAAGAAGACACATATTACGCTTTGGGGTAGAAGTACCCCTTGAGTCTGAGGAGGTGCAAAAAACACTCAGCGTGATAAGTGAAATGCCCTCAGTCAAGTTGTTGGCAGCGTAGTATAAAAAAAGGGACGGAGTCCAAACGGATTTTCCGCCCCTGTTTTTTATATGAAAAAGGAGAGGCTTTGGATTTTTTTATCCTAACCTCTCCTACGATCGAATCTTGATGATTGCACTTTAAAACTTTTAATTGGTTTTCTAACCGATAGCGGAACCTCACTTTCTCTATAGACATCTTCAATCCAATTGACATAACCGAGTGCTTGGTTGAATGTTACGCCGTCTTGTTCCAGCCTTGGTAGGCGATTATTCCAGTAGAGAATTTCTGTAACTCGATGAATCACTCCTCTCCAATGATTTAGTGTGCTCTGGGTGAGAGTTAATTTTGCTCCATTGTCGTGGCTTTCGGTAATTTTTACGCCAGTAATTATTGGCGCGGAGTTTCTGCTGCATATTAGATGAGTCTTGTCGTGATTTAGTCTGAGACACCCACTACGTGAAACCGCTGAATTGATTTTTCTAAAGAATGTCTTAGAAAACCACATGTTACTTGTTTTGGCAGATATAGTGAAATCATCACCATACAAGGAAGCACGTAGTCCTTTTTTTTCACAATACTCCAAAACACCTTTTGTTACACCTGTCCAGACTAATACCAAATTCAACAAGTAGGGAGAACAAGGCGACCCTTGAGGTAGTCGCTCTCGGTAAGTTGTTAAATCAAGCATCAGTTGGATGAATGCAGTAAATTGTTTTTCGTCTATTCCTGATAGCTCCTTGAATGTTTCTGGGTTAAATACTCGGGTGTACTCCTTCCTAAGAACAGTTGAAGTAACTGATGGAAACGCGTTTTCCAAATCAAGCTTTAGAACCCAGTGCGGAACGTAAAATTCATTTCTAATGTGATATTTTGCATTCCTGATTGGTGAACCGCCTAACACGAAACCAAACTGACGTGCATCGACTTTCCATCGGTAAAGAAATTGTAGGATTACTTCCTGTACAAGTTTTAACTCTTCACCGGGTGCGTGCAATTTTCTTACATCGCCAGATCTTTTAGGAATCAAAATTTGTTGATAGTTTCTATTTTTCAATGCATCAAAAATAAAATCTGATTGCAATCTCATAAGATTTGCTAGAATTTCCACTGCATCCTTTCGGCTTTTCTGCATTGATTGCCTCCTTGTTAAAGGTCAAAAAAAATGGGGGGAATGTGTTTCCCCCCGGGCTGCTCTGTGAGTGCGTTCGTTGTTTAACGCGCTTACTAAGTGGTTTCAATCAACTGGAAACATACGAGGCCATCTCAAGCGCCTACGTTTATTCAGCCATCCGTTCACAGATGACCGGTCTTGCCTGTAAGACAAGCAGATCAAGCAAGACAATAAAAGCAGCTTATTATTAGTTTAAAACTTCACATTCATTTAGTCAAACAAAAAACAACATACAAGATGTCATTTTAGTTTATTTAGTTATTTAGCCTGCCTCGGCGATGACGCCCGCTTTAACTTTCCCGGCTAGACGTCGAGGCTGGCGTCGAGCGAGGAGAGCCTTCGGCGATTAGTCTTTTTTGGGAGGATTAGGGCTATAATGAGTACTTCTAATCTTCCATTTATCCACATATTTACCAATTCCATCATTTTCAAGCTTATTTTTTGTTTGAGGTTTTTTCTGTGACCATTTTAGTAAGCTTTCAAAATTAATCTTATATCTACCCATAACAACAATATAGCGCAAATCTTGGTTTTTTATTGCTCTTCTGATAGTCTTTTGGTCAACACCAAATATTCTAGCCGCTTCAGTAACAGAAAGTCTAATTGTTTTGTTATTAGGCATAGTCAGTGAGGCGATAAAGCGATATAGTTATAAAGCAATATAGAATAATAACTCTATCGCTCTTATCGCTGTATCGCAGTTAATTATCGAAATATTCACTTTTGTCCACTCTAGCGTAGACAAAAGTTCTAACTTCATTATAACTCAATAAAATACAGCAATCAATAGTGGGAAACTTCAAAAAAGAAATATCACACTCAAAATATCCAAAACTATCCATTAAATTGACAATAATTAAAAAAGTTGTTATAGTTGAACCTATTCTGTAACAAAATTAACGATACTTCGTCTAATACAATGAATGCATCTATATTTAAGCAAAAGTTACTTCTTGTAAGGGCTCAAAACGGCGATTCCGAAGCCTTTGGGGAAATTTACGATTTGTACGTAGATAAAATATATCGCTTTATTTTTTTTAAGGTTTCTAACCACGAAACAGCTGAGGATCTATGTGCAGAAGTATTCTTGAAAACCTGGCAATACATGAACGAGCCAGATAAACGCGAAGTTTCCAATCTCAACGCCTTATTATACCAATCAGCACGAAATATAGTGATAGATTACTACAGAACCAGTCAAAGAGAGATTTTAGCAGATACAGAATCATTAAAATTAGTAGAAGATTCAAGACAGCAAAGTTTTCTAGAAAAAGTGGCAATTAGTAGTGAAATTGAAAACATTGAAGCACATTTACGTAAATTAAAAGATGAATTTCGCGAAGTATTAATTCTGAAATTCGTTGATGAACTATCAAATAAAGAAATATCTAAAATACTAGATAAATCTAATGGTGCTACCAGAGTTCTAATTCACAGAGCACTAAAAGTACTAAAAGATACTATCGATGAGTCAAAAAACTCACAATCAAAAAATGGTCAATAAAATTAAATTATTGAACCAAATACAGCCCCGCAAGGAGTGGAAGGATTCTTTCCGGGATATTTTAATATCTGAGATTTCTCAAGATCAGCGTGCATACCAGCCAGCAACCTCATTTTTTGGGTTCTTTTCTGCAACTGCTCAAGCTGCTAAATTTCATGTTTTTCAACCAACAGTAGCAATATTGTTGGTTTTAGGTTTATTTGTAGGATCCAGTTTAGTAGTTAATGCTGCCTTTTATAGTTTGCCTGGAGATAATCTTTACGACCTTAAAATTGCTATGGAAAAAACCCAGGTTTCAATTATAAGAGATAACGAGAAAAAAGCAGAACTAAGAATGGAATTTGCTAAAAACAGAGTAGACGAACTAGATAAAATGGCAATTTTAAGACCAGAAGACTTACAAAAAGATACAATTTCAGAAATTACAAAAAGATTCAAATCAGACGTAGAATCTTTAAACGATCATATTAATAATCTAGACCAACAAAAGAAATCAGTATTTTCTTTAGCTAGAGCAATAGATTCTCAAGCAACAGAATTTGCTAAAACATTAAATAAAAATAAGGATAAATTACCCGATAATGTTAAAAAAGAGGTAGAAAAAGCCATGGATGATGCAGTAAATACAGCAGAAAATACATCAGAATCAGCTTTTAGGATTGCTTTAAATAATTATTCACAGGGTGAAACTCAAGAGGAAGAAGAAGTAATTGAATTAATACAAAGTAAAATTAATAATTTAGAACAAAAAATAAAAGAATTAGAGGATGGCGAGATTCTAGAAGCAGCTCAAAAAGCACTAGATGATGCTAAAAATTCACTAGCCAATGGAGAATTTGATTTAACAGCAGTGCAAATTGCTCAAGGCCAGACTTTAGTTGAGCAATTGATAACAGAACAAAACCAAGCAATTGATGAAGAAGAAGCTACATCAAATCAAGAAGATGTAAACTTAGAAGAAAATGATGATACTAACACAGAAGAAAGTGAGGAAGTTTCAGATTTTAATGTAGAAAACAAAGTTGAACAAGTTTCTATTCAATCAAATACCAGCACAATTAATGCAACGCAAGAAACATTACTAGAAACAACAGAGGATATTATTGAATAGTTTTATCCACATTGGCCCTATCTTTTGTGGAAGATGAGGGTTGACCACAAAATCAGTGTTGTTTAAAATAAAAACAAAGCTAAAATTTGCATTTTAGCTCAAAACGAGTCTATCAACTAAACGAATTATTGTAGAAATTCTTGAATTAAGAGTGATTGCTTTTTAATTTACAAAACATTAATTACGAATTAATTACGAATATTATGAATCATTACTGTAATATTTGTAACGGATTCGTAATTCGTAAGCTAATTAACACTCGTCTAAAAAACTTTTTGGGTAAATTAGAGTTTAAGTTACCTAACAAGCTTTAGTTAAAAGGTCGAACCATTTATATGGGATCTAATCGCTATTAGGAATTATTAACTTGGATTGTCCACGATTTGGACTTAGTTACTTAATGAACAATTAATAACTAACTAATCCAAAAACCTTAGGTGAGTTATAGAAAGGAACAAAAATAAATGTCGAAATTTATTAAGAAAGCCTTTACTGTTAGCGTTGTATTGACCACAATTATATGGTCAATTGGCCTATTCGCAATGCCTCTCAGCGTAGTTGCTGCAGAATCAGGCGATGTGGTTAAGAAAGCAGGTTTATCTGCTGTATTCTACTTAGGCGCTGATGGTAAATTGTACACTTTCCCAGCTGACCGAGAATTTTTTACTTGGTATGATAACTTTGATTCAGTCATGACCTTGAGTGATGCTGAAATTGACAGTTATCCAATCGGTGGAAACGTTACTGCAAAACCAGGTGTTAAATTGGTTCAAACAGTAACAAACGACGTACCATGGGTAGTATTTAGTTCAGCAGTTTACGCTGTTGATGCCGGTGGAAATCTACGTAAAATTGGTTCTGCCGAAATAGCAGAAGCACTATATGGTGCTAATTGGGAAAGTATGATCATACCTGTAGTAGTTTCTAATGTTGGAAACTATGGCACAGGTGATAATATTGGAGCTGCTTCAGCCTTTGACGTCGATGCTGTAAAAGCAGCCGCTACCAGCATAAATGATGATAAGAATTTATCTATGTCAGGCTCTGGAACATCATTAACATGTTCTTTAGCTGCAGACACACCAGCTAGTGGCCTTGCCTTAGCAGGTGCAGCTAGATTCCCATTCACTTATGTTGATTGTACTGCTTCCAGCGATGGCGATATCACCATTGATTCAATGGTAATAGAAAGAACCGGTGCTGTTGCACAAGACGGTGCTTTCGCATCTATCGCTGTTATCGACAGAACAACAAACCAGCAAATTGGACTTAACAAAAGTTTGAATGCTACTCATCAATCAACCTTGAACGATGATGTAACAGTTACTGCTGGTTCTACTAAAAGATTGGCTTTAACAGGTAACATGACAACACTTGCACTTATGGCTAGCTATGCTGGAGAAGTTCCATCACTAACATTAGCATCCATGACCTTAAAAGCTGGTGCTTCGTTAATTGGTACCTTGCCAATTACTGGTAACTACCAGAACTTAAATGCAACTGTTACTATTGCTGCTGGTACTTTAGGTACTGGCCCATCTAATCCATCAACTGACAGTGCACCAGAAATTGGAAAAGAAAATGTTAATTTCACAGAAGTTAAGATTACTAATTCCAGTTCTAGTAGCACAAACCCATCAGGGTTAAAGGTTAAACAGATTAAATGGACACAAAACGGTTCTGCAGGTGATTCTGATGTAGAAAATATAGACTTAGTTGATCAAAATGGTGCAGTGTTGCAAACATCTGCTATGGATAATAAAGAGGTTTTCCATTCATTTGCTGAAGGATCTGAACCAACAATTACTTCTGGACAAAATAGATCTTATATGGCCAGAGGTGATGCTGCAGGTGGAACAACTCGAACCATAGACTTACACATCAAAAACTTTACTGATATTTTAGTTTGGGATGCAGATCATTCAGTTTACGTTACATTAACTGCAGGCAGTGGTGCTAATGCAGCATCTCCTGTAATTAATGGTACTGCACACACCATTGGCCAAGGAACATTAAAAGTTGCTCCAAGTGCTACTGGCACAATAAATATTGGTGAAGGTTCAACTCAAGAAACATTAGGTTCATTTAAGCTTACTGCCAAAGGTGAACCAATAGAAATCACAGCAATTGGTTGGATTGTGAAATTAACCCAAGCTACTGCTGGTAGTGGTTCAAGTACTACAGATATTACCAATCTAACTATTTACGATCCAGATGGTAATGTTGTAGCTGGACCACAAGATCTAGGTACTACCGAAACTGTTGAATCAACAACTGTATATCACGCAAGTGCTACCACTACTGATACTATTACAGTTCCAGTAGGAGAAAACATTTACACTGTTAAAGGTGATGTAAATACTGATATTGATCTTAATGACACTATACAAGTGCAAGTTGTACCTGCTCAGATTACAGCAACTGGTGAAGTCAGTGGAGATTCCGTTACTGCTACACCTGCTACTGTTCAGTCATCAGTTATCAATACTGTAAAAGCAGGCACTTTAACTGTAAGCATTACACCAGATCCAATTGTTCAAACCATTGTAGCCGGAACTTTGGGACATACTTTTGTTAATATCGTCTTAGATGCTTCTGCATCTTCAGAAGATATTAGAGTCTCACAAATTGGTGTTCGTGTAGATTCAACAACTGGTTTTACTAACTTGTTATCAAACATTGAACTTTACAATGGTGATGATTTGTTAGAAATTACTAGTGACGCTACTTCTGGCTTAGCAGGTAATGCCAATCCTGCAACTTCCACTCATACTTTGTCGGAAACATTAGTTGTTACAAAAGGAACACAAGTTACCTTAACAGGTAAGGCAAATGTTGATTCTTCCGCTGCAGCTGATGACATATTCCAAATGGGTATTGCAGACGGCGCAGTTAGTGCTACTGGCGCATCAACTGGAAATACCGTTACTCCAACTTATATCCAGAGCCATGGTACTGCACAAACAATTGTAGCAGTTGGAACCTTAGAACTAGTTAAAGCTGCTGCAAATCCTAAATCAGGATTACTACCAAGAAATACTGATGGTATTACTGTAGGTGTTATGACAGCAGATGCAATGTACGAAGACATTAACATAGAATCTATCTATGTTACTGCCGCTGCAGTTAATTCTGGCGGTTGGGATCAAATTGATTCGTTATACTTGTATGATGGAAGTACATTAGTTAAACAAAGAACGCCATCTGCTACTGATGGAACCAATGTAACTCAATTACTAGAAATGACTAGTAATCCATTGGTAGTTCCACACAGCGTAAGTACTGACTACACCTTTAAAGTAGACACATCTAACGTTGATGCAAAGAACGGATCAAAGGGAAGTTCTGGCCAAGGATTCCAGCTAAAGATTAATGCTGTTGGAGATGTAAATGCAAAAGGTGCTGAATCAGGTACTGATGTAACTCTTGGACAAGTACCAACATTCAATTCCTACTATGTCTACAAGAGTGTGCCTACAATCACACCAGAAGACGAACAAACCACAGGAATTGCTGGAAGTATGCCTTCTGGACAAGCTGTTACCGATTTGTACAAATTAACAGTAAGAGCTGATAGTGCAGGTGACATTGCCTTGTACAAGTTAAGCTTCTTGTTCGCAACATCCGTTTCTACAGTTTCTTCTCCTTATCTCTATGATGGAACTGAAACAGTAGCTGCTACTACCACTTGGGATTTATATCCAAATTCAGGTGCTAGTGACTTAAGCGGTCAAGGTATAGCATCATTCCTCTTTACTGATGACGGAACAGCTCCTGATTCAAATAGAGACGATGTAGTCCCTTATAGAGTTGCTGCTGGTACTGAAACAACATTTACTCTTAGAGCTACAGTAGATTGTTCAAGCTCTAACGACGACAATAAGAGTTGTTCAGCTGGCGACGGATCTATTAGCGTGTCATTACTTGGTGACGGAGCTGCTGCAGATGTTATTCCAAATTCAGCAGCAATGCTACAGCTTGATGATGCCACTGCTGGTTTAGAGGCTAGCACAGGTGAAGCAGACTTTATCTGGGGTGACCTAACAGTCACACAAAATTTATCATCTACAACAGCATCCAGAACCCTTCAATGGACCAATGGATACTTGTTGCCTAAGAAAAACGGTGGTAAATTACAAGCAACTTCTAGTGCTGCAATCACCTCATAATTCTTGAATTCGTTAGACTCGTTGAAATAAATTCAGCCCCGCCTTGGCGGGGCTGAATTGTTTTTATTTAAAATGTATGTTAATATCTATTAAGTTAATAAAATAATTTAATTATAATGAACAAGAAAAATACCATAATTATTTCAGTAATCATCATAATTATTGTTGCAGGTGCACTGTTTTTTCTTAAAGTAAATAAGGAAAATGTTAATGAATCAGCATACGATTATAGTGAATTAATAGTTTTTGAAGTTAAAAATCAAGATCTTAATCAGTATGAACAAGATAAAGCTTTCAACGACTTTTTAGTTGTCAGAGAAAAATTAAATTCTAATCCTGATTTTTTTGACGGCTGGCTAGAACTTGGTACTATACATAGGAAAATAGGTAATTACGAACTAGCAGAAAAGACCTGGATATATGCAGGTCAATTAAGGCCTAAAAATAGTCCGTCTTTTAATAATTTAGGGAATTTATACGCTAATTATATAGTAGATTATGATAGATCAATTGCTAACTACTTAATAGCAATAGAAAATTCAGAGCAAGATGTATTCCATCCTTTGTACGCACGAAGTTTGTGGGAAATATATTTTTATCATTTAAAAGACTATGATAAGGCGGAAGAATTCATGAAAGGGCGTCTAGAAAAGCATGCTGAAAATACAGAATATTTATCATTACTGGCATATGTATATGTGACAACAGATCGCAGTGAAGAAGCGTACGATTTATATGGAAAAATTTTAGAAATCGATCCATCAGATGAAGAAGTGAAAAGAGCATATAATGCCTTAAAAATTGAATTAGGCAAATAAAACAAAAAACAACCCAGCCTTTTGCGAGAGGCAGGGTTGTTTTTTATGTGAGGAATTATTTTAAATATTGCGTTTTGGTATTTTTGACCATATTTTGAAGATTGAATTTTTCTAAGACTATTTTTTTAGCTGCCTTGCCAAGTCTTTTAGCGTTATCATCTTCAACAGTTAATTTATTTACTTTTTCTGCTAATAAATTTGGTTTTTTTGGGTCAACTAGCATTCCGCTGTAGTCGTTTGTTATCATCTCTGGTATACCGCCTACATTTGTTGAAACAATAGGTAGTTCTGCTAACATGGCTTCGAGTATAGAAAGCGGAAAACCTTCTTTTACAGAAGTACAGACATAGATATCAAATGCAGGTAAATATTTGTACGCATTTTCTTTTTGACCAATCAAAATAACATTGTCATCTAGGCTTAGTTCTGTTATTTGATTTAAAATTAATTTTTTTTGTAGGCCATCTCCAATAATTATTAATTTAATGTTTGGAAATTTTTCTTTAATTTTGGGTATTGCTTGTATTAATGTTAACAAATTTTTTGTAGGATAGAAGTTGGCGATAGTACCTATGACATTTGTTGCATGTATATTTAGTTTTTTTCTTGCCTCATCTTTTGTCATAAAGTTAAGATTTGTGTTTATGCCATTATGTACAACAGTTAATTTGTTAGATTTAGCTATGTTAAATTTAATGCCTTGGCTTTTGTCGAATTCTGAAACACAAATTAGCTTGTCTTTAAAATAAGCAGATAATTTTTCAATATAAATATAAAACTTTTTTGCCACCTTAGGCATGGGTTCATTAAAAACAAAACCGTGTACTGTATAAAAAACTTTTTTTACCCCGGCAATTTTTGCGGCTATACTTCCCACAACTCCCATTTTACTACTATTGAGGTGTACGATATCTGGCCTTATTTTTTTTATTATGATGATTAGTTTAATCAATTCAGATATAACTTTAATTGGATTACTTATTGAACGTGAAAAATAAAGATTAATCGTTCTGACACCATTTTTTGCTAGTTCATTGAGTAATTCACCTTGTCCACCAGCACCAACAATTACGTCAAATTCTTCCTTCAATGCAGTTGCTAAATTAAAAATATACTTTTGTGCACCACCCATTTCAGACTGGGTAACAAGGTATAATATCTTTAGTTTTTTGTTATTTTTCATAACTTGACGTAAATAAGGTTTTATATAATAATAATAGGGTATTACAGCTAATTAGACAAGCTGATTTTTAGTTATTTTAGTCTAATTATCTTTTGATATTAAATTAAATTCATAAATTAATCAAGGTATGTTAAGGTAGTGATCCCGTAATAATTAATATCACTATTAAACAACTAAATAATTAAATATATAAGGATATGAGTATGATTAATAAAAATTATAAATCCCATTTACGGGACTACTACCGGATATGAAAATATGCATTGTTGGTCTGGGTTATGTGGGTTTGCCACTGGCTAGTTTACTTTCTAAACATTATAAAGTTTTGGGTTTTGATGTATCGCAAAAAAGAATTGATGAACTTAAAAAAGGTATTGACGTAACAGATGAAGTGCCTGATATATCGAAATTTGATATTGAGTACACTATTGATGAGAAGAAAATTAAAGAAGCCGAATTTATCATTATCACGGTACCGACTCCAATTGATGATAATAATCAACCAGATTTAAGTTTAGTTATGTCAGCGACAGAAATAGTTGGACGTAATTTGTCAGAAGGCGCAATTGTGGTATACGAAAGTACGGTTTATCCAGGCTGTACCGAAGAAATCTGCGTTCCAATATTAGAACAAGAATCAGGCTTAAAATTTGGAAAAAACTTTGGAGTAGGGTATTCGCCAGAACGAGTTAATCCAGGAGACAAAGAACATACTATAGATAAAATCTACAAGGTCATATCTGGAGATAGTTCCAAAACTTTAAAGATTGTAGATGAAGTTTATTCAAAATTAACCAAAACACACTCTGCTTCATCGATAAAAGTTGCAGAAGCAGCAAAAGTTATCGAAAACATCCAGCGTGATTTAAATATAGCGTTAGTTAATGAACTTTCACTGATTTTTGATCGCATGGGAATTGATACAAAAGAAGTAATTGAAGCAGCTGGGACTAAGTGGAATTTTAATAAGTATTTTCCTGGCTTGGTGGGTGGACATTGCATCCCCGTAGATCCGTACTACTTGACATACAAAGCAACGCAACTAGATTACAACCCTAAGGTGATTTTGGCTGGTCGTGAAATTAACAATTACATGCCCAAACACGTAGTTAGACAAATTGTCACGATGATAAGTGATGCAGATAAAGTTGTGAGTAAATCAAAAATATTAGTAATGGGTTTAACCTTTAAAGAAAACGTGCCAGATACACGAAACAGTCGAGCCAAAGAAATAATTACTGGATTGAAACAAGTTAAAGCTGATGTTGTAGGATATGATCCTTTGATTGAAGATGATTATATCAATAATAGTTTTGAGGTTAATACAACCAAGTGGCCACCAGAAGATTCGTTTGATTGTATTATTTTGTTTTCACCGCACGATGAATTCAAAAAAATTAAACTTGAAGATCTCAAAAATATTTCTAATAAAAATCCAATACTCTACGATGTAAAAGGTTTTTATGACAAAGCACAAGCAAAGCAACTAGGCTTTGCATATAAAACTCTATAAACTATCATGAAAAAAGTTTTAATTTTTTCAATAACATATTTTCCATTTGTTGGAGGAGCAGAAGTTGCTATTAAAGAAATCACAGATAGAATTAGTGATTGCGAATTTGACCTTATTACTGCAAAGTTTGATAAGAAGTTGCCTTCTCAAGAAAAAATTGGAAACATAAACGTTACTAGAGTTGGTAGTGGTGGATTATTAGATAAGTACTTATTTGCATTTCGCGCTGTAAAAAAAGCAAATAAACTTAATAAGAATTACGATATAGTATGGGCCATGATGGCTAACTATGCTGGTTTAGCAGCGTTACTTTATAAACTTAAAAATACTCATACAAAATATCTGCTTACTCTCCAAAGCGGGGATACAGAAAAATTTATGTGGAAGCGAACATGGTTTTGGTATCTATTATATAAGAAAGTTTACACCAAAGCTGATCGCATACAATCAATAAGTAATTACTTAGAAAAACGTGCCAGAAAATATGGATACAAGGGTAAGGTAGATATAATCCCAAACGGAGTTGATCTTGATGTATTCACGCAAGAATTCAGTAGCGAGCACAAACAAAAATTAAAAGAATCTTTAGAAATAAAGCCAAAGGAAAAAATTATAATAACTATCTCGAGGTTAGTCGAAAAAAACGCTATATCTGATTTAATCAGAGCAGTCAAAAATTTAAACGTCCGCCTACTTATAGTTGGTATTGGGAAGCTTGAAACAAAACTTAAAGCACTTTCACACGAAATTGGAAATCACAATAAAGTGGTTTTTTTAGGTCAACTGGACCATAAAGATATCCCGCAATATTTAGCTATATCAGATATTTTTATACGACCGTCAATATCAGAAGGACTTGGTAATTCATTTTTAGAAGCCATGGCGGCGAAGGTGCCTGTTATTGCAACACCAGTCGGAGGGATACCAGATTTTTTAGACGAAAGAAAAACTGGTTTATTTTGCGAGGTCAAAAATCCATCATCAATTGCAGAAAAAATTAATTTACTGCTCAGCGACGAAAATTTACGAAAAGAAATAGTAAACAATGGTCATCAGTTGGTTATTTCGCAGTATAGTTGGGAAAACATAGCATCTAAAATGAACGAAATTTTTAATACAATATGAAAATAGTTATAGCAGCAGAAATTTTCCCCCCAGATATAGGAGGCCCCGCCACATATAGTAAGAAATTAGCAGAAGAGTTGGCTAAGCGTTACTGGGAAGTTAAACTTATTTGTTATAGCGATTCAAGCAAAGTTGATAGTGATCCAGATTATGTCACACGAGTGAAAAGAAGTAAATTAAAATTTTTACATTACAAAAAATATTATTCAACCTTAAAAAAGCTAGCAAAGGATTGTAATGTTATTTATGCCATGGGTCCAGTTGGTTCAGGATTGCCAGCGTTGAAGGTCAGCAGGGCTTTAAAAAAGAAACTAATAGTAAAGGTAGTAGGGGATTATGCATGGGAGCGCGCGAGTAATTTAGAAATAACAAAGTTGGGTATTGATGAATTTCAAAAAGAAACACTATCTGGAAGAATTGGTCAGCTCCAAAAAATCGAAAAGCAAGTTTGCCAGCAAGCTGACAAAGTAATTGTGCCGAGTCAATATTTAAAAAAAATTGTTAGTGGCTGGGGCGTGTCAGAAAGTCATATTGAAGTAGTTTATAATTCAGTTACGAAATATGAGGATATAAAAAAAGATATACAGATAAAAAGACAAAATAATTTGATTGTATCTATTGGTAGACTAGTAAAATGGAAAGGCTTTGAAACTCTAATTTTAACAATGCCAGAATTATTAAAGGAAAACCCTAATTTTAAGTTAATCATTGGGGGAAGTGGCCCAGAAGAAAAAAATTTAAAAGTTTTGATTGATAAGAAGAATCTAAATCGATGTGTAGAAATTAGAAATATGAGCAGCTATGAAGTTTTTAAGTATCTTAGACAAGCAGGAGTTTTTGTTTTAAACACAGCTTATGAAGGCTTGTCGCATACAATTTTAGAAGCTATGGGAGTTTATACTCCTATAATTACTACAAATATCGGAGGTAATCCGGAATTAATTGAAATGGGCGAAAACGGGATTTTAATTGAATATAACAACAAAAATCAATTAAAAGATGCAATCTTAAATTTAAATAAGGATTCAAAATTAAGAGAAAAATTTGTATATAATTCAGAAAAAGTTTTAAAAAATTTTACTTTTGAAAAAATGATGACTAAAACAATTGAAGTTTTAAAATCATGAATAAAATTTCCATTATAGTTCCAGTTTATAACGAAATAAAATACATTAAAGAAGTTTTATCGCGCCTTGACCAAACCAACATTCAGAACCTAGAGAAGGAAATAATCATAGTTGACGATGGCTCCACCGATGGCACAAGAGATTTTTTACAAACTGTAGAGGATAAATATAAAGTTATTTATCACCAGAATAACTTAGGGAAGGGAGGTGCATTAAAAACTGGATTTAAAAATGTCACTGGTGAGATAATTACTATACAAGATGCAGACTTAGAGTACCATCCACGTGAGTTAGAAAAACTTGTAGCGCCAATTCTTAAAGGTGTAGCTAATGTTGTTTATGGATCGCGAATGAAGGGTAATAATGATACAGGATATAAGAGATATTATTTAGGTAACTGGGTAATTAGTAAAACTGCTAGCATATTATATGGAACAAAATTAACTGATATTGAAACCTGTTACAAAGTTTTTAAAAAAGAAGTATTACAAAATATTAATATTGAATCAAACGATTTTGGTATAGAAGCAGAATTCACTGCAAAAATATTAAAAAATAAAGTCAGAATTGCAGAAATTCCTATACATTATGAACCAAGAAGTTTTTTAGAAGGTAAAAAAATCGGATGGAAAGACGGAGTGCAAGCTTTATGGATTTTATTTAGATGGAGATTTAAATAATGAAATATTTATTAAACAATAAAGTTTTAGTCATAATTGTTGCCATTATAATTTTAGCATCAGTGTTAAGATTTGTTTCTTTAACTCGCGCAGACATGATTTCTGATCCCGCTACGTACTCATTTAGATCAATCGGTTACGACGACATAATGGTTTCGGAAAAACAAACCTCACCGATTTATTGGTTTGGTACTATGCCTTTGTGGTCGAAACTTTCATTTCACGATCATCCTCCTTTAGCTTTTATTATCCAATTTATATTCTTTAAAATTTTTGGCGTGAGTTTATTAGTAGCGCGTTTACCCTATGCGTTGTTTGGTGTACTTTCAGTACTAGCTTTGTACTATCTAGGTAAGCAGTTGTATAACAAGCAGGTAGGCATCATTTCGTCATTATTGTTAGCAGTATCAAGCTATCATATATGGGCTAGCCAAGCAGGGTATTTAGAAGGAATACTGATTTTGTTTTTAATTCTTTCTATTTTGTATTTTAGTAAGGCGCTAAATAATCATAAATATTTTGTTCATTGGTCTATAGCTTTTGGCCTGGCATTGCTTACTAAGTATACAGCATTGTTTTCAGTCCCTGTTTTTTTGATATGGTGGTTATTTTCTAAAAATAAGGTTGAGATTATAAAGAACAAGAAATTTATTTTATCTATAATTATTTTTTTAATATTGATTTCACCAGTAGTGGTTTACAACATCATGGTCTATAAAACCAGGGGACATTTTGATTTGCAGTTTAGTGTGCTTTTTAATCAAGATTTGAGTGATTGGCCAGTGCTTTCAGAACAGAGTGTTGGAGGCAATTATTTGTATAATATTAAAACTACATTTTCTACTCTTAAATCAGCAATACCCATGCCAGTGTTCATTTTGTCATTACTTGGTTTAGCATACATTGCCTTAGAATCAATCATTAAAAAAACAAAAAAGCACTTACCGTTAATTCTAGCCTTGATTTTTGTCACAGTATTTTTTGTTTTTGCTAGCCCAGCTTCTAGAATGCTTTCTGTGTATACTCCTTTTGTATATTTAGCGTTATCATATCTTTTTTATAGGCTGATTAAAATAAAAAAGGTAATTTTTGTTCCAATACTAGGTTTATTTGTTATTTATTTGCTTATCTTTAGTATTAATACAAACCATCTATATCAACCTATTAGTAAAAATAGATTACTTTATTCAGGTATAAGACTAGATAATTCTGGATACAATCAATTAAATGATTGGCTGGTTGATAAGATCGGGAAAGAAAATCTTCAAAAACCAAGAGAAATTCTAGCAGAAAAAGATATTTATCTTTTAAATGATTATAAAGATGTTGTCAAATATACGCATGGCACATTATATGTTTATGATTATAATTATAATTGGTTTGCCTTTTTATGGTATTTAAAATCAAAATCAATGTACTATAATATACCTATTATTTCCACTAACGATTTAATAGAAATACTAAATATGGAAAGAGGTGACGAAGTAATAAACGCTCTTGGTTTAGATGGTATATATTTTATAAGAATGACTGAAAACGTGTTGCCAAATACTCAAGAATACATTTCTGATGCTTCTGAAGAAATTGAAAAAAACATCTTAGCATCAGGTATACAACCGCAGGAAGTAATTTATAATCCGATAGGGCAAGCAGCATTTAACATTTATTATTTACCAAAGATAAAACTAGAATAAAATGCAAGTATTAATGATATCATTAGACAAAGGATTGCTCGGCAAAGGTCAACTTGGTGATGTTGTTTCGCGACATCAAGAGTATGGCCAACATGTTGAAAAGTTAGACATTATAGTGTTTTCAAAAAAAGGATATGAAAAATATCAGCTATCAGAAAACGTACATTCAATTCCTACTAATTCAAAAACAAAACTATGTTATTTTTGCAATTCTTATAAAATCGGCAAGGGACTATTTAAAAATAGCAAATATGATTTAATAGTTTGTCAGACTCCTTTTATTGCCGGGTTGGTTGGATATCGCTTAGCAAAAAAATTTAAGGCAAAACTACTTGTTCATTTTCATGGTGACTTTGTTGATAACAAAGAATGGCTGAAAGAAAAATGGTATAACATTTTTTTATTATCAATTGCGAAGTTTGTTTTCAGAAGATCAGATGGTATTCGAGTGATGAGCAAAGGTATTAAAGATAAACTAGTCAGTAATGGTATAAAAGCAGAAAAAATCAAAGTTATATCTACGCCTGTTAATTTATCAAAATTCGAAAATCCAGACGAGCAAAAAGTCACCTCTATAAAAAGTAAGTATCAGAATAAAAAGATATTATTATTTGTTGGAAGACTTGAGCAGGTAAAAGATTTCCCTACGTTGCTTACAGCTGCTGAAATTGTAAAAAAAGATTATAAAGATTTTGTCGTGTTAGTGCTAGGTAATGGATCAAAATATAATGAATGGAAAAGTTTAGCAGAAAAAAGTGAGGTCAGAGTAGACTTTTTAAATCAACTTGACCATAAGGAATTAGTTAATTATTACCAGGCATGTGATTTTATTGTTAACTCAAGTACTAATGAAAGTTTTGGAAAAATTTTTGTTGAAGCTGCTGCCGCTTCAAAAACTTCAGTAGCCACAAATACAACCGGAGCACAAGAAATAATCATAGATGGTCAAACAGGGCTATTGTCACCAGTTAATGATCCATCAAGTTTAGCAGCTAATATCATTAAACTTTTGAAAAATCAAGATTTGACAAGTGAACTTGGTCAAAAAGCCAAGGAGCTAGTCAACAAAAAATATGATGGAGCTAACAACACTAGAGAAATAATTAATTTTTGGCAAGAAATAATTAGATAAATATGAAATTATTGATGATCACACGAAAAGTTGATAAAGGAGAACATCTAGCAGGCTTTATTTATAATTGGGTTAAGAAAATTGGCGAACAAGTCGAAGAACTAAGAGTAATTAGTTGGCAAGAAGGGGATAGTTCTGGTTTACCAGAAAATATTAAAATCAATCATCTAAAAACCAATCAAAATAAATTGGTTAAAATTTTCAAGTTTAAAATGCTGGTCAAGAAAAATATAAAACAAGTTGATGGGGTGTTCTGTCATCAGATGCCGATTTATACAATTCTTGCTGCACCCATTGCCAAGCTATATAAAAAGAAAGTAGTAAGCTGGTATATGCATCGTCAGATCGATAGCAAAATGAAATTGATGGAAAAGTTAGCAGATGTAGTTTTGTCAGCCTCTAAAGAAAGTTTTCGTTTAGCTTCAAAAAAATTAGTTATTACTGGCCATGGAATTGATGTGGAGCTTTTTAAACCAGGCACTAAGCAAGTTGATGGAAAATTTAAGATTTTAAGTGTTGGACGAATTTCACCAACCAAAGATTATGAATCAATGATTAAGGCAGTTGATATTTTAGTTGATAGTGGTGTTAAAAATATTAAACTAACAATTATCGGAGATGCCGGGTTAGCCATTCAAAAAGGATATTTTGAAAATTTAAAATTAATGGTTCAAAATATGAAACTGCAAGAACAGGTAGAATTTTTAGGACCGATCCCGCAGATTCAAATTCCAAAATACCTTCAGAATTCAGATTTATTTATTAATATGAGCGGGACTGGCAGTGTCGATAAAACTGTTTTAGAAGCCATGGCTTGTGAGTGCTTGGTTTTAACCAGTAATGAAGCATTTAAAGATATTGTTGGTTCAAATTTTATGGTCGGGAAAGATAATCCTAAGGACCTGGCAGAAAAAATTAAACAGTTGATGAACTTATCAAAGGAAGAAAAACAACAAATTCGAAGTAAACTTAGAAACGAAGTAGTCCAAAATCATAATTTAGATAACCTTGTTAAAAGAATAACGGAACAATTTAAATAATTATGACAACAAACAAAAATTTTAAAGATGTTAAAAGTTGCTTTTGTTTTTTGGATGAGACAGGATTGATATACAGCAAACGAGATAAGTATTTTGCATTAGGTATAGTGAAATGTCCTGAGCCTCAGAAGCTATACAGGAAGATAAGAATGGTTAGAAATAAATATAATTATAACGAAGAATTGAAATGGGCAAGTTTGGATCGAAAGATTAGATTTGACATGGCAAGAGAATTCTTTAATATTTTTTTGAGCGAAGCCGCTGAGTTTAATTGTATTATTTTAAATAAAGATGAATTAGATTTTAAAAAGTACTATAATAATAATTTATATAAAGTATATCGAAATTTTACTGTTACTTTACTAAAACTGATAATTGGGAAAAAACCTGACGAAGTTATTATTATTCTAGCGGATGATTATTTCTCGCCTGGTCACGTTGACTTAGAGATAACTATCAAAAAATTTGTAAATGATCATTATAAGAAGTTTGTGGTAGCAGGAGTTTGCCAGATTGATTCTAAGTCATCTGACTTGATACAGCTAACTGATTTGATTTTAGGTGCGATTGTTTATGATTTAAAGAAACAAGAAGGAATGATACAAAAACAAAATACATTTAAAAGAAAATTTTTAAATTTTATCTATCAAAAATTAAAAATTAAAAAATCTTTTTTCAGTAACAGACTTGGATTCAAGACAAAAAATTATGTTTTGTCAGGAAGTAAAATAAGAGCAACAGTTTTTGATAGTAGAAGATCTTTAAGAAAGAAAACAGGTAATTAAAAAACAAGCCATGGCCCACAACGGGCGACGCTTGTTTTTATAAGATACTATGAATGATAGCATCTAAATAGAAATATAGCTTATTAATCAGGTGCTGTCAAATAAAAAATGTTAATTTAATCTATAAAATAACTAAATTTAGATATATTTTTATCATATGAAGCTTTGTGTAGTTGCATACAAATTTGGCACAGAGGAAGAAATTGGTAAGCATTTAGGAACCTATCATTATTTTATTGAGATTTTAAGAAAGTTAGTCAAGCAAGGTCACGAAGTAAAAGTAATAGCACCTTGGTTAACACCGTTTAAAAAAGGAAGCACTAATGTTGATGGAATCAAGGTTGTTCGATATTACCCGCCGATGGTGAACAAGCTGTGGTTATTCCCTTTAAATCGAATTATTCGTTTATTATATATCAAAGCAACGCAAAAAAAAGTTTTGCAGCAAAAAGATGTTGACGCAATAATGATTTGGCAAGCACGTGAAACTGGTTATGCAGTAAGTCAAATCAAAGAAAAACTATCAGCACCAGTAATATTTAGACAAATAACAACGTGGAAATGGCATTTTGAAAGATCAGCTGATGAAGTATTCGGAGAAAAAGTAATATATAAGATATTCAAATCCGTTGGTCTAAAACAATTATTTGAAGTTTTACTAGACAAGAAAAATCACAAGAAATTTGCAGACGAAATTTATAAAAAATGTGATAAAGTTGCCTTTGTAAGTCAAATAGCAGCAGACGAGGCAATACAGATGGGCCTAAGCCCAAATAAGGTTGAAATTTTACCAGTATCAATCGAAACTGACATATTTCGTCCATTAGATAAAAAACAAGAGTTAAGGTCAAATTTTAATATTAAGAGTGATAAAGTAATTTTGTTTATTGGCAGAATTAATTTCGCAGAAAAAGGCATTGGAGTTTTATTAGAAGCAATGCCTAAAGTAATTTCGCAAATCAATAATGTCAGTTTAGTGATAGTTGGTGGAGGAGGAGAAAGTGAAAGAATGAGTACAATGATAGATAAGCTAAATATCAAAGATCAAGTACAGCTTGCAGGTAAACAGCCATTTGAAAAACTTGCAGAATATATTAACGCTTGCGATGTTATGGTAATACCATCAATTTGGATGGAAACATTTGGGCAGGTTACAATAGAAGCAATGGCTTGCGGAGTACCTGTAGTTACGTCAGACGCTGGTGCAAGTCCGTCAATTAATATCGATGGCCAAACTGGCATAATTGTACCTACCAAGAATTCACAAAAATTAGCAGAAGCTATTATTACAATATTAAATAATCCAGAGCTAGCAGACAAGCTAGGTCAAACCGCTAGAAGTCGGGTAGAACAAAACTATACTTATAATGTTGTAGTAAATAAATTATTAAAAATAATAAATAATGTCACTGCAAAATAAAACAATCATCATCACTGGAGCTAACTCTGGAATCGGAGAACAAACTGGCTATCTAATGGCAAAAGATGGGGCTAATTTGATATTGACTTATTACGAAAACGAGCAAGAAGGCCAAGCGGTCAAAGCAAAATGTTTAGAGCTAGGAGCAAAGAAAGTAGAATTGCATCATCTTGATTTAACAAATCATCAAAGTATAGAAAATTTTTCACATAAGATTAATCAAACTGACATTTTAATAAATAATGCCGCTAATATAGTCATTAGTAACTTTGCAGATACAAGTATCGAAGATATTGAAAAACAAATTCAAACAAATCTGCTAGGCACAATCAAGCTGACAAAATTATTACTGCCAAACATCAAAGAAACCATAATTAATATTGGAAGTATTCTTGGACTTTTCGCTCAAAGAAAATTTACCACATATTGTGTAACAAAATTTGGTCTGCGTGCTTTTACCAAGGCTTTAGCCAAAGAATTGTCGGACAGAAAAGTCTATTTAGTGGCGCCACCTGGAACCAAGACTAAAATGGGACCGCAAGACGGGGTTGATCCTAAGAAGGTAGCTGAACTTATTCATAACACTGCAAGCGGAAAATATAATTTAAAAACAGGGTCAGAAGTTTATTATATTGATTATAAGTATGGGGCAGTGTTTGCTAAGATAGTACACTTATTAAGAAAGTTAAAGAATATAAAAAAAATATGATAAATTACGAATTACGAATCCATACAAATCTACAAATGCGAGATTTATACTATTCGTATATTCGTATTAATTCGTAATTTGTAACTATGAAGGTTTGTTATTTTGGAATATACAGTAAGAGGTATCCAAGAAATAATATATTGATACAGGGCTTAGAAGCTAATGGCGTGGAAGTAATTGAATGCAATTCCAGAGCTAAAGGTTTTAAAAAATATTGGGAGTTATATTCTAAATATAAAAAGATAAAAGAACATGATGTAGTTGTTGTAGGATTTTTGGGTCAAGGAATAATGCCTTGGGCAAAGTTAATTTGCAAAAAGAAAATAATATTTGATGCTTTTGTTTCTTTGTACAACACAAATGTTTTTGATCGCAAACGATATAGCCAGAGCAGTTTAAAAGCAAAGTTTGATTATTTTAGAGATAAAATTTCGTGCCAGCTAGCTGATGTAGTTTTGTTAGATACACAAGCGCACATTGATTATTTTGTAAAAACTTTCAATTTACCAAAAGATAAATTCAAAAAGATTTATGCAGGCGCAGATAATAAGTATTTTTATCCAAAAGAAAAAAAGGATAGCAAGTTTATTGTTCATTTTCATGGTTATTTAGTACCTTTTCACGGAATAGAGTATGTTATTGAGGCAGCAAATATTTTGAAAAATGAATATATCAAATGGCAAATTGTCACACGCTTTACTAGCAGATATGAAAAGATTAAACAAAAAGTAGAAAGCCAAGGATTACAAAATGTAGTTTTTCATAACGAGGTTTCTCAAGAAGAATTGAATACATTAATCAATAATGCTGATATTTGCTTAGGAGTGTTTGGAAACACACCTAAAAAAGATTTAGTTATACCGAATAAAATTTTTGAAAGCTTGGCATGCAAAAAACCTTTGATAACTTCAGAATCAACTGCTACTAAGGAAATTTTAGAAAATGCAGAGAACGTCTTATTCTGTAAAACTGCAGACCCTCAAGATTTAGCGGATAAAGTCATGAAATTAAAAGATAACCCTGACCTTAGAAATAAAATCGCTGCTAGTGGTCATGAATTATATCAGCAAAGATTTCAGCCAAAAATATTAGGTCAGGAACTAGTCAACATAATAAAACAAACCATATAGTATTTATGAAAATTATATATTTAGCCAACGCGAGAATCCCGACAGAAAAAGCACATGGGTTGCAGATTATGAAGATGTGTGAAGCTTTTAAAAATCAAGGTGTTGATGTTGAGTTAGTAGTAGCAAACAGAAAAGATAATCAACTTGAACATATTAAGCCTTTTCAATATTACGGAATAAAAAATGAGTTCGAAATAAAAAAACTTTGGCTTTTAGATATTGTCGCTATGGGTAGATCGTTTAAAGGTTTGAGTGTTCCTATTCAAAACACAAGCTTTGCATTGTCGGCATTGAGATATCTCGCTAATAAAAAGCCCGATATTATCTACTCACGAGATGAGTTTTCAAGTTTTTTTCTTTCATTATTTAAAAAAAATATTGTGTTCGAACTACACACTTTTCCTCAAAGTAAGTTTACTTTATACAAAATGCTGTTTAAGAGGTGCAAAAGGATCGTAGTAATTACTAAGTCATTAAAGAAACTTCTAGTGGATCAATTAGAAATAGATGATAGTAAGATAATGGTAGCCCCTGACGGTGTTAGCATTTATCAGTTTGATATTGATAAGTCAAAGAAAGAATGCCGTCAATATTTAGAAAAATATTATGATTATTTTTCGCAAGAAAAAAATATTATATTATATACTGGACATCTATTTAGATGGAAAGGAGTTTTTACATTAGCTGAAAGTGCAAAATATTTATCCAATAAAGAATTAATTGTTTTTGTTGGTGGTATGGAACATGATAGAGCACGTTTAAATAATTATATAGATAAAAATGGATTATCAAACGTTAAGAGTATTAGGCATCAAAGCCCAACAATGATTCCGATATTTCTAAGGGCAGCTGACGTTGTTGTATTACCTAACTCTAAAGAAAAACAAATATCGGTTAAGTATACCTCGCCGATGAAACTATTTGAATATATGGCAGCCAAAAAACCAGTTGTAGCTTCAGACTTGCAATCAATAAGAGAAATCTTAGATACTGATAATTCAGTTTTGGTTAAGTCAGATGATCCAAAAGCGCTCTCTGATGGTATAAAAAAATTATTAAATGATAAGAATTTGGTTAATAGTATAGTCAGCCATGCATATCTAGATGTTAAAGAATACACTTGGCAAAAACGTGCAAAAAATATTTTAATTTTTATAAAATAATATGCCCGGTAGTGAAAATTTGATAAGATATCAAATCACAACGGGTAATAAAAATAATATATGATTAATAAATCAAATTTTCACTACCGGGTATGATGTGGATAAAATTTTGGGATGAAAAAATAAAATTAATTGCCAAAGATTCAAACTCAATATTGGATGTAGGAGGAGGCAATCGTTTTCAAAAGGGGATGAAGGAGTATGAGGAAATATTTCAAGGAAAAGATTATAAAACATTAGATACTGTTTCCGAATACAAGCCAGATATTGTTGGTGATATAAAAAATATTCCGTTGGATGATAGTTCAGTTGACGCAGTAATCTGTCGTGCAGTTTTGGAACATATTGACGATCCATTCAAGGCAGTTTCAGAAATTTATCGTGTTCTAAAGCCAAATGGAAAATGTCTAGTTTCTTTGCCTTTTTTATATCCTTATCATGCAGAAAAAGGATATTATGGCGATTATTATCGATTTACCAAAGAGGGCGCGAAACATATGTTTAAGAAGTTTTCTGCCATTGAAATCAAAAATATCAGAGGTTTATTTGAAACACTGGTAAATTTAATACCGATTAAAATTTATCGGAAGGTATTTTCTCCCCTAGCACGAATAATCGATAGTATTTTTAAATCAAAAAACCAAACATCAGGTTTTGTAATATATTTAGAAAAATGAAGATATTTATCTTAAATCCAAATTTTAACATAGAAAGAAGGTCAGTCATGAACGTACGCGCACGTCAGCCTCTTTCTTTAGCTACGATTGCAGCAATTCTGCAGGATAAGGGTCACGAGATCAGATTTTTAGATGCTAATGTTTTAAATTATACTGTACAAAAAACTATTGATTCTATTAATGAATTTGAGTCAGAAGTTTTAATTTTAACAACTACGCCAATAGATAGGTGGGAGTGTCCTAATTCTCATATTAATAATATTTTTAAAATTTTAGATGCTACAAAAGCTAAGCACAAGATAATCACAGGGAGCCATGGCACAGTGGATCCTGACTGGATTTTCAATAAGTCTAAAGCTGATATTGTGGTTAAGGGTGAGCCAGAAAAAATTGTGGAGGAAACTGTCGACAATTTATCTGCAAAAGGTCAGTTAGTTGATGTCAAAGGTATATCCTTTAAACAAGATAAAAAAATAATTCACAACTCTCAAGCAGGAAGAATAAACGATTTAGATGCATTGCCTTTACCAGCATACGAATTATTGCCAATGGAAAAATATCATGCGTCAGGCTTTAAAGATCCTTTTTCTATTATGATGACTTCACGAGGTTGCCCTTATTCATGTACGTTTTGCCTTAAAGCAATGTCAGAAGGTAATTATATCAGCCAAAGTCCAGAACGAGTACTCATTGAAATTGAGTATCTGATAATAAATTTTGGTATTAAATCAATTTATTTTCAAGATTGGGAATATTTAGTTGACATACCTCGGGTGGAAAAAATTAGCGATTTATTAATTAATAACGAAATCAAGATTAGTTGGGGTTGTAATGCCAGAGCCACAGATATCGTCAGAAATCAAGATATAATTGAAAAAATAAAAAAAGCTGGATGCTTTAAAATTAATATTGGTCTAGAATCAGCATCAGATCAAATTTTAGAAAACATCAATAAAAAAACTACACAAAAAGATCTTAAACAAGCAATATATATATTAAGAGAAAACAAGATTGATGTGGGTTATTACGTTTTAATCAATTGTCCTGGAGAAGACAAAGAAACGATTCAAGAAACAGTTAATTTTATATTAGACCACGATCTAAAGGTCAAAAATTTCAATCCAGCTATTCCGTACCCTGGTACAAAGCTTTATCAAAAACTAAAAGAACTAAATCCAGATAAGAAATTTAGCTGGGAGAATATCGAAAAATATGCAGGCAGGATTGGAGTTAGATATAGTCCCAAAAGAGCGCTTATGGTACTTAGGCATTATAAGTATAAAAAAAAGTATGGAAAAGCATATTTTTTAAATCCAAAATTTTTGATTCATTTAGTTAAGAAAAAATGAAGATATTATTAATTACAAAAACACTTTCAGAAAAAGATGGACAGGGAAGGTATTGTTTAGGATTGATTAATGAGTATTCCCAAAATCATAATGTTACAATTATTTCGCCAGATCATAATGAAGCATTAAGTAACGTCACCTTTATCAATGCACCTAATTTAAATCTAAAAAAAGACTTAAGGTCATTTTTGGAGTTTCGTAAAATTGTAAGAAGTCACGCAAAGAATTGTGATGTAGTGCATTTTTGCACAGACCTACCAAGGTTTTTAATTTTTTCAACCATAAAAACAAAACCATATTTTTTAACAGCTCACGGCACCTATGCTGTTTCATCTTTAGATCACAAATTTTATAAATATTTAGTTAGAGGATTTTACAAAAAAGCAAAAAAGATTATTTGTGTAAGTAGTTTTACACAAAGCGAAATTTTAAAAAGAATTAAATTAGATAATACAGTAGTAATAAATAATGGAGTAGATTTTGAAAAATTCAACAAAAATATAAAAGAAGAAAATACTTCTGATCATAAAAAAAATATCTTAAGCGTAGGGGCATTAAAAAATAGAAAAGGTTTTGATATTTCCATCAAAGCAATCGCGAAGTTAAAGTCGAAGTATCCTGATTTGTCATATACAATAGTTGGCAATCAATCAGATAAAAATTATTATTATCATTTAAGAAATATAGTTGAAAAGTCAGATCTTAAAGATAATGTCAGATTTATTGAGAAAGTATCTGATCAAGAATTATTAAAGTTATACAGTGAAGCCGATATCTTTGTGTTAACCCCTAAGGTTATCAAAGAAAATAAGTTTGAAGGGTTTGGACTTGTTTATTTAGAAGCAGGTGCGTGCAAGATACCTATCGTAGCCTCTGCTGCTGGTGGTGTAATAGATGTAGTAAAAGATAGCCAAAATGGCCTTGTAGTGCCCCCAGACGACGTTAATGCTACAGCAGATGCTATTGATGAAATTTTGTCTGATAAAGCACTTGCTATAAAACTAGGGCAAAATGGTTATGAGCTAGCTAAAAGTAATGATTGGCAGGAAGTATCAAAAAAATATTTAAAGCTCTATGAAAGTTTTACTGATTAATCCCGCACGAACATATTATAGTGGCTCAAAAGGCGTAAGACTTGGTCTGCCCTTAGGCATTATGTACATAGCAGCAAATTTAAAAAAGAACGGAATTAACGTTGAAATATTCGATACTTTAATTGATGAAAAAACAAAAATATTGGAAAAAGATGATCACACTTTTCACGGAGTAGAGCAAGATTATTTTATAGACAAGGTAAAAAAATATGATCCTGATATTGTTGGCGTAACTTCGCAATTCACCGCGCAAATAGAAAATACAACTAAAGCAATCAATTTAGTCAGGCAGGCAAAACCAAAAGCAACGATAATGGCCGGAGGTCCGCATTTTGCAGTTTTAGGCAGAAAATATCTAGAAGAAAACAAAAATTTGGATTATGCAGTAGTAGGCGAAGGGGAGTATGCAATGCTTGATTTTGTCAATTCAGTAAATCACAACCAGCCAATTGAGAATATAGCTGGGTTGATCTACCGTCGAGATGGAGAAATTAAGCAGAATGATTGTAAAACAATAGAAGATCTTGATAATCTGCCAGTTCCCGCTTATGAATTGATAGATATGCAAAGGTACTTTTCATTTTTACAGGAAGGTCTTGCTACCAGGCCTGGAAAGTTCGAAAGGTCAATATCAATGATAACCAGCAGAGGTTGCCCCTTTAATTGTGTATTTTGTTCGATACATCTGCATATGGGAAAGATGTGGCGAAAACATTCTGCTGAATACACGGTTTCACACATTGATCATGTTGTAAAAGAATATGAAGTAAAGCATATTTCGTTCGAAGATGACAATTTTACTTTCAATCCCCAACGTTGTGAAAATATTCTTGACGGCATTCAAAATAATCATATTAAAATTACTTGGGATACGCCAAACGGTGTGCGAGCAGATACTTTAAACGAGACATTACTTAAGAAGATGAAAGGCACAGGATGCGAAGAACTGGTCATTGGGACTGAATCTGGCGACCAAGAAACATTAGATAAAATTATCAATAAAAATTTAAAACTTACTACCATAAAACAAGTAGCAGAGTGGTGCAAAAAAATTGGTATTAAGCTAAGATCATTTTACGTAATAGGTTTTCCTGGTGAAACTAAAGAAAAAATACAAAATACAATAGATTTTGCCTTCAATCTTTATAAGAAATATAATGTGACACCTAGTTTAATGGTAGCTACTCCATTGTACGGGACACGGTTGCATGATATCGTAATACAAAATGATTATTTATTGGAACCGCTTACCCCAAAGAATTTAGCTTTGGGAACGCAAGCCAGGGGAAAGGGGTTGATCAAGACCAAAGAATTTTCTCCCCAAGATCTAAAAGGGTTTTCGAAGCAATTGGAATCACGGGTTGCTAGATACGATCTATCAAAAAGAATATTTAGTCCCAAAAAATATTTAAAAATGTTAAAATTATTTATACAAAAACCCACAAGATTAATTGCCTATATAAAAAGGCTCAAAGGATAATATGGTAAAAATAATCAAAGAAAAAATTAATAACCTCTGGAAATTAAAATTTGTAAAAGATGTATTCACTTTACAAATAGGATCTTTTGTAGGAACTGGGCTGGCTTTAGTTGCGTCAGTAATATATGCCAGAGTTCTAGGTTCGGAGCTTTATGGTAATTATGCTCTGATTTTTGCTTTTGCGGGTTTAGTGGGTATTTTTATGGATTGGGGAGTTGGATATGCTACTTTAACACTACTTTCAGAAAGTTATGCACGTGGAGATCGAAATGAAATGAAAAATATTCTAACTTATTTCTTAAAATCAAATTTGTATATTGCTATAGTAATAGGAATATTAGCAATAATTTTTTCACCACAGCTTTCCGGCCTTATATATCATCGTCCAGAAATTGGAAGTTTTGCTCGTTTAGTAATATTTGCAACAATACTGCGAACCTTTCTTTCTCTTTTAATGATAATGCTCCAGGTACTTAGAAAGATTAAATATTTAACGATAATAGAAAATGTTAATAAGTTTTTCTTGCATGGTGCACCTATCACATTTGTATTGCTAGGGTTTGGGTTGTGGGGTATTGTTTGGGGACATTTCTTAACAGCTTTTGGCTTTATGTTTTGTTCTTTATGGATATATTATCATTTTGCAACTCGTAATAGTTTAGTATCCTCATTGCCAGAGATCATAAGAAATTTTCCTAATGTAAAAATTTCAAAATATTTTAAGTTTGGTTTTTCGATTGCAGTGGATAAAAATATTGCAAATTCCTTTAGTTTATTGCCTGTAATATTTCTAGGAGCGTTATCGAGTCCAGAACAAGTTGCAAATTTGAAAATTGCCATCGCATATCTTGCACTACCTAAAGTATTTTTAGGCCCAATTGCGCGCTTACTTCAGATACAATTACCAAAAGCAAAAGCAGCAAGCGCTAATGATCTAAAGAGTAATTATTACAAATCAGCATTGTATACTGGGCTTACTTTTATAGTTTTAACAATATTATTTTTGATGATTGCACCAATACTAATAAAAGTTTTTTACGGTCAGCAGTTTATACTAAGCATTAAATTAGTTTATGTCTTGAGTTTGGGTACAATTTTTGCTGGTTTTGCAGTTGGGTATAGTTCGCTTTACAGAACAATGAATAAAATGAAAACAGTGATAACAATCAATATAACTAATTTAATAACAGGACTTTTACTATTTGTCATAAGCCTGCAATATACAACAGCACTCAAAAGCACAGTAGTTTTGATAGTATATTGGTCGTTATTTTCATTGATAGTTAATTTTGTTGCATTGAGAAAAAAATTAAATAAACTTGAACATTAAAGAAAAAACGGCTCCAAGTCGTGCTGACTTGAAGCCGTGGTTTATTGCGCCGCATCCCACATTGCGACAATTGCTTGTCGCAATTGAGTAAGGAAACGAAATCGAAGATCTTTAAAGAAATTCTTGTCTTCGCCTTTCATTGGTTGTACGTTGATTGGGCAGGGAATTACTTGACCAGGATAGCGTATGGCTAAAAAAATTGGAAGCCATGTTGCTACTTGCCAGCCAGGTCGCTTCTTGACATAATCCATAATTATTTTTTCGTGTGGCAAGATGATCTTTGGATCAAATAGTTTCGGCCCATATTGATAATCACCCTTTGTCCCAATCAAAAATGATTGGATGAGGTTAGTTATCCGTTCTGGCGATTTCCGGGTACAAGAATATATACCCATATTAATTCTGCCTGGCACCAACATTGCAGGTGACGTGTTGAATATCCGTTCGTGGTCCGCTGCTTGAGCAAGTATTTTTCCAATAAATGGAACAAAATCGGTTTTGTCACCTTCAGTATACAAAACCATATCTTGAGCTCTTTTTGAGCCCTCAACATAAGCAGTGGCCAGCTGAAGTCCGACAGAACCTTCTGTGCACTTGATGACTTCAATATTGAAATCTTCAAATGCATATTCCAATCTTTTTTGGAAAGTACTATTGGTTGGTCGGTTTACGGTTACCACTTTCCAGTCATTGGTTAATGCGAGCTGTGAGAGTGAGCGATGAGTTGACACCATTCTGTTGTATTCTTCCTGATCTCGTACCATTGTGATTGTTACTATCACCACAGAATTTTTTACAATCTTTTTTTCGGCCAATTCAATCACCTCCAATTTCGTTTAATTGTCAAATATCAATTTATTGTCTAAATAGACTAATTATAATAACATAATTAATTAAAACTGTCAAGTGAATATACTATTTCTAACTCATATTTTCTCTGATACCCACGTTGGGGGAGAATCACAAGGAACCTGGGGTCTTTCAAATGCTCTTGCAAAATTAGGTGTGAAAATTTTTGTTGTTTCTACTTTTACAGAAATTATAGAAAATAAGTTACACCCTAATATTAAAATTTATACTGTACCTGGTTGCAAGAAACAACCAAATTTTACCAAGCCCTACATGCTTAAAACATTTTTTTATTCTTTACCAATAGTTTTTTTTAAAAAAATTGATATTATTCATCTGGCACCAACAAATGGCCCTCATCCATATTCTAAGTTTAAAATTAAACCATTTGTTTCTACTGCGGACCTTCCGTACGATTACGAAGATAAAAATTTTCTGGGTGACATAAATTACGATCGTCAAAAAAAATGGGAAGAAATTTCAATAAAACCTACATACAGTTTTTTTGAAAAAATATTTAATAAATTTTCTAAATATTTTTACCAACTTTTCATTAAAGACGAAAATTTTCCACGTAGTGTCGATGTATATGGAATGCGCGAAACAAAAATTGAAACAGATCTTAAAGAAAAAGGATATCAGTCAAAGTTTGTATCAATTCCCATGGCAGTAGATTCAGAAAAATTTGATCCTACATACCAGTCAAAATTTAGAAAAAACCCAAATGTAATAACTTTTTTATTTTTAAGCATGGTTTCCAAGAGAAAAGGAACTCATTATTTAATTCAAGCATTCAATCAACTATGCCAGAAACATCAAAACGTCAAACTAATTATTGCTGGCGAAGGTGCTAAATCTACAGTAGAAGATTTTAAAAAATTAGCTAGTCAAAATAAAAAAATAGAATTTGTTGGAAAAGTAGTAGGGGATGAAAGGTTAGATTACTTATCAATTTGTGATGTGTTTGTGCTTGATGCTTTAGGACAGTTTGGCTTGTATAAAGCTCATGTAGAAGCAATGTCAATGTCAAAACCCGTAATATTAGCTAAAGATTATGATACGCACGATTTTGAACAAAAAAAGCTTGGTATTCCAGTTGAACATGGCAATGTTAATGAACTTGCAGAAGCTATAGAAAAATTTGTAAACAACCAAAGTCTAATTAATGAATATGGCAAAAGTTCTCGTGATTACATTATTAAAAATCATGAATACAGAGTATTAGCACAAAGAATGAAAGATGCTTATCAAGAATTAATAAACAAGAAGTAATGAAATTTTTTATTACAAATCCGGTTGGATATTACGGAGAAAAACATATTTTACCACCCATTGGGCCTTTGTATATTGCAACTATTGCCAAGCAAAAAGGTTGTGAAGTTATTTATCAAGATGCATATTTGGAGGATCCATCTCAGGATGATTTTAAAACTAGGTTACTGCAAACTAAGCCAGATATTATCGGAATAAGTAGTAATGCAGAAGATCGACTCGCAGGTATTAATACAGCCAAAATTGCCAAAGAAACATTACCAGAGAGTTTAGTCATTATGGGAGGACCTTTTCCTACCATGGTGCACAAAGAGATTATCAAAGAACTGGATTTTGTCGATATTGTAGTCCGTCACGAAGGAGAAATAACAATAGCAGAAATAATAGAAGCAGTAAAAAATAATTCATCTTTTAAAAATATTAAAGGTATCACGTATCGTCAAAACAATGAAATCATAATAAATAAAAATGCTGAACTAATAAAAGATCTAAACGACTTACCAATGCCAGATTACGAAATGACAAAGATAAATCAATATAAGTCGTATTTACCAACAGATAAAGCGTTTGATAATTTAGAAACAATTGAGTTTGTCAAGCAGTCACGTTCAAACAGGCCAATGGCAAATTTGATCTTTGCCAGGGGTTGTCCGTATAATTGTACGTTTTGTTCCGCAGATGCCATGTGGCACAGAACATTAAGAAATATAAGTCCTGAAAACGCCATCAGGCACGTCAAGTATTATATCGATAGAGGCATTTATGATTTTGTTTTTCAAGACGACCATTTGATAGCAGATAAAAAATGGTTTTTTGAGCTGGCCAATGGCTTAAAGAATTTAGATAAGAAGATCAGGTATGCTTGCTTGGCTCGCATTGATGCTTTAGATGATGAAACAGCTAAGTTGATTTACGAAAGTGGCGGCAGGATGATCACATTAGGAATTGAAAATCTCAGCAATCATACTTTAAAACTAATGAACAAAAAAATCACAGTAGAACAAACTTGGAAGGCTTTAGAAATACTTCATAATAATAAAATAATTGTTCGAGGCGGAGTTTTAATAGAAAGTCCTGGGGAAACCTTGGATGACCTGACAGAAAATATCAAACAGCATCATAAGCTTAGAAAATATTTAATCCAAGCTGGAGGTCTTACGCCTTTACGCATTTATCCTGGTAGCCCTTTAGAACAAGTAGCAAAAGAACAAGGACAACTAAATTTTTCTTGGGTAAAAAATTACAACAATTCCAGAAATTATTTACTTTCAGCGCCGGTTCATATTCCAATATATGAAAACATTCCGCACGAAAAAGTTTTGCCACATGTAATCAAAGAATCACTAAAAAATAAAGATCACTATCTAAGTCGTGTACTCATTCGTCAACACATAGTCAGAATTGGGGATCCAGGCAAGCGATCATTTATGAATAAATTTAAAGAACGGTACTTAGCAATATTAGGAGTGGTGCAGTATCTATTGGGTTCTCCAATTAAAATATTACAAAACATAAAGTTTTTATTAAGGGTATTAACCGTTAAAGAATCAAAGATTTAAAATATGACAAAAAAGAAAAAAATTTTAATATTTGGAAGTACGGGAAAGTTAGGTTCAGAATTCGTCCGTCAATTTAAAAAATTAGGTTATAGTTTGGTGTTACCGAAAAAGAATAAATGTGATGTTACGAAAAAAGCAGATGTGTCAAAAATTATTACTAATAAGTACGATTTGGTTATAAATTGTACTGGCATATCTAATATTGATTTTTGTCAAACAAATAAGCAAAAAGCAATCAATCTTAACATACTAGCACCTTATTATATGGCATTGGCTTGTCTTGAACATGAGATTGAGTTTATGCATATAGGTTCAACAGTCGATCAAGAAATCACTAACATCTATGCATTTACAAAAAAAGTTTCTTCAGAAATACCTAAAAGCTTAGATATGAAAAAATACTATGTTTTTAAAACAGATATTTTATTTGGTAAGACTGGACAAAAACATGAAAATTTTGTAGAATATATACTGTCTGTATTAGATAAAAATAAGAAAATTGGTGTTACAAACAATCGGTGGAGTTCACCAACTTATTCAAAAGACTTAGTAAAACTCTGTATAGAATACTACAAAAAAAAGAAATATGGTGTATATGAGGCTACTAACCAAGGAAGAGTCACTAGATGGGAGCTGGCAAATGAAATTGCTAAGATAGTAGGCAAAAAACCAAATTTTTATATCGATAATAAATATAAAGATATCGCGCCAAGATGCCGCGATTCTTCTTCTAAAAGCAAATTATTAAGACCTTATAAAAAAGCATTAAAAGAATACATACATGAAAGTTATTTTTAACCCACAAATGAAACTTCTCTGGCATTGGGATAAAATTAATGCCTGGCTAAAAAGCGGAGATGCTATGCCTGTGTTGATTGAAATAGCACCAACTAATTATTGTAATGCTGAGTGTCCATGGTGTTTCTACGCTGGTAATAAGAACGGAGAAAAAATTGATAAAGAAGTGATGCTAAAAACTCTTTCCCAACTTTCATCTGCTGGAGTTAAGGCAATATCTTGGACTGGCGGGGGAGAACCAACCCTGCATCCAAATTTTAATGAATTTGCTAAACATGCTAATAGCCTAGGTTATTCCCAAGGTTTATTTACAAATGCACTTGATTACGAAAAGAACAGAGTTGATCCTGAATACTTTGAATGGATAAGAATATCTTTAACTGAGAAATACATGGATGGCATTGATAAAAAATTACTTAAGGAATATGTAGATTCTAAAACACCAATTGGTATATGTTTGAATATCACAAAAGAAAACTACGACGACGCTTATAAATACGCAAAAGAGGCGAAAGAGTTAGGGGTGGATTATTTTCAGGTCAGACCTGCCTTGGCAAAATTGTACAAAGAACAACCTAAATTCGAAGTGCCAGAAAAATTAAAAGAATTAGAAGATGATAAGTTTAAAATTTTTCTTTCTGAATACAAATTTGCAGACAGTGTTCAGCCACGTAGCTATGATGTTTGTTATGGACATTTTTTCTGCCCAGTTATTGATTACAATGGTGATGTCAACGTCTGCATGTACAAGTTAGGAAAAAAAGGATACATTTTAGGTAATTTATATAAGGATAGTTTTTTAGATATCTGGTCAGGAGAGAAAAGAAAAGAAATAAAAAAATGTAAGTTAGTCAATACCGACTGCCAGGTCTGTTGCAAAAATCACGAAATAAATAAATTGTTATATCATATCAAACATCCTGAGAAAGAATCAAATATTGATTTCATCTAAATGAAAATACTCCTAATATACCCTCCATTCAGAACAGAAGTTTCGTCTCTGGCGAGGGTTTTAAAAAATAAAGTTCCTCCTCTCGGCTTAGGTTACATAGCTTCTGCATTAGAAATAGCCGGACATGAAGTTAAAATTATTGATGCCGAAACTGATAACCTAGATCTTCTAGGTGTTATTAAAGCTGCCAAAGAATTTAATCCTGAACTTATTGGTCTTTCTACCACAACAATTACTTTTCATAAAGCACGCGAAGCAGCAGAAAAAATTAAGGAAGAGTTAGATAATATTAAAATCGTATTAGGTGGACCACACTTAGTAATTTTTCCAGAAATTACTTTAAAGTTTAAATGTTTTGATTATGGAGTAATTAACGAAGGTGAACTAACAATTGTTGATTTAGCAAAAGCTATTGAAAATAATGCAGACACACAAAATGTTGAAGGTATTGTATATCGTCAAGGTGATGAAGTAAAAGTTACCCAGCCTCGACAATTCATTCAAAATCTAGATGAAAGTCCGCAAGTAGCCTGGCATTTGTTGTCGTTAGGTAAATATCAAGATGTGCTAGCAAAAAAACGAACATTTGCTTCTATGATAACTACTCGCGGTTGCCCATACAACTGTATTTATTGTGAACGTGATTGCCGTCTTGGTCGTACTTATAGAATGCGCAGTGTAAAAAGTGTAATTGATGAGCTAGATACTTTATATAATAAGTATAATATTCAAGAAATTATTTTTTATGATGATACTTTTACTGTAGATAAAAAACGAACAATTGAATTGTGTAACGAGATTACAAAAAAAGATTGGAATATCATTTGGGAATGTAGAACTAGGGTAGATTTAGTTGATGAAGAATTAATTAAGATTATGAAAAAAGCAGGATGCTATCGTATTAGATTTGGTGTAGAAGCTGGCAACGAAGAAATTCTAAAAGTTTTGAAAAAAAATATCAACAAAGAGCAAATCAAAAGAGCTTTTAAACTCTGCAAACAATATAAAATTGAAACTTTTGCTTACTTTATGATCGGATCTCCTCAAGAGACAAAAGAAACTGTTAAGGAATCTATTAATTTTTCGATAGAGCTTGATGCAGATTATGTTATGTTTAGCCCAACACAGTTGCATGGCCAAGGCACGGATTTGTTCCAATGGGCTGTAGAGCATGGACATATTGATAAAGACTATTGGAAAAAGTGGGTGAGTGGAGAAAAGCTTGAATCATTTCCACTTCTTTCTACAACAGAACTTTCGTCAGCAGACGTAATTAAATATGTAAAATATGGCTATCGAAAATTCTACTTTAGACCAAAATCAATCTTTAGGATGCTTGGTAAAGTACGAAATTTCTATACATTACAAAAATATACTTTTATTGCATTGAATATGTTATCTAAAAAATTCGCTGGATAAATTATGAAAATTTTATTAATAAGACCAAAAAACACAAAAGCTTTTAGTCTTTTTGCTAAAGCTGGAGGTTTAACTATCCCTTTAGGGATTAGTTATATTGCAGCTTTGTTGATGAAAAAAGGTTACCAAGTTAAAGTTTTGGATAATTTATTAGAGAACTTAGAATTTCAGGAAATCGAAGAATACATTAGAGATTATAATCCTGATATAGTGGGAATTAGTGCTACTACCGTTGATATTTATCAGGGTTTTCAGATTGCCAAAATAACAAAAAAAATTAACAAAAACATGTTACTAGTAATAGGCGGACACCATGTAACAACGTTACCAGAGGAGACAGTAAAAAATGAAAATGTTGACGTAGTAGTTGTAGGAGAAGGTGAACAAACTGCTTTAGAATTAGTCGAAGCCGTTAAGAATAAAAAGTCATTTAAAGAAATTAAAGGCTTGTATTATAAAGAAAACGATCAAATAGTTTTTACAGGACAAAGAGAGCTAATCGAAAATTTAGACATTCTTCCTTTCCCAGCGAGAGAATTATTGGAAATGGGTGAATACACTTTATCTGCTACACGAAAAAGAGTGCAAGGAAAAGCCGGAGCTGTCATTACAAGCAGGGGTTGCCCATTTAACTGTAATTTTTGTTGTAAAAAAGTATTTGGTAGAACCATGAGATACAGGAGTGCCGAAAATATAGTGGCAGAAATTGAATTAATAATGGACAAATACGATATTAAAGAAATTTCTTTTATTGATGATGCTTTTACAATCAATCGAAAGCACGTCATCAATGTATGCAATTTATTAATAGAAAAGAAGCTTAATCTTTCTTGGGTTTGTCATAGCAGGGTAGATTGTTTAGATGATGAATTATTAAAAATTATGAAAAAAGCTGGGTGTCATTCGATTGCGTTTGGGATAGAATCTGGTGATCAAAAAGTTTTAGATTCGATAGGCAAACAAACAACATTAGAAAAAGCTAGAGAAGTAATTACACTTACAAAAAAATATAAAATTTCATCTTTATGCGGTTTTATGATCGGGAATTTAGGGGAAACTAAAGAAACAGTTATGAAAACAATTAAATTTGCTAGAGAGTTGGATTGTACATTCGCCAATTTTGCTATTCTAGTACCTTTGCCTGGTTCTAAGGTTTTTGATATTGCAAAGGAAAAAGGTTTAATAGACGATAAAAATTATGATAGATATACAGCACTTTCTAATCAAAAACCAGTATTACCTCTGAGTGAGTTAACTTCTGATGAATTAGTTTTTTATCAAAAACTAGGTTATCGCAAGTTTTATTTCAGACCAAAATATATATTTAAAAAGATTCTTAAACTTAAAAATCCTGAAGATTTCAAACAGGGTTTTAGAGGATTGCAGGCAATATTAAAACATCAGCTACATAAATATACCAAATAGATTAATTATTTTTATTCTTTTTCGATAAAATCTAGGAGTTATGAAAATTTACTTACTTAATCCACCATTTGTTAAAAATTTTGTCAGGTCATCTCGATGCACTTGGATACCTATCGCAGGCAGCTCTTGGCCGCCAATTTTTTTAGCGTATGCAACAGGTCTATTAGAAAAAAATGGACACAAAGCTAAGTTAGTAGATGGTACAGTAGGAGATTGGAATTTGGATAAAATACTCAATGATGTTAAAGAGTTTGAACCAGATATCACGGTAGTCTATATATCATTAGATAGTTTAGAAAGTGATGTTAAAGTTGCCAAATCAATCAAAGAAAAAGCAAAAACCAAGATTGTGTTTGTCGGACCATGGTGTGCAATAGAACCAGAAAAAATGATGGAAAAATATCCAGTAATTGACATATTAATCAGACGTGAATTTGAATGGCCATTGCATCAAATTTGTCAGGATCAGAATATAAAAGATATAGGTTGGCTTGTCTGGCGCAACGAAAGTGGTCAAATAGTAACAAATCAAGACGGTGGATTTATGAATACAGAACAGCTTGATAGTCTGCCGTTTGCAGCAGATGTATACCGTCGTCATCTAAATATCAAAGATTATAAACAGTCAAGCTTAGCTTATCCTTTTGTTGATACATTGACATCACGTGGTTGTGCTTGGGGTAAATGCACTTTTTGTCTTTGGCCACAAACTATTCACAAAGATGCTATGTTTAGAATGCGCAGCATTGAAAGCGTAATAGAAGAACTTAAATTTATCAAAAACGAAATGCCAGACATCAAGGAAGTATTTTTTCAAGATGATATGTTGCCACCAGGTAGACTAAAAGACATTGCGCAAGCAATAATAGATAACAATATTAAGATGGAATGGTCTGGTTATGCAAAAACAAACTTAACTTACGATATATTAAAGTTGGCAAAAAAATCTGGTTGCAGATTTTTGCACGTTGGTTACGAAACAGGGGATCAGCAAATACTTAATAATGTAGACAAAGGAGAGATAGTTGAAAAAATGGAAGAGTTTACTAAAGATGCAAAAAATGCTGGAGTTAAAATACATGGAGATTTTATTTTTGGCTTACCAGGTGAAACTAAAGAAACAATTCAAAAAACCATTGCGTGGGCAAAGAAATTAAATATCTCAGATTATCAATTTGTTGTACCACAACCACATCCAGCAACCTGCATGTATAAAGAGTTGGATGGAAAGGGACTGCTAACAGAAGATGGAAAACCTAATTATCCTCACTTAACCATTGATCAACTCGAACATTGGCGTTTTGAAGCTTACAAGAAAATTTATCTTAATCCAAAGTATGTAGTCACACACGTTTTAGGTTCGTGGAATGATAAGGCAGAGTTTGCTCGTCTTTTTAAAGTAGCTTGGCGTGGTTTCCCAAAGCTTGTTAAAGCTTTAGTAAAATTTAGAAAAGCATAAATATGGAAAATGACAAGGAACAGCAGATTGAACTGCTGACACAACTTAAAATTGATTTGAAAAAAGATAGCTCCTCAGAACAATACAGGCGAGTTTATGATAAATTGCATAGTTTTATTTTAAAAAAAGGTTATCCGCTTGAAAATAGGAAACCCGGTAATTTTTTGTATGTCTCTAAAAAATATAAAAATTACGTTGCAGAAATTATTTATCGTCTAACACCAAAGAAATCAAAAGTTTTGGAGATTGGTTTTGGTGATGCCAGATTGTCTTACCAATTAGCTAAGAATAAACAATGTAGTGTCAAATCAATTGATGTTTCGACTATTGCTGTAGGAAGAGCGAAAAAATTAGAAGGTGATCTAGATTTAGAGTTTTTGTGGGGTGATGCAAGAGATATAAAATTTGTCAATGAATCGTTTGATGTAGCAATATCAAAAGACGTTCTAGAACATCTACCCTCAGATCAACATAAAAAATATTTTTATGAAGTAAAAAGAGTGTTAAAAAATAATGGTATTCATTTACTTTATCTACCACCAAAACTAGCACAATCTAGATGCGATTTACACTTAAAGGTATACAATACAAAAGAACTAAATAAATTACTAAAGAATGAATTTAGTAGTGTCGAACAATATTATGTACAACTAGCAATAATAAAAGTTTTGAAGAAATGCTCAAAAATATTTATAAAGCTTACTGTAGTAACCGAAAAAATAATTGAAAAAACTAAGCTGTATAAAGTGCTTGGGTGTTTAAATAAATTAATAATTCCTCGTTTTGTATATAAGCTACGAAAATGAAACAAGATATTTACAATCAGGAAATTAAAGACTGGGACGCTAATGCCAAATTCTATGTTAATGAAAATTTTATGCCTTATCAGGAAAAGATTGTTAGAAAGAAAATGTATAAGTTTTATAATATTGATAAAAGTCAAGCAGTCTTAGAGGCTGGTGGTGGAATAGTCAAATTACTAAAAAATTCAGTATTGATTGATTTTTCTACTAAGATGATTGAAGGTTGTAAATCAATAAACCAGGCAGAAAAATGTGTGCAAGGAAGCGTACATGACCTGCCATTTGAAAATAATAGTTTTGATGTGGTTGTAGCTAATGGATTGTTTCATCATATTAAAGTGCAAGGTTTACTTGATAAAACTTGCGATGAATTTTTTAGAGTATTAAAACCTAGTGGCAAATTATGTATTTTTGATAGAGCCCCAAACTTAGTACCTAAACTGATGTTTTATGTTCGTCAACCATTGAAATTAATACATAAACCCAAATCAACGTGTAGCACAACTAACGAAGTCCAATTCTTAGAATCAGATATTGAAAAAATTATCAGTCACGGTTTTAAAATTGAAAAAAGAATGTATTTAATTAATATATTCTTTCAATCGATGATTATACTTACAAACATTTTTCAGTATTTATTTGGAGCAAAAGCTGCTATAATAGTACAAAGGATTTCTATGCCACTTGCAATGGTAGTTGAAAAAATATTTTCATTTAAATTTTTGTGTGTAGAACAATGCATTATCATGAAGAAACAATAGAATATCAACCTTTCGTAACGATTCTAATTCCAGTTAAAAACGTTGCGCGTTTTATTAAAGATGTTTTAGATGCTTTGATGGATCAAACTTATCCAGCAGATTTGTTTGAAGTTTTAATATTAGATAATAATTCTGATGACGGAACAATCGAAATAGTCAACAACTATAACAATCCCAAGGTTAAAATTATACAAATTGGGATAGATTCACCACCAATAAAATATAACAAAATTATCCCGCAAGTTAGAGGAGAGGTAATTGGTTTTGTTGATGGAGACGCAATTGTAGACAAAAATTGGTTAGAAAAAGTAATAAAACCTTTGTCTGATCGTAAGGTAGCTGGTGCAACTGGAGTGATCAAAACTTGGAATACAGATAAATTGATTCCACGTACAATTGGTTATGAGCTGCAAGATAGATACGAAAGAATGCCACGAGCAATCAAACGTGCCGCTACTATGCATATAATTTACAAAAAATCAGTGCTATTAGAAATTGGTGGCTTTAAAGAAAATTTAAAAACTGGTTATGATTGCGAAATTGGTCACAGAATAAATGATTCAGGACATAAGATAATATTAATCCAGGATGCAATAGTATATCATCATCATAGAGAAAATCTAATTAAATATACTAAACAACAATTTGAATACGGACAATACGGAATTATTAGATATTTAGAAAAAATTAAATTTGCACGTGGTGATGAATTAGCTAAATTGCGCATAATAACTCAACCGCTATATTATTGTGTGAGTTTATTATTTTTACTTTTGTGGTTGATATTTGGTTGGCCCTGGCAATTAATTTTTGTCCCACCCCTAATGTTATTTTTAGGTTATTTATATGGAAGTACTAGACTAGTTATTAAATATAAAGATATTACAGCTTATTTTGTAATAGTAATTTTTTTTATTAGACCGATTGCTTGGGCTTTTGGGGCAACAATAATGTTGCTAAGAATTTCAAAAAATATAGTTGTAAAAATTAAAAAATATCTCAACCATTAAACTTGTAGTTTTTTTTAAGCTAACTAAGTTATAGTTGAGATTTTTGTTATGTAGATAGAAGTGGTTCTGTGAGCCAAAAATAGAATCCTATTAAAAGTGTAGGTATAAGGCTTACAAAGAACATTAATAAAGAAAACACAATTGCAGTTTCGCTGGATACAGAAAATAACGAAAATAGAGCGAGCATTGAAAGCTCTCGGGTTCCAAATCCAGCAATGGTGATAGGTATCATCATTACAAATACGCTAATCGCATATATTAGAATAAGGTAAAAATATGGAATTTGGGTGATACCCAGGATGTAAGCTATAGTAGATAAAAATAGTAATCGAAAAAATAAAGCGATGATGGTTAAGCCAAATATAGTTAAGAAATCATTAACTTTCATTTGCACAAGTGTAGTATAAAGTTCTTTTAAGTTTTTTTCACTATTTTTTTGTAATTTTTTAGGGACAATAATTAAAAAAGTTTTTTTAAATATTTTTTTAAAAAAGTTTATCCGAATCATCAAAAAAACTAGTATCATACTAACTAAAAGTGCAAAGGCAATAGTCAGAGTTATTATTTTATGAAAAGGAATAAATAATACTATCCCGATAATAGCAAGGATCAATAAAACAAAAATATCACTTAGCCTATCTATTATTATGCTGATTAGTGGCGTACTTATTTTATTGTCATGATGTTTTAAAAAGGCTACTTTACCAAATACATCGCCAATATTTAAAGGGGTTACGACCCCAAGCAGTAAACTAATAAACCAAATTTTTGTAATTTTGTAGTAGCTTTCGCGAATATTCAATTTGTTTAGTATGTATTTCCATCTATTTATTTTAATAAAAATTGGTAATTGTGCAATTAAACTGGCTAATACTAAAATTGCAATATTTAAACTGATCACTGTCTGGTAAAATTTTTCAAAATCAATCTTCTTAATGATGATTACGATAAATAAAAAAAGACCAACAATTTTAATTAATTTTTTTATATTGATTACTCGTTTCACACTATAAAATTATGATTATTATCGTTAATTATATAATAATTCAATGCAAGGGTCAATTTGCATAAATTAAGATTTTTCTGCTAAAATACAATTAATATTAGCTTTTAAAAGCTTATTTTTAAATTAAATTTCATGTTAAATAAATTGATTAAAAAAGAGCTAGATTTTATCGAAGTGGTACTATTATTTTTTTATTACATTGTATCAGTAGCTTTATTGCTAGGTTTGTTAGGATACTTTAATAGATGGTTGTTACTTTTTGACTTAGCAGTCTTTGTTGTTGCTTTCGCGTTATTGAGGATAAAAATTAAAGTAAAAAAATATCATTTCATAGCATTAGCATTAGCAGTATTTTCGCTAATTGGTTTTGGTCTGTTGCGCGGTTATATCGCAGGTGACGCTACCTGGTTTTGGCTGCCCATTTCCAGAACATTAGCGCAGATTGGTGAAATCTCAACCTCTGTTTCAGATTGGAGATGGATACCTCTAACAAGACAGCCAATTTTTTATTTATTAATTGCTAGCACATTTAGTTTATTTAATACATTTCAGGCATTTACTGCTTTGTGGATTCCTTTATTATTTTCTGGCTTAACTGCTGTATTGTTATTTAAGTGGGCCAAAGAAAAGGGTATTAAAAAAGAGTATTTAATCTTTATACCCTTATTGGTTTTATGTAATAGATTAGTAGCTTACTGGGGATGGAACCTGATGCAGGAATCAATAATTTTGTTTTTTGCTACTGCCTTCTTCTATTATTATGATAAATATTTAGAGGAAAAGACTAATCATAATTTGTTTTTTCTAGCCATAAGTTTTATTCTAGCTACGTTGTCAAAAGTTACTGGTTTCTTTTTAGTTATACCATTATTTTTTGCATTTTTAAAAAGTAAAAAAACCAGAAAATATTTTATCATTATTGTTGTAATTATTTCTTTACCACTACTGATATGGCTATTAAGGAATTTTATAATTTTTAATAATCCAGTTTTCCCAGTCTTAAAAGGAGTTTTTGTCGGTCCATACGATCAATACATGACAGAAAATTTAGATTTTAAATTATTTGGTGTTCCAGAACTTGAAAATTCAATACATAAACGTACGGTCCACGATATCAATTTGATGATGACAGCATACCCATTTATTTTATTAGCGCTATGGGGGTTGTGGAAATATAGAAAATATGGAATTCTTTTCACTTTATTTTTGTTTTTTATAATACAAGAAACAGTAATGTATGCTCCTTTGAATGCAGATAGAAGACATTATTTGTTTTTAGGTGTGTTAATAATTTATGCAGTATTAGGTTTAGAGAAATTAAAATCAAAGTTATTCTTATTGCTACTTCACTTGCTAGCTTTGGGAGTATTACTTAAAACTCCTTTGACAAGATCTACTAGCCAGTTTATATTAGGAGTCGAAGGTTTATTTAGTCCATTTTTGTTTATAGTTGATTTTATGCATAACAACCCTTTGGCAGTCTTAATAATTATGTTTCCTTTTTTATTGTACATTGTATATAAGAAATTTGAACAATCAAAGATTATTCTACTTTCAATTTATTGTTTATACATTCTCACTCTGACTTGGATATTTAATAAAAGTTGGGTTAATACTTGGCTGCCAATTTTGTTTATTTTGTTGTTTATTGCATGTTATGCAATTATTAGTAAGTATAAGGATGTCAACGTAAAAAAGATTTTGATACCAGTAGTAATAATAATTTTATTGTTGAATTCATGGGGCATGGCAATAGTTTATTATATAAATCAAGGAAATATTAATTTACCTGTTTCGCATGTTTATAATGGCAATCATGGTATTGTAAAGTATTTAGAAGAAAATGAAACTTCCCCCAAAGATAGTTTTTATATTATTGCCAGAGATGTTGATTATTTAATATGGTATAAAAATTATCAAGCGATGAGGATCAATCATCCAGAATTTAATCATTTAACAGGCTTAAGGTATAACGAAAATCTTTCTGCAGAAGAAATCCATTCAATTTTCATCGCAAGTAAAATAAAGTACATAGCAGTTAATAATTACATTTTACCGCAAAGCTTAGCAAATCTATTGGAAAAAATCAGAGAAAAACCAGATTTATTTAAAGAGGTGTTTGTAGAAAAGTACAAAGAGTATGGATTTTTTTATCTTTACCAAATTTATTAAATTATGCCCGGTAGTGATCCCGTAAAATTTAATATCACTATAAGGTAATGTAATAAACATAAATATAAGTATGATTAATAAATATAACAAATCCCATTTACGGGACTACTACCGGGTATGCCGGGCAGTAGAAATTCAAATAGTAAGTATATTTTATAATAATAATTTTTTTTATGGATAATTTTTTGAATGTTTACCACTCTTAATATGAACGAGATATGAACAAATATTTTTTGAATTTTCACTGCCCGGTATGAAGATATTATACATAACTGATATTTTTCCTCCTTACTCAAGTGGGGGAGCAGATAATGTTGCTTTTATTTTGGCGAAAAAGATGATGCAACTTGGCTATGAAATATATGTAATTTCGACAGTTCAGGATAAAAATGAAGAAAAAGAAATCGAATACGAAGGTTTAAAAATACATCAGATATATACGGATTATGATTTAAAGGTTAGAAACTATGTTGCAGTATATAATCCAGAGACTGTAAAAAAAGTAAGGCAAATTGTCAGAAAAATAAAACCAGACGTCGTTCATTTCCATATCGTCCATCTTTATCTTTCTTATGCTTGCTTTAAGGTAGCAAAAAAATATAGTAAAAAAGTTTTTTTAACAGCGCACGATATGATGCTAGTACATCACGATAAGTTTAGAGAGTACGTGCAAGCCAACGATAAATCAGATAGCCCCAAACTCAATTACAAAATATCAAGTTGGCAATTGTTTAGATCAGCTAAAAAGCGTTTTAATCCTTTAAGAAGAATTTTAATTAAACATTATTTGAAATATATTGATAAGATATTCTGTGTAAGCCATGAACTGGAAAAAGCTTTAAACGCAAACAATATTAAAAATACAGTTACTATTCATAACGGAATAGAAGCAGTCACAAACCATGACCAAAGTCAAATAGAAGATTTTAAGAATAAATATAATCTCCAGGGCAAGAAAGTGATATTTTATGCTGGCAGACTTTCGGGCTCAAAAGGAGGGGCAGTAATTGTTAAGTCACTTTCACTGGTCAAACAAAAGGTCAATAATGCAGTTTTATTGATTGCTGGTGAAAAATCTGGTTATGCTAATATTATTAGCAATTTAGCGGAACAATTAGAAGTTAGTAAAAATATTGAGTTTACTGGCTGGTTGCAGAAAAATGATATGTCAATTGCATATTCAAGTTGTGACGTGGTTGTTGTGCCATCACTATACTTAGATCCTTTTCCTACAGTAAACTTGGAAGCCATGGTCAATAGCAAGCCAGTTGTAGGTACAATATTTGGAGGCACTAAAGAAGCTGTGGTTGATCAAGAAACTGGATATATAGTAAATCCAAATAATGTAGAAAAATTTGCAGATAAGATCGTCGATATACTTTCAAATAATGAGCTGGCAGCCAAGATGGGGGAGGCGGGTAAAAAACGAGTTGAGGAAGTTTTTACATTAAACAATCAAGCAAAAAAAATCTTAGAATGGTATAATAAAAATAATGCATAAAGCAAAGCAAAACATAATTTTTGGTTTATTATTAGTTGCAATATTTATTTCAGCTGGTGTTGTTTGGTATTCACCCGTTATTTTTAAAGGCTATAACTTACTTTCTGATGGTAGCAACGTAATAGTTAAAGCAAAAAATTACAACCAGACTGGTATTTATGGTAGTGAAAATGATTTGAATGTGATAATGTCTTCTAGTCTTATAGAGCAGGAGGGGCATGAATCGCTTCAAGGTGGCAAGATTAACGGTTATTTGCATTCATACCTAATCAAATTTACTGGTGAACAAACCAATAGTAAATTAATTTTATCTAATATTGTTATACTAGCTCTAACTTTAGTTTTATTTGCTATTACTGTCTACTATTTATTTAATTTAACTATAACGATATTGTTTGCTGCGATTTATATTTTTATTCCTACTATTTGGTTATTACCACAATCATTTGCTGAGTACGAATTTTCTCTTTTTTTTCTGGTAATATTTTTTCTTTTGTTTACCATAGGTACCAATAAGCTTTCACTTAATAAAAAAAGCGAAGATACAAAAATTATAAGTTATAATACAGCGTTACTAGTATTTTCTGGAGCTAGTTTAGCTATGGCATGCTTAACAAAAGAAGCGCTTTTAATATTTTTACCTATATTGTTTTTGTTTCTATTAGTATATAAACAGTGGCGTTATTTGTTGTATATATTTATTCCAGTTGTCTTAGTTGTGGCAATCTTTTGGCTCCCAGGCTTTGTTGCCGGAGAAAATATATATCTTCTTTCTTTTACTAAAGATGCACCAGAAGAATTAAAAACTTCTGATTTTAGTTATTATGCAGAATTTTTTCCAGATCCATACACATATCATTTTAATCAAGAAGAATACTTAAATGAACGTACTGATTTAGCACAAAGTGTAAGCTCTATCAGAGCAGACGGTATCAAAAGAGCTATGAAGCTGGTAGGTTTTGCCGATGTAACATTGTTTGAACGCGTTAAAATTGGTACAGGTCTGTTTGCCAAACATTCATTCAGATTCTTATCAATTCCAGAAATAGGGGGCCCACTGATATTTATTTTAATGGCGCTGGGGCTAGTCTACTTGTATAAATATAAGAAAGAATGGTTTTATTTTGATGTCTTATGGATAATCGCAACAATGTTTTTATTGTCGTTTGTAATACTGGGAGGCAGGAATCATCTTATGGATTTTGGCTGGGTAATAGCCAGTTGTGCTGGCTTAGGCATCTATATATTGTCAAAAGCAATATCTTCGACACTTTTTCAAAATAAATATCAAAACATAATACTCATTTGTTTAGGGCTTATTGTAATTTACAACTTAGTTGTTTCCAGCCATGTTATGTGGGGATTAAAATATGATAACAGTCCAATCCCGATTTTGGATACGTATATTGAAGAAATCAAAAACTCAAATATAGCAGATGACCAAATTATTGCTGTGCCATTTGATCATCCAGATGATGCCTACTACATCAATCTATATACTGATAAGTCGCTGGTAGTTTTTAAGCAAGCAACAATGCAAAATCTTATTGAGCAAAATAAGGTTTCAGATGCTTTAGAAAAATTTGATGTAAAATATATCTTAGGATACACACCGGATATTTCAGCAAGGATATTAGATCAAGCCGAGGTAGGAATAATCGCGGATTCTACCATAGAAGTCAATTACGAGGATTATTCCTTAAGCAATAAGGGTTGGTTTATGAACTTGGTAAGATAGTTTTTTCACAAATCACGATATTATCAAGCCCCAGAATGGGGATTTTTTTGTCGAAGATTTTTATGAGAGGTAGTAAAAAACTAGGAATTTTGTTTGGCGCAATCACACCATGAGTAAATGAAGATATAATATTTAAATTATGTTTTTCTAAAATTTTTCTTAAGTATGAAAGAGAGAATTTTAATGATTTCCTTTCTTCTTTTTTTAGGCTAAATAAGAATTGTAGGGGATTGTTTCTGTTTGGTTCTGCGATAACTACATATTTTTTAGCTACTCGCTTCATCTCTGCAATTACTTTATCAATATCTTCTACGTGATGCAGCAAACAAGATTCAAAGACCACGTCAAACTCATTATCAGGAAATTCAAGGTTGTTTGCATCCATTACTTTTTTATTTTTTGCTGGGTTTGCGCTAATCATTTGGTCAGAATAGTCAATCGCAAATACATCGCATAATTTTTCAAATTGAAAAGAATAAAAGCCATTGCCTGTGCCTACATCTAAAAGTTTCGTATTCTCGTCTATTTTAATATACTTTTGTATTTCCTTTATTTTTGACAAAACAAATGCACTTACAACTGGATGTTGTGGACTTCTTCTTGTTTTTAGTTTATCTCGTTCCCAATATTTATTTTGAAAAATTTCATTCATTGTTTTGTTTTAGACTTAGCGGATATTTAAGACAATATGCCAGCCCAATAAGAGCAGTAAAGACTACTATAGAAAGTTGTAGGATACCTAAGGCAGTTGCTTTTTCTGCTGATAAACCAATCAGGCTGAAAAAAAAGATAAAGATTAATTCTCGTGTTCCTATACCACTTATGCTTATTGGTAGCATGTCTGCCGCATTAGCTACAGCAATCATTGGTATTAGATACAAAAAGTTAATATTAATATTTAATGCTAACGTAAGTAGATAAATCTGAATAATATATGTTATCCAAGAAAAGCTAGTGATTATTAATGCAGTAATGTAATCACGTAAACTATAGGTTTTAAACAAGGCAAAAAATTCATTGGTGTTTTCGAATATTACTTGCTTATATTTTTTTGGTGATATTATTTTAATCAAAATTAAATATAATTTATATTTGAATGTAATGTATAGTCCAACAACTGTAAGAAGTAGAATAAATATCAAATAATAAAATGGCTGAGCAAAATATTCAAAAAAGATTGCAAAGCCCAGTATTACCAGAAGTATCAAAAAGACTAAATCAGCCATGCGATCTACGATAATCGTAACAAGCGATTTTTTTATTGAGTGTTGATCTTTATTCAAGTAAAAAATCTTAGCTAGTTCACCAATTTTTCCTGGGGTAACTAAACTTAAAAATGCACCTACTGCATACATCGAAAACGACGAATATAGAGAGTAGGTGATATCAATCTTTCTCATTATCAATTGCCACCGATAAGCTTTAAGTCCGACCAGGATAAAAGACAAGCCAAAGATAGGAACAAAATAGATTATTTTGATATTGGCAATGTTTTTGAGTAATTTATCTAAATCTACTATGTAGATAATAATATACAAAAACAAAAAAACACCTAATAACGAAAAAAGGTATTTGAATAATTTTTTATTTTTCATCTCAAGATTAATTAAATTTTTAATAGGCTTAAGCCAACCTTTGCTTTGGCCTTAAATTCACCCCACGAGCTAACGCTGATAATTCTTTTTAAGATATATAGTGGTCTATAGTAAAAAGTTCTATAGGCTTTTTTTAGTAAGCTAACCAGCTCATCTTTTTTTAGGTTTTCTTCCCAAATTAATGGCTTAAAGTCTTTGGTGGGATTTTTAGCAAATTCTTGCCAGTAGTCATTTGGGAGAACACCAGATTCTAGACCCATTCGATATAGATCAGTAGCAGGGTAGGGGGTGGTGATAGTAAAATGTGCAAATTCTGGTTTTAAAGTTTTAGCAAGTTTTATAGTTTTTTCTATATCTTCTTTGGTTTCAGTTGGAGAACCTATCATAAAATATCCTAAAGTTTGGATGCCTACCTCTCTGGTCAACTTGAATGCTTTTTTTGCCATTTCTATGGTAATGCCTTTTCTTAAAACGTTTAAGATTCTCTGTGTTCCAGCTTCAACACCAAAGTGAATTCTTTGGCAGCCTGCTTCTTTTAGTGCTTTTAGCACTTCTTTGTCAACAGTATTTACACGTGTTCTGATGTCCCAAGTCAAGTCAAGCTTTCGTTTTATTAGATCAGAACAGATATCTAGCACTCGTTGTCTATCTGCACCAAAGGTGTCGTCGTAAATAAAAATTTCTTTAATACCAATTTCCGTACAAACTTGCATTTCATCAACTACGTTTTTTGCGGACCTGGCTCTAAAAGATTTACCCAGATGAGGTCTGTCACAAAATAAGCATTTGTAGGGGCAGCCACGGCTAGTAAACATTGTTGTGACTGGAAATCTTTTACCAATAGCTGAGCCATACTTTTTGTATGGCAGGAGATGTCTAGCAGGAAAGGGGAGATCGTCAAGATTTTGTATTAGATCTTGGAGCCCAGTACGGACTATTTGTTCATTTTCTAAAAAGAACAAACCCTTAATATTTTTTAGCTTGTCTTTATCATTAAAATTTTCTAAGAGACCTTTTAGCGGTAATTCACCCTCACCAATCACTACAAAATCTACTCCGGGTAGTTTAGCTGTTTCTTCTGGGTAAATATGTACATGTGGTCCTCCCAAAATTATTTTGATGTCATCGTTATTCTTTTTGATAGCATTAATTGCGTTTATCACGTCAATTAACGTAAAAGTCATTGTGGTAATTCCAACTGCGTCAGGTTTTTGTTCTTCTACTCTTTGTACCATTTGCTCTAAACTCAATTTTTCGATCTGGCAATCCAGTATCTTTACGTCATGACTACTATTTTTTTCTAGATATGAAGCTAAATACATCAAGCCTAAAGGAGGCATTGGATCTTCTTCTTCTAAAAGTACTGCAGGAAGGCTTGGGTCAATTACATTGAATATTGGAGGATTAATTAAAAGTATTTTCATTTTCTAGTTTTGATAAATTTTTGGAGCAGAATTAATAATATTTATTGCTTTAACAGTATCAATACTAATTTGATCTGTATACCATTTAAACGAATCGTATCGTGGTCTGTTATCATCTTTAATAAAATTTAATGCTTGTTCTCGGGTGATCATACCTTCTCTAATTTGATTTGATCTAAAAGTATCGTTTTCGGTAAAACCTGCTAAGGTATGATAAATGTAATTATAAAATGGTGCAGTGCCATCGCCAATACGCCAGGTGGATTTTGTATCTAGGGAGGTTTCCCAGTTGTATCCATCAATCAGGGTAGAAATTATTTTTTCTTCGTCCCAATCTATGTATTTGTATAAAAATACATAATCATGCTTCATCAAGTATGTAGAAAAAAATGCAAATAATGTATCAAATAAAGAGGCATTAATGTAGGCGGGATTTTTTATGAACTCCTTAGCGTAATATGTCGCAAGTTTAGCTTTTTGAGTTGTCGTCATATCAACCCATCTTTTGTTACCTTCATCTACACCACAAAAACCTGTTTTGAAACTTGTTTTTTCGAGCCTGGAATTTTCACAAAATATCATTAAATCAATGTCATTTTGTTTCATCAATCGATTTGCGTAATAAAAAAATTGTTTATCACCTGCCATAAACAAAGGAACAGTACCTAGATTGGGTCGCTTTAACCATGCAGAAACATTTTTTCTAATATATTCACGTTTTTTCTTAATGTCTGCAGAAACTATAATATGCTCAATGCCTAGCTTACCACAAATTCGTGCTTGGTTTCTCCTAGCAAGATCTGTTACCATACCCCAGTCGTAAGTATAGGCAATGGGGTTCATTTTTAATACTTTTTTAATATAATGAAGACCATAGGCACTATCTCTTCCTCCGCTAAAAGCAACTAAGACGTCTGGTCTACAACTTTTATTTCTGTAAGGAGCAACTTCTTGCTTTAGTTTTTCCAAACTTAGCAATGGTTTCTTTTTAAAATTATTACATATGTTGCATGCCCCGTTACTGTCAAATTTAATGCCTGGGAAGGTTTCTGGCAGAATACATCTCGTACATCGTTTGAGATCTAAGTTTTCATTATATTTAAGCAGATTTTCATTATTATTAATTGTGGAAACAATTTCTTCGGTAACAGTAAATCTTTTTTCTTTTATTTCTTCAAGTGCACCTTGATTAACATGATCTTGAAATTGAAATTTTGTAATTTGCAGATCGTTCAAATCAATTATTTGTCCCAAGCCGGCTTTAACTTGTTTGATAGAATCTGCGTTTAAGATACCCTTGAATTTATTAGAGGCTAATTCTTTTAATATGTATTTTTCTGAAGCAAAAATAAATATATCATTATTGATCCCCGTGCAAGTGTAAATAGACCCGGTATTAGTTGCAATTATCAGTTTAGGAAGTTCTTTTATCAATACTGCAATCGAGGCAGCACCTTCCAAAAGATTAAAGGTTTTTGAAACAGCTGAATCAATGGATCTATTTTCTTGAAGATTTTTCTGGATCAAGCTTAAAATAATTTCTGTGTCCACGTCGTAATCGCGTTTTAAATCAGAAAAATAATTCCACAGTGGTTTGGTATTAACTATTATTCCATTATGTACTATTACGTCATCACTTTTAATAACTGGTTGATTATTGTCATTATTTGTTTGCAGGCCGTCAGTTACTAGTCTCGAATGCCCGATTATTGATAGTGGAGGGTTGTCAGCTGTAGCTTCTTTAAAATTTTCTTGATATTGTTTTGATTTAATCAATCGTGTAGCTGGAATCGCTTGTTTAAAAGTATAAATATTTTGCTTAGTTTTTATAGAAATTCCCGCAGCTTCTTTACCTCGTGATTCAGATAATTTAAACAAACTATCTGTTAATTGCTTAGATAGTTCTGGAGATATTTTAGAATTTTGAGATTGCAGTACACCTATTATCCCGCACATAAATTTTTTATTTGAGTTCTCTTCTAATCGCAGCAATTTGGTCTGCTAATAAGCCAAAAAAGAAAATTAATATTGAAGAGATAAAGAGTAAAATCGTGGTATCGGAAATATTAAACATCCATAAATCATATACAGTAGAAGCACAACCAAGGGTAAATAAAATAACGCTTGCAGGTAAAAAAATACGTAAAGGAGAAAAAAGCATAATAATACGGAGTATCAACATGAGAGTTTTTACTGCATCAGAAGTTTTAACCATGCTTTTACCACCTTGACGTTTATTGATCTCAATGGGGATGTATTTAACGTTTAGGTTATCTTTAAAGAATGCCAAAGTAATTGTGGATGTCCAAGAAAATGCATTGGGTAAAATTCGGGCGTATTTTTGAAAGTGTTCTTTTCTAAGAAGGCGAAGTCCCGAATTTAAATCATCAATTTTTTTCTCAACTAAAAATTCTGCTACCTTGTGTAGTACTTTTTTACCTGGTTGTCTAATAGCTGGTCCTTGATATCCCTTTCTTGCACCTACTACCATATCAAAATCTTGCTTAGCATCTATTAGTCTTTTGATATCTTCAAGCTTGTGTTGTCCATCCGAATCAAAAGTTATGATCCATTCCGAATTAACGGCAGCTACACCTGTTTTAACAGAAGCTCCATAACCTTTATTGTATGGATGGTTAATAAATAAAATTCCGGGAATTTGTTTTAAAATATTTTGGGTATCATCAGTGGAACCATCGTTAACAACAACGATATTACAATCTAAATTATTGTTTTCAATATATACCTTTAAACCGTTTAATGTTTTTGCAATGGTATCAGCTTCGTTATAAGCTGGAATAATAATTGAATAAGTTTTTGTATTTTCCATAGTTATCTTCCTTTCCTACTAATCACAATTTTTATTGTTTTAAGTAGTATGCTTAAATCTAATATTAGTGATCTATTTTTGATATAGTACAAATCGTATTGAAGTTTTTGCAGACTTTCTTCTTTAGATCCGCCATAAGCTGGTCCAACTGTTTGTGCCCAACCTGTTAATCCTGGCTTGATTAATAATCTTTCTTTATAAAATGGAATTTGTTCAGAAAGTTCTTCTACAAATTGCGGCCTTTCTGGCCTTGGTCCAATAAAACTCATTTCTCCTTTTAAAACATTAATAAACTGTGGTAGTTCATCAAGACGAGCTCTTCTTAAAAAATTTCCAAACCTTGTAACTCTCAAATCATTTTTTTGAGCCCAAACAGCGCCATTATCTTCTGCGTTGTTAACCATAGATCGGAATTTAATTAACACAAAATTGTTTCCTCCAAGTCCAACTCGCTCCTGCATATAAATGGCTGGCCCTTTACTTTCAATTTTTATAATGACCGTAATAATTACCCATAGAGGTAAAGTTACAGCCAACCCAACTAGCGAAAGTATCAAATCAGCAAGTCTTTTTATACTATCATAACTTTTTTTACCCCCTTCAGTTAGGTTTTCTAAAAACCAATTATGCTTTATGGTTGTAACGGGAATTTTGCCTGTGATGCTTTCGTAAAAACTGGCTAAATTATAAAAGTTTACTTTTAGTTTTATACAAGAAAATAATGACTTAGCCAGCTTGGGGTTTGATTCTGGATCTATGGCAGTGATCACTGTATTTATTTTTTTGCTTTGAATAATTTCAAATAAATTTTTATGCTGTGAATTTGATGTTTGGTAAGTTCCAACAAGCTCAAATCCAAGATCAGTATTTTTAGAAATTTCTTCTGCTAGTTCTGCGGAGGCATCATTTTCACCTACAATAATTACACGATTTAATATTTTTTGTAATCTTACAAATTTTGCAAAACTTCTTCGCCACAAAATAAATAAAACAGTAAATATCACTATATCCAAAACTAAGATGGTCTGTGGTCGAATTACAGCAAAGCGATCAATAGCAAAATAGAAAACCGCAACTGCAATCAAGATGCTTATCAAAAAATCTCTATAAATCCTAGAATAAAAACTTTGTTTATTAATTGGTTTAAGTTCGTACCACCCATCAATAAACATTATCACTAACCAAAAGATAAAAACAATTGAAAAAGGTATTAGATGTGTTTGATAGAGGTCATTGCTAGGTTGTTCAAAATATCGTAAAAATAAAGCTAACCATAAAGAAAAATAGAGTAATATTATATCACCTATAAGCAATGTAACTTTTCTTAAATTTTTAGTCATAAATAGTTAAAACAAAGTTATAATATCTTATTTTAGCAGTTTTGGCAAGATTACAATGTGTACCCGCAGATTGCTGAAAATAATAGTTTTTATCCACAGTGGGGGATTGAGACATATCCCATGTTTTTTAAATGTATGTTATAATTTAAGTGTAAAATTAAGTATAAATTTATTACATTGATATATTAAAAATAACCCAAAATTAAGTAAAAACTATGGAGAAAGTTAAAAAATCAACTTCATTAAAAAGAAGTGCACTTGTAGCATTTATCTCAGTATTTGCTGTCACTATGGTCGTTGGTGCAGCAACCACTATTGATAATAATATCGTTACTGGCGGTACTTTAGATGTTGCCGGCGGTGACATTACTTTACAAAATGATGAAACAATCGGAAATGGTGTCAATGGATTAATAGAGCTTGGTGGACATGCCTCGACCACTGGTAATCTATATGTAAGTGGTGGAACTTTTGATTTGACTACATCAACTGCAACAACAACTACTGGACTATTTGTCCGTGATAATACTTATGCTACCTCGACTCTTGGCGTTGGCGGAGTTACCTCAGACGGCACTGTAGTAATTGGCTGCATTGAGCTGGTTGACAACGGCGGTCAAATATTTTTCTGTTATATCAATGATGCTGCTGATGGCATTAGTTGTTCGGTAGGAAGGTGTACTGAATAATTTGTAATTATTAATAAAAAATTGCTATGAGAAAGAGAATTACTAAAATTTTTATTCTGCTATTATTTTCTCTGGCTTTTACTTTTACGATATCTGCCCCTGTATCCGCGGCGAATGTTACGTTTTCGTATACTACTAATGTGTATTTAGCAGCTCTTGATATTACGTTAACTATATACGGTACTGCAGACTCAATTGAGGTTTCTGATTCAAATGCATATGTTACGTTAGATATGTGTGCGGGTTGTGAAGTTGTAGTAGAAACAACATCAAGAAGAATAATGACAACCGATTTGTCACAAAATCCAAATTTACTATGTGACAGTAGTAAATCTTGGATGACAATCAATACTGATCAAACCGTAGTGATTACACCCGATGCATTTGAAGTCTGCACTAGTTCAAGTGGTGGAGGCAGTAGTGGAAGTAGTCCAACAGTTGTAACACCAACAAATACCACTGTAGTAATAAATGATGATGCAGAGACAACAGATTCGCATAATGTTACTTTAAGTCTAGCAGCAAATGATGCTAGTTTGATGATGATATCTAACGACCCAAATTTTGTTGATGTTAGTACTTGGGAAGATTACGCTATAAGTAAAAGTTGGGCCTTAAATGCAGGCGAAGGGACTAAAACAGTTTACGCTAAGTTTAGAAGTTCAAGTGGTGGTGATTCATCTACCGTTAGTGATACCATCACCTATAGTATGCCTGCTGAAGAAGAACAAACGCCAGAGCAACCAGTGGAGGAAAATATTACACCAATAGTGGGTAGTTTAGTAAAAGGACCTGGCCAATCTAGCGTCTACCTTTTAGTTAATGGAGTATTAAGGCCAATACCAAATTCAAAAGTTTTTGGAGCAAATGGATATGGATGGGAAGATATTACCGAAATTAATTTAAGTTCATACAGTGTGGGAGAAGACCTTGGTTATCCGGAAAATTATAATTTTATTGATGGTATGTTAGTAAAAGGAAGTGATGCTAAAGTGTACGCCGTATCTAACGGATTAAGAAGATGGATAAAAACTGAAGCAGTTTTTACTGGTTTAGGCTATCAATTTTACAATGTACACAATATTTCTGATCAACAATTAGCTACATATGGATTAGGTGATGATATAATATCAACTAATAGTCACCCTGACGGGAGCTTAGTAAAGTATTCAACTGCTAATAATGTATACAGACTAGAAAATGGTTTGAAGCGCTGGATAACAACAGAGAATGCTTTTAACAGTGCAGGGTATGACTGGTCCTTGATCATTGAAATTGATGTAACTGAAACTTACGACAACGGAATGAATATTAACTAACAAACATACTTAAAATAAAACCATGCAATTATAAGCATGGTTTTATTTAATAATAAATATTTGTATAATTTGATTAACGATAAATTTTTGATTGAGTTATGTCAATTAATGATCAATGGAATGGCGTATTCAGTTAGCATATTTTATCGTGTTTCGTGCGGTTAACTGTGTTTAGATATCTTATTTTAGCAGTTTTGACAAGGGAGCTAAATTCTTGTAAAATATAATCATTATGCGCATTCCTAAATTAAAACTTGTACCTAGCTTGGTGTTCGCAATCAAGGCCCTAATGATGGCTGTTTTGTTTTTACCTTTATTTTTGCATAGTCAGTTTTTCTTTCCGTTTATTGTGCCAAAAAACGTTGCTTTTCGATTATTTGTTGAAGTTGCGCTTGGATTGTATTTTATTTTGATGATGGTGGATTCTTCGTACAAGCCTAGATTTAATAAATTAACCATAAGCGTAATAATATTTTTTGCAGTAACTTTTATAGCTAGTATATTTGGAGTAGATTTTTCTTACAGTTTTTGGGGTGATTACGAAAGAATGGGTGGGATATTTCATAATCTCCATCTTCTGGCATATTTTTTTATACTGATAAATGTTTTTAAACAAAAAAAAGATTGGTATCAATTTTTTGCCTTTACCGTCATGATAGCAATGGTGGCTTGCGGTTTAGGTCTTTCGCAAAAATGGGAAGTTAAACAATTAATTAAATCATCCGGTGGAGCACGTTTAACTGGGCCTATTGGTAATGCAGCATTCTTTGCCGGCTATCTTCTATTACATGTTTTTTTAGCCTTGTATTTTCTGTTTAAGCGAGGTCGTTTCCCAGCAAAGTTTTATGCTTATAACGTTTTAGCTTTTAATGTATTCTTTGTAGTATTTGAAATTTATAAAAGAGCAATCGGCCAGTATAGTTTTTTAACTGTAATATTTTCTCATGGCAAGCTTTTAACATTTTTTATAATATTTGATGTGATCGCTATTTATCTATTTCTAGTTGATTATTATGATATTGTTTCAAAAATAAAAAACAAAGTTGGAAAGTATCTAATTGCCAACACTCCTTTAGTTATTATTGTTTCAATATTCCTTTATGTGATTTATAATACACAGACTCGTGGCGCCTTATTATCTATTTGGGTATCAGCTGTAGTATTATTAACAATTGGTTTTTATACCGTGTCCGACAATAAATCGAAAACATTATTTTCTATTTTAACATTGGGTTTAGTAAATAAAGATAAGAGGAAGCAAAAAGTGTTATTAGCAGTATTGATCGTGATAGTACTTTTTAGCCAAGTTTTATTATATTTAGTTAAGGATACTTCGTTTGTTCCAACTGAAAGAACTTTATCAAGATTGTCTTCCTTTGTAACTTTAATTGCTTTTTATCTTTCAGTATTTTTTATCTTGATTATTAGTTTCTATTTTGAAAAAGTAAAATCGTTTAAGATTGTGTTGGCTGGATTGATTTTTTTAATTGTGGCATCTCCGATTTTTTTATTTTTAGCTCGTGATGCCAGTTGGGTGCAGGGTGTGCCAGTACTTGATACGTTTGCTAATATTACATCGACAAAAGCTATTACCATTGAATCTCGCCTTTTGACTTGGCGAACAAGTTGGGAGGGGATAATGGATCGCCCGGTTTTTGGTTGGGGGTTAGAAAACTACGAAATTTTATTTAACAAATATTTTCCAGTAGAGATTTTTAAAGATAATGGATCGAGAGTCTGGTTTGACCGTGCTCATAATATTATTTTTGATGTTACGGCAACTACTGGAATTGTAGGATTGATTAGCTATCTTTCTATATTTATTATCGCCATATATTATTTATTAAAGAAATACAAAAAAGAACGTGATGTAAGTACTAGTTTATTTTTGATTGTACTTTTGTTTGCATATTTTTTACAGAATTTGTTTGTTTTTGATACGCTAAATTCAGAAATCATTATATATTTAATATTAGCTTTTATTGTTTTTCTAGTTAGTCAAAATTCACATCAAACTGAAATTTTAGAACAAGTCAAGCCAAAAAAAGTAAATTTATTATTAATCATTTTAGTTTTCACACCTTTATTAATACTCATTTATGGAGTAAACATCAGAACCCTGCAAGCTAATCATATGGTATTTGAATCAATCATAGCACAGAAAGAAAATGATCAAGTAGTATATAAAAAAGATATAATCATCAAACTAATTGATGCATCCGAAATTGTACCTATTGGTAAATATGAGATACGAGAACAACTGATTACTTATATCAATAGTTTGCTTCGTAGTGAAAATATTGCTAAAGAAGATGTTTTAGAAGGTTTAGAAATAGCAATAATTGAAGCAAAAAAAACAATTGATGACCGGTCTAACGACATAAGAGCTTATTTATATTTGGCCAATTTATATAATGGATCTGTAGAATATGATAATAGCCATCCCGAAAAAACAATCGATTTGCTAGAAGATGTAATCTATCTAAGCCCAAACAGGACATCAGTCTATTTTGAACTAGGCCAAGCTTATTTGTTTTTAAGTGATTTTGAAAACGCAATTATAAATTTTAAAAAAGGCGTTGATCTTGCTACTTGGGTAGTTGATTCACACTTAACAATGGCGGAAGTGTATATTATTAGTGAAAAATATGAACAAGCACTTTCAGAAATTGATATAGTCAGACAGAGTTTTGGCAATAACGATATTACCTCTGTGCAAGCGCAATTATTTAAAATTGCAGAAATGTTTATTAGAAAAGACAAGAAAAATGAAGCTATTACCATAATAGAAGAATTGTTCTTTTGGGCACCAACTAACCTTGATTATTTATCTAGCCTTACACAACTCTACGCTCAAACAGGCGAAATTGAAAAAGCAAAAGAAACTGCAAATAAAATAATCGAAATTGATCCAATGGCAAAAGATCAGGTTGAAGCTTTTTTTAACACGCTATCTGATTCAAACTAATTTAAGCAATTATGAGTTTGTATAAATATAGAAGCATAGTTATAATTTTTGTGATAAGCTTCTTTTTTTTATCGTTAAATTTTGTAGTTGCTCAAAGTAAGCATGATTCAGATCTAAATAATGAATTAATTGTAAGATTAAAAACTGGTAGCTTGTATAAAATTTCATTTGAAAATGATATTGAATTAGATACAATTATTTCGTCATATCTAAACGATCCGAACGTAGATTATGTTGAACCTAATTACCAATACAACATCACAGCTTTTCCTAACGACGAATATTATAATAATCAAATTTATTTAAGAAAGATTAATGCAAAAAGTGCATGGTCTAAGGAACTATTAGAAAAACAACTTCATGGTATTAATAATAAAGTTGTGATAGCTGTAATCGATACAGGTGTTGATACAGATCATCCTGATCTAAAAAACCAGATGTGGCAAAATAATAAAGAAATTGCAGGAAACAATAGAGATGACGATTCCAATGGTTATGTTGATGATATTTTTGGTTGGGATTTTGTAAACAAAATCCCTGATCCTAATCCTAAGTTTGGATTGCGCTATACCAAAGACGGCATTAACCATGGCACATTGGTAGCAGGTATTGCCGCAGCAGCTGGGAATAATAACGAAGGCGTTGCTGGTATAAGTTGGGATGCAGAAATTATGGCCCTAAGAGCATTAGATAGTGTGGGTAGAGGTAATCTTTATGATGTTTCTTTGGCAGTTGCTTACGCCAGGGAAAATGGTGCAGATATCATTAATATGAGTTTTGTTGGTTTAGATTATAGCCAAGCACTTTATGATGAAATAAAGAAAGCTTATGACGATGGCATAGTAATTGTTGCAGCCGCTGGTAACACTGATTCATCTATTCAGGGAATTAATCTTGACGAAACAAAAAGTTACCCAGTTTGCTACGATGGAGAAAATGGTGAAAATATGGTAATTGGTGTTGCTTCAGTTGATGATCAGGATCTTAAAGCAGGATTTTCTAATTATGGAAATAGTTGTATTGATATTTCTGCTCCTGGAGAGAACTTTTTTGGTTTAAGTGTGTATAATCCAAAAGAATATGGATACAGTAATTTTTACGATGGCAATTGGTCGGGCACATCTGTTTCTGCGCCACTAGTAGCAGGTACAATGGCAATTTTAAAATCTCTCAATGCTAATTTGATAAATACTGATTTAGAGAAGTTAGTTCTTGATAATGCAGATAATATAAATACTTTAAATCTTGAATATATTGGAAAGTTAGGATTAGGTAGATTAAATATATATCGCGCAGTTAATGCACTGTCATCGTATGCCTCTTCTGGCAATGACGGTGATCCCAAGAAAGCAGATCAAGATGTACGCATTGTAGCTGGTTTAGGTTTTGGTTCTGTACCACAGGTAAAAATATTCAATTTACAAAACGAATATCTAAGAGGTTTTTATCCATACGCAGTAAATTTTAATGGTGCAGTCAATGTTGCAACAGGAGATGTGGATGGTGATGGTAAATCAGAAATTATTACAAGTATGGGAGAAGGTGGTGTATCACAAATAAAAGTTTTTGATGAATTTGGTAATTTAGAAAATAATTTTTTTGCGTATAATCGTTACTTTAAGGGAGGAGTAAATATTGCTGTTGGTGACATCAATAAAGATAATGTTGATGAAATAATTACGGGTGCAGGACCAGGTGGTGGACCTCACGTTAGAGTGTTTGATAATAAAGGTAATCTAAAATCAGAATTTTTTGCTTATGTGCCAGGTTTTGTAGGTGGTGTTAACGTAGCGGTCGGAGATGTAGATGGTGATAAAAAAAATGAAATAATCACAGGTGCAGGACCAGGTGGTGGACCTCACGTTAGAGTGTTTGATCAATACGGAAATATTAAGAGACAATTCTTTGCTTATCAAAATAATTTTACTGGTGGTGTAAAAGTTGCGTCTGGAGACGTAGATGGTGTTGGTATCAACGAGGTTATTACAGTTACAGCATCACAGGGCTCTCCCCATGTTAAGATTTTTACTTTTAGCGGAAATTTACTATATGATTTTTACGCTTTTCATGATTTCAATAATGGTTTAAACATCACGTCTGCTGATATCAATGGTGATGATACAGAAGAAATTATTGTAGCAAAAAATAAGGGTGGAAATTCAGAAGTAATATTTTTTAATCAACGTGGTGTAAAAAATAAGCAAATGATACTGCATAGCGCAACATATCTCGGTGGTGTTCGACCTGCAATCTTAAAATAGCCATGTTAAAACAAAATCTAAAACAATTTTTGTATTTTACTGTGGTAGGAGCATCAATAGCGGTTGTTGATTTTGGATTAACATTTTTGTTAAAGGATGTTTTTGAAATTAATCAATACTTGTCTAATACCGTTGCTTTAACAACTGCAATATTTTCGAAATTTTTCCTACATCGTTATTGGGTATTTAAAGAAGCAGCAGATAGTAATAAATCTAAAGAGCATACAAAATTTATAAAATTCTTGCTCGTGAATGCTACAGGAGTATTAATAAATAACTTAGTTATATATTTACTTTCTTCCGTACAGCTCTTTGATCAATATTGGTTCTATGTTAGCAAAATAATAGCAACAGCTGTTGTGTTGCTATGGAATTTTTTTGTAAATAAATTTTGGACATTTAAACCACACAAGCATGAAGAAGGAAAATTATAAATTTTGGGAGAGAAAGATAATCAAAGAAATTAACAAGCTCTGGGAAAGAAGTGATAAATTTTTACCTTGCCATGGCCCCACGCATCATATCAGGGTTTGGAAAATGGCAGAAAAGTTTGGATTAAAGAAAAAGGCAGATCTGGAAATTTTAGTTGCTTGCTGTCTATTACACGATATCGTTGCTTTTAATAAAACTCCAATTAAAAATCACGATGTCGCATCTGCTAAAATTGCTAAAAAGATATTAAAAGAAATAAAATATCCACCAGAAAAAATTAATATAGTTTATCAAGCAATCTCAAGCCATACCAGTATAAAAAAGCAGTTAGGTGGATTGGAAGGAAAAATCATGAGCAGTTTTGATAAGGTGGATGCTTTTGGTGCAATTGGTGTTTACAGAATAATAACACCCATGACAATACGGGGATATAATATTGATACAATAGTCAGATGGTTTGGAACAGGAAAAAAATTACAGAGTAAATGGGATTCAATTGAATTTTCTGAAATACAAAGAGAGTACAGAAAGGATTATCTGTATACTGTAGATTTTTTCAAAAACTTAGTTAAATATAATTAAAGAAGAGTTTGCCAAAATAGACAAAATTAGGCTATAATAAAAGAAATTAACTTACAAAATATGGCAAAAAAAGCAATATTTGATAAAAAAAATGTGATTGTAACTGGTGGAGCTGGCTTTGTGGGCTCTCATTTGTGCGAAGAATTACTAAAAACTAGCAAGGTGATATGTATCGATAATTTTATTTCTGGTGATGAAAAAAATATTGATAATTTGCTGCAAGATCCAGATTTTAAATTTATTAAACATGATTTAATTGAAGATATCGATCTTGAAAGTTTTTCCGAATTAGAGGTATTTAAAGTTAAGTTTCAAGGTATACAAGAAATTTATCATTTAGCTTGTCCAACATCTGCTAAGAATTTTGAAAAAACAAAAATTGAAACTTTACTAAGTAGTTGTTTGGCAACAAAACATGCGTTAGATTTGGCAGTAAAATACAAAGCAAAAATATTATTTACATCATCTTCTGTTGTTTATGGTCCAAGAGGCGAAGAACAGAAAAATTTTACAGAAGATCATATTGGTAATGTTGATTTGCTTTCACCACGTGCATGTTACGACGAAGGTAAACGTTTTGCAGAAACCATGGTTTCTACATATCGCGATGTATACAATATTGATGCAAAAATTGCCAGAATTTTTAGAACTTATGGCCCAAGACTAAAATTAGATGATGGACAAATGATACCTGATTTTGTAGATAACGCACTTGACAATCAAGATATTATTATTTATGGTGATGAAAATTTTACAACTTCCTTGTGTTATGTGTCAGATATTATCACAGGATTAATTAAAATGATGTCTTCTACTGTTTCAGACCCAGTAAATTTAGGAAGTGATATTGAATATAAACTTTCTGATGTTGCAAAAAAGATCATAGAGATGACTGGATCAAAGTCAAAAATTAAATTTGAAAAACCACTTTTATTTATGTCACCTTTAGGCTTACCTAATATCAGCACTGCAAAAACAAAATTGAGTTGGTTTCCGGTGGTAAGATTAGAGGATGGAATATCTAAAACTATTGATTACCTTAAAGCAGCTAAGGGTTTACTGGATGTAACTAAAAAATAATTTTGTTATGCCCGGTAGTGATCCCATAAAAATTAATATCACTATTGAACAACTAAATAAATCAAATATGTAAGGATATGAGTATGGTTAATAAAAATTATAAATTCCATTTACGGGACTACTACCGGGTATGCTTATATTAATTGTTGTTCCTGCCTATAACGAGGAAAAAATGGTTGGTGAAGTAGTTAAAGGTTTAAATGAATTTAATTACGAAGTAGTGGTAGTTGATGATGGGTCAAAAGACAATACAAGTCAAATTGCTAAAAATGCTGGTGCCGTAGTCTTACGGCATTTTATAAATAGGGGCCAGGGCGCAGCTTTACAGACAGGATTTGATTATGCAAAAAAAGTGGGCGCAGATATCGTCGTAACTTTTGATGCAGACGGACAAAATAAACCAGAGGAAGTTGCAAAAATTATTGAACCTTTACTCATTGGACAAATAGATGTAGCTTTAGGTTCTAGATTTATGGAAAGAAAGTCTAATGTTCCACTAATAAAAAAAATAGTATTACGTGGTGGAATATTATTTGAGAGACTTTTTGTAGGTGTAAAATTATCAGATGCACATAATGGTTTTAGAGCATTTTCAAAAAAAGCAATTAATCTAATAGAATTAAATCAGGATAAAATGGCGCATGCAACAGAAGTGATTCAAGAAATAAAAAAACATAAATTAAAATTTCAAGAAGTACCAGTAACTATGCGCTATACTGAATATTCAAAACAAAAAGGTCAAAGCGTGTTTAATTCGATTAAAATAGTATCCGATCTATTTTTAAGTAAAGTAATATCAAAAAAATAATATGATTATCAAAGTCTTAGTAGTATTTTTTGTAATATTTGCTATTTGGCGAACACTGCTTAAGCTAAAAAAACAAGAACTTCGAATTGGAGAAGCAATTGTTTGGGTAGTATTTTGGTTAGCTGTTGCTGTAGTAGCTATCACACCGCAAACTACCGATATTATTGCACAATTTGTTGGGGTTAGTAGAGGTATTGATCTATTAGTTTACGTTTCAATAATTGTGCTGTTCTTTTTGATATTTAAACTAATTGTTAAGTTAGAAAAAATCGAAAGAAGTATCAGCAAAATTACACGACATATTGCTTTAAAGGAAAGTGATGAAGGAAAGGAAGAGAAAGAGTAGTGATTGTAGAGATTAGAGTTATTATAGTTAGCATACTATTATCGCTACAATTAACTATAATTAACTAAATACCATGAATAAAAAAGTAGCCATAATTATTCTTGTCTACAATGGCCGGCAATTTTTGCCGGATTGTTTGTCTAGTTTAACAAAAATTACTTATCCTAAGGATCAATATCAAATCATTGTTGTTGATAATGCTTCTACTGATGATTCAGTAAATTACATAGTAAAGAATTATCAAAATGTTAAACTGATTAAAAATAGCGAAAACTATGGATTTGCCCAAGGTAATAATATAGGGATTCAATATGCAATCGATAAAGGTTATGATTATATTTATTTATTAAATCAAGATACTGTAGTTGATCCAAATTTTTTAGATCAAGTAGTCAAGCTAGCAGAAAATTCTCCAAAGACAGCAATCATCCAGTCAAAACTACTTTACTATAACGACAAAACAATAATCAATAGCAGGGGTAATGTAATTCATTTTCTTGGCTTTGGCTGGGCTGATGGCAATCTGGAAGAAGATAATGCATGCGATGTCAAGGAAATAAATTATGCCAGCGGTGCATGCATGTTAATAAAAATAACAATTCTAAAAGAGATTGGCCTGCTAGATAAAGATCTTTTTTGCTATCACGAAGATTTAGAACTTTGCTGGCGTGCCAAAATTTTTGGCTACAAAATAATGTTGGCAGCAAAGTCTGTAGTATTCCATAAATACGAATTTTCAAGAAGTATTACAAAATATTATTATATGGAGCGCAATCGTTACATGGTTATGCTACAATATTATAAGTGGCCAACATTATTTTTAATTGGCCCTGCAATGGATATTATGGAAATTGGTTTATTTTTATTTTCAATAAAATCTGGCTGGTGGAAAGAAAAGATAAAAGTTTATAAGTATTTACTTAATGGTAAGAATTTAGAAAAGATATTTTTAAAAAGAAGAAAAATTCAAAGCATGAGAAGAGTCGGAGATAGAGAAATGGTAAGGCATTTTGCTGGAAAAATTGAACATCAGGAAATAAAAAATCCAATAATTGATTATTTAGTAAATCCATTCTTTAATTTTTATTGGCAGATAATTAAAAGAATAATTTGGTGGTAGTTAATTCCAAAGAAGGACAAATTTAAAACGGATACGATTCGTTTCAATTTGTTTTAAAAAATTAGTATTATGAAAATAGCAATAATTGTTTCAACTTTTCCTCCATACTTGGCCGGTATAGGTAATGTCGCATATCATCAAGCTTTGAATTTGTCCAAACTTGGGTATGAGGTAGAAGTTTTGACTCCTAATTACAAAGAAAGAAAATTACAGGTTGAAAAAATGAGTGGATTTACTTTAAAAAAAATACCACCTTCTTATACTTTTGGAAATGCCGCTTTTGTTCCTAGCATCAAAGGACAGATAAAGAAAAACAAATACGACATTGTACACCTTCATTATCCATTTTTTGGTGGCGCAGAATTTGTAAAGGTTACAAAAAACCAAAAATTGGTTTTGCATTATCATATGGACACAGTTGGTCGGGGATGGAAAGGATTAATCTTTAAATTACATAGAAAGATTGCTTTACCAAAAATAATAAAACGTGCACATAAAATTATTGTTACCTCAAACGATTATGCTAAAAATTCATTACTAAAAGACGATTTAAAAAATAATCCTAACAAATACGTCGAAATACCTAACGGTGTAGATATTGAAAAATTTAGTCCAGCTGCAAAAGATACAGAATTAATGTCGCAATTAGAAATTGATCCATTCACTAGAGTAATACTATTTGTTGGTGGTTTAGATTCGGCACATTATTTTAAAGGTATCGAATATTTGATAAAAGCATACAAATTAATCAAGAATACAGAGGCTGGCAAGCAAACCAAGCTCATCATTGTAGGAGAAGGTGATTTAAGACCTGATTATGAGGATTTAGCGCATCAACTAAATCTATTTGATCATATTAAATTTACAGGAAAAGTAGAAGAAATTGATCTTCCAAAATACTACAACATATCAGACATGGTAGTATTGCCTTCGATTGATCAATCAGAGGCTTTTGGCATGGCCTTAATTGAGGGTATGGCTTGTGGTAAAGCAGTAATTGGGTCAAATTTGCCAGGAGTAAGATCGGTTATAGATGATAAGCAAAACGGTTTACTAGTAGTACCAAAAAATGAAAAAGACTTAGCACAAAAGTTAGATCAATTAATCGTCAATGCAGACATGGCTATGCAACAGGGAAAAGCTGGACGTCAGAAAGTAGAGGATGAATATGCTTGGGATAAATTTATTCAAAATATAGATCAACTTTATAAATCATTATGAAGAAAAAAATTCTAAACTGGTTATATGTTATTTTATGGTTAGGAGTTATTTATTGGTTTTCTAATCAGCCCCATCTAAAATCAGAACTAACCTATGCTTGGGATTTAGTTTTTAGAAAAATTGCTCACATGGCTGAATATTTTGTCTTAACATTTTTGTATTATAAAGCCCTAAATAACTACAAAATTAATTTCAATAAAATATTACTTTATTCATTAATGCTAACAATTTTATCTGCTATCATGGATGAATTCCATCAATCATTTATAGCAGGCCGTACTGCATCTGCTTTTGATGTTTTAGTTGATTCTGTTGGTGCAATAATTTTAATAATGCTGATGATTAAAAAAAGATATGAAAGTTTGTTTAATAAACAGCCTTTATAAGCCATTCTTAAGAGGAGGCGCAGAAGTTGTTGTAGAAAATATTGCACGTGGTCTTGCTCACCAGGGTGATCACGTTGTTTTGATAACTCTTGGGGTAAAAGATGAAGTTGAAGAAATCGATGGTATCAAAATATATAGAATAGCTAGTAGAAATATTTTTTCATTTATTGATATAAACTCAAAGCCATTTTTGTTAAGGTTGCCTTGGCATGTTATTGATATGTTAAATATTTTTTCAGCAAGAGCTGTCACAAAGATATTACAAAAGGAAAATCCAGAAATAGTATTTACACACAATATCAAAGGACTTTCTTATCTAATACCACGAACAATTAAAAAGTTAGGAATAAAACATGTTCATACAATACACGATGTGCAACTATCAGTTCCATCTGGCCTAATGATTAAAGGCCAAGAAAATTTGACTATTTTAATTAGGCTTTATCAAAATTTAACCAAGATATTATTTGGATCACCTAGCATAGTCATATCGCCTTCAAAGTGGTTGATGGATTTTTATCAAAGTATGGGTTTTTTTAAAAAATCTACAAAGATTGTTTTACCAAACCCAATTGTCGCTACCGAGCAAGTCGAATCAAATAATGTTGAACAAAACAAGATAAACTTTTTATTTTTGGGACAAGTAGAAAAACAAAAAGGAATTATATTTTTGGTTGAAGTTTTTAAAAAACTTGATCCGAAATTATATCATCTAAACATAGCAGGAGAGGGGAGTATGGTGATGGAAGTGGGCCAAAAAACAAAACATAACAACAATATTCATATTTTAGGCAAAATACAACAAGAAGATCTATCAAGTACTTTTAGTCAAAATGATCTACTGATTATGCCTTCACTTTGTTATGAAAATTCACCCATGGTGATTGGTGAGGCATTGTCACATGGAGTACCGGTTATAGCTACAAATATTGGCGGGGCAGCAGAATTAATCAAAACTGGATTGAATGGCTATATGTTCGAACCAGGTGATGAACAAGGATTGCTTGAACTATTAAAATCAATAAATAAGGACAAGCTCACATCATTAAAAAAACAGGCTAGATCGTCAGTAGAAAATTACAGCCTACAACATTATCTAAATAAAATTTTAGTTTTAGAGTAACTATTTAGTATATTTGAAAACATAAACACGTCCGTTGTCAATATTTACCCACGAATCTGCTTCTACTTTAGCAATATCTACAATTATATCATATTGCCACCAGTATTTATTGATGACAAAATAAGCAGTGTTAACTCCCATTAATTCCATTGCCGCGTATGCGGTTTCTTTTTTTGGCCGTTCATACGACATATCTAAATAGTATTGATAAAGTGGGTCGCCAGTTGGTAGTGGATAATAAAAATAAGTGTTTCCATTAATATAAAAATATTTAAAAAAACTAAATTCCTTGATTGCTGCAGCAGATGTCATTTGATTTGCAAGTACAATATAATCATCATTCTCTCCATCTTTATTAATATAACGCACTGCATTGATATCTGCTTGCGTTAAATTGTAGCCGCGATCTAAATGATAATCATCATCTCTGGGGTAAGCTAAATATAACGAAGTAGTAATGAATAAACTTAAAAATATAAGTAAAGCAATCTTGAGAGATTTTGTGCTATATCTGATTTTCGATGTTATTATATACAGAGCGTACAAAAAAAGCGGTAGCAAAAAGTAAAAACTAATCTCAAAAAGGCGTTGCGGGTAATTAATTCTTTCATACTCGATCAATCCTGGAAAAGAAATAAAGTTTTTAAGTATCCAAAAGTTAATTATAACAATAAAAAAAGTTAGTGGGTAAACTAGCAACTTTTTATTTTTGTTTTTGTAAATTAAGGTAGCAAGTCCCAATAAAGAAATAATAACAATTATCCAGTAAAGATTATTGTTATATAAATAGATTAGGTCAAAAATTAGGTTAAAATGATTTTTTAAATACAAAGAGGCAATATTTAATTTTTCTAAAATAAGATTTGGGTTTGATATTAACTCCTTGTTAATTGATGTAGTAAGTGAACCACCACCTGTTGAAAATAAAACAAAAATTAAAGGCAGAGCAATGCTGGCTAAAATTATGATTTCTAAAAGGATTGTTTTTTTAAAAAAATTAAACCAATCTTTTTTACTTTTTAGCAGATTCAGAATTATTAATAGTGCAACAAAGATTAAGATTGGTATGCCAGCAAGTGGATGTATGGCGAGTGTTGTTATTGTCAAAATAATAACAGGTATAAACCACTTTATTTCTTTGGTCATTGTTAAAGCAAAGCTAAAAAGTATTACTAAAATTGAAAAAAGATTAGCTAATCCTTGGGGGGTTGTCACTATGAAGGTAGAAAAAGGAATTAATAGAAATAGTAATGCAGTCACCACGTAATTCCTTTTATCAGAATCAAATACTTTTACCAATACAAAATAGATTGTCACAGGTAAATAAATTGCAACAAGCCCAATGAGCAACAATTTATCAACTACTTGAGTTGAAATTTGAAACAATTTAGCAAACATTGCAACTAACGAATATTGACCAAGATAATACAACGGCTTAGGATTGATTTGTCCTAAAGTAGCAATTACTTTTTCTGTGGCCTGGTGCAGGAATGGATCAAAGCCATAACCAAGCTTATAAACTATCATAGCTACTGAAAGTGTTAAAAAAGTATGCACACTGGTTAATATCAAAGAAAGCCAGATTTTTTTATTATAAAAGAGTAATGTCAGAAGCGTAAAAGTTGCCAAAAAGTAAATAATAAAAAAATCTTTTTCTACAACCCACCATGGAGAGCGGATTGCTTCAACTGTTTGGCTTTGGAATAAAAGCTTAAAAGAAGCGTAGGCAAGTAACAAGTAACAAGTAACAAGTAGCAAGGTGCTAATTTTCCACTTGGTATCATCAGCATTAGGCGTTTGCTCAATGTTCTTTTTTGGTAAAAAAATAATTGCTAATGGAATTAAAGTAATTAATATTGCTACTACTTGACTGTTCAAATTCAAGAAGAAATAAACTATCGCGCCAATTATTGATATTGTGGAAACTAAAAATAGCAGTCCAAAAACAAACTGCCAGATTAATTCTTCTTTGTTTAAAATAAATTGTCCTAGCAAAAAACCAAAAAATAACAGATATGCTATCCCAAAAATCAAACCGATGAATATTGATTGGAACAAAAAAATATTTATCACCAAAATTAGTGATAATACAAACCAAATGATTAGGGTTTTAATTAAAGTTAACTTATTTAACATAAGATCATTTTAGCATAGGAAATGCGGGTTGACAAAGTAGCCTTTTGATGGTAAGTTGGCAAAAACTAACGTGAGGGAAATGGTTTTGAACCAATTTAGGAGGATTCCAAGATGACACATGAGTGGGTAGACTTAATACTAGTAGGTTCCCGTGGTAGAATGGGAAAAATGATCAGTAATGCTGCCTTCGGCGATGAGCGTTTTTCAATTTATGCGGAGGTCGAGCATCCTGATCATCCCTCGCACTCTGATGAGAGCGAGGAGAAAATCGATAGCGATCTGAGAGACGCTCTTACCACTTACCAAGATCACGACGGAAAGGGTAGAGCCCTGGTGGTGGTGTCGGCTGTCAACGATGCTGATACAGCCGCGGGTCATGCAGCAATATGCACAGAATTCGGTGTGGCATATGTCTGCGGAACAACTGGGCTCGATGATATCGAACAAGAAACACTGAAAGCAGCCTCGAAGCACATCCCCCTCGTGTATAGCACCAATATGAACGCTTGGGTGATATTCGCTATCGGCACGGCAGTCAATTTTATGAAACTCTTCGGCAAGAATGTGCTACTGGAGATCATTGATGTCCACCACGGTAACAAGCCCGACTCACCCAGCGGGACCGCGGTGACATTATACGAAATGATCTGTTTGGTGGCAGGTCGTTGTGTCGACGTAGTAATCTTCGGCCGCCATGGCAAACTTGGACCGCGAACGTTCGAAGAAATAGCAGTTCATGCCCTTAGAGCCGGGAAATCATTTCTGGCTGAACACGAATTTCGTTTCTACCATCCCGACTTGCCTGAAAAGTTTGTAATCACACACTCTGCTCAGGCATGGGAAAACTATGCCGACGGGTTTTTGCAAGCAGCAATGTTTGCGGCGGAAAACCCCAATGGCATGTACACACAGTTCGATGTTTGTGGCTTTAAGATCTAGCCGTTTATACAGTCGTCGGGGCACATTCGTGTGTCTCGGCGACTCTTCTTTTTAAATAGCAATAACCCTGCTATAATATCTGTATGACCCCGTTAGAAATTTTTAAATTTTGAAAATATGTATTATGTATATGTACTATTGAGTTTGAAAGATAATAAATTTTATACTGGCTACACAAATGATTTAAAAAATAGAAAAAAGCAGCACGACAATGGTTTAGTATTTTCTACTAAAACCAGAAGGCCATTACAATTAATTTATTATGAGGTGTGTTACAATAAACAAGACGCAAAAGCTAGAGAAAAATATTTAAAATCAGGGATGGGAAAAAGATATATTAATAATAGATTAAAGAATCATTTAAAGAGTATAAAAATTTCTAACGGGGATGAAATCAATTAATTTAGATAAAAATTTAATCATTTTAGCACTTTTGGCTGTAGTATTTTTTGCTATATATTCCTACTTACCATATCACCAATTTGTAGGTGCTAAAGGAGGTAGGATCATTTTTAATTCTCCTGATGCAACAGGGAATTATTTTTTTACAAAATTGTTGGCAGATCAAGGTACTCTTAGATATTTTGAACCGTTAAATTTAGTTGCCAACAGTAATGTCCATCCACGCAGTGTTACGGTTATCAATTCTTACTTAGTACCTGTAAGTTTTTTGGGTATGACTTTGTTCTATGGTTTACTGGGAAAAATATTTGGAACTGGAATAATTATTTTTTTAACACCGCTAATTTCTGCAATCACAGTAATCTTTTTTTATTTATTACTCAAAGAAATATTTAATAAAAATATTGCGCTGTTTTCAAGTTTGCTATTATTTATTTTTCCTGCGTTTTGGGTTTATACCAGCCGTTCCATGTATCACAATGTTTTTGTAATTGATCTTTTTATAATCTCGATATATTTTTTGATTAAAACACTCAAAGATCAAAAAACAATTTACGTGGTAATAGCAGCTGCGCTTTTGGGAGTAGCTATTATTAGCCGGGTTTCGGAAATGCTTTGGATGTTACCAGCATATTTTTTAGTTTTTGCTTTCTTTTACAAACAAATCAAGATCAGATACATATATTCTAGCTTTGCGGTACTTGCGCTATGTGCAATTATGCTTTTAACAATTAATCAAGTTTTATATTCTTCACCATTTGCTACAGGCTATGAGGAAGTCCCTGCTGCTACTTTTCAATCTGTTATCAATGAAGAAGTTGATGAAGGAGTTACTGCGCCAATTTCTGTACAGCAAAGCTCAAATCCAATTGTTAATTTACTTAAGGGTTACTTACTACCATTTGGTTTTCATCCGCAACGTGCGATTTTAAATTTTTATACTTATTACCCATTCTTTTTTTGGTGGTTTTTTATTCCTACCTGTTTTGGAGGATTAATTTATCTTGTAAGATTATTTCAAAAAGAAGAAGATTCAAAATTTTCAAAACAAATACTTGGATCATATCTACTTATATTTATATTTGTTTCTGCGTTTTTAATTATCTATTACGGTAGCTGGCGTATTATTGATAGGCTAGATCCCAAGGTAGTTTCTTTGGGTACATCGTACTTACGATATTTTTTATTTATTTATATTTTTTCTTTACCATTCATTGGATTTTTGATTACTGAAATTATTAAGTTTGCTAAGTTAAAATATCTAAAACCAATTGTAGCAGTTTTGCTTTTGCTGTATTTTGCTTTCTTTTCAATCAACCTTGTTATGTTTAAAACAGATGAGAGTATAATAGCAGTCAAACAAAGAATTGATGAATATTATGTAAAGGCAGAAAAAGTTTTTGCCATTACCCCCGAAGATTCAATAATAATTTCTGAACGTTCAGATAAAATTTTCTTTCCGCAAAGAAGAGTAATGCCAAGCTTGCAAAACGAAGATTTACTAAGATTACTCCCCAGGGTTATTGACCAAGTGCCGGTTTACTATTATACATATTGGGCAGAAGAAGATTTGGCTTTTTGGGAAGCAGAAATTTTAAATGATTACGGGCTAAAATTTGTCGATAGGCAGAAAATATTTGAAAACGAAAGCTTGTATCAAATAAAAATTAAATGAAGTTTTGTCATTTCGACTGATGTTTTGGTGTATCTACTTCCTCCGAAGGCGTCTTCGCCGAGGATGGCTTTAAATTCGGCGAGCCCCGAAAATTCATTATTCGGGGCGAGGACGATCGCTTCGCCGAAATTTATACTTAAGTGTCAGCGAGGTGAGCCTTCACCGGGTGAGCTGAGATGTCTTCGTCGGAATATTTTTTAAGATAACCACATCCGTTCAGGATGACAATAAAGATATAAAATCATTATGCCAAAAATAGCGCAAAAATTAATAATATACCTATTCAAAATTATTTTTATAGTAGGAGCGGCTATTTTGATATTTTGGCTTATTGGAAAAGATTTGGTTATGTCCGGTTATTTAGTTGCTAATTATGATTTTTCTAAGCCCTCACCCTTTATTACCACCCTAAGGCCTCAAGGAAGAGTGTTAGAGCCTGTAATGGACTCTAATGGTGATTATTGGCAAAACATTATCGATGAGCCAATTTATTTTGATATGAGGATACCAAGGCATTTCGATATTGCTGAAGTAAGTTTGACATATAATAATTTAGATCAAGAAATATTTGAGTTTGGTATATTAGCAGACAAACAAAATTTTATTTTTGATCTTCGGCCAGTATTCAATGCAAAAATAAACAATCTATTAGCAGATAAACTAAATTGGTCGCAACTAGCAGAAAATGATTTAATATTGTTTCAAAAAGAAAAGAAATTTATAAGTATTGATGAGTTTGTCACTAATCCACCGGCATTAAATAGTATTGCTACATATAATTTTACCATGGATAGTAAGTTCGTGTTGCCTGAATATAATGCAGCAAAAAATAATCAAACAATTGATAGTTCACTGCGAGGCAACCACACACTTTTGACATATATAAAAAATGAAACCTTGAATTTTGAATTCTTAGTCCAAGATGTTAATCGTCATGTTGGAGAAGATTATTTAAGTATTGATGTTTATAATGATGGTGGAGATTTGGTCGTTTCAGAATTTTTAAAAGATGATGGAAATATTTCGGATAATGGCAACATGTCAATTGAAAATAAATTAGCAATCAATGAAAAAGATTTAGCAGAGGGTTTATACAGAATTGAATTTAAAGCAAGTAACGATGATATCTTTATTCGACAAATCAAAACAACTCAGAGTAAACTGGTTTTTAAAGATCATATTTATTTAGCTGATGATGTAGGTTATAAAGAATTAACAGGACAAACAGTTTTATATTCTAATGGTTACAATTTTTTTGCATCTACTCCTCACATAGAAGGAATGCAATCAATTAGTATAGGAAGTGAGATTCTAAGAGTACAACAGACACATCAAGATTTTGCAGTGCAAACAGATTTTGGTATAAAAGAAATTACCATGCCAAAAAATGATATAAAAATAACCACTCGTGGATTGTTTGGTTTTAGTAAAGACATGTTTTTCGATCCAGCACCTACTAGTTTAAAGAATGGTTTGGGTTTTGATGAAGAAAAAATTGAGTATGTGATCGCACGCTACGACGCGCCAAGTGATAACGGGAAAGTTCAGCAAAAATTGATTCGCTTTAACGATTTAGATAAATATGATACACAAGACAATCAATTGCATTTTGTAATATCTCTTCCACAAATCAAGGCAGGGGATGATGGTTTGATGATTAAAGAAATTAATATTGTGCTAAAAAGAATTCCTAAAACATGGCAAGATATTGCTTCTAAAATTAAACAACAAATTCTAGCATTATGACCCACTAGTAGTCCCGTAAAATTTAAAATTACTATCTAGCAATAAATTTATTTAATCTACTCAATATTATTAATAAAAATTAAATTCCATTTACGGGATCACTACCGGGTATGACCGGGCAGTGAAAATTCAAAAAATATTTGTTCATATTTCGTTCATATTATGAGTCGTAAACATTTAAAAAATTATTCACAAAAAATATTATGATTTTAAATTATACTTACAATTTGAATTTCTACTGCCCGGTATGAAAAAAGAAATAATTACGCATATTTTTAAGGATTTATTTTTTGTGTCATTTGTCACATACCTAGTTTTATTTATTATGGAATGGTATAAAACTGGTTTGGTAACTAATTATTTCAATATAAACATAGCCTTGCTAATTTGCATATTAAGTGGTATCATAACTGCGCTGTGTTTTCAAAAAATTGATAGACTAAATATAGTAAAAAAAATATTTTACTATTTATTAATTGCAGTTTTGTCGATAACCTTTGGAATTATTATATTCAATAGTTTTGCTAGCAGAGGCAGAAAAGAAATTATTATTTCCATGGTTGCAGTTATCGTAATGTCAATTAGCTTAGTATTAATTTATAAAAATGATTGACGGAGTTGAGATAAAAAAGTTAAAAGTAATGAAAGATAAACGTGGTTTTTTAATGGAGATGTTAAGAAACGACGACGAGATGTTTGATACCTTTGGCCAAGTCTATATGACTGGAGTAAAAAAAGGTTATGCTAAGGCTTGGCATTATCACAAAGGACAGATTGACCGAGTTACATGTGTTTTAGGACAAGCATTGTGGGTCATGTATGATGCACGAAAGAATTCACCAACTTACAAAGAAGTCCAAGAAGTGATTATGACAGACCCAACAACAAGCGGAGAACAAGTTATTGTCAAAGTGCCAATTGGTGTGTTGCATGGTTTCACTGCTCATAATTGTGATGAGGCGCGAATTGTCAATGTGCCTAATCAAAAATACGACTATGAAGAACCTGACGAGTTGAGATACCCTTGGAATAGTGAAGAAGTCAATTACAAATGGCCAGATGAAGTAAAAGACGGAGGCTAAGTCAAGTAACAATGTACAATGTACAAGTAACAAGTAATTATAACTATGGAAGATTGTATTTTTTGTAAAATTATTGCAGGCGAAATTCCATCAAATAAAATTTACGAAGATGAAGATGTCTTAGCATTTTTAGATATTATGCCAATTAACCCTGGTCATACTTTAGTAATACCAAAGACACATTATACTAGCGTAGACGATACACCAGACAAAATTTTAGAAAAACTAATAGTCGCCGTAAAAAAGATAGGATCAGCAGTTAAGGTAGGAACAGGCAGCCCAGCGTACAATATAGGATTAAATAATGGAAAAGTAGCAGGCCAAGTTGTGGATCATGTTCATTTTCACATTATGCCAAGAACTGCAGATGACGGTAAGGAAATGTGGGCAGGTGGTAAATATAAAGAGGACGAGGCAGAATCAGTTGCAGAAAAAATCAAAGAAGCATTATGATAATTAAATATCAAGCACCAAATCACAAATAACAAACAATGTCCAATGAGCAATATTCAAACGTCTATGCCATTTCAATTTAAAATTTGATTATTGGAATTTGAGATTTTAAAAAATATATGTCAAAACTCTTAGTTACCGGTGGAGCAGGATTCATTGGTTCAAACTTCATACACTATTGGTTGAAAAATTATCCAGAAGACAAGGTTGTGAATCTGGATATTTTAACTTATGCTGGAAATCTTGATAATCTTAAAGAAGTAGAAAGCAATTCTAATTATGAATTTGTAAAAGGTGATATCGGAGATTTAAAAAACAACATCAAATTACTCAAAGAAAAGCAAATTGATATAATTGTAAACTTTGCCGCTGAATCACATAATGGCAGAGCCATGATAGAACCAGATATTTTTGTAAAAACTAATGTTTTAGGAACACAAATGCTTTTAGAAGCAGCAAAAGATGTCGGTTTAAAAAGATTTCATCATATTTCAACATGCGAAGTTTTTGGTGATTTAAGTTTAGAAGAAGATAGATCATTTAAAGAAGATGATCCTTATCTACCAAAAACTCCATACAACGCATCAAAGGCAGGTGCTAATTGCGAAGTAATGGCATATTTTCATACTTTTAGCACACCAGTAACAATAAGCCATTGTTCAAATAATTTTGGGCCATATCAATTTCCAGAAAAGGTAATTCCTAGATTTATTACAGATGCTATGGATGGCAAAAAAATTCCTTTATTTAAAAGTAGCTTAAATAAGAGAGAATGGCTTCATACGCATGACCATTGTACTGCTATCGACGCAATATTACAGAAAGGAAAAATTGGAGAAGCATACAACATTGGTAGTGGTGTAGAAAAAACAATTGAAGAAATTGCATCTGCTGTTTTGAAAAGACTTGATAAACCTGACGATTTCAAAAAGTATATAGAAGATAGGCCAGGGCATGACAGACGCTATCTTTTAGATATATCTAAAATAAAAAATAAACTAGGCTGGCAGCCACAAATCGATTTTGAAAAAGGTATGGACGAAGTAGTTGAGTGGTATAAGAATAATGAAAAGTGGTGGCGACCGCTAATAGGTAAGGGTTTTGTAGAAAATTATAAAGAGATCGATAAAAAATGAAAGAATCAGACATATTAAAAATAATTTATCCTTCGGTTGTAACTTGGTTAGGAGATTGGGAAAAAAGTATAGCAGATGTGAAAAGATTGAAGCTAAAAGAAATTAGCTTATTTCTAACCGGAGCTAAGATTAATGAGCGCAAAAGGATATATCAAGCTCTTGAAAATACTTTGGTAAATTCAATACCGCATGTGCACATCAGACAAGAAGAATCAGAAGATGAGCTCGATTATTTTGTCAAAAATTATAAAACAAAAGCTTTTACGCTTCATTATCAATACATTGATTTTTTTAAAAATTCTAAACACAAAAAGAAAATTTATATAGAAAATAATTGGAAAAAGCACAAAATAGAGAAATTATCAAAACTTAACCAGGTTGGAGGAGTATGTATTGATCTTTCTCATCATGAACAGTTTCGACTTACAGAAAAAGAATGTTACGTTATGTCGCAAAAATCGGCTGAGAATTTTAAGATTGGATGCAATCACTTGAGTGCAGTAAGAAAAGACGGAGAAAGCTGGCATGAAGCAAAAAATTTAGATGAACTAAAGTATGTTATAAATATTCCCAAGAAATATTTTTCAAAATATATTTGTTTAGAATTAGTCAATCCAATATCACAGCAAATCAAATTTAAAAAAGAAATTGCTAAACTACTTTCAAAAGCATGGCAGAAAAAATCTTAATTTTAGGATCAAATGGCATGCTTGGACGAGACTTGGTTCAAGCATTTTTAGACTTTGATGTAACTGCGTGGGATATAGAAGATTTAGATATAACAGACAGCGATCAAATCGTACAAAAAATTTCTGAATTGAAACCGGAAATTATTATTAATGCCACTGGATACACAAATGTTGATGGCGCAGAAACCAACGAAGAGCTAGCTAATCAAATTAATGGCCACGCAGTAGGGGAATTAGCAAAAACTGCAAGCCAGATTGATGCAATACTAGTTAGCATAAGTACTGAATATGTTTTTGATGGTCAAGAAAAAGATGTATATGACGAAACATCAAAACCTAACCCAATCAACGTGTATGGTAAATCAAAAGCGTTAGGGGAAGAATTATTACAGAAGAACTGTCAGAAATATTATTTAGTAAGAAGTTCATGGCTTTATGGTAAAAATCCTCAAGTTGGTAAACCACGTGGTATGAATTTTGTAGATTTGATGTTGAAACTAGCAGCAAAAAATAAGCAGTTAGAAGTAGTTGACGATCAATTCGGAAAACCTACTTATACAGTTGATTTAGCTCAAGCAGTCCTTCAATTAATAGAAAATAAAAAGCCATTTGGCATATATCACTTAGTTAACGAAGCTGAAAAATTGGGAGTAAGCTGGTATGAATTTGCTCAAAAAATATTTGCTTTAAAAAATATTACGGTTGATATAAAAGCCGTGAAGACCGCAGAACGACCAGATAAAGCCAAAAGACCAGAACATGCCGTACTCATTAATACTAAAGCTGAAAAATTGAGCAGTTGGGAAGACGCGCTAAGAGAATACTTAAAATAAAAGCAAGCCCTAAACAATCGTGTTTCTTTAGATTGCTTAGGGCTTTTTTTGATGGGCGAGTTGTTGGAGGGTAGGTATCAACTTACTGGATATGTCACGCGGTCCATTATGAACCAGAAATCCAGCAGTTATGCCAGCTTTAGCTGGAGCTTCAATATCTGTCTTCAATCTGTCTCCTACAGCGAGACATTGGTTCGGATCGATCCCGTACTCTTCGCAGAATGCTTCCCAAAATTCTTTGTGGTACTTATCAAAGCATATCTCGAGTGTTTCTGGTGTGACAATAGCTTCGAAAAGTTTTCCATCTAAAGAGATAGCATTAATAATTTTGTGAGCTAGCTTTTCGCTATTGTGTGTAACCACAAAGTATCTCAGGTTGAACCAACTTTTGAGATTTTCAAGCAGTGGTCGTAGTGGTTGATAAGGTTTGACATGGGGATAAGGATCAATGTTCGCTGAGAGTACATCTAGATAAGATACAAAGTCAAACCCTATAATTTGGCAGGTTTTTCTCATGCCATGCACTTCCTGCAAATTTAAGAGTTCCTGTATCGACAGGTCGCTGTGCTTTGTAACATAGTCAAAAAAGAATTGCCTCATCATGAGGCGAAGTTTTTCTGAGCTATACAGTGTTTCGTCGAGGTCAAAGATTAAGACCTTAAAAACCTCTGTCCATCTCAATAGATTCACCTCCATTTCCTTTGGATTTTTATTGAAGTCAAAGAACTGCTAAACTCAATAATGTACTTTACTACAAAAAAACATTTTTGTCAACTAACTGTCAATCAAGAATATAATTGTGCTATAATTAACAAATTATGGATCCAACTATTAGAAAAAACATATATCCTGGTCAACACGTTGAAATTGTCCAAAAACACCATCAAGGTACTGGAGAACTATCCCAAGGTATTGTTAAGGATCTTTTAACTAGTTCTGCACAACATCACCGTGGCATTAAAGTGCGTTTGAAGTCTGGGTTAGTAGGTAGAGTGCAAAATATTTTAACACCAAAAAAGTAGTAAGTTGTAAGTCTTAAGCAGTAAGTATGCAAAAGTAATTTATATCTTACAGCTTACTACTTACTACTCATAACCATGCTATAATTAACTTATGGAAACATACAGTTGGTATCAACAATTAATAAAACCTTCGTGGTCTCCACCTTCTTGGTTGTTTGGGCCTGTTTGGACATTCCTATATGTTCTAATCGCAATTTCATTTGGCAAAGTTTTTTGGATGGCAATTAAAAAGCAAATACCGATAATTATAGCTTTGCCGTTTGTGTTAAATCTTATATTTAATTTTTCTTTTACTCCATTGCAGTTTGGTTTAAAAAATAATTATTTGGCTGCTGTTGATATCGTGCTTGTCTTAGCAACTTTGATCTGGGCAATGGTGGCAATTTATCCGCATTCACGCTGGATTGCTTATATTCAAATTCCTTATCTTTTGTGGGTTTTGTTTGCCACAGTTTTGCAGTTAACAATTACTTACTTAAATTTATAATTATGGCAAAAGCAATTATAACTATCATCATTTTAATGGGACTGACAGTATCAGGTTTTATTTTGTATATGTTGTTAGGGATGCAACCTAAAGAAACTCCCCAGCCAGATATCAATGTAGGAAAACCCAATACACTAACAAAAGAAGAGGCACAGCAGATTGCAGGCAACACCAAAAATTGCACAATGGCAGGTATACCCTCTCATCAGGATATTTTTTATAATGAAAACACAAAAACCTGGTGGATAGATATAGAAAGAATGCCAGAGTTGGAAAATGACGGCTGTAATCCTGCCTGCGTGATTTCAGAAGTTACCAAAAACGTAGAAGTAAACTGGCGGTGCACTGGTTTGATACAAAATTAATAGAAGAAATATCGTCAAATTAAAAACTTCCCTCGCAAAACGGGGAAGTTTTTTATTCGGAATATCTTAAGTTATTTTTTTCTAAAAGCTCTAACTCTATCAACCTCTTTAAGAAGCTGTTTTCTAAGCCTAATATTTTTAGGAGTAATTTCTAAATATTCATCATCATTCATTATTTCCATACCACTTTCAATAGTTAATTTAATTGGAGGAGTTAAGGAAATTGCATCATCAGCACCAGAAGAACGCATGTTAGTTAATTGTTTACCTTTGATTGGGTTTACAGCCATATCATCTCCTTTGGAGACATTACCAATAACCATGCCTTCGTAAACTTCAACTGTTGGCCCAATGAATAATTTTCCACGAGTTTGCAAATTATCAAGTGAAAACCCTAAAGCTTTTCCAGTTGCCATTGAAATCATAGAACCAGTACTTTTCTTTTGTATATTTCCTACATGGGGTTTAAAATCAATAACTCTAGAAGCCATTATACCTTCGCCTCGAGTGTCAATAATAAATTCACCTCGATAGCCAAGTATTCCTCTGGTTGGGATTTCAAACAACAAACGATTTTGAGTTTCACTTTGATGCATGTCTGTCATCCTGCCACCACGCTTAGAAAGTTTTTCAATTACTAGACCAGAAAATTCACTTGGAATATCAATAGTTACTTCTTCGAATGGTTCGTGTAACTTACCTTTAATTGTTTTTGTGATAACATGTGGTTGAGAAATTTGCATTTCGTATCCTTCTCGTCTCATGTTTTCTAGCAAAATTGCTATATGCATTTCGCCACGACCATGAATTCGATAGCTGTCCCCGCAAGAAAAATCAATGACTAAGCCGACATTTACTTCTAATTCTTTTCTTAGTCGCTCATTGAGCTGATTGTTTGTAACATAGGTTCCGTCCAAACCGGCAAAAGGAGAGTTGTTTACAAGTAAGTCTAAAGAAATTGTGGGTTCGTCAATTGAAATTGCTGGTAAAGCTTTTTGATCTTCACTTTCACAAATTGTTTCACCAATATCAATATCTTCTATCCCCGCAGCCATTATGATGTCCCCAGCATTAGCTGTTTGAACTTCTTGCCTTTCAAAACCATAAAAAGTAAAAAGTTTGGTAATACTTGCTTTTCTGTTTTTTCCTTCTGAATTTTTAACAACAACTTTTTGTGTTTTAGAAATCTTACCTTCGTAAATTCTGCCAATTGCTAAACGACCCAAATAGTCGTCGTACGCTAGATTAAAAGGTTGCATTCTAAGCTGAGCCTTGGTGTCATGAGGGGATGGAGGCACATGTTCTAAAATAGTATCAAGTAATGGAGTAATATCTTTGGTATTATCATTTAAACTTTTCATGGCTATCCCCTTGATACCAATGGAATAAATAGTAACAAAATCCAGCTGTTTGTCGTTTGCTCCAAGATCCATAAATAATTCTAAAACATCATCATGGGCTTTGTTGGGGTTTGCAGCTGGTTTATCAATTTTATTTAAAACAACTATTGGTTTTAAACCAAGCTCTAAAGATTTTTTTAAAACAAACCTAGTTTGAGGCATGGGGCCTTCTTGTGCATCAACAATAAGTAGAACTGAATCAATAGAACGTAAAACACGTTCGACCTCAGAACTAAAATCAGCGTGGCCAGGTGTGTCCACGATGTTAATTTTAGTTTCTTTATAGATTAATGAAGCATTTTTAGCATAAATAGTAATGCCGCGTTCTTTTTCTAGAGTATTGGAATCCATACTAACGCCATCTTCTACCATTCCGGTTTGCTTCATCATTGCATCAACTAAGGTTGTCTTACCGTGGTCAACGTGAGCAATGATAGCTATATTTCTTGTTTCTTTGTATTCCATAATTTTAATAAAAAAATAAAAGGCCGTTTCAAAAAACCTTGTTATCAAGAATTAAATATAGCAAAAATTATTTTATTTGTCAATATATCATGCTTCACCCTCGTAAAACAAAAAACCCTCCTGTCTCGCGGGAGAGTTTTTTGTATGTGAGTTTGTTATTTCTTTTTCTTAACCACTTTTCTGCCGGAGGCGGATCCGCCTTTGGCGGATTTCTTTGCTACTGGCTTTTTGGTAGTAGTTTTTTTCGTTGCAGACTTTTTTGGTTTATCTTCTTTTGCTGGCACTTCCTTATTTTCTGGCTTTACTTTTGTGCCTAAGGCTTTTAAAATTTCGTCTAGTTTGGCGTTAATTTTAGCAAGCTGATCGTTAGATGGGCTACCACCTCTTGAATTTGGTTTATCCTCTCTTACAAAGCAGTTGTCGCAATAAACTGGTTTACCCCTAGTTGGCATAAAAGGTACTTCGCATTCATTATGACATTTATCGCAAGTAGCTTTATACATTCTTTTATCCGCAAAACTAGATCTTTGAAAATCACGACCACCTGATCTTTTAGGTTCGACATTTTTAAAACAATCACTACAATAGATTGGTTTGTCACCAGTAGGTTTAAACGGGACTTCGCAATCCTTGCCGCATTTGTCACAAACAGCGTGGTGCATGTCTGGTCTACCAGAATCTCTTCTGTTATAACCACCCCCACTAGATCTGTTGTTTTTGTTGAAGTTTCTCATATTTTGTTTAAATTAGTAATTAATTATGATCAGCAGTTAGTATATATCTTTATTTGATAAAAAGCAATGGCTTAAGTTTCAATTGACAAAATAATCATATTTAAATAAAATTAAGCATTGTGATATAATTAGATCATTATGAAAGGCATCATACTAGCAGGCGGAGAAGGCACACGACTTCGCCCCACAACATTAGTTACAAATAAGCATCTTTTGCCGGTTTATAATAAGCCGATGATTTTTTATCCCATAACTACTTTGGTTTCTGCTGGCATTACAGAAATAATGATTGTTACTGGCGTAAATCATAAAGAAGATTTTTTAGAAGTACTAAAAGATGGTTCTGAATTTGGAGCGAAGTTTACTTATGGCTTACAAGAAAAACCTGGCGGAATTGCTCAAGCCTTAGGTCTATGTAAAGAATTTGCTGGTAATGAAAAGATTCTCGTTATTTTGGGTGATAACGTAGTAGAAGATAATATTAAGTCAGTAGTTGAAAATTTTCAACATCAAGAAAAAGGCGCCAAAATCTTTTTGTCAGAGGTAGATAATCCTAAAAGCTACGGAGTAGCAGAAATAGAAGGTGAAAAAATAGTTAACATAGAAGAAAAGCCAGAAAGTCCAAAAACTAATTTAGCTGTCATAGGTCTATACATGTACGATGCTCAAGTGTGGGATATTATTACTGATCTAAAACCTTCTGGTAGGGGAGAATTAGAGATTACTGATGTCAATAATAACTATATACAAAAGGGTGAGATGACCTACGAGAAGTTAACTGGTTTCTGGGGAGATGCTGGTGAGAGTTTTGATAGCATGCTTGATACTGCCAATTACTTGGCGAAGAAGTAATAAAGAATAAAAAATCAGACAAATGAATATTGTCTGTTTTGTTTTTGTTATTATAATCGAACCGGATGAATCTTACCCATGCTTATTGTCAAAGGTGAAATCCTTCACTTCGTTCAGGATGACAAATAGATTTAACGTATCTGCAGTTCAAATATCCCTTGTTGATTTCCCAACACTCCAGAAAAATATACTTTTTCGCCGTCATCACTTAAAAAACTATCATAAATATTTTCCATCTTTGTCAACACAGTATCATTTCTTTTATCCCTTGAATCCAGTTCCGTTATTTTTATTTCATTATTTGTTTGATATACTACGTATTTGTTATCAGTATACCAGAAAGCATTTAAAACATCCTTGCTCATACGATTCAGCAGTGTATTTTCTGAACTATCAAAATTATATACCCAAAGTTCAAAATCAGTATAATGTAGTAAGTTTTTACTTTCTTTGGTCCAAACCGTATTAAAAGTATCTGCCTGCATGATAATTGAATCTAAAACATTATCTTCGGTTTCAAAAACGTTATCATCTAATATTATTAATTCACCGCTTTGTTTGTCAATTAAAGAAAGATAATCAGATGGCTCAAGATCAAACGAAAAATTACTATTAGCTGGTAATTTCACAGATTCTATCTCATCTGAATTTATGGTATTAATCTTTGTGATCAAATTATCGGGTGAGATGTAATAAGCATACAAGTTTTCAATTTTAAAATCATTGATTTGTGCTGCAAGTATTCTGCTTACAATATTTGTAACTAAGTCAATCTGATAAAGTATACCAGCATTGTAGCCATAGATGACACCATCACCAGTATCACTCCAACGAATTAGTTCGTAACTGGTTTTAGTTAATTCAAATAAATCAGAACTTTCTAATGTATTTATGTTAATTACTAAAATTTTGGGTATGGAAGTATTAATATTTACTAGAATTTTGTTTTGATTAGACGATGTCTTAATATTTTTAAAATTAATATTTTCTCCAGCTAAAAATTTATAAACAAGTTGATCGTTTTCTGAATTTAAATTTAATAGCCTGAGTTCATATCTTTCTTGGTCTTTAAGTAAGTACAAGACACTATCCTTACCAGACAAGTACTTTATATCAACAATATCACCTGAAGTCTTTAAGATCGGCAGAGATTGTTTAAATAAAATTATTCCTTTAGCAAATGTAGTTAAGTTGCTTTCTAACTTTAAGGTTTTCTGCCATGAGTGATAACCTTCTTTTTGAAGCTTAATGTGGTAAAAATTTGGTAGAAAATTATTAATCTGTGCAGGAGTAGTGTATTCAACCAGATTATCATTAATATAAATTTTCGCATCTTTTGGCTTTGTTTCCAAAACTAAAATACCGGTTTTTTCAACCTTAAAATTCTTAAAATTAAATTTGTATCCAGCAGTATAAAATATCAGTATTGGAGCACCAATAAAAAATATAACAAAAAAAGATATATATACTGCTCTTCTTCGCCAAAGTTTCATAAAAGTGTTAAGTCTTGAAAATTACACTAATAACTATTATAATAACATTGTATCAAATTATCCACTTTCGTTACAGCATTGGACTATTATATAGCTTTGAGCGAATTAAATATATTATAGCTGATTAAGAATATGGAGAATTTCGAAATAACAGGCAATAAGCCACTATCAGGAGAAATCACTGTAAGTGGCGCAAAAAATGCTGCAACTGCCTTAATTGCAGCCTCTCTTTTATTTGACGGAAAAACAACTTTAGATAATGTGCCCAAAATTGAGGATGTTAATCGTATGTTAGAAATCATGGAAAGCATGGGTTCTGTAGCAGAATGGATTGGAGAAAATAAGCTAAGCATTGATAATGCCAATATAGATCCAACGAAAATGAATTCTGAATCAGTCTGCAAATTACGATCCTCAGTGCTACTTATTGGTAGCTTAATTAATCGGTTTCAAACAATTAAAATGCCTTATCCAGGTGGATGCCAGATTGGTGCAAGGTCTTTTGACACTCACATACTAGCTCTTGAGAAATGCGGTTTTGTTGTTAAACAAGATGAAAAGTTTTTATATTTTGAAAAGACAAAAGATCCACTGTCAGAAATTTTACTAACAGAAATATCTGTTACTGCCACTGCCAATGTTATACTGGCCATGACTGTTGGCAAATATAAAATTAAACTACTTAATGCAGACTATGGTTATTCAATACAGGATTTGTGTACTTTTTTAAATAAAGCAGGAGCAAAAATCAAATTAGTGAATTCACACGATTTAGAAATTAAGGGAGTAAAAAATTTAAAAAGTATAGAATATAATGTAATTCCAGATCCCATTGAAACTGGAACATTTATTTCATTAGCAGCTGCTACTAAATCCAACATAACTATTAAACATACGACAGTTGATTTCTTGCGACTTGAAATGGAAAAATTTCGTCTAGCCAATGTAGATTTCGAAATAAAAGAAGTAGGAAAAGCAGATCATTACAAATTAGTAGATATAGTAATCAAGGCCTCAAAGCTCAAGGCTGTAAAAAGAGTGCATGATATGCCTTACCCAGGCTTTATGTCGGATTTATTGCCGCCTTTTGCTGTTATGATGACACAGGCAGAAGGTACAAGCTTAATTCACGAATGGATGTATGAGGGTAGGCTAAAGTATGTTAACGAACTTATCAAAATGGGAGCAGATGCAACAATATGTGATCCTCATCGGGTAATTATAGTCGGGCCATCAAAATTAACAGGACAAGAAATGGAAATGTCCGACCTTAGAGCAGGTGCGACCTTGGTCATCGCCGCGTTAGTGGCAGAAGGTAAATCAAAAATATCAAACATCTATCAAGTAGATAGGGGATACGAAAAAATCGATCTGCGCCTAAATTTAATTGGCGCTGATATTAAAAGAATATAAAAAAATGCCAAATTTACAAAATCAAAATCAAAAACCGAAAAAACATCCTTTTAAGGTAGTTGTAATGATCTTTTTAGTTTCAGTACTAATTATTCTTGGATTTTCCGCAGGTTATATGTTTGGTTTGGAAGGTTACACAAAAAATATCAGCACCAAACAATTGCTTACTCAATATCCTAATGTTTCTGAGTTAGATGTTGATTTTAATTTATTTTTTGATACCTGGAGCCATATTAAGCAAAATTATGTTAAAGAAGATATTTCAGATCAAGATTTATTTTACGGAGCTTTGGAGGGGTTGGTATCATCTTTAGGTGATCCTTATTCAGTATTTTTAGAACCTGAAGTAGCTGCGAAATTCGACGAAGAGCTCTCCGGGTCATTTGAAGGTATTGGTGCAGAAATTGGCATTAGGAAAGATCAACTAACAATAATCGCTCCTCTTTCTGATACACCAGCAGATAGAGCTGGTTTGAAGGCAGGTGATAGTGTAATTGCCATTGATGGAGAAAGTACTTTCAACATTACATTAGACGAAGCAATAAACAAAATTCGTGGCCCCAAAGGTGAAGAAGTAATTTTAAAAATATTTAGGGACGAAGTAGACGAACCTTTTGATATCAGCATAGTAAGAGATAAAATTGATGTTGTTTCAGTTGAGTGGGAGCAAAAAGAAAATAGGTTAGCATACATAGAAGTAAAATATTTTAATGGAGATACTTTAGATGAATTTAACAAAGTAATAAATGAAGTTATCCAATATAATCCAAATGGAATAATTTTAGATTTAAGAAATAATCCGGGAGGTTTTTTAGGAACAGCCATTGAAGTAGCAGGTGCCTGGGTAGAGGATGATGTGGTAGTATTTGAAAAGAAAAGAGATGGCTATCAAGAAGGACATCGACCACGCGGTAGCGCGCCATTTAAGAATATTCCAACAGTGGTCTTGGTAAATATTGGGTCAGCCTCTGGGTCTGAAATCGTAGCTGGTGCTTTGCAAGACTACCAATTAGCACAACTTGTAGGTGAACAAACATTTGGTAAGGGATCAGTTCAAGATTTACGCAAATTAGATGATGGGTCTTCGATAAAACTTACTATTGCTGAATGGTTAACACCCAGCGGTTCAAATATAAACGAAGAAGGCATTGTTCCAGATGTTGAAGTAAAATTAACTAGAGAAGATTTTGAAAACGGGGTAGATACACAGATGGATAAAGCAATTGAAATATTGACAGAATAAATATGCAAAAAAACGAAAAATGGGAAATAATCGCTTCTGAATACGAAGTAAGTTTATTTCCAGTTTTTATGTTAGTTGATGGTTAAATGAATCAAGGAGATATCTTGCTTTCTGAAACAACTTATCCAGCGCTGGTACCTGCCATGAAAAAAGCTGGAGCAATTATAACAAATGTTGGTGGACTAACATGTCATGCAGCGATAGTTTCGCGGGAATTAAAGATACCTTGCGTTGTAGGAACAAAAATTGCTACCAAAGTATTTAAAGATGGAGATAAAGTAGAAGTGCTAGCAACCAGAGGTATCATTAGAAAAATATGAAGAAACAAGCAGAAATTAGAATTACTGGTAATGTTCAGGATGTCTGCTATCGGATAAATACAGTAGAAAAAGCTAAGTATCTAAAAATAACTGGATATGTCAAAAATGAACCAGATGGTAGTGTTATAATAATTGCTGAAGGAGAAGAAGAGAAGCTCAAATGTTTAGCGCAATGGTGTGAAGATGGTGTAAAATCAGCCAATGTTAAACAGGTTCAGGTAGATTTTTCTCAAGTTACAGGTGAATTTTCAGACTTTAATATTAAACATTAGCTATTATTGACATTTTATAAAAGGCATTTCTTGCAATATAGTCTTTTTTTTTATATACTTATTGAGGAATATGAAAAAAGCTATGCAAGTAATCTTACTAAGAAATGTAGAAAAATTAGGCGAAGCTGGCGATATTATCGATGTTAATATCGGATATGCCAGAAACTTTTTATTTCCTAAAGAATTAGCAAAAGTCGCAACACCAGAAGTTATTAAAGAAGTAAAGGCACAAAAAGAAAAACAAGCCAAAATTGCAGAAGCAGATTTGGTCAAAACAGAACAATTAGCTCAAAATATAGATGGCCAAGAAGTCGAAATTTTTGCAAAAGCATCAGACGAAGGAACTTTATTTGGATCAATAACTTCGTCAAAAATCGTATCTGTCCTCAAAGAAAAAGGTTTTGAGGTTTCTAAAGATCAAATTCTTGTTGAACATATTAAAGAAGTAGGTGAACATGAAGTAATACTAAACCTGCCACATGGCTTAGAGGCTAGAATTACTATCATTGTAAATAAACTAGAGGAATAAGTTAGAAAGATTAGAGCGATTAGAGTGGATGTAGAGATATTATTTTAAACTATTATCGCTATAATAACTATAATAACTATAATTAATTAAACAAAAATGTCAAAATATATTTTTGTAGTTGGTGGCGTGATGTCAGGTGTGGGTAAAGGAGTAGCGTCAGCATCAATAGGAAAAATTTTACAGGCTAGAGGATATAAAGTAACTGCCATCAAAATTGATCCATATGTAAACGTTGATGCAGGTACAATGAACCCAACTGAACACGGTGAAGTTTTTGTAACAGAAGATGGAGACGAAACTGATCAAGATATTGGAAATTATGAACGTTTTTTAAACCAAGATATATACCGAGCAAATTATATGACTACCGGTAGAATTTACGAGTCTGTAATTCATAAAGAAAGAAATTTAGAATATAACGGAAAATGTGTAGAAGTTGTACCGCATATTCCAGAAGAAATAATTAGAAGAATAAAAAAAGCTGCCTTAAAATCTAAGGCAGATATTACTATAATCGAAGTCGGTGGAACTGTTGGAGAGTATCAGAATATTTTGTTTTTAGAAGCAGCTAGAATGATGCATTTAAAAAATCCTTTGGATGTTCAATTTATAATGGTGAGTTATCTTCCTATCCCCGGCACAATAGGGGAGATGAAGACAAAACCAACGCAGTATGCAATAAGAACTCTTAATTCAGCAGGTATTCAACCTGATTTTATTTTGTGCAGATCTGCCAAACCCCTAGACGAAAAGCGCAGACAAAAGCTTTCAGTTTTTGGCAATGTTTTGCCACAAGATGTAATTTCTGCTCCAGATGTTGATTCAATTTACGAAGTACCTATCAATTTTGAAAAAGAAAACTTAAGCCAAAAAATAATTGCCAAACTAGGTTTGAAAGCAAAACCAAAAAAGGATCTTGGTGATTGGAAGAAATTAGTTAGAACGGCTAAATCAGTTAAAAAAGAAGTTAAGATTGCAATGGTTGGCAAGTATTTTGCAACTGGCGCTTTTATTTTAGCTGATTCATATATTTCGGTTATTGAGTCGTTAAAGCATGCAGCCTGGGCTAATAAAGTTAAACCAGTTATCGAGTGGGTCAATTCAGATGAATACGAAAAAAATCCTGCTAAAGTTAAGGAACTTAAAAATTATGATGGCATAATTGTACCTGGAGGATTTGGCAGCAGAGGTATAGAAGGAAAAATAAAAGCCATCAAATATGCACGTGAAAACAATATTCCTTATTTCGGTTTATGTTATGGTATGCAGCTGGCAACAATTGAATTTGCTCGTAATGTTGCCAAATTAAAAGATGCTAATAGTACAGAGATAAAACCAAAAACAAAGCATCCGGTTATTCACATTATGGAAGAGCAAGTAGAAAAGCTTGCTAAGAAACAGTACGGAAATACCATGAGGTTAGGCAGTTACCCTTGCGTCTTAGCAAAAAAATCTAGAAGCTTTATAGCTTATGGTAAAAAAAGAATTGACGAACGTCATCGCCATAGATATGAATTTAACAATGCTTATAGAGATAGACTAACTAAAAAAGGATTACTTTTAGCTGGTCTTTCGCCAGATAAAAAATTAGTAGAAATAGTGGAAATTCCTAAGCATAAATTTTTTGTTGGTGTGCAATTCCATCCTGAATTTAGGTCACGCCCACTAAACCCACATCCTCTTTTTGTAGAATTTATAAAATCGGCCAAGAAACACGCCAAAGGCGGATCTGCCTCTAGCAGAAAATAAAGATAGACAATAAAAAACAATCCCAAATTTAGGGATCGTTTTTTTATATAGTGACTGATTATTTTTTTGGAATAATGTTTACAATTTTTGCCCATTCAAGACGATTGTCGTACTTACGTATTTTCTTTTTGGTAAACTTTACAATTCCAGAAGTTGTGGCAAATAAGGTATCATCTCCGCCTTTTTTAACATTTTCTCCAGCTCGAAGTTTAGAACCACGTTGTCGCACTAAAATACTGCCAGTTTTTGCTTGCTGGCCAGCGTAAAGTTTTATCCCTAGTCTTTTTGAAGTAGAATCGCGGCCATAAGTTGTGGAACCGCCTGCTTTTTTATGTGCCATAGTTTAGTAGTAAGTTTTAAAGTAAGTAATAAGTTTTTAGGATAAAAATAGTATATATCAATTTTATAATGTTGTCAAGAATTTTTAAATATGTTATATTTATTGAACTAATTATGGGAGGGAGGAGAAATATTATGGGAAGAGGAATCGAAAAATTAAGAATAGTACCACCCGAAAGAATAGTTGATGGTACCGGCAAAGATATGAAACAAACTGGTCGTATCGTTGATGATTCTACTGTAGATGAGATTGTTGAGGGAATGACTGAAGTTAAGGATACTTTAGAAATATCTGAACAAGGCAGAAAAAAGTCTAACGAATTGAGAAGTCAAAAAGAAGAAAAGGAATAACTATGAAAAAAATCCTGTTGCTCATAGCATTGTTATTTTTGACTGGTTGTGCAAGTTCTGCAGCCAGTCATCTTTCTATTGATGTAATTCAGCAAAATATAGTGGTAAACTCTCAAGGTGACATAGACGATGCAATCACAGAACCTACTGATATGCAAAATGAAATAGAGGATAAAAAAGAAGTAGTAATAATTAAAGAGATAGATCAAATCGAAGACATAAAAAGAGAAAATATTTTGGATAATTTTGATCAAAATGTTACTTTTGTTCCTCAAGCACCATTTGCAATTTGGGATTATTTGCATGATGAAGCTTGTGAAGAGGCCTCCATGATAATGGCAGTAAAGCATTACAATGGCGAATCGCTAGACGCAATTATTATGGAACGTGAAATTCAAGCACTTGTAGCATGGGAAGAAGAAAGAGAATATAATGTAGATTTAACTGCGCTAGAAACAAAAACCATTCTTAAAGAATATTTTGGTTTTGATTCAACAATATCAACAGAAGTAACTGTAAAAAATATTAAAGAAATTTTACAACAAGAAAAATTAATTCTTGTTCCAGCAGCAGGACGGCTTTTAGGTAATCCGAACTTTCATTATCCTGGTCCAATCTTTCATATGCTTATGATTAGAGGTTTTGATGAAGATGAATTCATAACTAATGATCCTGGAACCAGAAATGGCGAAGGTTTTAAATATAAATACGATGTGTTACTAGCTGCTATACATAATTGGAACCATGGATTAGCAGAAGGTGGAATGAGCGATAACGAAATGAACTCAGGCAAAAAAGTAATGATAATTGTTGAGAGGCCATAGAGCTTGACCCATCCTCTCGCGAGAGGTGGGGTTGACAGCAATTTTATATATGTTAATATAAATACCAAGTAATCTACTTGGTATTTATGATGCAATTTTCTACTAAAGCTGAATATTCTTTGAAAGCAATGATTAACTTGGCAAAGCACTATGGCAAAGAGCCAATCTCCTTGGCTAAAATAGCAAAAGAAGAAAAGATTTCAAAAGAATATTTAGAACAATTAATCGCTAAATTAAAAGCAAATAACTTAGTAAAAAGTACTAAGGGTGTTAAAGGTGGGTATATTTTGACTAAAAAACCAAATTTGATATCCGCAGCAGATGTCATAGAAGCAACCGAAGGCAGTTTAGCACCATTCTATTGTGTCTCTGATGCTGATGCACGTTGTTGCACTAAAAAGGATTGTTTGACAAAAAATATGTGGATAAATGTAAAAAAAAGTATTAAGAAATCACTTGAATCTACAAAACTTACTGATTTATATAAATAATATGCAATATTCAAAAATTGTAATGGATCATTTTAAAAATCCTCACAACCAGGGAGTTATTAAAAATGCTGATGGAGTAGGGGAAACTGGGAATCCAATGTGCGGTGACATGATGAAAGTTTACATTAAAGTCAAGGACGATAAAATTATTGATATAAAGTTTGAGACGTTAGGTTGCGCAGCTGCCATAGCATGTTCGTCCATACTAACTGATATGGCAAAAGGTCAACCATTGGAAAAAGCAAAAAATATTTCTAAAGCTGATATTGTCAAAAAACTTGGAAATTTACCAACATCTAAGATCCATTGTTCTGTTTTAGCGCACGAAGCTTTAGCTGAGGCAATATATAATTATCAAAGTAAAGTCATTAACTAAATAATCTATTAACTAAGTAACAAAAATATGAAGGATGAAGTAATAAAAGTGATCGAAGAAATTCGACCAACCATACAAGCCGATGGAGGCGATGTAGAGTTAATTGATGTAGACGAAAAAACAGGAGTAGTTAAAGTACAGCTTAAAGGAGCATGTACACATTGCCCGATGTCAGAAGTGACACTTAAAGAAGGCATCGGTAGAGTACTCAAAGAAAAAGTTAAAGGCGTAAAAGAAGTTGTTGGAGTTTAAGTTATGCCAAAGATTTATTTTGATCATTCTGCAACTACGCCATTAGACCAATGGGTTTTTGAGGCGATGAAACCATATTTTACAAAAGATTATGGCAATGCTTCGTCTATGCATTCTTTTGGTCAGATAGCAGCTAAGGCAATTGATCAATCAAGACTTTCGATAGCTAAGTTTCTAAACTGTCTGCCAGAAGAAGTTATTTTTACCTCAGGCGCAACAGAGGCAGATAATATTGCATTGCAGGGGATAGTAAAAGCTTCAAAAATAAATAATCCGCATATTGTTACTACACAAATTGAACACCCCGCAATACTCGAAGTATGCCGAGATTTAGAAAAACAAGGTGTGGGAGTTACTTATGTGCCTGTCACCAAAAAGGGGATAGTCAAAGTAAATGATATTAAACGAGCAATTAAACCCAATACAATATTAATTTCTGTGATGTATGTAAATAACGAGGTAGGTACCATTCAACCAATTTCTGAAATAGGTAAATTAGTTGATCAATTAAATACTAAAAGAAAAAATAGAATATATTTCCATACTGATGCAGTCCAAGCAGTCAACTATTGCGAAATGAATGTCAATAAACTAGGTGTAGATTTATTATCAATTTCTGGACATAAAATTTATGGACCAAAAGGTGTTGGGGTACTTTATATCAAAAAAAATATCAAACTCAAACCAATAGAATATGGCGGTCATCACGAACTAGGTATTCGTCCAGGAACTTATAATGTTGTAGGTATCGTTGGGCTAGGAAGAGCTATTGAATTAGTCAAAGTAGGTAAGAAAAATAATCAAAAAATTAAAAAACTTCGAGATTATTTGATTAAAGAAATTAGTAAAAAAATTCCAAACACTAAAGTTAATGGCGACATAAAAAATAGAGTAGCTTCTAATGTTAATTTTTCATTCAAAAATGCAGAAGGAGAAAGTGTAATGTTAATGCTTGATATGGAAGGTTTCGCAGTATCAACTGGTTCTGCTTGCTCTTCTGGTTCGCTGGAGCCTTCACATGTGCTTACTTCAATGCAAATACCAAATGATTTAGCTCATGGTAGTTTACGCATCACACTGGGAAAGCAGAACACTAAGAATGAAGTTGATAGATTAATCAGAATATTACCAAAGATCATACAAAGACTTCGCCAAATGTCACCAATTAAATAGTATTTTAAAAAACAGTTCCGTTTATTTGTCACTGTTTTTTTTATATTATAAATTTATTGTATTTCTGGTTTTAGTATTTCGACAGGAGGAATGGTAAAAACATTTTTTATTAATGATTTATCAATTGAGGCTTTTGTAGTTTTTTGGTCTAGATTTTCCATAACACCTTCGAAAGTTTTTATTTGAAAAACTTCTGGTGCAACCTCAGTTCTAAGTATTGATACTTCCTCCGCATGTGTGATTGTTTTGTAAATGTCATTATAAAGAAATATCATTAAAAAACCTACTCCAACAAGTATCACGATCAACATTACTGGATAAATTAGCTTGTATATAATGTTAATGTTGAGTCCGACTTTTATTTTTTTTATATTAAGCTTCATAGTTATTATTCTAATTCAATAAAAATATCGCCATGCACAAATAAGTTGATAATTCCAGCAGTTTGCCCGGCACTATTAATTCTTATACTATCTATACTAAAATAATAATCTTGTTTTTCAATATCATTTAAATATGCAATGACATTCTGATAGCTTCCTCCAATAGTTAAGTCTAAAGGCATGCTAGCTATGTTATTAGTGTTTTCGATTTCTTTAAGCTTTATGCTTAAATCAATATTATTATTATTAGCTAGATTTTCTAAGCTAGTTACAAAATTAAGAATTTCACTTTCTTTAACAAATATTAATTCTAATCGATCTTGTTGTGGTTTAATTTTTCTAAAATCTTCAACTAGTTGTTTTATCAACTGACCCTTTTTGTATCTTTTTTCAAGGTCAATTCTTTCGTTATATATTTGGTCACTGATTGCCTGAATGTCGCTTGTTGTTGGGATAATAACAAAAAATATTATTGACACATAAATAATGATTACAATCACTAAATATATTATAAATTTTTTTACGATATTCATTATTTTTAAATGATTAATTTTGCAGATACTTGAAAATCAATATTTTCTTTTAATATTTTTTGTGAAATTGGAATATCAATTTCTTCCATACATAAATTTTGTATGCATTCTGCTTGCATTAATGCTTGTTCCATCTCAAGTAGTGCAGCTCTATTCAAAGCTCTGCCAGAAATTTGTATAATTTGTTTTTCTTTATTAATAATTAATGAGTTAAGGACAACGTTTTTTGGCATTAAATTTAACCAATAAACAATTGGTTCGGACCAGGAGATGTAACTGTTTTGTACAGATTCTATAACTTTTATTTTTTGGTTAAATTGTTTGATGTCTTGGGTGAAAATAGTCCCTGTTTGATTATTAAGATTAAATTCTGCAATAACACGATTAAAATTATTTTGAAGAATAAGCTTAGAGAAAAGAAGAATAATTGCTGTTAGGATTAAGAAAAGTAGTAAATATATTATTACGTTTTTTAATATCAAAAAAGCACGAATCAACTTCAATTCTTTTTTTTGTACTGGTGATATTAAATTAAGAGTAATCATAATAAATTATTTTTATCAACTCCACGTAAGGCAAGACCGATAGCTGTTGTGTAAGAAAGAGAACGATTCACAGGAAATTTTATTTCTTTTAGTTTATCTTTTTTGATTGTTCTAAGCGGGTCGCCAGTTATCACTTCCATTTTTATGCGATGAGATAAATATTTGTCAATTTTTTTTAGATACGCTCCACCGCCGCATAGATAAATTTGAGATATTTTTTCACTTTGTGGAAAGTGGGTTGTGTAAAATTCAACTGCCTTATCTATTTCAAAGACTAGATTATCCATAGAATTAAAAAGAATTTTCCTTAATGCTCCTTTACATCTTGTTTTATCTAGTCCACAGACATATTTTGCTTTCTCTGCTTTCTGGTAATCAATATTTAATGTTTGTGAAATTTCTTGTGTTACTTTTTCTCCTGATATAGGTAAGCTAACAGTAAGCACGATCGTGTTATGGACATAAACAATTAAACCGGTTCGTGCTGCTCCTATATCAATTATTATCTTAGCTTTATCGTCACCAGCAATTAAGGCACGCGAAATTGCAGCAGCTTCAATTTCTAAGACCAGTGGTATTAAATTAACTTTTCTTAGAATATTTAGGTATGAATCTACAATTACTTTAGGGGCAATACCAGCTAATACATTCATAGTTTTTTCATTTTCAGAAATTACTTGCCAATCCAAGTAGATTTCCTCGATATTAATTGGTATATGTTTTTTTAGTTCCAACTTGATAGCTTTGGGTAGCTCTTTTTTTTCAGTTTTTTTAACAGTGATTATTTTAATAAAGGTTTTTGTTTCCGGTAGCACAGAAACAACTTCAGTTTTTAATAATTTTTTACCTTGAGCAGTCAGTAGTAATTTATTGAGTAATTTTGTTACGTTTTCTTCATCCTTGATTTCACCATCAACAATATAGCCTGCAGGCACTTTCAGTTCGTTAAATGATTCAATGCTAACACTTGATCTAGTCTTTCTTAGATTAACTAGTCTTATTGCAAAGTCAGAAATATCTAGACCAAATGCAGTTGTGTTAGGAGAAAACATTATTTGTTAATAAGTTTCGTTTATTAAGACCTCTTCCCAAGAAATAAAATCGTAAGTGTCAGTAGAGGGAAATAGAGGTGGGGGAGCATAGGTTAAATTACCGTCAAAATCTAGGTTTCTGGTTGTATATCCTGATGCCTTGGTTCCGTCTCCATAAACCCACTTAAATCCATATCTTTGATTTGTCGCAATCGCACCAAAAACTGTAATTGTATCTCTGTCGTAATAAATTGGATCGCACGAAGAAGAGTAATGATAACGACCGACTCGTCCATTTTGTGCAATAAGTGCACCATCAATTCTTAAAATATCTTCACTATATAAACCAATATTAATGTCATTTTGCGCTATGAGGCCAATAGCATCAGTTCCGTTGTAATTTGTATATGTTAAATTTGTATTTATCCAAATATCAGCATCACCAGAAGCTAGTGGATCTTCTGCAGCTACAATAGTTAGTCTGTGTCCATCTATACTCCCATCAATCCAGACATGATCTGAAACAAAGATTATGCCATTGTTGGGAAATGGTTCATCGGTTGTCCAATTACCTTGATAATCTAAATCTCCTCCGGTTGGAGTACTACCACAGTATTCAAATGAATCAACTTTTCTATAATCTAATGTGCCATTTGGAGATAGTATAATGTGCCAGCCTTCTTGATTAGATTTTTTGATATGTAGACCGTCATCATCTGCTGCATCTTCTAGCATAGCTAGATCGACCGTAATGGCGTTAAAATCAATTGAAGGGGTGGGAAAACTTCTTCCTCCTGCAAATACATCTAATCTAGCGGGTACGGTTGTGGGCGGTAGAGGATCCGTAGGGTCTACGTGTGTATGAACTCCGAACTCATTACCACCACTATGATCTGGATCGTTATAGCTTTCCTGGGCAGAAGTAATTTCGTTATAAGCAATACCATCAAATCGAACTCCACCATTAGAATGTAATGGACCATGGACAATAGTACCTTCACCAAAACGCATATCTGCATTAGCAACTACAGCATAGCGTGCCCAAGATGGTAGTCCGTATTTTGCGACAACTCTTCTTTTATAATCTTCGAAATCATTTACCCAGCCAGTGGATTTAATTGTTACGACTGTTGAACCAGTGGAAGGTGGCGTAATGGTTAATGAGAATTGACCCATAGTATCACCTTGCAAATAATCATGAATACATGGATTCGTTTCTTCGTTGCAGGTAGTAGCGGTACCATCGGTATAATCATCGGGATCATGCGCAAGATGCCAGCGGTAATAATTTACACCAGCTTCTGCAAGATGTAGTGCTTGTGCTTTAGCTTTTCTAATTCTATTTAATCTTTGTTGTTGATTTATTAGGGCGATAAGACCTCCAGCAATAATTAAAAAAACAACTGTAAAGGTCATTGTCATTATAAGTATAGCACCCTTCTGTTGAAATTTCCAATTTCCAATTTCCAATTTCCAATTATTGTTTTTATTTTTTTGGGACTTGTACATTATTATTTGTTGTTTGATTAAAGATTTTCTTTAAGGTTTCTGACGTTGACGTATGATTCTAAAATAAATGGATTAGGTGCAATGGCTGGATTAATATTAATTTCTAAGTTTAGTCTGATAATATTAACTTGATTAGGAGAAGCTGGTGTTGTAAGGTAATCATTTGTATCTGTGCCAGCCCAAGTAGCATCGTAGAAATAAAAAATTGGATCAGTATCATTTCTAACATACATAGAAAGGATTGTTATCACTTCGTTTTCTGTTGGATAAGTTACTGGGAAACCTGTAGGTTGTGTAACGCCTTTTTTAAGGTCTGATCCTTCTAAAAAGTACCTTACTTTTTCGGTTTGTTGATCTACGTCAATATCACTATAAAATACAAAATTTTGTTCATCTGCTTCTGCTATGGCAAAATCTCCATTCTCGGCTGGGCTTGCTTCTCGTATTTCCTCGATCATTGTTTCGATACCTTTACGTGCGTGCTCAATAGATTCATTTTGCTCCTCTGCAAATCTACTGGTTTTATAACCTGTTACAATATAGGCAGAAACCATTGTTATTGCCAGCGTAAATATTGAAATGGCAAATATTATTTCAAGCAATGTGTATCCAGTTTTATTTCTATTCAACATTTAGAAATACGGTTAACGAAGTATTGGGATTTAATAAGAAGGGGATAGGGGGTTCTGACATTAGAAGTGTGCGGTCAGGATCAAGATTAATTGTGTATGTATCCCATTCCATATTTGTAAGTATTAGAGTCCCAGTACCGTCAGTTTGTAGGGTAATATTGTTATATTTATAGATAGGATCTTCGTTTATATCTTCACCAATAGTTTTTGAGCCAGACATGTCAAAAGCCACATTTGCAACGTTACCACCGTTTTCTATTGTGTCTCCGTATTGCGCTGCTATTATATCCCAATCGCCGTTGGTGTTGTCTTGCCAGGTTATTGTTGGAAACCCAGTGATCGGAGAAATTATTATATCTGGATTTTCTTGGTCTGCACTACCATTTCCAATATTGAGATCATAATCTAATTGTTTATTACCATTGTAATCAAAAATTTGCATGTATATATCAGAGTTACTGTTTCTGTAATCTTGCCAGACGACATAAATTCTAATATCAGCTGGTGTTCCGGGGTCATATACTGCTATTACAGGATTTTCTTGAGATGCGTCAGAAGAATCAGAATTTACTTTAATATCTTCTAATGCCCACAATCTATTGCCAGAGCTATCGTATTTTTGAATATAAATGTCATAATCATTATCACTTCTAAAATCCTGCCAGACAACATACAAATTGTCTGAAGAATCAAGTGCGATATCTGGATTTTCTTGAGATGCGCCAGAATCAGAATTTATTTTTGTGTCAGACCACAACTTGGTTCCATCACTATTTAATTTTTGAGCATAAATATCATAATTAAAATTTCTATCATCTTCCCAAACAACGTAAATATTATCATCTGTATCGTTAGCTACCACTGGTTTTTCCTGCGCTGAACCAATTGAATCAGAATTTACCTTTATTGCTGGATCGAATTCTGCTACTACTGATAGTGGAGTTTCTTCTGATGAAATATCATATTTTATAATGTAGATATCGCCATTATCATTTCTTTCATCTTCCCATGCAATATAAGCTCTATCTTTAGCAGTGTTTAGAGTGATTTTTGGCCAGCTTTGATCTGAACTTTCAGCTTCTGTGACTATCTTTTTTTCGCCGTCCCAACGATCATCTCCGTTGTCATCGTAACTAACAAAATACACATCTTCATTACCTTTATCGTCTCTATCATCTTGCCAAGTAGCATAAATATTACAATCATTATCTACGGCTAAGTCTATATTGTTTTGTTTCGAAGCCGTTGAAATCGCTTTATCTTCTACCCAAATCACTTCACCATATTCGTCGTATCTTTGGCTATATATTTTATCTATACCATAATCATCATCTCGCCAACCAAAAATATATTCGCCACTATCACACACCGTAATGGCTGGGTTGTCTTGATCTTCTGAAAGGTCGCCGGTATTAACTATCCATGCCAAAGGCGTAGTTTGATTAACTGTTCTTATGGTTAAAGTCGAGACAAGGTCAATGGCAAAACTAATTTCTGTAATTTCACTTTCGATTACTGAGGCGTGTGGTTTGGTTGGGTCTGCATTACCGTTTGTGCAATCTGCAAAATTAGAATCAATAGCACAAGTCCTATCAATACTGTATTCTGTCTCCCCTGGGACTACTATCTTTGTTACATCTAGTTGGTATGTGTTTAATGATTCTTCAAGATCAGGAATAATTACCTGACCACTATCATTAGTATAAAAATTTGTATTAATTGTTGGAGAAATAATATTATTAACTAAGTGGACTTGTGCGTTATCCACAGGATCACCATTAGCATCAAATACACTCACTCTTAAAACTCCGCCAGTCATCGTTTCTAAACCTCGTGGCGCAACTGCTGTTCTCATAATCACGTTACGCACACCCAAATGCCCAGTCCACAGCACTTCGATTTCAACGTCTTTATAATCATTGCAATCTAAGTCAGTGTCACAATCACCATCAAAAAGATCATCAACGTAATTAATAGCTATATTAACAGTATATTCAATATTGTTTTTAGTAATAAGTTCTGTTTGTTCAAGATCTCCTGATGGCCATCCGCCATCTGTACCAACATTTTCGTATGATAAGTTTCTGATAATTTCCATTTTTTCGTTGGCTAACGAAACTGCACCAACTCTGGCTTTATTTTCTGCTAAAACATTCAAAGCAATTTGGAACAGAGAAAAAATTCCTATACTCAAAATAGCCAAAATAAAAACCGAAAATAATACTTCGATTAAAGATAGTCCTTTTTGATTTTTGGTTTTCATACCCGGTAGTAGTCCCGTAAATGGCATTTATTATATTTATTAATTATTCCAAATTTTTTTATGTTTTTATAATCCAATAGTAATTTAAATTTTACGGGATCACTACTGGGTCATATTAAATTGCTTGGCTTAAGCTGTACATTGGCATAATAACAGCAACTGCCATGGCAGCAACTCCAAGACCTAAAATAACCATTAAAACTGGTTCCATTATAGATGGTAAATTATCCATGGTTTGGGATACTTCGTCTTCGTAAAAAATTGCTGATTCTTGTAATACGTCGTCTAAAGAACCTGTGTCTTCGCCCACTGCAATCATTTGCAAAATTACTGGTGGAAAAAGTTTAGGGTAAACATTTAAAGATTTTTCTATACTAACCCCTTTTTGTATTTGTTCCTTAGCCTCATTTAACGCTTTTCGGTATAAGCGATTGCTTAATACATCTGCAGTTATGCCAAAAGTTTTTACAATAGGTATATCTGTTTTTAATAAAGAGCTAAGTGTTCTGCAGAATCTTGCTAAATTTATTTTTACTATTATTTTTCCAACAACCGGTGTCCTTAATAAAATTCTATGAAATTGAAATTTACCTTTTTCCCAAGTTATTAGGCGAACAAAAATTGTTATCGATATTAATGAAACAGCAGCTACTAAAATTCCATTGGCTGTAATAAATTTACTTAACCATATTAATATTCTAGTAAAAAGTGGGATTTGAGCGTTTACTTCTTCAAAAATTGATGTGATATTTGGGATAACGTAAACCATCATTAAAATTCCTATTACTATCATCATGGTAATAACAATCGCTGGATAGATTAAGGCACCCTTTACCTTACCCACAATCTCGTGATCTTTTTTCATCTGAATATATAATTGTTTTAAGACGTCCTCTAACTTACCAGAAGTTTCTCCAGTTTTTATCATATTAATAAAAAGCTCACCGAAATCCTGGGAGTATTTTTCTAAACCTTTAGAAAGTAAATTTCCTTTTTCTACTTCACTTTTTAAAGATAAAAGTATGGTTTTAAATTTTTTATTTGAGGCTTGACGGCTTAAAGTGTTTAAAGCTACAGAAAGCGAAATGCCGGTTTTTATCATAATGCCCAACTGTTGAACAAAAAATATTTTTTGAGAAACAGGAACTCTTTGCAGATTTATTGTAAATTTTTTTATTTTTTCAAATAAAGGTTGCATTTTTGTTTTAAGTAATTTTATTCTTTTGTGACCCGAAGTATCTCTTCTAGCGTAGTAATGCCATTTTTTGCTTTGATAAAACCATCTTCTAGAATAGTAATCATGCCTTGTTTTTCTACAGCTTCAAGCAACTTATCAGTTTTGGCGTTTTTTTGTATTAAAGTTGAGATTTCTTCATTTATCTCAAGTACTTCGTAGATGCCAATCCTTCCTTTGTACCCTGTCTTATTGCATCTACTACATCCCTTACCTCGATAGAATAATAAGCTATCAATTTTCTGTCTTCCTGGAAGTATTTCTTTTTCGTTTTCCAATTTTTTAAATATTTTTTCTAAATCTACTTGTTTTTCCAATTCCTTAATTGCATTTTTATCTAAATTGTAACTTTCTACGCATTCTTGGCAGATTTTTCTTACCAAACGTTGAGCTATAATTATATTGGTTGTAGAAGCAACTAAAAATGAAGGTATGTTCATATCACTTAATCTAGGCAATGTGGTTACGGCATCATTTGTGTGCAGTGTTGAAAGTACTAGATGGCCTGTCATGGCTGCGTGAACAGCAATTTCTGCAGTTTCAGTATCACGAATTTCACCAACCATAATAATGTCTGGATCTTGCCTTAAGAAAGATCTTAAGCCGGTGGCAAAATTAAAACCAATTTTTGGGCTGACTTGGCTTTGGTTAATATGTTGCATTCTATATTCGATTGGGTCTTCTATAGTGCAAATGTTTACTTCTGTTCTATTCAAGATGTTTAGAATTGTGTACAGAGTAGTTGTTTTTCCTGATCCCGTTGGGCCAGTAACTAAAATCATGCCATGAGGTTTTTTAATGTTTCTTTGAATAATTTCTAGCGGTTTGTTTTGAAAACCAAGTTGCTCTAGAGTCAGCTTTTGGGAATTTTCGTTCAACAATCTCAAAACTGCTTTTTCGCCATCAAAAGTTGGCATTATCGAAACTCTAAAAGCAACCTTATATTCTGGGTTAACAACTTTAAATCTCCCATCTTGAGGTAGGCGGTGTTCGTCTAGTTTTAAGTGAGATAATATTTTAATACGAGCTATAACACCTGCATGAACTGATTTAGGTAGAGTCATCACATTTCTTAAAATACCGTCAATTCGGTACCGGACATTAACTTCTTTTTCTAATGGCTCGATATGAATATCAGAGGCGTTTTCAATAATTGCGTATTCAAGCAATGTATCAACTATTCGAATAACCGGGAGGTCTTCTGCTAATTCTTTTAGCTTATCACCTGTTTTCTCGTCAGTTGTTTCTGTTGCTTTCTTTTCTGTTATTTTTTCAAATTCTGCCTTTAGGCCTTTGTGGTATTGTTTTAAAACGTCATTAAGATTTTGGGGTGTTGTTAAATGAATTTCAACTTCTAGGCCAGTTTTTTTTCTTAAAAATTCAAATATTTCCAAGTCTTGTGGGTCTAGCGCTGCAATTTTAAGTTTATTATTATTTTTTTCAAAAGCAATAATTTTATGAGTTTGTGCAATAGGTTCTGGAATTAATAACAAGATGTCCTTTCTGATGGTCAAATTCTTTAACTCAATAAATGCAACTTTATAGTGTTTAGCTGCAGCATTATAAATATCATGTTGAGAAACAAGTTTTTTTGCTTCAAGATATTCTTCTAAAGAAACTCCTTCTTTTTCGGCCTCCTTTAAATTTAGTTCTAACTCTTTTTCTGAAAGCACACCTTCCTCAACAAGTATGCTTTTTAGTTGTTTGGGTGTTAACATAGTGGATATATTATAACATATTAGTAATATTTGTGCCATTATAGACAAAGTTGCATTTATTTTGTATATTTTATGTATTAGATGTAATATATTATGCTTAATTTATTAACAGACATAACTACAAACAAGAGGTTTTTTAAAAGCCTTTTTTTAAGACAGCGGATAACGCAGATAAGCTTACTACTTTCCATTATATTTAATACTGCAACGTGGATAATTTTGTATATTAAATTTAATGTTTCACAAGAGCACATTGCTTTGCACTATAACATTTATTTTGGAGTGGATTTTTTTGGCTCGGCAATCAATATTCTATTAATACCTGTTGCTGGAACAATAATATTAGTTATGAACTTTTTGTTAGCTCAGATGTTCTATTTAAAGGCTAAACTTTTAAGTAACCTTATTATACTAGCAACAATTTTTTATGAATTTTTGTTGTTTTTAGCAGGCATTTTAATTATCAACATAAAAACTTAAAGCAAATGGAAAACATTTATATCACAAAAATATTTTTTCTAACAACCTTAGCATTTATCGTTACAATGCTCTGGACGCCACTACTTACACATTTTTTGTATAAGTTTAAATTAGGCAAGCAAATCAGAGACGAAAAATCTGCACCAATATTTTCTAAATTACACAAAAGTAAAAAAGGCACACCTACGATGGGTGGTGTTTTAATTTGGGTAACAGTTTTAGTTTTTGCTTTAGGATTTTATTTTTTATCACAAATATTTAACGGAGTATTTACCCAACTCAATTTTCTTTCTAGAAGTGAAACATTGCTTCCCCTTGGGGCGTTAGTTGCTTCTGCTATTGTGGGCTTGATTGATGATTTAATCGATATTTGGAAAGTCGGGCATAATGGGGGTGGTCTTAGGATGAGACATCGATTTTTAATTTACGCTATCATTGCAACAGTAGGTGCTTTATGGTTTTACTTTAAATTGGATTGGACAACCTTGTATATTCCGTTTTTTGGAAATTTTGATATTGGATTGTGGTATATTCCATTTTTTATTTTTATCATTATAGCCACAGCTCATTCAGTCAATTTAACCGACGGCCTTGATGGTTTAGCGGGAGGAACACTTTTAGTAGCTTTTGCAGCATATGGGTCAATTGCTTTTGCTAAAGGAAGATTTGATTTAGCAACATTTTGCGGAGTAATTATTGGAGCACTGTTAGCATTTTTATGGTACAACATTAACCCCGCAAGATTTTTTATGGGGGATACTGGTGCAATGTCTTTAGGGGTAACTTTGGGTGTGATTGCTATGCTTACTAATGCATCATTATTGTTACCTATTATCGGGTTTATTTTTGTGATGGAAACTTCATCAGTTTTATTACAGTGGGCTTCTAAATCAATTAGAAAAAAGAAAATATTTCTTTCTTCGCCTTTTCATCATCATCTTCAAGCAATTGGTTGGCCCGAACCAAAAATTGTAATGCGTCTTTGGGTAGTTTCTGGTGTTACAGCAGTAATTGGGTTAATTATATTTTTAATCGACAGAACATAAAATGTCAGACATTATAATCCCTGAAATTTTTGCCAGTAAAACAGAAATAATTTGTGGATTTTCTACAAAGCAATTGGGGAATCAAAGAATCGATACAAATAACAAAATTGAAGTAATCAATAATCAAAAAAAATTTGCTAGCTTATTGGGTATTAATTTTAAACAAATAGTTTTAGGAGATTTAATACACGGGAAAAACATCTGTATTGTTGAAAATAACAATCAAGTAGTAAAAAATTGTGATGCTTTAATTACAAATAAAAAAGGTATTTTTTTGATGGTAACAATTGCCGACTGTCTACCAATTTTTATTTACGATTCAAAAAATTCAATCTGCGGAGTTATGCATTCTGGCTGGAAAAGTTTAACTAAAGGAATAATTCCAAACTTTTTTGATGAATTAAGTAAACTTAATTCAGATATTAATAACGTTAAAGTTGCCATTGGCCCAGGAATTGGTAAATGTCATTTTGAAGTTAAGGATGATGTTTTAGAGCAAATCGATGCAAAGTATCAAATCAAAAAAAACGATATTAACTATATTGATTTAAAGTCGTACGCCTACGATCAAATAGTTAGCACAGGAGTATCTAAAAATAATATCGAAATTAGTGATGAGTGTACTTATTGTCAAAATGATAAATACTTTTCATATCGTCGAGATAAACCAAGACAAGTTGAAAGTATGGCAGCAATAATAGGTATAAAATAATATGCAACTACAAAAGTCTGATTTTAAAAAAAAGAATGTATTAATTATGGGCCTTGGTTTGCACGGAGGCGGTGTTTCTGTTGCAAGATGGATGGTAAAAGCTGGAGCCAAGGTTATTGTTACAGACTTAAAAACAAAAAATCAATTAATAGATTCAGTAAATAGTTTAAAACCACTCAACATAACTTATCATTTGGGTGGTCATCAATATAATGATTTTATACAAAATGATATTATTGTACAAAATCCAGCTGTGCCAAAAGAATCTAAATTTTTAAAAATTGCTCAAAAAGCTGGAGTACAAATAGAAAACGAAGCAACATTATTTTTTAAACTTCATAATCCTCAAAAAATATTAGGCATAACAGGCACTCGAGGAAAATCAACTACCACAACTTTAATTTACGAACTTTTAAAGAAAAAATTTAAAAAGATAAAGCTTGCTGGAAATATTGGTACTGTGCCAATGTTTAATGTTATTGATCAAATCAAGGGTCAAAACGAGGTAGTACTGGAACTATCTTCTTGGCATTTAGAAAATCTTGGAGACCAAAAACTTTGTCCCAATATTGCTGTTGTAACAAACGTTATGCCAGACCACCTTAATCGTTACAAATCATTTAAAGAATATATTAGAGCAAAAGAAAATATATTGAGATACCAAAGATATTTTGACGTAGCTGTTTTGAATCGCGACAATCAACACACCAAAGCAATGGGCAAATTAGTCTGCGGTAGGAGATTTTGGTTTTCGAAAAAAGAATTTAAAAATGAAAATGGTAGTTTTGTAAAAAATAAAAACATAGTATTTCGTCTTGACGGAAAAGAAACTAAAGTTGCGTCAGTTTCTGCAGTCAAGATTTTGGGAGAACATAACATAGAAAATGTTTTAGCGGCTGTTACCGTAGCAAAATTACTAGGTGTGCCAAAACTACAAATCAAAAAAGTACTTTCAAAATTTAGTGGAGTAGAAAGTAGGCTACAATTTATTAAAGAAATCAATAATATCAAGTATTATAATGACACAGCTTCCACAACTCCAGACGCAACTATAGCAGCATTAAAAACAATTGCAAAGAAGAAAAACATTGTATTGATTGCTGGAGGTACTGATAAAAAGTTAAAATTTGAAAATTTAGCAAAAGAAATTAAGAAAAATTGCCACGCATTAGTTTTATTAAAAGGCGAGGGTAGTAAAAATATAATTCCTAGGTTAAAAAAAGTAAAATTCAAATCATTAATAAGTGAAGTTAGTTCTATGGTTGAGGCAGTATCAATCGCCAATAGTCTTGCTAAGAAAAATGATATAGTACTTCTTTCACCTGCCTGTGCAAGTTTTAATTTGTTCACCAACGAATTTGATCGTGGTGATCAATTTGTAAATATTGTAAAGAAGTTGAAATGAAGAAAAAAATATTAAATAAGATTTTTTCTAAAACACTGTTGGACCCACCACCAGATTATTTTATTTTGGGAATAATAGGATTTATTATTTTATTTGGGCTAGTTGTGCTTTCTTCTGCCTCGAGTGTAATTAGCTATCAAAAGTATAGTAGCACATATTATTTGTTGATCCATCAAATTACTGTAGGCGTATTACCTGGGTTGGTACTTTTTTATATTTTGTATCGTGTTGATTATCACTTTTGGAAAAAATGGAGTTTATTGATTTTGGGTGGAAATATTTTACTTTTAGTAGCACTTTTTGTGCCTGGACTTGCTGCATCATATGGCTATGCAAAAAGTTGGCTAAGTATTGGTGGATTTTCTTTGCAACCTTCCGAAATAATAAAATTGACTTTAACAATATATTTAGCAGCGTGGTTTAGCATAAAAACAAAGCAAGATTTGCAACATTTTCGTATTAGCTTTGTTCCTTTTGTTGTGCTACTTGGAGTTGTTTTAGGACTAGTAGTTTTGCAGCCAGATGTTGGCACCGCATCAATAATAGTAGTTATTGCTTTAACAATATTTTTTGTGGCAGGTGCTAAAATTTTGCATTTAATATTTTTTGGCGGAATGGGAGCTGCGTTATTAACTTTACTAATATTTCAGGCCCCATATCGTTTTAATCGTTTGCTAGTATTTTTGCATCCAGGAACAGATCCAGAAGGCATTGGTTATCACTTAAATCAAGCGATACTTGCTGTTGGCTCTGGTGGTTGGTTAGGGCGAGGTTTTGGAAAATCAATTCAGAAATTTTCATATTTACCAGAAGTTACGGGAGATTCAATATTTGCTATAATAGGAGAAGAAATAGGTTTTATTTTTTCAGCATTATTGATAGTATTATTTATCATATTGATGATCAAAGGCTTTAAACTTGCCAGTAATGCACCTGATAATTTTGGAAAATATTTAGTGGTGGGAATTATTACTTGGATAATTTTTCAGTCATTTATAAATATTGCTGCCATGATTGGCCTTGCTCCTTTAACCGGAGTACCATTACCATTCATTAGTTACGGGGGAACCTCGCTTATGACACTTTTTGCTGCAGCAGGTTTGTTAGCCAATGTTTCTAGGCAAAGACATAATTAATTTAAATATATGAAAAAATTGTTGCTTCTTACAATCATAATAGCAATTGTTATCGGAGTGGCGTATTACAAAAACGTCAAAATTGTTAGAGAAAGCATGGATAAGATTATAGCAAGTAGTGAAGAAAAATTGGATGACTTTAAAAGTAATAAAGCAAACGCAATCAGAGAAGGAAGAAAGATGTTAGATGAAAAGTTAATCAGCGGTTTTGATCTAGAAAAAAGACCATGTTTAGCAGAAGAAATTGTGCCAAACTGGGCAATTGATATTGTGCACAATCCATTAGAAGATGTTGATTCAGAAGCAGAAAATCAGTGCCAATCTTATCTTGAAGGAAGGGTGGAAAATATAATTTTAATGGATGAATATGGACACCAAATTGAAGATGGTATGAAATTTGGATTTTGATATGACCCGGTAGTGAAATTTCAAATAATTTTGATAATATTTTGAGCGTTTTATGTCGAGTTGTTCAAAAGATTAACAATTATTTAATAATCAATACAATAATATATATATTTAAATAAAATAACCGTTTGAAATTCTACTACCGGGTATGAAGATATTATTATCTGGGGGTGGAACTTTTGGTTCTGTTAGCCCTTTGATTGCAGTTTATCAAACCATAAAAAGGGATTATCCTAGCGCGGATTTTTTATGGGTAGGAACAAAGAGTGGCCCCGAAATACAATTTATTAAAAGTTATGGTTTGGAGTTTAAAGCAATCCAAAGTGGCAAGCTGCGGCGTTATTTTTCTTGGCAAAATTTTTTAGATCCTGCAAGAATTTTGATTGGGTTTATCCAATCTTTAATTATTATCAAAAAGTTTAAACCAGATATAATTGTATCTTCTGCTGCGTATGTAGCAGTACCGCTTTCTTGGGCAGGCAAATTTTTTAAAATTTCAGTACTAATTCATCAACAAGATGTTAGACCGAGTTTGGCAAATAAAATAATTTCTTCTTTTGCTAAAAAAATTACGGTTACGTTTGAAAATTCAAAAAATAATTTTAACCCATCCAAAGTAGTTCAAACAGGAAATCCTGCTAGAAGTGAAATTTATGAAGGCTCAAAAGAAAAAGCCATAGCACAATTCAAATTACAAAGCGATATAGCAATCATTTTAATTTTAGGTGGAGGTACAGGGTCTAAAGCAATTAACGATCTAGTATTTGAATCTGTAGAACAAATTGCAAAAAATGCCCAAGTAATACACATCACTGGCAAGGGAAAAGGCGAAAAGATATTTTTTAATAATTATCTGCAGTTGGAATTTTTAACTGACGAGTTTAAAGATGTCTTAGCCGCAGCAGATTTAGTGGTGTGCCGTGCCAGCATGTCAGTTTTAACAGAATGCGCTGCATTAAAAAAAGCGGTTGCCTTAATACCAATTCCTAATAGCCATCAAGAAGATAATGCTTTGGAATTTTCAAAAAATAACGCTGCAATATATCTAAAACAAAACGATTTAACCCCAGAAGATTTTAGTGAATTCATTTCTAATATTATTGTAGACAAATCACAACTAGAAAATCTTTCTAGAAATATTGAAAAATTAAACATTGTAGATCAAGAAAATAATTTAGCAAATCAAATCATTCAAATAGTAAAAGATGCAACTTAGTAAAAGTGCAAAAAAAATATACTTTTTAGGCATTAAGGGCGTGGCCATGTCAGGCTTAGCTATTATTTTTAAACAAATGGGATATGATGTTGCAGGTTCTGATGTTTCAGAAAAATTTATTACTGATCCAGTGTTAATTAAAAATAAAATCAAAATTTTTCAGAATTTTAGTGCTAAGAATATCAGTGAATTCAACCCAGATTTAGTTGTGGTAGGAACTTCGTTTAGTAATAATAATCCAGAATACGATTTTGTCGAAAAACAATCCTTCGATAAACTCAGGACAAAGAAGCTTAAAACTGTTCTAGAATCAGAATTGCGAGGTTACGTTAGTCAGCTAAAAAATACAATTGCAATTACGGGAGTTCACGGAAAAACCACCACTACGTCATGTCTCGCATTTATGTTTAAATCATTAGGGTTAAAGCCAAGTTATCTATTTGGTTCATCGAAAGCCTATGGATTACCAGCTAACGGACAATGGCAAGATGGCAAACATTTTATTGTAGAAGGGGATGAATACGTTAAAAGTTTAAAACTAAACATAGCAAAATTTTTAGATCTTAAATCAAAATTAACAATCATCACAAGTTTGGAATGGGAACACGTAGATGTTTATAAGAATTTAAAATCAATCGAAAATACTTTTTTAAAACTGATCAATCAAACTTTCAAAAATAAAGGTAAAGTAATTGCTTGTTCGGACTGGCCATCAATAAATAAAATTATCAAAAATAAGAAAAATATTATTACCTATGGATTAAATTCAAATGCTAATTGGCAAGCATACGATATCAAATATGTAAAAAATTTAACTGAATTTAAAATCAAAAAAAATAAAAAATATTATGGTCGATTTAAAACTAGGCTAGCAGGTGATCATAATGTTTTGAATGCCTTGGCTTGTATAATTGTGTGTGACATAAATAAAATAAGTAAGGCTAGAATTGCAAAAGTCTTGGTTGATTTTAAGGGAGTAGAACGCAGAATGACAATAGCGAATAAAAAAGGAATACAGTTTATTGACGACTATGCTCATCATCCAACAGAAGTTAGGGCAACACTACAGGCAATTAGACAAAAATTTCCAAAAAAATATGTTAGATGCGTGTTCCAACCGCACATGGTGAGCAGAACAAAAGCATTTAAAAAAGAATTTGCTACTTGTTTTGTAGATTGTAACGAAGTTATCTTAGCAGATATTTTTGCTTCTGCCAGAGAAAAAGCAAAAGGTATAACTTCTAAAGACATAGCTAAACTGGCATCTAATCATCATCTAAACATTAAATATAAGGGTAGTCTAAAAAACATTTCAGAATATTTAACCAAAGAAGCCTGCGCTGGAGAAGTCGTCGCAGTTATGGGAGCAGGTGATGTATATAAAATAATTTCTAATTTCTAGATTGGGTAGGGCTGCCTTTAGGCTGCCCGTAGTTAGTAGGTCGGCCTAAAGGCCAACCTACCCTAAGAATATATGAGTAAACTATTAAAAGAAAAATTAGGTGATAGTTTAAAGCAAAATATCAGCTTGAAAGAATTTAACACATACAAAATTGGCGGTAAGGCAAAGTATTTTGTAGAAGTCAATAGTAGCAAAGAATTACTAGAAGTGGTTAAGATTGTACAAGAACTAGAAGTACCATTTTTTCTTTTAGCTGGTGGTAGCAATGTATTGATTTCGGACACTGGTTTTGAAGGAGTAGTAGTTAAGGTGCAGGGTACAACGTGCAGGACACAAGGCCAAATAGTTGAAGCTGAGGCCGGTGTCAATTTTAATAAGTTAGTCAACGAGACTGCTAAGCAAGGACTTTCTGGAATGGAATGGATGGTGGGAATTTATGGTACAATTGGAGGTGCGGTTAGGGGAAATGCCGGAGCATATGGCCATAGTATTTCAAATCTTGTTGAGGAAGTAAAAGTTTATAAAAGCGGAAAAATACAAAAAATCAAAAATAAGGATTGCAATTTTGGCTATCGAGATAGTGCGTTCAAACAAAATGGGGGAGTAATACTTTCAGTAAAACTAAAATTAGAAAAAGGTGATGCAGAAGAAATTCAAAAAACAGCTAGAGAAACAATGTTAAAACGTACTCAACGCATTCCAATAGAACCAAATCCTGGTTCAATATTTAAAAATATTCCCCCAGAAGAAATTGATAAAGAAAAAATGATGAAAGGTTTGGATATTTCCGAAAGCGAATACAATAATCTAATGAAGTTGGGGGATTTTCCAGCTGGTTATATTATTGAACACCTTGGATTTAAAGGGAAAATTGTCGGGGGAGCACAAGTATCAGAAAAACATTGTAATTTTATAGTCAATATTAATAATGCTAAAGCCACAGATATTGTCATGCTGATAAGTATGATCAAGCAGAAAGTGAGAAGCAAAGTTGGTATTCAATTGCACGAAGAAATACAAATGGTTGGGTTTTGATAGGGAAGTTAAGTAGTGAGTAATCAGTGACTAGTAATCAGTAATCAGGTGCAAGGTATCAGAGATAATGATAGTAATATATAAATAATTATTTAACAAAAAATATGAAAATAAAAATTAAAGCAACAAAAATAAATCTTACTCCTGAGCTGAAACAATATATTGAAGAAAAAATATTATCTTTGATGAAATACTATAATGGCATTATTGAAGCAGACGTTGAAGTTGAGTATACAACACGTCATCATAAAAAAGGAGAGTTATACAGAGCAGAAGTTAATTTAGATGTGCCGGGAAAATTAATAAGAGTAGAAAAAACTACAAAAAATATTTATAAGGCAATCGATAAAGTTAAAGATCATCTGAAAACTATACTAGTTAAATATAAAGAAACACATAGGTGAGAATAAGAAAATTTTTATAGACGATATATCAATTAGATCCTTGCTTAATGCAAGTTTTTTTGCTGCAAAAAAAAGAACCCGCGCTGAACGCATCAACGCGGGGGTTTTTAAAACGTATGTTTTTAGCCATACAATCTGAGTGAGTGAAAGTTTCCTTCCCTTATTGGGTCGCAATAGTCAGCAGCATCGATATAGATTTGTCCGCGTTTAAGTCTTAAGATCGGAACAACAAGGTTGTGTAGTGGTGAAGCAGATTTATATCGAAACTGGCTAAACACCAAAATTTCACCTTGCCTGAAAGATTCAGGATGCAATATTGCCATAGATATTGCTGCCCAAATATTTGTACGCCGGCATTCTTTGTGAGTGCTATCGATATTTTCTTCCATCGCCTCTAAAGAACCAAGTTTTTTTGATTTTATCGATGTCCAGTTCATCTTTTTTATTGCGGATTGTACTTCGTCGTCAGACTCTTTGTTTGGTAGCACAATATTAAGATTGAGGATGTGCAGGGAGACATTTATTTCAATTTTCAACAGAAGGTCAATAATTCTCCCATTAACCGAAGGAAATCCGATCAGAAGTTCTTTGTGAGTGAGTGCTTTGTTCAAAAAACCTGTTGGGTCAATAATTCCTGTGGCATACATAATACGCTGAAAAGTTGAGCGTCTTTTCTTTTCACGAATACTGGCTAGTAACTCATGAACTGCTCGATGATTGTCAATGATTTCTTGAATTTCAGCGTGGTGAAATCCAAGTTTCTCGAGTTGAGTGCCTTGACCCCAGTTTGGTGATTTAGACATTTTAAATCTCCTTTCGCCCGTTCACTAGGGCAAAACCACCTTTCGCTAGTTAGATCACAGTATCTAAGTAGGTACTAAGTAGTAGCACAGCTGTGCTTTGAAAGGTTTAATGCATTACTTCTATCACGTTTAATAATTTTTGTCAATCCTTGCTTTATGCAAGTTTTTTTGGTATAGTTTTTAAGTTACAGTTTATTATTAGATATTTTGATATTAAGATACTTAGATATTAAGTTGCTCTCAATATCTTTATATCCAGTATCTTAGTATCTCCAAACCATTCTATGTCCATCCTCACAAAAATTCTCGGAGATCCAAATGTCAAAGTTCTTAAGGAACTACAAGACAAAGTCGACGAGATAAATAAATTAGAACCAAAATATCAAAAGATGTCTGAAGATGAATTTAAAAATCAGACATCGGTTTTTAAATCCCAACTTAAAGACGGAAAGTCACTTGACGAAATTTTGCCGGATGCTTTCGCATGCGTTAGAGAAGCTGCCAAAAGAACACTAAAACAGCGACACTTCGACGTACAGCTGATGGGTGGTATAACTTTGCATCGCGGCATAATTGCAGAAATGAGAACCGGAGAAGGAAAAACTTTAGCTTCTACTACAGCAGCATATCTAAACGCTCTAGAAGGCAAGGGTGTACATCTTATCACTGTCAATGATTATTTAGCTGCTAGAGATAGCGTCTGGATGGGACAAGTTTTTTATTCTTTAGGTATATCAGTAGGCTGTATTCAACATGAGTCTGCTTTTTTGTATGACCCAGCATATCAAACACCTAAAGAGGAAGGGTCAGAACAAGATAAAGAACGCGATAAAACGGGTGCGTTTAAAATTGTACATGAATTTTTACGCCCAGTTGAACGTAAAGAAGCATATGTTGCAGATATAACATATGGCACAAACAATGAATATGGTTTTGATTTTTTACGTGACAACATGGTGCAAACAAAAGAACAAATGGTTCAAAGAGATTTGCATTATTGTATTATTGATGAAATCGATAGTATTTTAATCGACGAAGCCAGAACTCCGCTTATCATATCTGCGCCAGATACAGAAAGTACAGACCAATATGCTCGGTTTGCAGAACTAGTCAAAAAATTAGAAGTAGACGTTGATTATAATATTGATGAAAAAATGCGAGCATCGACTTTGACTGAAAACGGAATAACAAAAATGGAAAAAATGTTGGGCATGGGAAATATTTATACCGAAGGTGGCATTACTATGGTTCATCATATTGAACAAGCATTAAAGGCGCATGCATTATTTAAGCGCGACAAAGACTACGTGGTAAAAGATGGCGAGGTAATTATCGTAGATGAATTCACCGGTAGAATGATGCAAGGTCGTCGCTACTCAGAAGGTTTGCACCAAGCAATAGAAGCAAAAGAAGGTGTGGCAGTTCAACGTGAATCAAAAACATTGGCAACAATTACTTTTCAAAATTATTTTAGGCAATACAAAAAACTTTCTGGGATGACAGGTACTGCTGCAACAGAAGCAGAAGAATTTTCTAAAATTTATGGTTTAGAAGTTACAGTAATACCGACAAACAAACCAATGGTACGTGATGACAAAAACGACCTTGTTTACAAAACTGCCAAGGGAAAATACGAGGCGCTAATTAAGGATATCAAAGAAAAGCAAACTAAGGGTCAGCCAGTACTTATTGGCACAGTTGCTATTGAGCAAAACGAATTTTTATCACAGATGTTAAATAGAGCGGGAATAGAACATCAAGTTCTAAACGCCAAACAACACGAAAAAGAAGGAAACATTATTGCTCAAGCTGGTCGACCGAGTGGTGTTACAGTAGCTACTAACATGGCCGGTAGGGGAGTTGATATTGTTTTAGGTGGTAACCCGCCAGAAGAAGGTGCACAAGATATCGTCAAAAAAGCTGGTGGTTTGCATGTCATCGGTACAGAAAGGCATGAGTCGCGTAGAATAGATAATCAACTTCGTGGACGTTCTGGCCGTCAAGGAGATGCAGGAAGTACTAGATTTTATCTTTCTTTAGAAGATGAACTAATGCGGATTTTTGGGTCTGATAGAATTAAAAGCATGATGACAACTCTAAAAGTGCCAGAAGACATGCCAATTGAAAACAAAATGATTACTCGTTCAATTGAATCAGCGCAGAAAAAAGTAGAAGGACATAATTTTGATATCAGAAAACATTTGGTAGAATACGATGATGTTATAAACAAGCATAGGGAAGTAGTGTATCAGAAAAGGCGTGAAGTGCTAGAGAAAGACGATATTAGAGATAAAGTTATTGAGTTAATTGAGCAAGAGATTGAGGCGGTGGTTTCTTTCCATACTGCTTCTGATGATCCTAAATCTTGGGATATTAAAGAAATTTACGAAGTAGCTAATTCAATTTTTAGAGTCGATCAAACCCTTCGTTTAGATTTAGACAAGATAAAGGAAGACATGTCGGAAAAGTCAAAACCAGACGAAGTAAAGGCTAGAACTAAAATAATCAATCATTTACTAAATATTGCAAAAGAGCAATATGATAAACTTGAATATAATGTTAATCAAGCAATGCAGAACACAGCTGACTTCCAAGAAACAAAAGTTATTCCAATACGAAAAGTAGAAAAACAAATCTATTTGAGAGCTATAGATAATTTGTGGGTAGAACATTTAGATGCAATAAATTATTTACGTACTGGGATTGGACTTCGTGGCTATGGCCAGCGCGATCCTTTAGTTGAATATAAAAAAGAAGCATATAAGCTATTTACAGAATTGATGAATTTAATTCAAAAACAAGTAGTTTACTCTATATACAAAGTTGGTGTAGCACAGCAGTTTACTCCAGGAATATTCCAACGGGCAGGCATGCAGTTTGTAGCACCGGCAAAGACTATGGAACGGGGGCAGGGAATCAGTAATCAGGGATCAGGGATCAGGGATCAGAAAGTTGATGAGCAGCAAGCAATGCAACAAGATGTAGAAAAACGTCAAGCAAAGTTAGAAGACAGCGCACAGACCCATTACAACGGACAAAAAGTAGGGAGAAATGATGCTTGTCCATGTGGGAGTGGTAAGAAGTTTAAAAAGTGCCACGGCAAATAATTTAAGGAGCATGCCCCGTAAGTCGCGAAGCGACTGTACGGGGTGTCATGGTGGATAAATATTATGTTAGAGTATATTTGGCAAAACAAAGAATGGATTTTTTCAGGGGTAGGAGTTGTTATTATATTTACTTTATTACCATCGATAGTGTTGCTATTTAAACACAGAAAAAATAAAAAATATGCAGACACAGATAAACCCGTCTCTAAAAGTTTTCCAAGCAACGACTCAATTGAGAAAATTCCTATTGAGAAAGAATTATCCCAAAAGGTTAAGAAGATGATAGAAGATGGCGGGTATCAGTTAAGCCCTACACCTGAAGAGATTGAAGAGAAGGTAGAGTCTGTAACGCCATTCCAGCAATCATCAATTAGAGAAAGTTTTAAGGATATTAAAATTTGTTGGAAGTTAGAATTTTCAAGTTTATCGATTAGCGATAATAAAAAAGTTACTTTATATTTTCATTCTAAAACTGGTTCTATTTTAGGTCTGTCAGTTATTTGTGAGAATGTTGACTTAGAAAAATATCCAACTTTTAAAAATTCAAAGAGAGGAAGCGAGGTATGGGTGTTGGGTAAGATTAAAGAAATCGAAACATTACATCTAAGATTAGTTAATAACATTTTTATTTTTGACTAAATTATAAAGGGTAACAGAGAATTTATGAAAATAATTCTTGGATCACAATCTCCTTGGCGAAAAAAATTTAAGAAGTGTCATAAGAAATAATATGTCTAATCAAGAAATAGAAATTAAAGTAAAAGTAAACGATACAAAAGACTTGGAAGAGTTTTTAATAGAAAAAGGAAAATTTCAATTTGAAAATAAACAAGTCGATCAATATTATGTCCCTTCTCATCGAGATTTTACGAAAGTCACTCCAATTAAAGAATGGCTACGATTAAGAACAGAAGCGGAAAAGAATACAATTAATTACAAAAACTGGCATTATCAAGAAGACGGCAAAGCTTATCATTGCGATGAGTATGAAATAGTAATTGATGACAAAGACACTGGTCAAAAAATCTTAGAAGCATTAGATCTCAAAAAAGTGATAACCGTAGATAAAGTAAGGAAAGTATATATTTATCAAGATTATGAAGTGGCTATTGATTCTGTAAAGGATTTAGGCAGTTTTATCGAAGTAGAATATATCGGTTTAAAAAAAATATCAGATGTTAAGCACAAATCAGATGAAATGATTGATTTTTTAAAACAACATGGCTGTCAAAATGTTGAGAGAGATTTTAAAGGTTATCCCTATCTATTGTTAGAGAAGTCAAAATGAAAATAATCCTCGGCTCACAATCCAAACCTCGCAAAAAGATCTTGGATAAGAAGTGTTATGTAATGTAGAATAAAAGATATGAATATAAAATCTTATTTATCACCAAAAACGAGGGTAAAGAAAAGTTTAATTGAAGGCCGTGGATTATTTGGCATACGTCAAATTAAGAAAGGAGAGTTGGTCGGTATCAAAGGTGGTCATATTATTGGTTGGAAAACTCTCCAGAGAATAAGACATTTGATTGGTGATTCCTATTTCCAAATTGATGATGATTTTGTTATAGGTCCATTAAAAAGCAATGAGGTCGGTAAAATTATGATGTTTTTAAATCACTCATGTAATCCGAACATTGGTGTTCGAGGCGAAATTACTTTTGTGGCTATGCGAGATATTAAAGCAGAGGAAGAATTGACCATTGATTACGCAATGGTAGACAATGATATTTATAAAACAAAATGTAACTGTGCACAGAAAAATTGTCGTAAGATTATTGCTGGTAAAGATTGGCAAAAGAAAACACTACAAAAAAAATATAGAGGATATTTTTCAAGGTATATTCAGGATAAGATAGATAAGATTTCTGTGGGCTAATAAGATTAAAAGTGTCATGTGGAATAAAGGTTACAATTCATTTTAATAAAATTATGGGATTAAAAGAAAAAAGCCAAGAATCACTTGTAGCTATTGCCGGAGTGATGAAAAAACCAGAATGGAAAACTTGGAGTTTCTGGATGGCCGCAGTCGCTAATTTAATTGCATTAGGTGCGATTATTATTGCAATAATAGCTTTACAGAAACAATTTTAAGAAATGTCATGGTGCTTAACTTGTCATCCTGAAGGAGTGTAAACGACTGAAGGATCTAAGCTGAGATTATTCACGGAGTTTACACTGAGTGTAACGAACGTGTTCAGAATGACAAAGAGGATAGATAATATTATGAAAATAATTCTCGGTTCACAATCTTTTTGGCGCAAAAAAGTTTTAGAAAGTATGGGTTATGATTTTGAAGTGATGATTCCAAGAATTGACGAAAAAGCCATTCGTGATGAAGACCCAAAACAGCTAGTTTTAAAAATAGGTCGTGCCAAAGCAGAAGCGCTTTTACCAAAAATAAAAGAAGATGCAATTTTAATTACATCTGACCAAGTGGGAGTTTGTGATGGCGAGATACGAGAAAAACCAGAAAACGAAGCAGAGGTTAGAAAATTTTTACAAAGCTATGAAAAATATCCTGTACAAACCGTAACATCTGTAATAACCACAAATACCAAAACTGGCAAAACAGCAGAGGGAATTGACATTGCTAAGCTATGGTTTAGCAAATTTTCTGATGATCAAATCGAAAAGATAGCTAAGGATAAAGTCGTTTATACTTTTGCTGGGGGGTATAACATGGCATATGCAGATATTGCGGATCATGTAATTAAGATAGAAGGAACAATTGATAGTGTGCAAGGTTTGCCAATAGAATTAACAAAGAAACTAATTAAGCAAGTTAGTTAATTTTAGTCATTCCGAGCTTGTCGAGTCATGCCATAGGCAGATCCGCCTCTGGCGGAGAATCTCACACCTTTCAAGAAGTTTGGGGTGAGATCTCTCCACTCGCATAAAATAAATAAATAACGGTCGAGATGACAATATAATAATATGGTTACGATAATTTTTGAATCACATGCCACAAGTCTCGATAATGAGAAAGGATTAGCTTCTGGGTTAGATGATGTTGAGCTATCTGAACTAGGACAACAACAAGCTAAAGAATTAGGAGAGCGTTACAAGAATGAACACTTTGACGCTATCTTTTGTTCTAATCTAAAAAGATCTTACAATACTGCAGAAATAGCTTTTAAGAATAGAGATTTCAAAATTATAAAAGATAAAAGATTACGTGAATGTGATTACGGGGATTTAGAACATCACCCCAATGAAGAAGTAAACAAAGTAAGATCAAAATATATTAATCAACCGTTCCCTATCGGGGAAAGTTATCAAGAGTGCATGGAAAGAATGAAAAGTTTTTTTGATGACTTAAATAAAGACTATCAAGACAAGAAGATTATGATAATAGGGCATAGAGTAACTCAATATGGTTTGGAGCACTGGATAAAAGGGTATTCTCTTGAAAAGGTTTTAACAGATCCGTGGCAATGGCAGCCTGGGTGGGAATATGTACTGGAATAGATAATTTTTAAATAAAATAAGCAAAAAAGATGTCATACCATTTGACATTTTTTTGTTTTTATGCTATGATTTAAGGTTAGTATTTTGACAATGATCTTTAAGTAAACCTGTAGTTTATTTAAGGATCTAAACCAATGTTGTTTTGAAAGGGGGCAGGCTCATAATGAATCTAGTTAATAAAAAAACACCAGCCAAGTTTATACAAATGGCAAAGAAAAGAACACTGCCAGTATTCCTCATACCTGAAAGGCTCATGGTTAGATTTCAAAGAGCCTGTCAAAACGGAAATGGACAGTTGGATGTATACTTCTGTCCGCCTTCTTCTCGTAAGGGAAGTACTCCTCAAGTAATGCGCAAAATGGTATGTGTTGTCTGCGAGGACATACGTGTGTTGGGGGAACGCTTGAAAAAAGCCGAGATTGAATTCATGACCGGCTTAATAATTCCAAAACCCTACACCAATAAAGGTAAGATGATTTTCTACTCAGAGGTAGGTATTGTCATTCCGGGTGGACAATTCTGGAAAGCAGAATTCTGTCAGACATACCTTCGTTGGCGAGTGACCGGATTTGATTGGTCAGGAAAACGACCGCATTGTTGGACAGCAGTATTTGACTGCTGGGAAGAAATCTGGGAATCGGCACGGTGCAAGCTTACTGCTGTTGTGAGCAGCAAAATGAAGATCAATTAAGGAAGGAAGCGTAATAAGGTGTTTGCACTTTGCCTGCAGCAACACCATATTACTTGTGCAGCGGGTAAGCTAATTGTTCGACCGTGATCAACCAAAAATGCTGAAAGGAGGGAATGTTGTACCTCAAGCCAGAAACCTAATTATGATTTGATGTAACTTGAGACTACCAGGCGCTATAATTAGCGTTATTAGCCCGAATGCAGGGCAGGACTATGCGCAAGACGCAAAAAGTCCATCCCGGCCGCCCAAGCCGCTGGAAATAATTGGGTGAAATTGGGGCGATATGGATTAAATTCCAGAAGCCCCCTTTTCTTTTTGTCAAAATTTTTATATAATTACGAGTGAGCTTCAAAGGGGCACATTGTGTTCATTTGAAGCGATCGAGTAATTTCATGGATAGTAATATATTGCAAAAATCCATATAATTTTATTATGATAGTTATATTAAATTTTGGATCACAATATCTTCACCTAATTGCCCGCCGAGTTAGAGAACTCGGTGTTTATGCTGAAATTTTGCCACACAATGTATCTAGCAAGCAACTCAAGAAACTAAAACCAGATGGCATTATTTTTTCTGGTAGCCCTGCATCCGTTTACGGTAAAGGTTCACCTCAAGTTAAAAAAGAAATATTTAAAATGAGTATTCCAATTTTGGGAATATGTTATGGACATCAGCTTATTGCTGATTTTTTTAATATTAAAATTGAACCAGGAAAAGTTGGTAGGTTTGGCAGGTATTTTATAAAAGTAACAAAGCAAGGAAAAATATTTCAAGGAATTAAGGGAAAACAGCAAACTTGGTTTTCAAACTATGACATTGTATCAAAATTACCAAAAGGATTTATTAGAACTGCTACAAGTCCAAGCTGTCCAATTGCTGCGATGGAAAATACAAATAAGAAAATGTATAGTGTGCAGTTTCATCCAGAAGTAGTTCATACTAAACGCGGCAAGGATATACTTGCAAATTTTGTCTTTGGTGTGTGCAAAGCAAAAAAGACTTGGAAAGTAAAAAGCCTATCCAGAGATTTAATTGAACAAATTAAAATACAAGTTGGAGATAATAAAATTTTGCTTGGTTCTTCTGGCGGAGTAGATTCAACCGTAGTTGCTGCATTAATTCATAAGGCAGTAGGAGATAATTTGTATTGTGTATTTGTAGATCATGGTTTAATGAGAAAAAATGAAACTGTAGAAATAAGAAAGATTTACAAAAAATTAAATATTAAAAATTTTAAAGTAGTAAATGCTAGAAATTTATTTTTGAATAGACTAAAAGGAGTAACTGAGCCAGAAAAGAAAAGAAAAATAATTGGACATACTTTTATTAAGGTATTTGAAACTGAAGGTAAGAAAATTTCTAAAAAAGAGCATATTAAATATTTTGCACAAGGAACAATTTATCCTGATAGAATTGAATCAGCTGCCAGTTCTAATAAGGCTGATAAAATTAAAAGCCATCATAATTTAACTCTGCCAGAAAAACTACATTTTAAAATCATCGAACCATTACAAGATTTATATAAAGACGAAGTTCGAGAATTAGGTCTAGATTTAGGACTTGATAAAGACGTCATATATCGTCATCCTTTTCCAGGTCCAGGTTTAGCTGTAAGAATTTTAGGTAATATAACATCTCAAAAAATTAAAATCCTGCAAGCAGTAGATGAAATTTATATGAAAGAACTAAAAAAATCTGGAGATTATAGCAACATAACCCAAGCGTTTGCAGCGTTACTACCAGCTAAATCAGTTGGTGTAATGGGTGATGCCAGAACCTATAAATATATTGTAAGTTTACGCGCTGTGACAACAGAAGATTTTATGACAGCTGATTGGTATAAATTTAAATATGAAACTTTAATTAAGATTTCAAGTAAAATTGTTAACGAGGTAAAAGAAGTTAACCGCGTTTTATACGACATAACACAAAAACCACCAGCTACTGTGGAGTATGAGTAGTTGATTCCAAATCCCAATATCCAAATCCCAAATCCCAAACAAATTTCAATAATTAAATTGTAAATTTTAACGCCATGCCGGAATTGCCAGAGGTTGAGACAATTAGACGTGAATTGAATTCTAAAATCAAAAACAAAACCATCATAAATGTAGAAATAAAAGTAGCAAAGATGGTAAATTTACCGATAAGCGAGTTTGTACGAAAAGTCCGCAGTAAGAAAATTAAACACGTTTATCGTAGAGCAAAATTAATAGTTGTGGATTTATATGGCCACAATTTTTTATTGTTTCATCTAAAAATGACAGGACAACTAGTCTATGTTCCAAAAATCGGTAAAACAATTTCTGGTGGACATTCAATAAAAAATTTAGGACATCTACCGAACAAGTTTTCTCATATCATCTTTACATTTTCTGATGGATCAAAACTATTTTTTAATGATGTTAGAAAATTTGGTTGGGTAAGATTGGTAGATGACAAGCTATATCTTTTAGTTAGAAACTCTTTTGGGCTTGAACCACTAAAAAATGATTTTACTTACGAAAGATTCAAGGCACAATTAATGCACTATCCAAATCGAAAAATCAAGCAAGTAATATTAGATCAAGCTTTAATTGCAGGATTGGGCAATATTTATACAGATGAAAGTTGTTTTTGTGCAAATATTAAACCCATGCGGATTGTCAAAACATTAAAAGAAGAAGAAATTAAAAAATTACATAGATGTATACCCAAAGTTTTGGAGTTTGCAATTTTAAAGAAAGGGACATCCGCTAATAATTATGTCAGAACAGATGGCACAGTTGGCGGGATGGTGCCGTTTCTTAAAGTTTATGGACGTAAAGGTCAAAAATGCAAAAGACAGGGCTGTAAGGGGGTTATAAGAAAGATACAATTAAACGCGCGTGGTACGCATTTTTGTGACGTTTGTCAAAAATAACTTAATCATTATTGTCATCTCGACCTTTGTTATTTTATATTATGCTCGGGATGACAGATAGAATAAGCATAATTTCATGGTATATAGCAAAACTTTTACATTAACAACAAAAGGAATCTGTGACATTATTCATATTACAAAAAAAGTCGGCAAGTATTGTCAGTGATCCCACCGGATTGACAGTCTTTAGACTGTTACCGTTTTTAACACACTTCAGCCTGAGTATGATTCGCCTCTGGCGAAAAAGTGTGTCATTCCGACAAGATTTTTTATGCATTATCCAAAAAAACGAAATATACACCGTTTACCTCATATATATTTAGATAATACTCAATATTTTATTACAGCAAGAACCTATAAGGAATTTAATTATTTTCATAGTGACAAAAAAAGAGAAATATTATCAGAATGTATTAAGAATGCATTTGATGAATGTAATGAAAATTTGTTAGCATGGGTTGTTTTAAGAAATCATTATCATTTAAATTGTAGAATTAAGAATAAAGATAATTTGAAAAAAATTACTAAGTTGATTAATGGAAAGAGTTCTTTTCTTGTGAATAGTCTAGACGATAAACGAGGTAGAAAAGTATGGCATCAATATCATGATACTATTCTAGAATCAGAAAAAGACTTCTGGACACGTTTCAATTATATTCATTGCAATCCTATAAAACATGATTATGTTAGAAGCCTTGATCAGCTAGAAAGTTATAAATTTTCAAGTTATAATTATTATTTAAAGAAATACGGAAAAGAATGGATCTTATCTGTGTTTGAAGAGTATTCAGTGATAGATTTTACCAAAACCCCACCGGATTGACAGTCTTTTTTGACCTTAACTTTTCGAAGGTAGACTGTTATCGTTGGTAACAATAGAGCCGGATTGACAGTCTTTAGACTGTTATCGTTTTTAACACACTTCAGCCTGAGTATGATTCGCCTCTGGCGAAAAAGTGTGTCATTCCGGCAAAATATGGCATTCGTTAATTAATTAATATAAGTAATTGGTGATTAGCCAGTTAAGCAATACAGTTAAAGAAAATCCCCAAACAATTCCTACTATTACCTCAGAAACTGTATGTCCTAAATCATTTGGTAACGTAGGATATTTTTTTTGTTCTGATTCTGGTAATTTTTTCACAAGCTGATTTACAATTCTGGACTTATCTTCTAAATGTTTTCTAAATGTAAAAGCATCACGAATAATAATAAAACTAAATATAGCTGCAACCGCAAAAACGGCAGAACTTAAACCCTCTACTAAAGCGACTACAGTTGTCAAAGATGTAACAATAGCAGTATGGCTAGAAGGCATCCCTCCATAAGTTAAAAAAAGATTTCTAAAGTTGAGGTTTCCTTTGATGCCGTCAATAGAAAGTTTTAAAATTTGAGTGGCAAAAACAACGATAATTGGTATAATGAGTACTAGATAGTCCATAGAAATAATTACTAATTTTCAATTTTTAATTTCTAATTAATTATGTCAAATTATATTTTTGCAATCTTAGCCGGAGTGTTACAAGGTCTGACGGAGTTTTTACCAATTTCTAGTTCTGGACATCTAGTATTATTTCATGAATTTTTCGGCTTTAGATTAGCCGATGATTTATTTTTTGATGTTGCACTGCATCTTGCAACTTTGTTAGCATTATTATTATTTTTTTATAAAGATGTCATTGATTTGATTAGTGCATTTTTTCAAAGTTTCATTAAATGGGATTTGAAAAATAATATTGATCAACGACTTTCGTGGTTTTTATTAATTGGTACTATACCCGCAGCCATTGCTGGGTATTTTTTTGAAACCCAAATCGAATTAATGTTTCGTGGTTCAATCATAGTAGCTTTTATGCTTATTGCTGTTGGACTGATACTTTATCTTTTTGATCAACTTAGCAAGAAAATTAATGATTTAGATAAGCTTGGGTTTTGGGGATCAATATTGATTGGTATTTTTCAAGTAATCGCACTAATACCTGGCACTTCAAGATCTGGTATTACAATTATAGCAGGTTTAAGCCAAAAACTTAAACGAGATGCTGCTGCCAGGTATTCGTTTTTACTTTCTATGCCAATTGTCTTTGGTGCAGGTATAAAGAAAGTATTAGATCTAAATTGTCAAGCCATGGATCTAAATCAGTGGTTAATAATTTTGATAGGTTTTGTAGCAGCCACAGTAACTGGATTTTTTACTATAAAATATTTCTTAAAGTTTTTGTCTAGCCATTCCTTAAAAGTTTTTGCGCTTTATAGAATAATTTTAGGTTTTGTAATTTTGATTACACTATATTTAGTTGTTTAGTATGCAAAATTTAATTAATCAATTAATTTCCCAAGGCTATTTAAAGAGTCCAGAAATTATCGAAGCCTTCAGAACGGTCAAACGTAAAGATTTTATTTCGCAAGAATTACAAGGTCAAGAAACTTTGAATTCACCTTTACCAATTGGACATGGCCAGACAATCTCGCAACCTTTAACAGTTGCTTTTATGTTTGAAAATTTGCAACCAAGAAAAGGTCAAAAAATATTAGATGTAGGTTCTGGCTCTGGCTGGACAACTGCCATGCTCGCAAATATAGTAGGAAAGTCAGGAAAAGTCTATGCAATCGAAAGGATTAAAGAATTAAATGAATTTGGGCAAAACAATGTAGCAAAATATAAATTCAATAATGTTGAGTTTTATAATTTTGACGGATACCAAGGCTTGAAAAAATATGCACCTTTTGATAGGATAATTGTGTCTGCAGCAGTTAAAGAAGTGCCAAATGCTTTAAAAGAACAGCTAGTTGTCAATGGAAGGTTAGTAATACCGACTGCTAATCAAGATATACGTTTGGTAGTCAAAACAGACAAAAACAAGTACGACGAAGAAATTTTTCCAGGATTTGTTTTTGTACCATTAATTAAAGATTAATTATGAATTTAGAATATTCTTCTGCACTTGCGGAAAAAGAAAATAGTGAAAAATTAATATCTCAAGAGATTTTGATGCTTTTTGATGAAGAACAAAGAAAAGAAGTTGCCGACGAGCTCAACAGTTTAAAAGGCTGGGACGAAGGCAGTTATGATCATTCTTTACGTACTTCAGAAATGTGTTTAGAGATGGTTAAGAGGCTAAAGCTTAATATCAGTGACAAAGCAAAAGATGTTTTAGTGAAGTCTGCACTTGTCCATGATTTAGGAAAAACTAGCATTGATCAAGAAATATTAAATAGTGATGTACAAATCCCAAAAGAACAGATTGCCGAGGTAATGGGTAAACATGTTGAAGACGGCGTTAGTATTGCAAAAAATAAACTCGGCTTAGAAAAAGAATTACCATTAATAGAAAGCCATCACAATTATACTTCTCCAACCGGTGAATTAACTAATGAACAATTAGAATCTATTGAGTTGCTTAGGATTGCAGACGAAGTAGATGCAATGCTTTCAAAGCGTAGTTATAAAGAAGCTTTTTCTGTTGAGAAAGCTCAACATGAAATTATTGATGAGTTTAAAGAAAATACCGTTTTGGGTTTAGAAAAATTATATGAAGTTGTCGACTTTTTAATTAAATTTAGAATGCAATTGAACCAAGAGTAATATGTCCAAACATGAATCACAATCTTTTCTAGAAGGTATGAAAGAAAAAGTACAGTCAACAGTTAATGAGTCACGATTGCCTAATGTTAATTATGAAAGCACGGTTGGTATATATGGTGGAAAATTAAAGATGCAGGATGAAAAAATGATTTACGATACAACGGGTGTTGTTTCAAAGGGAGATCAAAAAGGTGATGCTGTACTAAGAACATATGATGAGCATCTTTTAGAGGAACCATGGAAGTTGTTAAAAAAACATCCAAAATGGTTTTTAAAATTTTTAGCTCCTGGCACAAAACGATATCGTGGCAATCAAGAAGAAAAGTTACAAAACATTAAAAGGTTAGGATTACAAGACTATTATGGTGAACATGTAAACGGGATTGAAATCAAACAGCAGGAACTATATACCCAAGGCATAGCCTTGCAGGATATTTATCGTTCTGATCAAATAGACTCTGATAGATTAAATGAAATTGATCGTTTTCAAGCTCTAGCTACTGCCACGCAACATGTTAGTCAAACACACAAGGAGCATGGTGGTATAGGTGAATTACTTACCAGTGATATTATCTTTTCTTCTAAAGACGGAGAGCAAGTAAGTGAGCCAGTGCTTAATTTACCAGATATTGTATACAATCCTAAAAAACAAACTGCAGAAATAGATAAAAAAGCTACAGAAGTTTTAGAATTTATGTTTAATATTGGTGTGGAAGAACTACGTCGTTCAAATAACTGGATGGAGGTGAGAAAAGCACTTGAAACAATCGTTGATAATTATGAAGATAATAAAATAATAGATATGGTTAAGTCGTATGCCGCAAGAGGTAGATTAGTTTTGCAAGGTGATACTGAAATGCTGAGGTTGTCTGATACAGTAACAAAAAAAGCAAGACCGGCGTTAGCACAACACAATAAAGCAAGATTAGGCACAACTACGGAAACCGAAGCACAATTAAGGCAATTTATTAAAGATATTATTTTTAAAGATCAAATTGAACGAGAAAAATGAAAGCAATAATTTTAGCAGGTGGAGAAGGCACTCGTCTTAGGCCGCTTACGTACACAACTCCAAAACCATTAATAGATGTGCAAGGTCAAACTCTTACTGAGCATGTTTTTGATATTTTAAAAAAGTATAATATCACCGATATCATTCTAAGCCTTGGTTACAAAGCAGAAAAGATCAAGCAACACTTTAGTGATGGTGCAAAGTTTAGACTCAAAATCAATTATCTAATAGAAGAAAAGCCAATGGGAACTGCAGGACCATTAGTATTGATGAAGCAAATAGGATGCGAGGAAAAGGAAGATTTTATTGTAATAAACGGAGACAATTTATTTGCTTTAGACTTAAATAAAATGTTAGAATTTCATATAAGCCACGATGGGATCGCCACCATAGCTTTAACTAAGGTAGACGATGTAACACACTATGGTATAGCAAAAATGGATGATGATAAAATTGTAGATTTTATTGAAAAACCAGCAGAAGAAAATGCACCTAGCAATTACGCAAATTCAGGCTACTATATTTTTAAACCAGAAATTTATAAATACATTCCAGACAATGATTTTGTCATGTTTGAAAAAGATGTTTTTCCTAAATTAGCATCAGATGAAAAATTATATGGTTTTAAAAGTAATGCCCAATGGTTTGACACAGGAACATTTAAGCGTTACGAAGACGTAAAAAATAATTGGCAAGGTCCAAAATAACATGAGAAAATTAGTTTTCACAATCATCATTATTATTGTAATACTTTTTTTGTATTATCTGTATGTAGTTGGTTCACCATATTCCAAAGTTTCCGAAGTAGAAGAGTTTATTGTTCACCCAGGCTGGGGGAGTATGAAAATAGCTGAGCAATTAGAAAAACAAGGTTTTATAAAAAGTAATCAAGTTTTTGTTTTGTATGTTTGGAAAAATGGTATTAGTTCAAAATTAATGAGTGGTGAATATGATTTGGCAAAAAATTTAAGTATTAAAGAAGTAGCACAAGTTTTATCAGGCGGCTTAGTCAAAGACAAGGAACGTGCAATAACAATAATTGAAGGTTGGGATACACGCGATATTGCATACTATTTTGAACAAGAAGGTGTGTATAATGCTGATGATTTATACAAATTAGTTGGAGAACCAGGTCAAACTTACGAGGTAGGTGAAGATGTGGGTCTGTATGATTTTTCCGAACATTACGACTTTTTATTCGATAAACCAAAAGATCAAGGGTTAGAAGGGTATTTATTTCCTGATACTTACAGAATATATCATGATGCAGAACTAATCACAGTCGTTAAAAAGATGCTAGATAATTTCGAACAAAAATTAACAACTGAGATGAAAGAACAAATCAAAATAAATAATGTCAACATTCACGATACTCTTACCCTAGCTTCAATAATCGAAAAAGAAGTAGCAACAGATGAGGATAGAAAGCTAGTAGCCTCAGTATTTTATAAAAGATTAAATAATGACATGCCCCTACAGGCAGATTCTACCATTAATTTTTTCACCCAAACAGGTAAAACGCGTTCAAGCATAGAAGAAACAAAAATTGATAATCCTTACAACACATATAAATATATTGGATTACCGCCAGGACCAATTTGTAACCCATCACTTTCTTCAATTATGGCTGCAATATATCCAGATAAAAATAGTTATTATTATTTTTTAACAGAAGAAGACGGAACAGTACATTATGCATCAAATTTAGAAGGTCACGCAGCGAATAGGGCTAAGTATTTAGATTGAGAAGTGTAGTTGATACAGTTAATATAGTTAATACGATTTCTATATTAACATATCAACCGTATTAACTTTATTAACATAACTATACATTATGGCTAACAAAACTATCGTAATGTCACTCGGCGGGTCACTAATTGCACCAAAAGGCGTAGATGTAAAATTTTTAAAGAATTTTAAAAAGATAATTATAGATTTTGTAAAAAAAGGAAATCGTGTAATAATTGTCTGCGGTGGAGGAGATACATGCAGAAAATATCAAGGGGCAGCAAAAAAAGTCAATCCTAAAGTTACCCATATAGATTTAGATTGGGTTGGGATTGCTACAACAAAAATTAACGCAGAATTAGTTAGAGCAATTTTTGGAAATTTAGCATATGAAAAAGTTATACATAATCCATCAGCAAAAATCAAAACTACTAAAAAAATTATTGTTGGCGCCGGATACTTGCCTGGATCATCATCAGATAAAGACGCAGTACTTATAGCTAAAAATTTTCATGCCAAGACATTAATCAATCTTTCAAACATATCTTATGTCTACGACAAAGATCCAAATAAATTTAAAAATGCCAAAAAGTATAAACAAATGAAATGGAATGATTTTCAAAAAATTGTTGGTTATAAGTGGGTACCAGGTGCACATGTGCCTTTTGATCCAATCGCTACAAAATTATCACACAAACTAGGACTAACTCTAGTGATAGCTATGGGTAGTGATCTCAATAATCTTAAAAGTATATTAACTAACAAAAAGATCAAAGGAACAGTAATTAGCTAATACTATGTCTGAAGGATTTGAAAAATATGTCAAAAAAGAAAAGCAACTTACTAATTTGGACAGGTTTAAAAAGAATTAGATACAGAGGGAAGGATGACGATTCTGGATGGCGAAGATTTATGTTTGGAATGCTGGCAGAAATTTTTAGATCGGATTAAGGATAAGCAAGGAGAAGAATATCTACAGGATATAAAAAATGATTCATGCAGAACATCAGAAGTTGCAGATACCAGGAAATCAGCTGATGGCTGGTTTGGTATAATACAAAACGATTCCACTGGGGTCTGAATTTAGAGACTCCTGTGGATTACTTATTAAAAAATAACTATGTGTCCAATATGTGCTGGACTAATACATTTTCTTGACAAATTCTGGTAATCTGCTAAACTATACTTAATTAAATATTTCCACAGACAATAGGGGCTAAATTAGCTTAAAAGTATAACCCTATCGAGGAAAAAGGCCTTAATTTTAGTCTGTGGATTTGCCACAGATTTTTTAAATTAATTAAATATAATATGGCTAAAACTAAACAGAAAAAAGAAGAAATAGTAAAAAATTTAGTAGAAAAATTAAAGAAAGTTAAGTCAGTTGTTTTTGCTAATTTTGATAAATTATCGGTAAAAGAACTAGAAGAACTTAGAAATAAGTGCGAAGAGCAAAATATTGATCTTGAAGTTACTAAAAAGACTTTGCTCAAAAACGCAATTAAAAAAGCAGAGCTTAAAGAAGTTGATGTAAAAAGTTTTGAACGTGGTGTTTCTACTGTTTTTGGATATGAAGACGAAGTATTACCAGCAAAAATTATTGCTGACTTTGCTAAAGACCATGAATCTTTAAAAATGTATGGTGGATTGATAGAAAATGAATATGTAGACGAAGCATACTTATTACAACTAGCTAAACTACCTTCTAAACAAGAGTTATATGCTAAAGTTGTAGGATCACTCAAATCACCAATTGCTGGATTTGTCTTTGCTTTAAAGGGTAACCTAAGTAATCTAGTATATACTTTGCAAGCAATTAAAGAAAGTAAAGAATAACAATAATTAATTTCTAATATTTAATTAATAATAACTAAAACAATATGACAGACGAAAAAACTAAGGAAGAAAAACCTTCAACCAACTCAGGTCAAGAAAAGGACGTAGTAGTTCCAGAAAAATTTAAATCAATTGTATCTGAAATCGAAAAGATGTCAGTAGTTGATTTAGCAGAACTAGTTGGCATTTTAGAAGATAAGTTTGGTGTTTCTGCTGCTGCTCCAGTAGCTATGGCAGTTGCAAGTGCTGATGCACCTGCTGCAGAAGAAAAGACAGAATTTACTGTTGAACTTACTTCTACAGGTGATAACAAAATTGGTGTTATTAAAGCAGTAAGAGAAGTAACAGAACTTGGTTTAAAAGAAGCTAAAGATTTAGCTGATTCTGCTCCAGCAGTTATCAAAGAAGGGGTAAAGAAAGAAGAAGCAGAAAACATGAAAAAGAAGTTAGAAGAAGCAGGCGGACAAGTAACTTTGAAATAATTTTAAAAATACAAAAAAATCTCGCAAACCTAAGCGAGATTTTTTTGTATGCAATTTATTCTAAGTGATTAGCAGAAATTCCAAAAACCATATTACCATTTAGAAGATATATCTTATCGTTACGTTCGTCAACTGCAAAATCTTTTAAATTGTCAAAACTACTCGAGTGGTATTGAATAATTAGTTTACCTGTTTTATCTATTACAACTAAGCGACTACTGGAGGGATCTAAAATATATAAGTAGTCTGAATCAACAAAAGTTTTTACTTTAGTTGGGTTTTGTAGCGCTGGATCAATATCAGATACTTCAAAATCAGTCTTTAAGCCATTCAAAAGCATGGTAATTTGTCCGTTTTCTTTTAGTAAAAATATTTGTCCGTCGATGGCAAAAGAAGTAACCATCGATAGATCTACTTTTTCTTTAATCCAATCAGTAGGGGAGCCAAAGCCTTCTTCTAACTCACGATATCTATATATTTGATTATTTTTCTTATCAATAAAATATAAGCGCTGATTATAAACATCAAAATCGTTAACCTCAGCTCCGGGATTAATACTCAATCCCAGTTGGCTAATTGTATCTGAATTTGTATTGAGTTCAAAAACTGTTTGGTTTTCATTCAAGAATATAATTTTCGAGCTACTAAATGGCCTAGAAGAAATTGCGTTTTTAATTTTTACATCAGCTTGAAAAATTGTTGTGATATTTTTTGTGTCTGGGTCAAGTTTATAAATTGCTTGGTTGTTATGATCCTGACTGTATATTTTATTTTCTAACAGCACAATTAGCGGCGCAACACTTGCAGCTGAATTAACATTTTCGAAATTAGCAAGCATGAGTGGATCGTTAATTTCTACTAAATGTCTTAATTTAGATAGTTGCAGTTCAATTTCTTGTTCTAAATTTTGTATGGCAGGTTCTTTTTTATTTTCACTAGTTAGTTCATTAAGTATTTCTTTTGCTTCTAGCAGTAATTTTCTTGCTTTTGTTTCGTCTTCATAAATCAGGCTAGCTTTGGCCTCGTCATTTTTTTCTTGAACCGCAAGCATTGTTTCGCGAACCAGTTCTGCATTGGTCTCATTTTTATTTTTAACACCAATGTAAACCACATTAATTCCAAAAATAACTATTAGGGCAATAGATGCAAATAAAAGTAAACGACTTTTTGGTGTCATTTGTCTGGTTCTTTCTTTAATAAATTTTATTGATGGCAGTTTAAACCTTACGCTTTTAAAAATCCTAAAACTTTTTAAAGGATTTGGTATGCTAGAAAGTCTGTCTTGCATAGTGGGTCTATATTGTTTTTCTTCAATTTGTTGAGTGGCTTTTTGCATGGAGGTCAATTTATTAATCGATGGAATTTTTGGTATTGGTACACTTCTAACTTTATTTAAATATTGTTGCATTGATCTCTTGAATACAGTTCTGTATTTATTGATATCAGGTAAATAAGATGTATTTAATATTTTTTGAGTAGCGTTTTGGGTTCTGATAAGTTCGTGCATTGAATCTTTAGAGGCAGCTTTTGTGTATTCGAATTCTTCTAGTTGTTTGATGATGATTTCTGGTTGATCTTTTAGCGCTGGTTCAACAGAGATAATCACTAACCCCATGCTAAAATCAGTATTAACTTCATCAAGCAGTTTTTTTAATTCTAAAATTGCATCATCGATTTTGTTTAGAGTAATAATCTTTTTAATTTTTTCTAAAGAAAGATAATCTAGTACAGTAGTATTGGCTAAAAATAAATAATCGTTTGTTGTAATGCTACCAGAAATTACTTGAGAAAATAATTTTAGAGGGTCAATTTTATTACCTGCTTTATCTCCAGAAGTGGATTCTCCAATGTCAATCATTTTGTATTCATTATCTGTTGCTTTGTGAGCTAATAGTGCTGGAATTTTTCCGACTGTAATTAAAAATAAGTCTTTGTCTTTAACTAGTGCAATATTAAGATTTAGTTTTTCTAGTTCAATATTTACTTTAGAGGCATTTAAAATTCTTAAAAAATTGCTATTAGTTTTTTGCAGAGCAATTTCTAGTCGCTGTTCTAAATCTATATCCTTTTCGTAATTATCATAATAAAAATTGTTTTGTAATTCCCCAAGTAATTGGTTGAGTAAATCATCAATACTTTCAATTGGGCCCTCATATTCAATCAAACCAAAAAGATAACCAAAGTTTTGATGGTACTGTGATTCAACCGAGGAATTTAAAAATTTACAATAAGAAGCCGCTTTATCGGGCGGTGCAATTATCAATTCTCTGATTTGTGGTATGTAAGAAGACATTTAAGTATATTGTGCAAATAAGATGGTTATATTATACTATAAATACAACAATATTGCTATATATGCTTGAACAATTATTTGGCTCAAAAACTAGAGTAAGACTTTTAATGCTTCTTTTGAATAATCCGGGCAAATCTTTTTATTTAAGAGAAATTTCAAGAAAAATTAAAGTACAGCTAAACTCTGTGAGAAGAGAAGTATTGTACTTAGAAAAAGTTAGCATTATCAAATCAGTCAAAATAATTCCCGAAGTAGAAGCAAAGAAACCTGCTAAAAATACTCAACGTAAAAAAAAGACTGCTCAGTATAAAAAATTTTATTTGATTAACACTGAATCAGTAATATATCCAGAGTTAAAGGCAATGTTTCTAAAAGCTCAATTGCTACTTGAAAAAAATTTAATAAATGAAATAGAAAAAATTGCACAAGTACAGTATCTGGCATTGACAGGAGTTTTTGTTGGGATGGAAAATTTTTCTACAGATTTATTATTAATAGGAAAAGTTAACAAAAAAAATTTAGTCAGAGTCGTTAAAAAGTTCGAACGTGCATTAAATCGTCCAATAAATTACACAGTTATGCCACTTTCTGAATTTAAGTATAGACAAGATATCACAGATAGATTTTTGTATGATATCATCGAAGGTAAAAAAATTGTAGTTATTGATAAGATTAGCAAATAAGAACATGATACTATTTATTGATACTTCTGATTCTGCGAAAGCTACTGTAGCGCTAATAGACAACCAAAAACTAAAAAAGAAAATAGAGTTTAAGGCTAAGTTTAAACAAGCTGAATTACTACTCAAGCAAATTGAAAAACTTAATATCAACTTAAATAAACTTAAAGGAATAATTGTTATTATTGGACCAGGCTCGTTTACTGCCTTAAGAATTGGAGCAACAGTTGCAAACACGCTTTCGTGGAGCTTAAAAATTCCAGTTGTTGGAATAAAACAAACTGATCTAGATCAAGTAGTTATAAAGTCAGAAAAACTAATCTCTAAAATAAAAAACAACAAATTTGTTATACCTCATTATGGCAAAGAGCCAAATATAACTAAAAGCAAAAAATAATGTCTCAGAAAAAACTTATATTACTTGTAGAAGATGATCCAGATATATCTGCCTTGATGGAAAAAAAATTATCTATCGAAGGTTTTGATGTCAAAAAGATTATGGATGGCGAAGAAGCTATTAATTATTTAGAAACCAATATTCCTGATTTTGTGATTTTAGATATCTTAATGCCAAAGATAGAAGGCATTTCTGTTTTGCAAATGATCCACGACGGAGAAAAAACAAACAAGATTCCTGTGATAGTCTTAAGTAACTTAGATAGCCAAGATAGCAGAGATCAAGTGAATGCAGTAGGGGATTATGAATACTTTGTAAAAGCAAAAACAGATCTAGATGATTTGGTTAAAAGAATAAAAGAAAAGCTTGGGATTTAAGTAAAATTAAATTTAATACTTGTAGGTCGGGGTCAGGCCTCGACCTACTGGTAATATAGTTAAGTCAATAATATAAAAGAAGAAGACCGCGGCATTGCTGTCGCGGTCTTCTGATAGACGTGTTTTGACTTACTATTCGTCAATCTTGACGGCTACCCAGAACTCCCCATTGAATTTTGCCCTGCAGTCAGGACATACATCTGGGTGGTCGATATCTGCACCAATTTTTTTTGTAACAAGCGTGCCATCACGATAATTGAATGTTATTCCACAAACTGTGGTTTCCTTGTGATTACTTAGAGGTAGAAGTGAATCACTTTTAGATAAGAGATGTACTGTCGTTTCCTCATGGAGAATATTTTTGAACTCCTTCTCCAAGAATTTGGCTGCAGCTTTGAGGCAACCAGCCAGATTTCTAGGAGGACCTTCGAAAATAAAAGTCAATTTCCATTCTACTTCGAGGTCGGAGATACATTGTTCCAGAAAAAATGTGGACGGGGAACTACCTTGAAGCTTCTTTATAAGTTTTGGTAGTTTTTCGAAAGTGTTGTGCCAAATATCATCAGTATCGAGAGTTAGAACCATTGGCACTATGGTTGTAGCGCCTCCATCCATGGTATATGCATACGAATATGTACATATCGTTATTTCGGGTGTTTCCTCCCATTTTAATGTACCTAGTCTTCTTACGCGCTCACTCATTGTTCTCCTCCTTTTTAGAGTTGGCGTTTCGTATGTTTTAAGAGCGCGGCCGCTCTATCTCCACAATGAGATATTGTAAGTTAACACAAAAATGACAGATATGTCAACATTTACATGGGTCAAGTATGGAAACTTGACCTACGTGTTTTGGATATTTGGTTATGTAGCTCGAGTTTCCATACTCGAGCGTCACAATTTTATAAGTTTTCCACATATTTTACACAGCTTTTGCAAAAAGGGCTGTATTTTAGTGAAAATCAGTTGTGTTGCTAGGTGGTTGACACTAACACTTAAGTGGGGTAAAATAATAGCATAGTGGTGATGGGTGGATGAAAGTGGGGATAAGTCATAATATCTGTGGACATAGGTTCCACTCAAGCTCGCTTCACACCAAATCACAAATCTAAACTAATAGTCAACGAATTAATTACTGATATTTTATTTAGCTATGTTTATTGGTGAATATCAACACAATCTTGATCAAAAAGGCAGACTGGCAATACCAGTTAAATTTAGGAATCAATTAGCCAAAGGAGCAGTTGTCACCAGGGGTCTAGACAACTGTTTATTTTTATACACCAAAGAGGAATGGCAAAAGCTGGCTACAAAACTTGCTGCTTTACCCATTTCTAAGGCTAACACCCGAGCCTTCTCACGTTTAATGCTTGCGGGTGCTATGGATGTTAGGTTAGATAGCCAAGGCCGTATTATTTTACCGGATTATTTGCGTAAATACGCAACGGTAAAAAAGAAAGTCATTATTGCCGGGCTATATAACCGTTTGGAAATTTGGGATGACCTCGTGTGGCAAAAGTACAAAACCGGAACTGAAAAGAGTTCTACAGATATTGCAGAAGCTTTGGGAGAATTAGACGTTTAAAAGATGTCTTTGCAAAAATATCACCATGTTCCGGTTCTGCAACAAGAAGTTCTAGAACACTTAAAATTAAAATCTAACAAGAATTATATAGATTGTACCTTGGGAGGTGGTGGACACACAGTCGAAATACTAAAAGCGATTCAACCCAAAGGAAAAGTTCTGGGAATTGATTTGGATGCACATAGTTTAGAAGCTGCTACACAGCGAGCGAAAAAAGAACGTTTAGCTAAAAATCTTCTTACAAAAAAACAAAATTTTAAAAAACTAAAACAAATAACTTATGACATGGGATTTTCTAAGATTGATGGTATCTTATTGGACCTTGGCATATCTTCGGGTCAGCTCTCAAACCCAAAGAGAGGATTTAGCTTCTTGGCTGAAGGAAAGCTAGACATGCGATTTGCGGGAGAAAGTTCAAATGAGCTAACCGCATATCATATCATCAACAAATTATCATTAGATGAATTAATAAAGATTTTCAAAAATTATGGTGAAGAACCGTTATCAGCAGAAATTGCCAGAAAGATTGTCACAACAAGAAAAATAAAACCTATCCAGTATCCACAGCAGTTGGTTGAAATTGTACGCATAATTTATCAAAAACATTATAAAAAAAAATCAAAAGTGAATCCTGCAACAAGAATTTTTCAAGCAATTAGGATCACTGTTAACGACGAAATTGAAAATTTAAAACAAGTATTGCCACAGGCAGTAGAAATATTAAATAAAAGTGGACGGCTAGTAGTAATAAGTTATCATTCGCTAGAAGATAGAATTGTAAAGGAATTTTTCAAAACAGAATCAAGGGGATGCATTTGTCCTCCACAAAGACCAACATGTAGATGCGAACATAAAAAAACTTTAAAAATAATTACTAAAAAACCTATCATACCAACAGATAAAGAAATGATAGAAAACCCACGTAGTAGAAGCGCAAAATTACGTGTAGCGGAAAGGTTATAATGTGTAACAGTAGAGAATACAGAGATTATAGCGATTGGAGTTAATTAGAGCAGTAAAACTCTATAATCACTATAATAACTCTAATCAACTACAATTAACTCAATTTTCATATGCCTAGATTTTTTCACCTAACAAGAAAGAAGCAAAAAGTTACTAAAAAGAAATCAAAAAATTTTAGAATATCACAAATTTCTTTTAAAACTTTTAGCTTTTTAGTTTACGGAGGTCTAGTTATATTATTTTTAGCATATTTGGTTCAAATAAATAGTATAGCCACAAAAGGTTATATTATTTCAGATCTTGAATCACAACTATCAACATTGGCAAAAGAAAATAATGGTTTGCAGGAACAAGTACTGTCATTACAGGGTACAGATAATGTAGAAGATAAATTAGAAGGAATGGGTCTGGTAAATTCCGAAGCAGTTGAATACATAAAAATAAGTAAACCCGCAGTTGCTCTAAGATAAAATAATTATTATGAAACTAGGCAGCCATCAAGAAGGTGGGGGTAGTAGCCGTTTAACATTTTTGATTATCGGCTTTTTTTTATTTGGTTTGATTTTGATATTTAGGCTCTTTGTTTTGCAAATTCTCAATCGGGACTTGTATCAAGAAATGGCTTCTGATAATCAAGAAGTTTCAAAAAGTCTTTTTCCTCAAAGAGGCACTATATATGCCAAGGAGCTTAACGAAGTTGGAGAAGAAGTTCTATTCCCATTAGTAACTAATCAAGATTATAATTTAGTTTACGCTGTACCATCTGAAATTATTGATGCTAAAAAAATTATTGATGGCATTACGCCGATCCTTGGTTTAGAAGAAGAGGAGTGGAAAGATACTTTGTCACGTATAAGTAAAGATAATGATCCTTACGAGCCAATTGCACATAAAGTCAACCGAGAGCAGGTAGAACAGATAAAGAAATTAAATCTGCCAGGAATTTATTTCGCTCCAGAAAACTATCGATATTATGCTGATAAAAGTTTTGGCGGTCAGATAACTGGCTATGTAAAACAAACAGATGAAGAAAAAATTGGACAATATGGAATTGAACAATATTTTGATAAAGAACTTTCAGGAAAGCTTGGCATAATACAAGCTACAAAAGACGCCCTGGGATCAATAATTACCTTAGGTAATCGCTCTATTAAAAAAGCAGAAGATGGATCTGACATTGTCTTAACTATTGATAGGGTAGTACAGGGAAAGGTGTGTCAGAACTTGCAAGAGCTTGTGGAATGGTTCAAAGCAGAGCAAGGTACAATAATCATTATGAATCCTAAGACTGGTGCAATAATTTCGATGTGTAGTAAGCCAGATTTTGATCCTACAAAATATAACGAAGTAGAAAATTTAGATTATCTGAACAACCCCGCAATATTCTATGAGTACGAGCCAGGTTCTGTGTTTAAACCATTAACCATGGCTATGGGACTTGATTTAGATCTAGTTGCCCCAGATGATACGTTTATCGACGAAGGTGAAATTATAATTGGTCCTTATACCGTAAGAAATGCAGACTTGCTAGCTCATGGCGAACAAACAATGATACAAGTCTTAGAAAAGTCGCTTAACACAGGAGCTATACATGTTGCAGATAAAGTTGGTAAAAAAGATTTTAAAAAATTTGTAGAGGATTTTGGCTTTGGAGAACTTACCAATATTCAGATGAACACAGAACGACCAGGTGACATTTCTAACTTAGATAAACGTGGAGAAATATATACTTTAACAGCCTCGTACGGACAAGGCATAACTGTAACACCATTACAACTAACAGCTGCGTTTGCTGCGATTGCTAATGATGGTAAGCTAGTTAAACCATACGTAGTAGATCAGATAATAAGTCCAAGTGGAGAAATAGAAAAAACTACCACCCAAGAAATAAGGCAAGTTATTAAACCTAGTACAGCCAGAATTTTGCAAGGCATGCTAGTGTCTGTAGTAAAAAATGGTTTTGGCGCCAAGGCAGCGATTGAAAACTATCTAGTTGGTGGAAAAACTGGAACTGCGCAAGTATCTTCAGAAAGTGGAGGGTATGGTGCGAAAACAATTCATACTTTTGTAGGTTTTGCTCCAATTGATGACCCAACTTTTGTAATGTTAATAAAACTTAACAACCCACAAGGCATTAGATTTGCATCCGATAGCGTTACCCCAATATTTAGTGAAATCGGCCAATTTGTGTTAAACTATTATCAAGTACCACCGTCGTATTAACAAGTAACAAGGTACAAGTAACAAGGTACAAGTAACAAGGTACAAGTAACAAGGTACAAGTATGCATTTACTTCAAAAAATATTGGAGATAAAATTAAAATTTCTGGCTAAAATTATTCTAAAAAAATATAAGCCAGAAATTATTGGAGTTACTGGATCTGTCGGGAAAACTTCTACCAAACAAGCAATTCATACCGTGTTAGAAGAAAATGGATTTAAAGTACGTCAAAATAAGAAAAATTATAATAATGAGTTAGGTTTACCCTTAACTATTATTGATTCTGAAACTGGTGGCAAAAATATATTTAAGTGGATATTAGTTGGTTTAAAAGCTACCAAATTAATTCTATTTAAAGATATAAATTACCCCAAAATTTTAGTTTTAGAAATGGCAGCAGATAAACCAGGAGACATGAAGTACTTAGTCAACCTAGCTTCATGTCATATTGGTGTGGTTACCAATGTTTCTACAGTACATACAGAATTTTTTGGTACTGTACAAAAAGTAGCAGAAGAAAAATCTCAAATTATCAAACATTTAAAATCGTCCGACTTTGCCATAATTGCAGCTGACGATGATTTAAGTTTTCAAATGAAAGCGCAAACCAAAGCTACTACTTTTACTTTCGGATTTTCTCAAAAAGCAGATTTTTCTGCAGAACAAGTTGAACTAGAATACAGTAGCCAAACTCAAGATGTTACGGGACTATCTTTTTATCTTAAACATGAAGATAAAACATATCAATTTAAGTTACCAAATTTACTTGGTAGTCATTTAATATTTACCGTACTGCCATCAATCATTGTTGGCATGATTTACAAAATCGATTTGGAAAAAATATCTTTAAGTTTAGAACAATTTGAATCCCCAGTAGGCAGGATGAAGCTAATTGATGGGATTAAAGACACTCAAATTATTGACGACAGTTATAATTCTTCTCCATTGGCTTGCATGGCAGCAATAAAAACTTTAAGTGAGATAAAATTACCAGGCAATTTTAAAAAGTACGCAGTTTTAGGTGATATGCTAGAGCTAGGCAGTATTTCGGAACAAGCACACCAAGAAATGGGAGAAGCAGTTGTTGATTTTGGCATTGATGTTTTATTTACTGTAGGTGAGCGTGCACGAGATATTGCACGTGGTGCAGAAAATAAGGGTATGCTACAAGAAAATATTTTTACTTTCGTAAATTCCGAAGAAGCAGGTAAATTTTTGCAACAAAGAATAAAGCAAGGAGATCTAATCTTAATAAAAGGTTCACAAGGTGTAAGGATGGAACGTATCACAAAAGAAATAATGGCAGAACCGATGAAAGCAAAGGATCTACTTGTAAGACAAGATAAATCTTGGGTAAAATAAGATTTAACTAATAATATATAAATTTATGAATCAAACAATAGAAGGAGGACCTAAACCAGCATCAAATGAGCAGATAGATAGTCCTGAAACAGAGTCTACTCAAGAAGGAATCAATAGAGAAATGCATGAAAGATTAGGGAAACTATCAGAATTAGCAGAACATGGTTTTTTAGATGTTTGGCAACTAACTGAAGGTGAAGTTGATCACAAAGCACTAAAAGAAGCCAAAAATATAAAATCTATATTGGCAGAAAAACGATATGCAGTTTTTGCTGATGCGAGCAAAAAATTACAAGAGCTAAAACAAAGTGGTGGTAATGTATTAGAACAAGATAGGCCAAAAACAGCTGAGGAATTTATTGCTAAGATTAATGAAGTATAAAAATTAAATATTTTTCTAATTAAATGATGGTATATTATATTCATTAAATTTTTAATTATTAAAAATTATTGTTTGCATGCAAACATTGCAGTTATACAACACATTAACTAGAAAAAAAGAAGAATTTAAACCAATTAAAAAAAATGAGGTTGGGTTATATACTTGTGGCCCAACTGTTTATAATTTTGCTCATATTGGGAACTTGCGTTCTTATATTTTTGAAGATATTTTAAAACGCGTGTTAATCTATGATGGTTATAAAGTTAAGCATATAGAAAATATTACAGATGTTGGCCACTTAACCTCAGATGCAGACGAAGGAGAAGATAAAATGCAAAAAGCAGCCCAGCGCGAAAAAAAACCAGTTACCATCAAGACTATGATGGATATAGCAGATAAGTATACTAAAGCATTTATTAGTGATATAAAAGCACTTAACATCTCAGAGCCAGATAAGTGGGCAAAAGCCACAGATCATATCAAAGAAATGATTGATATGAATAAAAAAATCGTAAAAAATGGTTATGCTTACACAACCTCAACAGCGTTATATTTCGACACATCAAAATTAAAAGAATATTCAGAACTTGCAAAACTAGATTTGTCTGGCCTTAAAGCAGGGGCACGGGTAGAAAAAGATAAGGAAAAGAAAAACCATAATGATTTTGCGTTATGGTTTAAGGCAGTAGGAAAACATAAAGATCACGTAATGGTGTGGGAAAGTCCGTGGGGCACAGGTTTTCCTGGCTGGCATTTAGAATGTTCTGCCATGTCTATTAAGTATTTAGGAGAAGAGTTTGATATTCACTGCGGTGGCATAGATCATATCCCTGTTCATCACACAAACGAGAGAGCACAAAATATTGCAGCTACAGGAAGTCCAGTGGTAAAAACTTGGTGTCATGGAGAGTTTCTTGTTATCGGCAAATCAGAAAAGATGGCTAAGTCTGGTGAAAATTTTATAATCCTAGAAACTTTAGTTGATAAAGGTTATGATCCTTTGTCATACAGATATTTAGCCTTAATGACTCATTATCGTAAGAAGCTTCAATTTACATGGGAAAATTTAGATGCAGCACAAATAGCTTTGAAAAAATTGTATACAGAAGTTGTTGACTTGCCAGAAGGAAAAGCAGTATCACAAAAATATTTGTCCAATTTCGAAAAGTCAATTAACGATGATTTAAATACTCCACAAGCATTAGCTTTGGTGTGGGGTTTACTTAAAGATAAAAAAATATTAGATAGTGATAAAAAAGGTACTTTAATTGAATTTGATAAGGTGTTGGGGCTAGGATTAGATACGATAATAATTGAAAAAATACCAGCAGATATTAAAAAGTTAGCAGATCAACGTCAAAAATTACGTCAACAAAAGAAATGGAATGAGGCAGATAATGTACGACAAGAAATCGAAAAACTAGGATATCAGGTAGAAGATACTAAAAATGGTCCAAAAATAATCAAAAACTAAAAAATGAAAGCTACTTAAACATTTGTCGCTTTCTTTTTTTAGTTAATCAAAATTTACTACACCTTTTACAATATAATCTACAAACGGATTAACATTTTTATGCTTTGTGAAATAACTAACTATGGGAGCATGACCTTCGTATCCTGTACCGGTTGAATCCCAAGTAGCAGATTCAGTAGGGCAAGCTTGTTCTCTAGTTGGTGCAAATCTTTGAGATTCGTCTTTATACCAAGCTGGAACTTCACCATCTTGACCAAAAATCATTAAATGTGAATCTTTGCCTAACGTCATGGCACAATTAGTTTCGTCTAAAGTATATTTTATACTTTGATCCTCAAAAAATGATTTGTGTTGGTCTGGATTTTGACATTGTTCTTTAATATAAAAATCTGTGAAAGGTGCAGTTGATTGTTCTTTGCACTGATTATAAATGTCGTAATATATTGGGCTTTGTAAAATTACCTTGTTAACTTTTGCGTTGTCATCTTTAAAATAATTTATAGCATAAGACCATAGCAGAGCACCATTATTTGTACCCATACCATATTTTTGATTTTGATTTTTTGGCCACATTCCATTCTCGGTCAAAATTTGCAGGGCTTTAACAAATGGTTGCATAAAACAAGTAACACCGTTTTCACGCCATTGCTCGTCGGGTAAGTCTTGTGGATCCCAGCCAGTGTTAGAAGAAAATTTAAATTCTAAAATTCTAAACCCTTTTTTCCATAGTTCGAATTCTAGCAATCTACGCGAATCGTAACGAGGGTTTTGAATATTAAAGACATATTCTGTAGTCGGAGAACCAGAAAGATGGAGGAATGTACCCTGGTAACTTGTTTCAGGTGCTTGTTTACTTAATCTTGCACTAAATGATTGTGTAGGTGTAAGAGATGTAAGGCAAGATTCAGGATCCGGACTTACATCAATATCAACGATATCTTTTCCCCATACTTGATTTGTTTGTTTTACAAAGGGATTAAATGTAGTATTAGAGTTTACTGTATTAGTAGCTGGTGCAGTAGTATTGATTTGAATGTTTCTCATTAAGAAAATTAAAATTACTAGCAATAAAATTATTGTAATAAGAAACAATAATTTAACAATTTTCATAAATTAAACTTATTGTTTATAATTAGTTATATATATAAGATACTATAAAATGAATTTTTGGACAAAGTTAGAAAAACCAATCTTATCGTTAGCGCCAATGTGCGGAATAACCGATTCAGCTTTTAGGCAGATATGCAAAAAGCATGGTGCTGATGTTGTATATTCTGAAATGGCTTCAGTTGATGCTTTGTATTACAAAAAATCAGCTAAGAAAACATTAGACTTAGTTAAATTTCAAAAGTTAGAGCGACCTTATGTTGTCCAGCTGTTTGGTAAAGATCCAGCAAAGTTTGCTAAAGCAGTAGAAATAATTACGCAGCAAGTAAAGCCAGATGGAATTGATATTAACTTTGGATGCCCTGCAAAAAAAGTTTTTGGCCATGGATCTGGTGCGTCGCTAATGAATGATACAAAAAAAGCCAATCAAATCATAAAATCAGTTATTCAGAACACCACTTTACCAGTATCAATTAAAATAAGGTCAGAAGTTAAGGGTGTAACCGCAGTTAATTTTTTAAATTCAATAGATCATAATCAGTTATCAGCACTTATGATTCATGGCAGAACTTATAACCAAGGTTTTTTTGGTTCTATCGATTATACGATTATCAAACAAGTAAAATCATTGCTTGATATCCCAGTACTAGCTAATGGAGGCATCAATACTCCAGAAGAAGCTAAATTAATGTTTGATAAAACAAATGCTGATGGGATTGGTTTAGCAAGAGGTGTCAAAGGTAAGCCATGGCTATTTAGTCAGATCAAAGATTTTTTAGTAAGGGATAAATATAATGAAAAGAATTTTAAACAAATTAAAAAAATCATACTTGAGCATGCTAAGTTGTCACAAAAGGAAAAAGGGGAGCATGGCATTGTAGAGTTGAGAAAACATTTAACTTGGTATATAAAAGGTTTTGAAGGTGCGAAGGAATTAAGGCAAGAATTAGTCAGAGTTAATAGTATTATGGATATTACAAAAATATTATCAATGTATTAAGATCAATGCAGGCAACCAAAGGAGGTGCCAAAATGGCAAAGAAAAAAGATCCATTAGCAGGCTGGAACGATCCGAAAGAAGTTGAAAAACTGATGCGAATTTTAGAAATAGGATCGGAACCCAAACTTAAAAGTCAAATTGATTTAACTGAAGAAATTCGAAAGTATTTTAAGAAACATCCAGGTTCTTCTTGCGACGTCGGCATCGTATTTCCACCTTGTCCGCGGTGTATGCCACCAATGAAAACGTCAGGCCCTGCAATTGCAGTAGCTTGACGTTTTTTTTGATAGATGTGTGATCCTTCGATTCGTCCGACTTAGGCAGACTCACTCAGGGCGATACTTCGTATAGTTTTACGACGCCCGATACACTTTAATCAAATTCTATTTAAAAATGAAACCTAGTGACCCGAATTCAGCCACTAGGTTTTGTGCCGTTGGAGGGAGTTGGCGATTTGTACGCCTTAAGTTTTTTCTTTACAGCTTCGCGTACATTAGCGATTAATTGATCACGTAACCCATCGTCGATTAATTTTTTTACTTCGTTAACAACTTCTGTTATGTTTTCACTTTGCCATGCTTTTTTGTCTTTTCTTTTTCTGGTTTGCCGAGTTATTGCATCAATAAGATCCCCGATCTCTTTAATGGATGGTAAAAGTAATGATCCACCACCCTCGTATCTAAATATCGATATAGATGCGATTATCTCTGCAAGTTTATTAACTGATGATGCAAGTAGGTTTTTGGTGGTTACGCCACTATTTCTTTGTGTGGTCATAATCTCTACCTCCTTGGTTTTCCTCCATTGCAGAAATCTTACTCTAAAACGTAGAATTTTGTCAAACAAAAAAAACGTAAATTACATCAATGTTTGCCTAAAAAATAAATTACAAAAATCGTTTTCGTTTAAAAACAGTAAGCATGCCTCCAGCAATTAAAACCATAATGCCAACAACCATCCAAAAACCGTATTTATGGTTTAGAAAAGGCATGGCATGCACAGTATTCATACCAAATACAGTGGCAATTAAAGTAATAGGAAAAGTGATAACAGAAATAATAGTAAGAATTCTCATAATATCATTTAGTTTAAATGATATTAAAGATTCATTTGTTTGATGCAAAGTTGTGATTCTTTCTTTCAATCCTTCTAGGGCATCCCAAATTTCTTTTGAGTAATCAACTAAGTTATCAAAATATACGTCAGTTTTTTTCAAAACAAACAACGGGCTTTCTTTAAAATTATCAATGGCCTTTTTTAGATTGTTTTTATGAACCTGCATAATGCGCCTGTAATCAATAATATTTCTTCTGATAATTAATATTTCAGAAACCATTTTCTTTTCGTGACCATCAAAAATTGCTTTTTCGATATTATCACAATCAACAATTAAGTGGTCAAGCATGGGAAGACAATATAGAAAAAGTTTATTTAAAATTTCGTAAAGTAATCTTTCTGGAGAGCCGCCGTCAAAACTTCCTCTTAGTTCCTCGGAAATTTGAAGTAATCTAAAAAAATCAACAAAGGTCGGCATATTGCCAGCATTGATTGTAACAAAATAGTTTTTAGAAATAAAAAAATCAATTTCTGCTGGAAATATTTCCCTAGTTTTTCTGTTATAGACTGGAAATAAAAAAACCAAAAATGAATATTTTGGATATATATCTATTTTGGTTCTGTGTGTAGGACGTATGCAATCTTCTAAATCAAGTGGGTGAAATTTAAAATTTTCGCGTAAATATTTTATTTCTGCTTCTCCGGGATTTGTAATATTTATCCACTTATAGTGTTTGAAGTGTAGGGTTTGGATTTTTGCCATACTCAGTAGTAGAAATTTTATTAGTTTATATATTATTAAATAATCGTGTAAAACTTATATAAATATACACCCAGTCTTAGATATTAAGGATTATCTTAATAAAATTTCTACTACTGAGCATATTTTTTGTATTTTTTTTAGGTTTTGTTTGGTAGTATTATGATAGCATAAAATACAAAAATATAGAAATTTGTGTTATAATATATTCATGAATAAAAGTACTAAAGATATTGGCAATCCTCATATTAATCCTGAGAGCAGGGATGTTTTTAAATCTAAAACTCAGGACACTGTAGCTGAAACACACGAAGAAAAATTTGAAAAGCACGAAGCGCAGGAAATGATAAAAGCTATTGAGGAAGAAACCAAAAAACAACAAGAAAAAGTTTCACCACAGCCAGAATTAGTAGCTGTAAAAAAAGTGCCAATACCAGTTGGTCAGAAAAGCCAAACCCTAGAAGCAATAGAAGATATTTTGGAAGAAGATCTTAAAGATGTATTTCCAAGCTTACCAATTGGTATTAAAAATGAATTTAAAACTAAAGGAGAGATAACTGCGATAAAAATAGAGGAAAAGTTACAAAAAACAAAAATCAAAGTCAAAGAAATATTAAAACTTATTGTTGACTGGTTAAAAATTATACCTGGCGTAAGTAAATATTTTTTAGAGCAAGAAGCAAAAATAAAAACCGACAAAATATTAAAACTAAAACAAGCCTCTTCCCAAAAAAAAGAGAAGAGGTAAATGAAACAAAAATATGCAATTTGTGTTTGCTAACGTTGCGCCAAAGCCAGAAAATTCATTAGGAATAATGGAGATGGTTTATAATAACACATCTTTTTTTATTGTAGCTGATGTTTTGGCATTAATTGTTTTGTTTATCTTACTAATTGCGCTGGTAAAAATATTATTTAATAAAAGCGCTCGCGTGCCAAAAGCTTTTAAAAAAGTAATAATTCAAGTCGCTCTACCAAAAGAAGCATCAAAAAAAAGCGATGAAAAACATGACACGCAAGAAGGCATGCAACAGCAAATAGGTGTGGCAGAAAATTTGTTTAGTATTTTAGGTGGGCAGAGAGCACAACGAGGATTTAAGAGGTGGCTGTGGGGTAGAGAAGACCATTTTTCCTTAGAAATAGTTTTTCGTGCTGGATTAATATATTTTTACGTAGCAGTGCCCAAATACATGTTGCAGTTTATGGAAGAACATATTTTGGCACAATATCCAGAAGCAGGCATACAAACAATAGAAGATTACAATATTTTTTCACCTCGAGGAGTAGTAAAAGGTTGTTATTTAAAATTTAGTAGAGAATATATTTTTCCTATCAAAACTTATCTTAAACTTCCAGGAGAAAGCCTTAACGCTATCACTAATACATTAAGCCGTATAGAACAAGATGATGGAGCCGCTATCCAAATTATTGCTAGATCTGCCAAAAAAAAATGGCATCGTTTTGGCATGAAGGTGGCACGCCATTTGCATCATGGTAAACGGTTGTACGAAGCAGTAGCAATGGGAAAACCTTTAAGCTTGTTTAAGGTTTATAGATTCTTTTCTACTAGGACTGATAAAGAACGGGTAATGCAACAACGACAAGGCATGGGTTCAATGCAAATATCTCCAATGGAGCAAGAAACCGTTAAAGGTATAGAAGAAAAAACATCCAAAGCTGGGTTGGATATTAATATCAGAATTATAACATCAGCTAAATCAGAAAGCGTAGCAGATAGATATTTGTCAAACATCGTGGAATCTTTTTCTCAATTTAATTTTTATCAATATGGAAATACTTTTCAAAGAATTAATGCACCAACCAAAGCAATCGTAAAAGATTTTATATACAGAAATTACTTAGATTCTAAAAGAATGATTCTCAATTCAGAAGAGCTTGCTTCAATTTTTCATTTTCCTACACCATTTAGCGAAACTCCTAATATTTATTGGTTGCTAGCAAAAACATTTGGCCCGCCCCCGCATATTCCTACTGAGGGTCTGCTTCTTGGAGAGAATCGATATAGGGGTGCAACTACTAAAATTTATATTAAAAACGATGACCGTCGCAGACATATGTATACCATAGGTATGACCGGTACTGGTAAATCGGTTTTAATGTCGGAAATGATTAAACAAGATATTAAAAATGGCAATGGCGTATGTGTAATAGATCCGCATGGGAATTTAATTGATGATTTATTGCCTTGTATTCCACAAAGTCGTCTTGAAGATGTAGTGTTATTTGATCCTTCTGATACAGAACGACCAATTGGTTTAAATATGCTAGAAGCAGATACTCCAGCACAAATGGATTTTGCTATACAAGAAATGATAGCTATTTTTTATAAACTCGTGACAGATCCTTCAATGATTGGCCCAATGTTCGAACACAATATGAGAAATGCCATGCTAACTTTGATGGCAGATAAAGAACACCCAGGCACAATTGCCGAAATTCCAAGGATATTTACTGACCATGCTTTTCAAAAATACAAACTTAGCAAAGTTACAGATCCAATGGTTAGAGCTTTTTGGGAAAAAGAAATGGCAAAAACTTCTGATTTCCATAAATCTGAAATGCTTGGCTACTTAATTTCTAAGGTTGGTAGGTTTATAGAAAACGCAATGGTTAGAAACATAATTGGACAACCAAAGTCCGGATTTAATTTGCGAGAGATCATGGATCATAAAAAAATTCTTTTAGTGAATTTATCAAAAGGAAAGGTTGGAGAAGTAAATGCTAACTTACTTGGATTAATAATTGTATCTAAATTGCAGATGGCTGCCTTTACTCGCGCAGATTTACCAGAAGAAAAACGAGGAGATTTTTATTTATACATTGATGAGTTTCAAAACTTTATTACCCAAAGCATTTCTACAATTTTGGCAGAGGCAAGAAAATATCGCCTTAATTTAATTTTTGCTCACCAATACTTAGGACAGCTAGCCGGAGGGTCTGGAGTAGAAGGTAAAACTCATGGTGATGCCATAAAGGATGCTATTTTTGGAAATGTTGGAACTATTATTTCTTTTAGGATTGGAGTTGAAGATACAGAAACAATTGCCCAACAATTTGCCCCAATAATTTCTGAATACGATTTAATAAATGTTCAAAAGTTTAATGCTTATATTAGATTGCTAGTAGATAATCAGCCAACCAAGGCATTTAATATTGCTACTTATCCACCTAGCCCAGGTAATCCAGTTATGGCTGAAAAAGTAAAACAATATTCAAGAGAAAAATATGGTCGGCACAAAGCTATTATTGAACAAGAAATATTAGATCGATCTAAATTAGGCGAAAGCGCTTCTAAAGATTTACTGCCAAATGTGGAGAGGAGTTTGTAATGGATATAATTGCTGTTTTGATAATTTTTGTAATTGTAAGCGTACTTATTACTTTTACTTTTGCTGGCATTTCTGCAGCGCCATGGGTACCATTGTGGAAATCTGATATTAGAAGAATGCTTAAAGTAGCAAAAGTTCAAGATGGTGAACATGTCTATGATTTAGGATCAGGGGATGGCAGGATACTGCTTATTGCTGCCAAGGAATTTAATGCAAAATCTACTGGTTTTGAAATATCAGTCTTGCCATTTTTTGTATCTTATATTAAAATAGTAATAGCAAATTTAAAAACAAAATATAAAATAAAAATAAAATTCAAGAGTATGTATGCTCAGGATTTGTCAGAAGCTGATGTAATCACTATGTTTTTGACACCTATGGCAACAAAGAAACTTAAACCCATATTTTCTAAGGGTTTAAAAAAAGGTTGCAGAATAGTCTCGTATGCATTTTCTATCCCAGGGTGGGAACCAGATGAAGTTTCCAAACCTGCAAAAAACAAAACTTCAGTATACTTGTATAAAATCAAATAAAAATAAAAAAACTAGAATACAAAAATAAAATATGTTTGATAAAATAAAAGGCAAAAATAAAGACTATCTTGATAATGAATTTTTAGATCAACTTGAAGGTGTGTTAGAAAACATCCAAACTAATGTAAAAAAAGCATTGGAGTTGGTTAGAACTGGCCAGGTAGACGAAGAATTACTTAAAGAATCTATTAAATCAAATAGTTTAGGTCTAGAAGCAGACAACGCAAATAGTGTGGTAGAAGGAGTGTTTAATGGTCAAATCATGATAGGATCAGATGGCAAGGAATATGTAATTCCACCAAACTACGCATCTAAGTCTAAGTTGGTAGAAGGTGATTTAATGAAGTTAACAATTACTGGTAATGGTTCTTTTGTTTATAAGCAAATAGGTCCAGTGGATAGAGAGCAGATTATTGCTACCTTAACCAAAAACGATTCAACTGGAGAATATTACGCATTAACAGATGACGGCAAAAAGTGGAAACTTTTAAATGCAGCAGTAACATATTTCCATGGTAAAGCAGGGGATAAGATAGTTGTTGTAGTACCAAAAGGCGGTAAAAGCGCTTGGGGAGCAGTAGAAAATTTGATTAAGTAGTCTTTTAGTTTATTGTATATAGCTAATAGCTTATAACCTCTAAATGAGGCTTTTTTGTTTGCTCTATTTGTCATTTCGTGCTGTGTATATTAAAAACCCTCGAAGGCGACTCGACCCAAAAATTTATTATTCAGGGCTCGCTGAGAGAGGTTTTTGCCTGTAAAAAGTAGGCGACATTGGCCAATGTCGCCTACCGTGTATGTAATAATTATTTTGCTACTTCTTCCAATCTTTTATTCACTTCTTCCCAGCTTGCAATATGCCAAAAAGCTTCTACATATTTTGCTTTGTCATTTTTATAATCAATATAATAAGCATGTTCAAACATATCTAAAACCATCAAAATTGGATACCCAGGATAAATGTTAGAATTATGCTTTTCTATTTGCATAAGTTCGAGCTTTTCTGCAGTTAAATCATAAACCAAAACAGTCCAACCAGAACCTTCAATACTCATTGCATTTTGAGTGAATTCTTTTTTAAACCTATCAAAACCACCCAAGTCAATATCAATTTTTTCTAGTAACATTCCTTTTGGAAGTTCGGTTGTTTTATTTTCTGGAGCTAAATTATTCCAAAACAAGGTATGTAACACAGCCCCACCAATATTCCAAGAAAGTGATTTTAAAGTAGATTTAACATCAATATCATCATCGTTTTTTCGTGCAGTTGTTAGCTTTTGTGAAATGTCATTTGCTCCGTTTATGTAAGCATTATGATGTTTGTCGTGATGTATGGTTAATTGTTCCTTGGACATATGAGGCTCTAAAGCATTATATGCAAAGGGTAAGTTAGGTAAAGTGTATTTAGACATATGTTTACAAATTATTTATTAATAAGTTACAAATTACGAATTCATACAAATATACGAATACGAGTGTAAATTTGTTGATTTGTATATTCGTATTGATATGTCCGCCTCGGCGAGCCTTCGGCGAGACGGGTAATTCGTATTATATCAATTATTGTCTAATTTATCAAAATGATATAAAATGATATAGCTATGAATCTAACACTATATAGAAAATACAGGCCAAAAAACTTTGAAGAACTAGTTGGCCAAAATCATGTAAAGACTACTTTGCAAAACGAACTTGAGATGAACAAGGTTTCTCATGCTTATCTTTTTACTGGCCCAAGAGGAGTGGGTAAAACCACAGCAGCAAGAATTTTTGCCAAAGCAATTAATTGTCAAAATTTAGAAAAAACAAAAAATGAACCATGCAATAAGTGTGATCATTGTAATGAAATAAACGAAGCTAAGGCACTAGATATAATAGAAATTGATGCAGCATCTAATCGCGGCATTGATGAGATTAGAGATTTACGGGAAAAGGTAAAATACACCCCAACGCGATTTCCCTATAAAGTTTATATAATTGACGAAGCGCACATGCTAACAATTGAAGCTTTCAATGCATTATTAAAAACATTAGAAGAACCACCAGCACATGCAATTTTTATTTTGGTAACTACCGAGGTTCATAAGCTGCCACAAACAATAATTTCTCGAACTCAAAGATTTGATTTTAGAAAAATTAATTTAGAAGATTTAGTGGGACGTCTTGCGCATATTTCAGTGGCAGAAAAAAAAGAAGTGCCAATAGAAATTCTGCAAAAGATTGCACAACGTAGCGAAGGTTGCGCGCGTGATGCCGAAAGCTTGCTTGGACAGCTATTATCTTTAGCCGAAAAAAAAGTAACTGTAGAGCAAGCAGAACTTATTGTGCCACGCTCTGATCTGGATTTAATCTTGGAGCTAGTTGATCAAATCAATAAAAATCAGGCAGCAAGCGCGATATCATTAATCAATAAATTAGTTGAAGAAGGAACAGACTTGCAGGTATTTGTTGAAGACTTAATAGAAACTTTGCGCAAAATGATGCTTTCAAAATTAAATACCAACCTAGAAGAATTCGCCATTGATTTTGATCAAAAAACACAGAAACTTATCAGTGAGCTAGTTAAAAATATAAAAGTTGAAGATATTGTAATTTATATTGAGAAATTTTTAAACGTGAAAAGAGAATTAAAATCTGCAGAAATTATTCAGTTTCCATTTGAACTTGCTATAGTGACACTATGTAAAGACGATCTAACTACAGCGCCGGTAGTTAAGATTGTAGCTACTCAAGAGGTGAAAAAAGTAATTGCAAAGCCTGCAGAAAAAAGTAGTAGCACAACCACAAAATTAAAGTTAACCTTAGAACAAGTCAAGGAAAAATGGGGAGAGGTTTTAGTATGTGTAAAAAAATATAATAATTCGTTAGCCTCAGTCTTAAGTGCTGGAAGACCATTTGAAATGGAAGGGGACATTGTACAGGTTTGCTTTAAGCATCAGTTTCATCAAGAAAGAATTGATGATATCAAAAATAAAGAAATGTTAGAAAAAGCTCTAAAGGAAATATTTGGAGAAGATATAAAAGTTAAAACAGTGATTATAAAAGAACTATCATCTGAAAAAGTTGCGGAAATAGAGGCAGAATTACCACAGCAAACGGATCCAGGGCTTGATAATATTTTGCAAACTTTTGGGGGAAAAATTGTTGAGTAGATAAAAAATTGAATTTTATCTACAAACCTCGGGGGTCGCCCGACTACATTTTATTTCGTCGGGCTGGTCTAATAGACTCGTAAAGCTCACTGCGTTCGCAACGAGCCATGTAGGACATCAGGTTCTGCTGTGTCCCGTACAAACCTCGGGGGTCGCCCGACTACATTTTATTTCGTCGGGCTGGTCTAATAGACTCGTAAAGCTCACT
>JAHIRB010000006.1 GCA_018818885.1 Patescibacteria group bacterium | reverse complement strand
GGGCAAGCAACTGGATAGTATAACAATCCCCGCCATCACCCATGCCCCTGTAGTTCAACGGATAGAACAAGGGCCTTCTAAGCCTTAGATATAGGTTCGATTCCTATCGGGGGCATAGGTGATGGCAGCCGTAAGTTGTCCCGCTTAAGCGGGACCAGGGGCGCCATGTCACTTCGTTCCAAATCTTAAGCACCAAATTCCAAATCCCAAAGCGATTGTAAGATGTTTGTAATTTGTAATTTGATATTTATAATTTGTTTGGGATTTAAAAATTGTGATTTATAATTTAATCAACATGGTGATAGTAGCTCCCCGTCTACACTTCGCTTCCGCTGTCACTTACGTTTTGGCAGACAGGTCGGCGGGCAGGCGCCTCTACATGTCGTAGACTCGGGAAGTAGTGAATCGGTTTGGATACCGTTCAATTTCTTGCTCCAGTTTATATCTCATTCCGATTTCATTAATGAGTCCAGATCGGGTAGTAAGTAAACTGTAGATAACTTGGACTTCGCAAAAACCCTTGATTAAGCTAATATTTGCAAGGTTTTAACAATCGTATTTGACAACATATTTCATATATGATACACTAATGTCAAAGATATGAAAAGCAAAAAAAACCTTTTGGAACAACTAAAATCATTGCCCTACTTTAATAAAAACACTGTATATCAGCTTGGCAAACAGTTGGGGTTAAAAGACTCTACAGTTGATACTTACATCAGTCGCTTTTTGAAATACAAAGAAATCTTACAGCTTAAAAATGGGTTGTACGTGTCTGCAAATTTTTTTGAAAAGAACAGAACAGATGTTTCCTACTCGTTTTATCTTGCTAACATTATCCGCACCCCTTCTTATGTGAGCTCTTGGGCCGCTCTCCAGTATTATGATCTAACTACCGAAGCAATTCATGCTATCACTTCAGTTACCCCTAAAGTTACAAGAAATTATCAGACAAAAGCTGGCAACTTTGTGTATCAGTCAATTAAAAAAGACCTTTTCTCAGGCTTTTCTTTAGCTAAGGGAACTCCTGACTCGCCTGCCTTGTCGGCAGACAGGCCGGCAGGCGGGTTTGATTTTTATATTGCTTCGCCATCTAAAGCATTATTTGATCTGTTGTATTTTAAAACTTGTCAATTTCGTGTAATCAAAATAGAAAAGATTAAAGCATTGATAGAAGAGTTACGAATAGATATTGATGAAATGGATAAAGCAGAACAGAAAAAACTTTATTCAATGATTAATAAGTACTTCCATGAGTGAACAGATTTCAACAATTCTAAAACGTAAGCTTGATGACTTATCTACGTATGGTTTTCCTATAACTGACCCCGAGATACGGCTCAATGCTCTAAAAGAGGAATTGCAGTTTTATGTTTTAGATTTCATCTATCATCATACCGAATACGGCAAGTGGATAATGTATGGTGGCTCAGCACTCCGAATTTGCTACGCCCTTGATCGAATGTCTGTTGATTTAGATTTTGAAATCAATAATAAAATTGACAATAATTTTCTAAATGAATTAAAAAAAGAAGCAGAAAAACATTTTTCAAAAATATATGGCGTCGATTCCGAATTTCTAAGAATAACTATCACCAACAATAGAGGTATAAAACTCAAATTTAATGTCGGGAGCCTTATTCCCGGATTTCGATCCGAATGGGTAGATGTCAAAATTGACCTCAATCACTTTCCTGCGCCAGCAAACGTTATGACGGAACGGATACCGCAGAATCATGGGCAGTTGTCGTTCGCCATACGGACGTACAATTTGTCTTCTCTTATGGCGAGTAAAATAGCCGCTATCTTCTTGCGTAGCACGCGTGGCGTAGGTGAAGCGGTATATGAGGAGAAAGGGCGGGATATTTACGACTTACTTTGGTATATGGGTAAACAGGTCGTGCCCGATCTCGATTACCTCAAAGCCAAAAATGTAAAAGAGGCAAAAGATTATCGGACACTGTTTACTAAACTTGCGGTGAAGATGAATAACGTAAGTGAAAAAAATCTCAAAAATGATCTCACGCCGCTCTTTCTTGACCCTCGTTTCATCACTAACTGGCTCGCAAATTGGCGCGACACTTTCTTTCAGCTACGCGATATGTACAAAATCAGAACCGTATCAAAATTTGAAGGAGTGCGCGTGTTTGAAGACTTTCGCACTGACGTGTTCTCTTTCATTTTTAAGTACAGCACGAAAGAGGGCGACCACGTGCGCATTATATGCAACTTGAGCGAGTACTGGTTTCTATTTACAGATATTGAGGTTTCGTTTCCAATCAACAACGCAGTGAGTGATAACATCGAATTTTCAGCAAATGGTTCTAGCAGTAGGCCAACACTAGAGAAAAAAAAGAAAAAATACGCCTCGTTGTTCTACAAAAAGATTGAGGCCTACTTGAAGAAAATAAATAACGAAATTGTTGGCGACACGCTGACGACAAAACTTATCCGCGTAACTGCTGATAACTTAAATCAAAAGGAACAGATCATTCTCCGAAAGGAAGATCTGATTAGATGTGACTTTGATGACTTATTGAAATAAAAATATGTCAAAGAAAATCTCCGATAAAATCAAAAAAAATCTACGTCAAATGCAAAAAAAGCGAAGACGAGATTGTTGGTAATACTCGTAAAAAGATGGCTTACTGCAAATGCGAGTCTGTTGCTGTCGATGGTTGTGTTGATTATATCCGGATTATTTGCGAGCAGAATAATTATAAAATAATTTATAAATAAAATGATTAACATTTTATATTACTTTTCCCCATAAATTTATGCTACCAAAAGGATCGATTGGAAAAATTTTACAATATTATTCTTCCAGCCAGCGGTTTGAACCTGAAATCGAACGCGCCCTGATTGATTTTTTCAATTTGAACGGTCCGGAGGAAATAGAAAATATAGGATGGAATGAAACTGCTGAAGGGCTATTTAATGAATGGTTCGTCTATGATTTTCGCTTAAACAGCGGCTTGACTGTTCTGCAGGATTATTGCGAACGCAACCCTTACAAATTAAAAGAATACGAGCTGACATTATACCGCGATCTTTTAGCTACTAATCATTTCGGATTATTCGAGGTTAAAGAAGTCTGGCTAAATCAAGGTTTGAAGCTTTATGATTTTGAGACAAAAAAAAATTATGATATTCAAGAGCGGGCCGCTACCCATGAGCTCAAGCCGGGATATTTATTTCATAACCGCATCGCTAAAATAAACGGCCATTGGGAAATGGTAGGCACCAATAGCCCGGTCTGGCCGGTACATTTGGGAAAAAATATCCGTCAAGTCTTAAATAAAAATAATAAAAAAAATCTGACGCCCAAAGATGTTAATCAGGAAATAAATGGCCAAAAGAATAAAAAGCCAATGGAAGTTGAGATTGATCCGACTCAAGCTTTAATCCGTCTGCAAAATTCATTTGAGTCTACTGGCTTAAATAAGTTTATTAGCGCCCAAACGGTTAGTAATTGGGTTTTAGAAAAAGATAGTCTAATAAACCCAACTGAAATTATATCACTGGTCTTTGGCCTAACCGATAATAAAGTAGAACCAGCGGTGGCAAACGACTTAATCAGCGCTTTACAGGATGTTTATAATACCACCCCGCAAAAAGCCTTAGGCGACAAATCGCCTCAGGAAAAATTTAACGAAAACCCCGAACATCAGCCGGAATTTAATACTGAAATTACTCGGCTGGGCGGGGAAAAATGGCTGAAAAGACTAAAGAAAGCTCATGATTACATGAATAAACACGACTATTATAAATCCGCTAGAGCTTTTGAAAATACATTTACCGCGCTTTTGGAAGAAAAAACCACTAAACCTGATATCTACCGAATATATGCCAATAAAGCAGTGGCTCATTTTGCCTGCAGTGAAGAAGGTTTGGGAGAAAAAATGATTGAATTGGCTTTATTACTTAATCCCAATTATGATTTTGCTCAAAAGTTGAAAAAAAAATATGAAAATGGCGATTATGACAGTCCAATCGGTCTGGCCCGCCGGCAAGCACTTGGTCAGAAAAAAATAAAAGGTGATAAGGTTAGTTCTAAAAATTTATTTCATATCCCTAAAAGGGTGATTGAAAATGATCCAGCGGTAAAATATTACAAATATATTAAGCAACTCAACATTAATTTTGCAACCGAGCAATTGACTACTTCCAAATTGACCACTTTTGACCAAACCAAAATCGGCTGTAATGAACCTTGCCCTTGCGGCAGCGGAAAAAAATTTAAGAAGTGCTGCGAGAAATAGAGAATAAATAAATGTTATTCTTCAAATAAAAAAAGTGTAACATTTGTTGGCATATTGGATTGACTTTTTCCCTAAACTATAATACACTACATTTATTCTGTTTAGCCAAATGAAACGATGAAACAAAAAATGACTTGACTTGGATATAGTAAGCTCATTCTGCCTTAACCGAGAGGGCTAAAAAACTGGTCCCTGTCAACCACCGAAAAAGCCTCAACCGTCCTACTTGTAGTGGGTCTAGAGCGAGGTAGAGCAAAGGTGATGGCAGGTTCGCCTGTTTTGAGAGATGCTGAGTTTATCAAAGAGGAATCGAAGGAAGTCCTGCCGGGGACGCCATCTTGCTTACGCTCGAAATTTCAAGCACCAAATATCAATAACCAAACAATATTTAAATTCTAAACGTTTAAATTATTAAATATTTGTTATTGTTTGATTATTGCCTGCCCGCCGAAGTCAAATTTATCTCGCCGTAAATTCGAAAAGTGAAGGTGGACAAGACGTAGGCGGGGAATTTGATTATTGATTATTAATATATTGTTTAGTACTTAATAAAAACATGGTGGTAGTAGCTCAATGGTAGAGCACTGGGTTGTGGTCCTAGCGGTTGCCGGTTCGAGTCCGGTCTACCACCCCATCAAAAAGACCGCCTAACTAAGCGGTTTTTTTGTATGACCCGAAATGCTTATGGAACCCTATCAATTATTTTTTGTAATACATCCTATCAATTAGCGCTACAAATATTATACCAATTATAATATGCCCTGCTAAAATTACTATATGTTTAATTGCTTCGGCAAAGATTAAAGCAGGCTTAGGATTAAAATCGGTTGGTAAAAGCAAAAACAGTGCTGACAACTCTGAAAATGCTAATGCTGAAGCAGATGTAAAAAGCCAAACTAAAAATCCGATAAGTATTCCTGCTTTCCATTTTGAATCATCAAGTTTGTCTCTGAAAAGAATAACTACCAAAGTCATAAAAAAACTTTGTACTAAAAAATATACACCAAATAATGCAAAATCGCTAATAGTATTTGGTATACCAAATCTACCATACGTAACATAATTCAAACCATATTTAATCAAAACGGCAACAATTAGAAAAACAATGGTTATTATTAAACATTTTTTGTAATTTATTTCTTGTTTAATCATAGAATTTTGTTTATTAGATTAACTTATTTAATTATAGCATAAACTCCACCATTCTCGCAAACTTAAATATCTGCTTAATTAGAGGGTTCTCCTTCTACGCTCTTCCGCCTATGCTCTTCGAGCTTTGGCGGACAGGTCGAGCGTCTCAGAACCTTCGGCCCTTCGTTAAACGAGGCAGTGCTCTCAGGACCTTCGGCAATTTAGTACCAACTGGGACCTAATTCTGGGAAGTTATTCGCAGTATTAGGAGAAGACATCACCGATTTTAATCGGTGGCTCGCCTCGCTGACACTAAAGAGAACACTCGGCGAAGCGGGTGTTTTTTGTTATAATTGAACTATGAAACTTGTTAAACAAAATAAATTCTAAAATTTTTTATGAATATACTTTTAATTGATAACGGCACAAGCCGACTTACAAAATTATATGACTTGCTTAAGGGTAATAAAACCACAACGATTGAGTTTGGAAAAATCAATTCGATAAATATTGAAAATTTTGATTTAATAATTCTCTCTGGCAGCAAGCATATTTCCGTTATTGGTAACGAACATTTATATAAAAACGAAATTGATATAATTAAAAATACTAACAAGCCGATAATCGGTATATGTTTAGGTTTTGAGCTAATTGGTTATGCTTATGGAGTCGAATTGCTTAAAATGGAGAAAAAAGAAAAAGGAATAATTAAATTGTTGGTTAGTGAGCCGAATAGTATATTTAGTGGATTACCAAATTTTCAAGTGTACGAAGCTCATAGATGGGTAATAAAAAAGACACCTGATGATTTTATAGAACTGGCAAGGTCAAAAGATGGAGTTGAGGCTATAAAACACAAAAGTCGTAAATTATACGGTTTTCAGTTCCACCCAGAAATGTTTGTTGAAAAAACTTGTGGAGATGAAATTTTTAAAAACACTTTAGAGGTCTTGAACAAAAACTGATTTTAAACCGAATTTAATGTTCTACTAAACTTAAATATCTGCTTAATTAGCGGGTTCCCCTCCTACGTCCTGCGGACTTCGGCGGGCAAGCAACTGGATAGTATAACAATCCCCGCCATCACCCATGCCCCTGTAGTTCAACGGATAGAACAAGGGCCTTCTAAGCCTTAGATATAGGTTCGATTCCTATCGGGGGCATAGGTGATGGCAGCCGTAAGTTGTCC
>JAHIRB010000001.1 GCA_018818885.1 Patescibacteria group bacterium | reverse complement strand
TACTTAAAAGAATGCTAATTTCATTTCTATCATTTTTATTTAAATGAGCAAACTTCTTTCTTTTTTTTCATTATACTATTTTATTTAATTAAAATCCTAATTTTATTTTACAAGTGTTCGGTTTCAAATGCGAATCTAGGTTTTTACATTTTAGGATAGCACTATATGATTACTTGGTGACACAAAATTGGGGGGAGTTCTAAACAACGGGAGTATCTATGAGATTATTACTCAATCCTTGCAAAGGATGTTTACATCCACTTGATGATCCTGATGAATGTATAGAGTGTCGAGCAAAACTTGCTTCAGAGGATCAAGCAATACAGTCACAACTATCGTACCCTGAACTCGAAGATTACCTCTAAGGTGATCATTCAATCAACTTGCGGGCTGCACCTTGTGTGGCCTGCTTTCTTTTCCTTAAATTTATTTTGCCACCTTGACCTTAGCCACTTGAATCACCTTATCGTGCATTTTGTAGCCTGGTCGTACTTCTTCAATAATCTGGTGTGATTTCTCGTCTTTCTTTTCGACTGACTCGACAGCTTCGTGAAATTCTGGATTAAACTTCTCGCCAACTGTTTTGATAGCTTCAATACCCAAACTTCGCAAAATATCTTCAATTTGTTTTTTAATATGCAACACTCCCTTTGCCCAATCATTATTTTCTAGATCTTTTGGCAAATGTTTTTCTGATTCTTTAAAATTATCTAAAATCGGTAAGATCTCTACGATCAAGGCTGCATTAGCAAACTTGGCAAATTCTCCAAATCTTTTTTCTGAATCTTTTTTGAAATTGATATAGTCTGCTTTAGCACGTTTCCAACCATCAAGATTTTCTTCACATCTTTGTTTATGAAGTTCAAGTTCCTTTTTAATTTCTTCAATTTTTTTATTGTCTTTATCTTTTGTCATATTTCGTAAAATCCTTATCAGCTTGCCAACTTACTGCTTACAAGCTTACCGCTTACTAGCTTAAAAAACTTACAATCCCTTAATTATCTCTTGACTATACTTAATTAATGCTAAATTTTTATTATAATCCATTCTTTGGGGGCCCAGTATTCCTAGTATCCCCTTTTTATTTTTAGATTTGAATTTTGCTAAAATAGTTGAACAATAATTTCCAAAAGGATTCCTTGATCCAATAAAAATTTGAGGCTTATCAGAAACCTCATCAAACATATTATATATAATTTCATCCAAATTATCAACTGCTTCTGATATATTATTAACTAGTTCATGCGCAATAAATTCTGGCTGTCCGAACAGATTGGAAAGCCCGGTATAAAAATAATCTTTATTATCATAGCCCAAATAAACTGCCAGTTGAGAACTCACTGCTAAACCTTTAGCTAATTCCCTTAATGACTTTTCTTCTTCTATAATTTCTTTTAGACGTGCCTGGAGTTTTTTATCTACTTTTGTTATTTTGATTAGATTTTCAACGTAATATTGGTAACCATCTTCGGTTGGGATTCTGCCAGCTGAAGTGTGCGGTTGAAAAACAAAACCAGCATCTTCTAGTTCTGCCATTTCGTTTCTGATAGTTGCTGAACTTAAATTAAACAACTTGCCTTCTGATATAGCTTTAGAACCCACTGGTTGTGCTGTATCTATATATAAATCGATTATGATTTGTAGTAATTGTTCTTGACGAGATTCCATATATGATTGCTAAATTTAGCATTTTGACTAATATTTATTAACAAAAGCCATGGTATAAGTTGATTAGCACTCAAAGTACGAGAGTGCTAATTGTTATTTTAATGATATTACAAAAACTTGTCAACCCAGCCCTTCGCGAAGGGCTGGGTCAATCCCCTCACTCTCATTGGGGTAGGCTAGGTCCTTTGACCTCGCCAAAGTACAAATCGGGTCAAGGGAACCGATCTATCCAAATAAAAAAAGCCCGAGCAGTTTACCTACCTGGACGTACTAATCATGCTTATCTCCTCTTTTAAGACATATGTGCTAAGTAGTTTCTTCGTACTCACATCATAACGTCAAAAAAAATATGGCAATTATAAAAATTTAATTTAAACCAACTTTTTTGTCCTTAGTATATGCTAGAAGATATTTTGAATAATTGCTAAAAATTATTTTTAACCAGGGAGTATAAGTTTCAGGATTTTTACTAATATCATCTTTCAAATCATCCAGCGAAATCCATTTATATTCTTCAATTTCATTTAGATCTATATGTACTTCTCCATTGTATTGACCTAAAAAAACATGGTCTAACTCGTTTTCGGTTAAACCATTATCAAACTTTGCATAATAAGTAAAGGTAAAACTCTCGTTGAGCTTGGTATCAAAACCCAACTCCTCTTTTAATCTTCGATGCACTGCTTGTTTAAGAGTTTCACCCTTTCTTTGATGACTACAACAGGTATTAGTCCAAAGACCTCCACAGTGATATTTTACAACTGCTCTTTTCTGTAACAATGTCTGACCAAGGGAATTAAAAATAAAAATTGAAAAAGCTCGATGTAAATGTCCTTGTTTGTGAACCTTCATCTTCTCATCAAAACCGACTTCTGCATCATGTTCATTCACTAATAAAATTTTTTCTACCATACTTGAACTTATCAAAAATTATATTATTTTCTTAAAGCATCCACTGGATCTAAGTTAGCTGCCTTTTTAGCCGGCCATACTCCAAACAACAATCCTAAAGTAACTGAGAAGCCAGAAGCTAAAATTAATGATCCAGGTGTAACAACAAAACGCCAATCTAAACCTTGGGATGTTGCTCCAAGATATACTAAAAATGAAAATAAAATTCCAATTATTACTCCTACAATCGCGCCCACAAAAGTAACTACTATAGCTTCCCACAAAAATTGCATCATAATACTATTGCTAGAAGCTCCAACTGCTTTACGCAGGCCTATTTCGTAAGTTCGTTCTGCTACGGAAACATACATAATATTCATAATCCCCACTCCTCCAACTATTAATGATATGCTAGCTAAGGCTATTAATAAAATTGTAATAGCTCCAAAAACTGTATCTAGCATTTCCAAGGCAAACTCCATACTGACAACTGCAAAATCATCCTTGTCTGTGTTGTCGCCTTCAATACCATGTCGTTCTCGTAAAAGATAAGTAATTTCATCTACAGTCGCGTCGTTTAAACTTTGATCGTAAACAGAAAGCATAGCAAATACTATATGATCAATGCCCATTACTTTCTTCTGTAATGTTTTAACTGGTACATAGGCCATGCCGTCTCTATCAAAAAACATGCTGCCCCCACCTGATTCTTTCATCACACCTATAACTTTAAACTTTATTTTTCCAATTTTGACTGATCTACCTATAGCATCAGAATCACCAAATAAATCCTTTTTAATTTCTGCTCCCAAAACCACGACCTGATTTAAATTATTTTCATCATCCATATCATAAAATCTTCCCTCAGCAACCTCTGAAATATCCATCTCTTCAAATGAAGGAGAAACGCCAAATATCATAGTTGTTTTGTTTTCACTTCCGTAAGAGACAACTTCTTGCCCTAAAACACCGTAGTAATAATCTTTGATGTTTGGTAATTTTGAGGCTGCAACAACATCATCTATCTTTAAAGTAGTTATAGATATACCGGTGGCCATACCCATAGCATTTTCCGAAGAAGTCTGTTTTGTGTTAGGAGTCTTAACTTCTATTTCCAATAGATCTGTGCCAAAGCCTTCGATTTCAGAAAGAACTAGCCCCTTAATTCCCTGTCCGGCTGACATAACAATAATAACAGCGGAAATTCCAATAACAATTCCAAGAATAGTCAGAGAAGTTCTGATTTTATTTACTTTTAAAGCATTGGTTGCAATTTTTACTGCTCTTAGCATAGACTTCACGTATAATATACAATTTGTTCCATGTTACATGCTACATGACACACTTAGCTTTCTGCACAACACTGTTTTAGACACACACAATTGACATTTATTCAATTTGATGATAAATATGATAGTAAGAAATAAACCTGGTCAACATTACAATGGAGGGAAGCCAGATGAATATTTTTGATGCACTTTTTCAAAAGTCAGACATTGGCCCATCTATCCTTTTACTCGTTTGTACTGCTGCATTTTTTTTGTTGATTATTTTCATGAGACGCCGATCATCGAGTACGGATGACGGATAAGAAGGAAATTATGCCTGAAACGCACGTTATAATCATAATGGTAATCCTAATTGCTTTCATTATCTTTTTGGGATGGAGAATCAGTAAACTCGAATAGGGGGGATAGGCAATGATTGTTACTGCAGCTGGATTAATTGTTTTATCTTGTGTCGACCTAGCTATTGTAGCTTGGGTTTACAGCCAATAACAACTACTTGCCAGGCACAAATTAATCAATCAAAACATCGACACCCCGGCGCACCTTCCAGTGTGCCGGTTTTGTTTTGTTACGAATTACATATCAATTAAGCATTCTTAATTTGTATATTTGTATGGATACGTAATTAGTAATTCTACTCATAATGCAGCGCTTCAATTGGATCTAACTTAGAAGCACGCTGTGAAGGATACAAACCAAACACCAAGCCAACCATTACAGACACACTGCAGGCTAAAAATATCGAACCAGGGCTAACAATTAAAGCCCACTCATATCCTAACAAATTAATGACTAAGGCAATTAAAGCAGAAACTACGCCACCGATAATAATTCCAACTATACCTCCAGAAAGCGCAATTACTACTGTTTCTACTAAGAATTGCGTTAAGATGTTACTCTTTTTTGCACCTACTGCTTTTCTTAAACCAATTTCTTTAATACGTTCATTCACTGCTACTAGCATAATGTTCATAATCCCCACTCCTCCGACTATTAAAGATATTGCCGCAATTGCCGCTAAAAAATAATTTAGAGCAGAAGTCACGGTACCTAAAATTTCCAGTGCCTGATTAGCGCTTCGAACAGTAAAATCATCCTGCTTTGGATCATCAATGTTATGTGCTTCGCGTAATGTCATTTTGATTTCTTCAACTGCCTGATCCACGTTTTCTTCTGAATCAATACGAGCCCGCGCCATGGACACATGATTAATGCCTAAAAGCAATTTTTGTACTGCTACTATAGGAATAAAAATCTGGGTGTCTTGATTTTCAAAACCGACAACACCGCGTTCTTCCATTACTCCGACCACTTTAAATGATTCTCTTTTAATTTTTATAGTTTCACCTATAGGATTTTCATTTACAAATAAATCATTAGCTACCTGGCTTCCTAATACCGCAACACGCGCGGTAGTTCTTTCTTCTTCGGGTAAAATAAATCTGCCATCTTCGACATCGGTACTTTCCACATCAATATATGAACTAGTTGTGCCAGTAAAATCTGCATCTATGGAGCGGTTCTTCCAGGAAACATTGGCAGTGCCACGCACATATGCTGTTACAGCTTCCAGATGGCTGACATTTCCTTGAATAGTAAGATCCATAATATCTTCATACTTTAAAGTAGTGATAGTAATGCCCATAACCGATGCTGGCGGACCTTCTTCTTCTGAACCGCCAGGCATGATTCCGACCAGATTAGAACCGACATCAGCTATCTGATTTAAAATTAAACTTTGCGCACCTGCCCCTAATGCCATGATTATGATGACTGAAGAAATTCCAATCACCATTCCTAAAAGTGTCAGAAAGGTTCTGGTTTTGTTTGTTCTTAAATTATTAAATGCATATTTGAATGCATGAGTGATGGTCATATTGTATAAATTCCAATTATCAAATCACAAATTTCAAATCATGCCTACGGCAGATTTCCCGCAGGGAGACAATATTTAAATTCAAATATTCAAATTATAAACGTTTGAATTATTGACCATTAAATATTGATAATTATTTGATTATTGATTATTGGTGCTTGATGATTAACATCAGCACTTGACACCTGTACCTTGTTACTTGTATAGCCCATCTTTAGCATATCTACGATCTTTAACAACATCGTCAGAAATAATCAGTCCGTCTTTAAGATTGATAATACGCTTAGCGTGTTTGGCAGTATCTTCTTCGTGAGTGACGATTATAATTGTCTTGCCTTCGTTATTTAATGCTTCAATTATTCCCATTATTTGAGCCCCTGTTTTTGAATCTAAATTTCCAGTTGGCTCATCGGCAAAAATAATGTCTGGATTATTTACTAACGCTCTAGCAATAGCAACTCTTTGTTTTTCCCCACCAGAAAGTTTATTAGAAAGATAATGCATGCGATGTTCTAAATGTACAGCTTTAACTGCTTTTTCTGCTTTTTTAATTTTTTCTTTTTCTGGAATGTTGCTATAAACTAAAGGAAGTTTGACGTTTTCTAAAACAGATGTTTTGGGTAATAGATGAAAAGCTTGAAAAACAAAACCAACTTTTTCATTACGATATCTCGCTAGTTTATTGTCGTCGTATTTAGAAACATCTTCGCCGTTAAATTTAAACTGACCAGTTGTCGGCCGATCCAAAAAGCCTAAAATATGCATTAAGGTTGATTTTCCAGAACCAGAAGGGCCCATAATTGCAACTAATTCTCCTTTTTCAATTTTAAAAGAAAGTCCGTGCAAAACTTTGGTTATTGGCTCTTCGACACCGAATTGTTTTTTTAGATCTAGTACTTCAATTAAAGACATAATGGTTACAAATTAAAATCACGAATTTGAACGAATGGGAAACGAATAGATACTAATATTCGTTTAAATTCGTTTTCTATTCGTTTTTATTAGTATTCTTTGATTCATAATTTAATTCTACCAAATTTTCGTCATAAAAAAAAGAAAGGTCCAGATCGCAATTGTTTACGTTCTGGACCATTTATCAATAATAGTTATTGGATTTGCACCCGTCTTCTTTATGTTTCTTCTGGTTTTTCCACCTTGACTGCCACAATTTTATTTTTGCTTTTACCATCTACAGACAGCAATACCCAATCCTTGTTGCCACGATAGTGCAGAATTCGCTCACCGAATTTAATTTGTGCATACCCGTAGCTGATTGATTCGATTTCTGCAGTAATTAATACCGGGCCCTCACGAATTACGGTCAGTGTTTCTCCTACTTGAGTCCCTGTCAAAATCTCGTGAATATCCACTGGTAACATTTGCTCAACATCTTTCAATAACATTTCAACTGCCCTCCTTATGTGATTTCAGTGAGAATCACTGAAATGTTTAAAGTCTAAAAACGCTGGCTTACGACTTCTGCAGCTTGGGTGATGCCCATACGACGTAAACACCAATCTGCTCGGTTTATTCTTACAAGGAAATACAGGTTCCGTACAACCGCAAGTAAATATTTGCAAAATGATTGCGCCTCCGCATTCTTGACAGCTGATAAGATTCGATGCAATAACATACGACATTTCTTCTTTTGCCAAATCTGGATTTGATTGGCCGTTTCGTGTAGGGTTTTTTCGCAAATCGCGTGCAAACTGCAAAAAATTTGGAAATTTCCTTTTGCACTCATGTCTATGCCCTGTCGTGATATCAATATCGTCATCGTCGGAAAGTACAACATCTTGGCAGCCGCAGTTCTTCACTACCACTTCGACCATCGCTCCGCATTCAATGCAAAACAGCTGATGTATATCAAGAACAATGGCGGGGTAAGAATTAACTAAACATATTCCCATACTTCTCTCCTTTCAAAATTCCGGTACGACCATTTCTATTACGAGTACTTGAGTTGACACATCAACCCACTCATTTTGTTTATTCAATATCACAGAATAATTTTGCCCAAAGTCTATACGCTTTTCTCCTTTACGATCCAGCCAAACTGCAGTTACAATACCTTCTGTATCTCTGCCATTTTGAAAGGTAACTTGCAGATTGGGTTGTTCGTTCTGCTCAAATTTTTTCTTGAGTTCGTCCAAAAACTGCTGTAAATTTGTAGTTGTATCAATCTGAGGATTAGTCTGCATTCCACCCTCCTTTCCAAGAATCTTTTATCTGTCTCTTCCAGATTCAAAATCTTATCAAAACATATCCATATTGTCAAATAAAATAACCCCTATTAAAGGGGTCTCGTATATCTTTATATCGAATATCCTAATATCTCAATATCTTATCTCAAAAATCCTTATAAACTGATCCATCCAAAATATCTATTTCTGGAATAACTTCGGTTCTGCTGATTGGTGGCAGAGTTTCGTACCAATTAATAGAGACTACCTTTTCTTTTCCCGAACCAAATTCTTCTACATTAGTATAATTTACTGCTACTGGCAGAGAGCCAGAATACAGCACAACATAAAACCCAACTTCCCAAAAATTATAGGCTGAATTATTTTTTACATTAAATCGTGTTTGACTAACTGGCAAACGACTACTTAAACCAGATTGTCTGCTGGTAATAAATTTTATATCCGATACATCAAAACGTAACCGGCTCGCTGCAAGTTCAGTATAATCTGAGATACGTCTCCATTGCATACTACTAACATTTAAAACTACGTCGTCAGCTTTTACAAATTCTTCGTTACCAAAAGAAATTATTATTTTTTCTTCGTTAGGTAAAATAAATGTTTCACCTTCTGAAAGTACTTTTGATCCAGATATAAATTGATAAGAAATATATGGAATGTGCCATTGTGGATTAGGATTTTTTACTTTTGCTAAAATATCAAATCTACCACCAGTAGTTGACATAACTTCCATGGGTTGTAAGATCAAATTCTTTGGTTTGTTTCTTTCGTGAAAATATTCATAATCAATAAGGTTTTGGCTTGAGCTATTAATTAGTTGCTGATGTGAATCAGCATTTAGAACTAGGATGATAAATACAGAAATTATCGAAAAACCAAAAAGCAGAACATTCAACCCAATTAAACCAAGTATAAATGACTTTTTAATTTTTAACTTATTGGAAACATACCAATATCCAAACTTTAATTGCCAATTTGTTAGCTTATTGTTGGGTAAATTTTCTGCCATAGTGTATTTAATTTACAAGCACTAAACTTTAAAAAATAATCAATAATCAACTATCAAATTTCAAATCATGTCTACGGCAGATCTCCCGCAGGGAAACAATATCTAATATTCAATAACCAATGATCAAGAATATTTAGAAATTGATAATTGATATTTTAATATTATTTGATTATTGCCTGACCGCCGAAGTCCGATTTATCTCGCCGTAACTCAAAGAGTGAAGGCGGACAGGACGTAGGCGGGGAATTTGTTAATTGATAATTATTTTTCTATAAATATTATGCATAAAGCATACCATAATTATCAACAATTTTGAAGAATTTGGTACTTGAAAAAGTATGAAATTTCTGCTACAATATAAGTAGTATAGTTAAGATTAATATTGGCTAAATTTAGTTAAGATTCTTCAATAATTTTAACCAAAATTTTCCCATTTTTTATTTATGGCAAAGACAAAAAAACTAGTAGCGAAAAAACCTGCACCCACGGTAAAAAAATCCCATAAATCTTCGGATTACGATGCCAAACATATCACAGTTTTGGAAGGTTTAGAGCCTGTTCGCAAACGTCCAGGAATGTATATTGGAAACACTGCTTCCGAAGGCTTGCATCATTTGTTATGGGAAGTTGTTGATAATGGCATTGATGAAGCCATGGCTGGTTTTTGTACAGAAATTATTGTTGAATTATTACCAAAAAATCAAGTTAGAGTTGCAGATAATGGTCGCGGTATACCTGTAGGCATCCATAAAGCAACAAAAAAATCTGCATTAGAAACAGTTATGACAAAACTCCACGCTGGTGGAAAATTTGGCGAAGGTGGTTATAAAGTTTCTGGTGGTTTACATGGTGTTGGTGTTTCTGTAGTAAATGCACTTTCCGAAAACCTAAAAGCCGAAGTTAAAAGAGATGGAAAATTGTGGGAACAAGAATACAAAAAAGGGAAACCAGTTAAAAAAGTCCGTCCAGTAGGAAAAGCTAAGGATACCGGTACAATAATTACTTTTCAACCAGATGCTGAAATATTTACAGTACTTGAATATAACTGGAAAACAGTTTTAAACCACTTGCGTCAACAAGCATACTTAACCAAAGGTTTAACAATTAAAGTAGTTGATTCAAGAGAAAGTAAAGATAAAAAGAGTTATGTTTTTCATTTTGAAGGTGGTATTGCCTCTTATGTTCGACACTTAAATCATAATGTAGAAGCAAAGCACGAAAACACTTTCTATATAGAAAAACAAATAGATGATACAAAGGTAGAAGTAGCCTTGCAATACACTAATGAATACAAAGAAACTTTGTTTGGTTTTGCCAACAACATTTACAACCCAGAAGGTGGCATGCATATTGCTGGTTTTAGAACTGCATTAACTAGAACTCTAAATAGTTATGCTAAGAAAAAAGAAATAATTAAAGATGCTAAAGATAATTTAACAGGTGACGATACTAAAGAAGGCCTAACTGCTGTTGTTTCTGTTAAAATAAAAGACCCTCAATTTGAGGGCCAAACTAAAGCTAAACTTGGAAACGCAGAAGTAAAACCAATTGTTGATAGCGTAATAGCCGCTGCTTTAACTTCTTTTTTAGAAGAACACCCACGCGATGCAGAAAACATGATCGGCAAATGTCTTTTAGCTCAAAGAGCTAGGGTTGCAGCAAGAGCAGCACGAGATACTGTTTTAAGAAAAGGTGCGCTAGAAGGTTTTACTCTTCCAGGCAAATTAGCTGATTGTTCCACTCGTGATGCAGAAAAATCAGAACTCTATATAGTAGAGGGAGATTCTGCTGGTGGTTCTGCCAAACAAGGTAGAGACCGCGACTTCCAAGCCATACTCCCCTTGCGTGGAAAAATCTTGAATGTTGAACGCGCACGTCTTGATAAAATGCTTGCTAACAACGAAATTAAATCAATGCTTATTGCCTTTGGTACCAACATTGGTGATCAATTTGATATTTCTAAACTAAGATATGGCAAAATAATTATCATGACTGACGCCGATGTAGATGGTTCACATATCCGTACATTACTTTTGACTTTCTTTTTTAGACATTTACCTGAATTAATAAAGCAAGGCCATCTCTATATTGCACAACCACCGCTCTACCAAGTTAAAAAAGGACAAGAAATCAAATATGCATATACCGAAAGTGAACTAACAAAAATAACTGATGAATTTGCCAAAGCTGCCAAATCAAAAGAAAAAGCAAAAATAGAAGGAAAAGTAGAAGAAAATTTAGAAACAGAAGTAAATGCTGCAGAAGCAGGTGTTGGCGAAACTGCAGAAATAGGTGGCGTAAAACTAAATATTCAAAGATACAAGGGTTTAGGAGAAATGAACCCAAGCCAACTTTGGGAAACAACAATGGATCCTCAAACTAGAACAATGATGCAAGTAACTATAAATGATGTGCAAGCAGCAGACGAAACTTTTGATATTTTGATGGGTTCTGAAGTTGCGCCTAGAAAAAACTTTATTCAGACTCATGCTAAGTCTGTAAAGAATCTGGATATTTAAATTCAGTTCAAGCCTGCCCCGCACCGAACGACCCTGAGCGAACGAAGTGAGTCGAAAGGCAGTTCTGGTGCTGAGGTCCCTACTACGACCTAATTCTGGGAAGTAATTCGCAGCATTAGGAGAAGACATCCCCGCTGAAGCGGGGGTGTTTTTTGTTTACACTGAGTTTAACGAAGTGTTATAATGAAGTCATATGAAAATATACTTTGCAGCATCAATACGAGGAGGACGAAAAAATAAAAACCTACATCCTAAAATTATCAACCTCCTTTCAAAATTTGGTTTAGTTTTAACTGAACATATTGGCGACAAAAATCTTACAGATGTTGGTGAAAATATCAGCGATAAACAAATATATAAAAGAGATTTATCTTGGTTAAAAAAATCTGATGTTATAGTTGCAGAAGTAACAACGCCAAGCTTAGGTGTTGGCTACGAAATTGCGATAGCCAAAACTTTAGATAAAAAAATTCTTTGTATCTATAACTCATCTAAAACTAAAAGGCTTTCAGCTATGATTAAAGGAGATGACGCTTTGGTTGTGAAAGAATATCAAACTATCAACGATCTAAAAGCTATATTTGAAGACTTCTTTATTAAATAAGGTATTTCAATCTCTTCATCATTTTTATTAAAGAATAATCTCAAATCCACAACCATCGTTAATAACTTAGTTCTAACGTCGTCCCCCGCCTCGACTCGCCGAGCTAATTTTAAAATTCCGTCGAGGCGAGGCGGGCTACTACCACCCCAAACGGGGATATAATCATACTGATGTAGAATTGTATCCCATTTAGTCTAGGATAACATCAGCTGGTAACAATTGGTGGCACCCCTTTGTTGTCTTATTACTAAAGCCTCCTTAATAAGAGGTTTTTGTACTTTACTGATAATTAGTTGACAACTTTTTATTAATATGCTAATATAAAGTTGTAAACAATTAATACTATTTTATGGATATTCGTTTACTTATCTTGGATACAATAAAAAAGAAAAAGCAAATTAAATCAGCTGATATTGTTAAGCTGACTGGTTTTTCACGTGCCTACATTAATCGATTTTTCAAAGAATTAAAAGATGAAGGGAAAATTATTCTAATCGGCAAAGCGAACAAGGCAATTTATGTTGAAGCTAAAAATAATTTAGTTGTAGAAACGAAGAAAAAAGTATTAACTGTTCGAAAACAACTAAAAAACAAAAACTTGTCTGAAGATACGATACTTGATCAAATCAAAAGAGAGGGTGGTATTTTTATTAAGCTAAACAAAAATGTAATAGAAATATTAAATTATGCTTTTACGGAAATGTTAAATAATGCTATTGAACACTCCCAATCAAAGAATATTGAGGTTGAAATAAATAGAAACAAAGAAAATATTCATTTTGAAATTGTAGATCGGGGTATTGGTATTTATAACAATATTATGAAAAAGAAAAAATTAAAAAATGACTTAGAAGCAATACAGGATTTATTAAAAGGCAAACAAACCACCATGCCACAGGCACATTCAGGTGAAGGGATATTTTTTACATCAAAAATCGCTGATAATTTTGTAATCAATAGCTACAAAAAAAAACTAATCTTTAACAATAAATTAGATGATATATTTATCCAGGATATTAAAAATTTTGTCGGTACCAAAATAATCTTTACCATTTCAATAAATTCAAAAAAGAAGCTTGAAAATATCTTTAGACAATACTCAGATAAATATTTTGAATTTAGTAAAACTAAAGTTGCTGTAAAATTATATAAAATGGGTACTATATACATATCACGCTCTCAAGCTCGCAGAATTACTACTGGTCTTGAAAAATTTAAAATAATAATTCTAGACTTTAAGCATATTAAAACTATAGGACAGGGTTTTACTGATGAAATCTTTAGAGTCTGGCAGAATCATCATCCAAATATTAAAATTGAAACACAAAATACAAATAAGAATATAGATTTCATGGTCCAAAGAGCTTTAAAGAAAATCAACGAAAAGAACTTATAAAATTTACCATTTTACCCATTATTACTTGATTTGATAGAGTTCTAATCAAGTTACGCTTGGGACGCAAAAAAATACCTCCTGTTTGGAGGTTTTTTGATTTAGGGAAAGAAAAAACTGGGCCTCGTTGAAGAAGACCCAGTGTCACTTTTTGATAGGGGGGGGTTACTTTTAATAATGTTTAGCCTAATACTGTCGTCTCAGAAAGCTTTCTAAAATAGTAAATCTTTATGAGACTCAAGGCTATGCCAAGGATACCGGAGTATTCCTTGCCCATATCATTAGCATGTTTCCAGAAGAATTTTCCTGGATTTTCGGGATCAAACTCTCCGTAACTGCCTTTTTCTCTACTGAAGGTTACAGAATCTTTTTCCTCAGCATACCTGACCAAGGCTGGGATGATATCATTGTATTTCGGGCCCAGCATCAGAATCGTCAATTGGTCAGTCCTGTCGAGTGCCCTTATGATGTAGGGAAGCATCTCTTCGTCCTGATACCACAATCCCCACATATACTCGAATAGCGTTCGTACAACCTGCGCATAGAGCAAGTATTCGGAAGCTTTCCCAGTCGGAAATTGCTGATTGGGCGCTCCAAGGTACCTCATGACGATTGCCGCAATATGCTTGTCGGCAAAAGGCAAGGTTCTGCACTCAGCATCGTAAATGGATTTCAAAATCTTGTTGAACATATTGGCTGCCGTGGGTTGCAGTAAGTCATACTTCAACATCGTATGCGTGTTGGAATAGTCTGCAAGCTCAACAAGCAGTCTCAATAGGTCAACCGCGTTCTGATGTTCATCGTCAGCAATCTTCTCACATGCCTTTTCTGCAGCTTCACCCTTTAAGTATCGCCCTCCTTCTTCAAATTTGAGTAACTCCTGTGGGTTTCTGGCATAGTAACATGCCGTCTCGAACAACTTTGGGATTTTGTGAATAAGACCGACGAGTTCACTCTCGTAAGGTCCATCTTCCCTTGCTGTTGCCTCTCGCCAGGCTTCGAAGAAGCTTGGTGCGGTATTAGCATACCGTACTTTAATAGCTCCCTCTTTAGGCGTGTTCACTGCTGCTAATGCTTTTGCTACTCGTTCTGTTGGTTTTTCCACGATAAACCTCCTTTTTTTATTCTCGGCGTGGTATACGCACGAGTCAAAGTAAATTATCACTTTTATACTAATTTGTCAATATCTGAACAACAAAATACATTCTCAATTCCCTAATAATCTTGGTTAACCCAGTTCTAACATCGTCCCCCGCCTCGACTCGCCGAGCTAATTTTAAAATTCCGTCGAGGCGAGGCGGGCTACTACGACCTAATTCTGGGAAGTAATTCGCAGCATTAGGAGAAGACATCACCCATTTTATATCGGTGGTGTTTTTTTATAAAAAAAGCGAGACCCTTATTTATCCTCGCTGGGTCTCATTGCGAGTTTACTGCTTACCAGTAATAATCCATCCGGCCGTCCTTGAACTGGGTCCAGCCGGGATATTCAGCTTCCGGAATATGCGATGCCCAGGTGATGATAGTAAAACCCTGAACCATCGATGATTCAAAAACCTTTCCGTATTGGATTTCTTCGTCAGTTGCTTGTGGGAAGGTTTCACGAAGCACGTCGGCCATTTCCCGAAGATCGGTCAGGCTCGCTTGATTGTAACCTACCAACAGATGAACATTCGCGAACATCAGACCTGCTTCATTGCGCTTCATATCTGGCCGCCAATAAATATATTTGTGCGTTTCCATAAACAACCTCCTCTCTGGTATTAAATACTTTGGTCAACCAAAATTAACAACAACTAAATACTATAGCATATCAAAAACAATTTGTCAATGCTGAGCAGGTACATTCTACTCCGAAGTGCAACATAATACATCCTCAACTCCTGTATGATTTTATCTAATACGATTCTAACATCGCCTGCCCCGTAAACGACACCGAGAGTATCGAGGTGGAGTTTTACGGGGTCCCTACCTCCACCCCATTTTTAGACAAAAACATTCTGCATTAGTTGCAGAATGTTTTATTTTTTCATAAAGGGTAGATCGGGAATGCGTGCTGTGCACCCCCGACGTTAGTTTTCATTTATAGATTCAGTAGCTCTTCTCCGCCGTGTAGACGAAAATAGACCAGGAGTCATCGCAAAAGCAATAGCTACAGGCACGATGAAGAAAATAATTACTTCAACTACGACGATTACAAAGTACACAAACTGACTACTTATCGAATTACACATTTTCCCATCCCTGATTACAAGACAATAAACATCTTTGTGCCTGTCTCGTGATATTTAGCTACCTTGCTAATACTGTAATCCAAAGTGTAATGATTAGCAAAGTTATCAAAGACAAACCCAAGAACCTCATGTGCCTTGCCATTCAAATCAACACAGCCGGCTATAGGTGCCATAGCACTATATAGGGTGGCAACAAAGTCTCGATTATCTTCGATAAAATCAGCTAGAATGCTTTTTAAGTATTCATCCTCTCCTCGATCTCCAACGTAACGCTGGAACTTTTGCCATTTTTCAACGGTTCCATCAAGATGGACAGAAAGGCGTAAAAGCAACACGACACAAATTTTTTCGGTAATTATTTTTAATACATCTATTTCGGCGTGGTAATGTATTTCCATAATTTCCGCACGAAGATTCTTCCCGAAGAATAGTTTACTCCATGTTCCTTTCCACATTAAAATTTCCTGTGGAAAAAAGTAGTGTGCTTTTTTGCCGGTTTTATGGTGATAACTGAAAACAACAGTCCCCTCGCGTATTCTCTCGGTCAGTATCGCCAATATTATTGCGACGATTACCGTAACGATTACGGCAACAAACAAAGAGAGGAGCACATTAGAAATGAGGTCCATTCCAATTCCATACACAATGTGCCAAATCAGGCTCACAATAAAAACTATCACAAAAGCAATTTTTCTGTATGAACCCTTGTTAACATTTTCAGTAATTATCTCAACCATTTCCCTACTCCTTTCATCTATTTTGACAAGGTACTAAGACATTGTTTGTTAATAACACGTCAATTCATGCTAGCAAAAATAACTATTTTTGTCAATAAAAAAATCCCCCGTGTAAAGGTTTTTTAGAAATGTCCTATTTGGCGTTTTTTAGAAATGTCCTATTTGGACACTTTTGTTAGTTTTTTAAGATATTCCATATTGCTAGTTTGACGCCAGGGGTGGTCGGCAGACGGTGTATGGGCTGTAGATTT
>JAHIRB010000005.1 GCA_018818885.1 Patescibacteria group bacterium | reverse complement strand
GGTGATCATATTATTTGGATTAAAATGCTTTAATCCATAATTATACAACCTGCCAAATCCTTGGCAATCATGGTATTTGAATCCTATTTGCATACACTTTTACTCCTTTCGGAGTCCAATATGTATGTGAACTTATTCAGTGTTTTGAGGTAAAAACTGACAATTTTTGGTATATTTATGACTTTTCACCGAAAACTACTGCATTGTAGGTTCTAAATTCTGTATCTTTTGATTGATAGCAATTATCATCTAGCCCTGCCTTTTCGCAAAGATGTGATAGAAATTGTTCCTTTGTGGACAATTCTTTCCAGACTTGAGGTAAAAATGTAGCAACTTGTGCTCCTTGATTTAAGATAACGCCATCCTCGCCCTCTTTAATTTGTTCTAATAACGAAACTTTAGGTTCAGTTAGTATTGAAATTTCGATATCCACATCTGCTAGTTCATTTCGTGTTAACGGAAAAAAACGTGGGTCTTCACAGGAAGCTGCTAATGCGTTGTCTCTGACAGCTTCTACGATTGATTTGACTGGCTCGATATTGCCAATGCACCCACGCAACTGCCCGTTTATATGAAGGGTCACAAAAACCCCGCGCTTTTGTTGAAACTTTGGATTTGAGTTTTCAGGCTGATAAATCTTTTCTTGTAAAATTTTCTGCTCCAAAGTAGTTCGCGCGATTTTAAGCAATTCTTGTTTTTCTTCTTGTGTATATTGTTCTTTTGGCATAGTTTTGTGTTTGTCATCCCGAGCGAACAATTTAGACCGAGGCCAGCCAGAGGCTGGTCCGCCTCTGGCGGAGATCTCACACCTTCCAATATGCATGAGGTGAGATCCCTGCCTGTGGCAGGCAGGTCTCCGCTCACAAAACATATAATAACACCGGTCGAGATGACAAAGAAATCACACCATTCGTTGTTGTACATCAGACATAAATAGTACGTCCCTCCTCTTAAGATAAGGGGGAGTTAGAGGGGGTTATGAAAGGCAAAGACAGGGGTGGTGCTATGATGCTATACTAAAAATCTAAGTCTTTCAATAATCTTTTCCTCACCATGCTTATTCATCTTCTTTAAAATCTCCGGCTCGTGCAATTTTATCTCCTGCGCTAACACAGAATTCATCACAGCAATAGTCAAGGTCTTATTTTTTATATACATTGGTTTTACTTTTTTAGTAACCCGCTCATCAAAAACATCGCTTAACACTTTAATAAAATCATCACAAATAACAGCAACACCAACTTGGCTGTCTACGCCAGCTTTCTTAATTGACTTTGGTAGTAGGTTTTCTAATTTTTGCCATGCCATATTGACAAGTATTAATATATAATGTAATTATAATATGTTAACACCTATTGTGTTAACTTGTGTAAATGTTCCTTTTTACTTTCATCTAGCGCGTGAGGCGCTAATAGAACGGGAGGTTCTAAGATGAGCAAAAAACAAAGTAGTACCAGAAGAGGCAATATCATAAGAATTCTCGAAGAGAGACCACAGCTACTAGAGGTAAACCTTTTTGCAGAAGGGATACCTGATTATTTAGTGGCAGGTACTCCATACGGTGCAAATAATCTACAAATTCCGGTGTCAGCAAACAATAATAGGTTGTGGGTAGTGACCTCAATTGTGAGAGATTGCGGCGTTAAGCTGGAATTTGAAAAAAGAGAAGTGAACCTGCGACGCACGGTCTTTATTGACCAGGATTCTGCAACAATGATTTGGTTTCTTATTGACCAAGCGTTAGAAGATCTAAAAATCTTTCGGCCTTTTGGACGTGAGATAGTCAATGTTTATTTAAGATATCTAACGCAAGATAAAGGTAAAATCATTGACAGACCGAAACAAGGCTGGCATCCGCTACTTAAAGAATTAAAGAAATAAAATACTTTGCTCTAACCAAACTAGATTGAACAAAAAATTGTCTTCTACCCCGCTTTCTTCGGAAGGCGGGAGTTTCATTTTTGCATGTTTTATACTGCATGCTACGTGTTCCATGTTATATGATACATGTTACATGTTACGTGACTCGATACTCACAAATATTTCTAAAATCACACCACTTGCACAATTGACTTGGTGTTGGTGGAAATTCGCCCTTTTTGATTTCTTGTATTGTTTTAACGATCTTATTTTGTAATTTTTCCAGCTCTTTTTCTGTACCTAAAAATGAAACTTTTTTATTGCCTTCTACATAATAGTATGACAGAAGTTTGACTGGTTTATCAAATAATGTTTTTCCGGCCATTTGGTAAATTAATAGCTGCTCTTTATCTTCTGCTCTTGGATTATCCCCTTTTACTTTGCCAGTTTTGTAATCAATAATTTCTACTCCTCCTTTAGTTTCGTCGACTCTATCAATCACACCCTTTAAAGTGTATTGATCTATCCTGACATTAAAAGGACGTTCTAAAAACACTGGTACAGGAATATTGTCTTTTATTGATTTGTATAAATCTTTTAATGCCTGCTCCCCTTTCTTTTTATAGTCTTCTTGTTCTTGCTGTGATGTATACCAATCATCTATCCAAGTATTTCGATAAATTTCTATTAGTTCGTCTAAAGTGGCTAGTTGATCGTTTTTGCTAGCCTCTTTATTGCCAAAAAGATCTTTTTGTCCCGTGCCTGATCGTTGTTGTACTAATTCAAAAAACTTCTGCAAAGTTGCATGTATTGTTTTTCCAAAAGAAAATACTGCCTTACCGCGTACTGGCACTCGCAAAACATGCGCAAACCTATATTGATATGGACAGCTTTCAAAAGCTCGCAATTGTGTAAAAGAAAACTTTGTTGGCACAATTACGTTTAGACTATTTTGATCTATTTCATGACTGATTTTTTCTTTCTTTTGTTCTATTAGTGATTTTCCTTCTGTTTTAATCTTTTCTGACAAATTTAAACGAAATTCACTTAGCTCAGTTAAAAATCTCGAGAGTTTCTTTTTTGCGTGACCACCATAATCTTCTGCTGATGTTAAAAACAAGCCTTGTTTTGCACGTGTCATAGCTACATAGAATAACCTACGTTCTTCCTGCAAATGAACATCTCCTTCTGGTAAAATTTCTTTGATTAGCTTTTCTGGCAGTTCAATTGGATCTGTACGCGAAATTGTTGGAAATCTTCTATCTACTAAATTGACTATAAAGACGTATTTAAATTCAAGACCTTTTGCTCCGTGGACTGTCATTACTTTTAGACAATCCGGTCCTTCGTCAATGTTGTTTTGCAACGCTCCTTCGTCCCCTGCTTCAAGTTGAAATTCCATCATTTCTAAAAAGTTTTGTACGGTTGGCTCTTCAACTGAATTTTCAAACTCAACTACTTTTTTATAAAATTGATTTAAGATATTGAGTGTATTTTGAGTTTTTTGACTATCTACTTTAGTTATGTTTTGCAAGTGACCGCTTTCTTCTAAAAATGCTATAATTATTTCCCCAACTTTTTTATCTTTGACTAGCTGAGTATGTTTGGAGATTAAATCTAATATCTTTTTCAATTTTATGCGTACATCATCATCAACATTAGTCAGATTAGCAGTTGTCTGCATAGTAGCATAAAGTGACTGACCTTTTCTTCTGGACCAATAGTTAAGATTGACTAAGTCTTTATGCTCAAGTCCAAAAACTGGCAAACTCAATATTCTAAACAATGCCGTACCTTCGTGATAATTATCCATCAATTTTAGATAAGCTAAAATATCCAAAACAATTGGCTTTGAATATAGGCCAGAAGAAGCAACAAATTGATACGGAATTTCTGCCTTATCTAATCCATAGATAAACAAATTAGCCGAGGCATTAGCGCGCACCAAAATAGCAAAATCATTCCAAACTACATCTTTTTCCTTGTTTTTCAAATCAACAATCTGTTTGATAACAGTTTTTACTTCGTCTTCGATGGTTGGAAGATGCAAATGGTTTATTAAACCTTGCATTTTGACCTGAGATTTTAATTTTTTTGATAATTTTTTACCGTCTTGTTTTAGTTTGACTTCCAGACGGTAAGGATTATTTTGTTTTATAAATTTATATGAAAGATCTAAAATTTCTTGGGTTGATCGATAATTTTTTGTTAAAAATACTTCTTCTGCATTAGAATAATCTTTTTTAAATTCTAAAATGTTGGAAATTGATGCCCCCCTAAATTTAAAGATTGAATTGTGTACAACTATACCTTCAGCGATAAAATTATGAGTTTTTTCAATCTCTAAATCATAAACTGTTTCTTTTTTTATTTCCTCTTTAATCCCCACGATTTCTTCATATTCTACATTATTACCTCTTCTAACTGGTAAAAAATGACCCTTAAGTAAATTTTTGGCTGGCAATACTACAGCTGGTAAATGTTGATGTTTTAATCTGCCAACTTTAAAAGTTGCTTCGGTAATTCCGCCAGTGATCCTTTCGATTTGATTTGCAGTCTTGGTCAGCATTTCAATATCCTCACCCCGTATTCTCAAACGATAACCTTTTTTAGCCTTAGTTAGATTGAAGCCATGTCTTAAAAGCTTATTAATCACTTTTTGATTTGAAGTTTGGAGATATAAAAAATGTGAAATTAATGGGTTAGTCATCAAGGGCTTACCCTGCTTGACATGTGATTTACTCCGATAACTCCGATGGCATAGCTCTAAATTTATTTTCACCCTTAATTTATTACCACGGTTTACTCCAGCTAAACATGAATGATAAAAGTTTAGATCTATATTTAAATCCTGGCTTAAATTAATAACACCAGCAGTTACATTAATTTCCTGGTATAATTTTTTTAAAAAATCGTCTTTTATTACTATGCCTTTTCTTTTTTGAAAACAAACAGTAGGAATGCCATATTTTAAAGAATACATTGTCTCATAATACCTTGCTTTATTTTCTGTTTTGAATGTCTTAAGGCCAATAATTTTATCTGCCGACCTCTCCAGTCTTAGTCTAGTAGCTAAATCGTTTGTTACCCCTAAACGCCAGCCAATATCCTGTCGGTTCATTAAATATACATAATAATATTTTTTATTTGCTATGGCTGGTATATAACAAAACATTTTATGATTATCGGTAGCAGTAAGTGTACAACCAGTTTTAGTCTTAATAGTTAATAATCTTACTTCTTTAATATTTTTCTTAACCTTTTTTACATTGGAAAAACCTAAATGACCTTTGCCAACGGCTGTAATTACACTATCGCCAGCTTTAATATTTTTAATTGCTTTCTTACCACTTTGTGTATCGATTAGAGTTTCTGGCGGCAAACATTGATCGTCATCGCCAACCACTGTGATGTTATTTTTTGGTTCTGCTAAAATTTTGATCAGTTCATACTGCGCGTGATTAGTATCTTGAAACTCGTCTACCAAAATATACTTGAACTGCTTTCTGTATTTATTCAAAACTAAAGGACGTTCTTTGAGAAGCTTTAAGCAGTAAGTTATAAGATCCCCAAAATCAAGTGCGTTATTTTCTAAAAGCAATTGTTGGTAAACATGGTATGCATCTGCAACTTCTTCTTGTTTTTTTATTTCTGATGCGATCAATTCTTTTTGTTCTTTTTTAGTAAGTGACTTTCTGAGATCGTCGTCAATTATAGTTTTTGCGAATTCTCGTTCATCAGAATTTAATTTCAATTCCTTAACATATTTTAAATAATCTTCTGGCGTAACAGTTTCGTCTTTAGCTCTAGAAAACAATTTTATTAAAGCTTGTATAAATTTAGTTGGGTTTCCAAGTGGTTTGTAATAATCTAAATTGAATCTTTCTAAATTTTTTCTAACTAAAAGCCACTGCTGTGTTTGATTCAATAATTTAAAATCATACGAAAGCCCAATCTCCAAAGCATTCTCTTTTAATATCCTTTCTGCAAAAGAATGAAATGTGGAAATCCATAAATCTAAATAGCCATATGGCAATAATTTATCAACGCGCTCTTCCATCTCTCCTGCTGCTTTGTCGGTAAAAGTTAAAGCTAAAATTTCATCACCAGTGGCTTTTTTTTGTTCTATCAACCAAGCTAGACGTTGAGTGATCACAGTAGTCTTTCCAGTGCCAGCGCCAGCCACAATCAAAAGCGGTCCTTCGCTATGAGTGACTGCCTTTTTTTGTTCAGTGTTTAATTTTTTAGATAAATCGTTATTCATCGCTAGTATATTTTAACACACTTACGGCAAGCTTTCAAAAGTACCTATCTAGAGAAACATGATAAAGACACCTTGGGGGTTTAATTTATTTGTCATCCTGAGCTTGTCGAAGGATCTCACCCCAGCCAACAAGCAAGGTGTGGGATCTCTCCACTCGCGTGAATTAAACATAGCATCGGTCGAGATGACAAAAGGTAGTATTATATTAGAACAAAAAAACGCCTTAACAACATAAGACATTTATTTCCTTACTTTAGAACCTAAATATTTAGGCTTGATATTTTAGTAACAGCACTCGCCTGCTGGTAACCCTGAACCGCAATCACACGGCTCAACCGCCCCGCAGCAAGACCCATATAATTGGCCTGAGCCACAGGGACAAGGCTCTTTTGCCCTAGGCATAATCGCTATTTTAATTTGAATAAATTGATAGCGTTTTCTGTTGTAATTTCACTAACTTTATTATATGAAATATCCTTTATTTCAGCAACCTTTTCTGCTACATGTTTAACGTATTGTGGTTGATTGCGCTTTCCACGGTGAGGTTCTGGTGCCAAATACGGACAATCAGTTTCAATTAAAATATCTTTTATATCTATTGATTTGACTACTTCTTGAAGCTCTTGTGCTTTTTTCCCGAAGGTGACTATACCTGTTATACCAATTGACATCCCTAAACTAATAAATCTTTCAGCTTGTTCAAATGAGCCACCATAACAATGAATTACTCCTTTTGAATTTAACAAATTTTTATTTTGTTCTAAAATTTCTAACATCTCATCATAAGCATCCCGACAATGTAACACAATTGGTAATTTTAACTCATCAGCTAATTGCAAGAGTTGAACCAACACTTTTTTTTGTCTTTCCTTACTTTCTTGATCATCTTTTTTGATGTGAAAATAATCAAGTCCTGTTTCGCCAATAGCTACAACTTTCTCTTGTTGTGCTAGTTTTTTATATTTATCATGATCAAATTCTTCTTCTCTTGTTTTAAAACTGACTTCTTGCTCATCAACATCTAAATTACTTAAGTGTATGGGATGTAAACCAACAACTGCATAAATTCCTTTTTCATACTTTTGTGCCATCTCAACTGCACGCTTACTTGTACTGAATTGAGACCCAACATTAATTACCCAAATATCATTCTTTAAACAATCATCCAACACTTCTTTGGAATCATCTTTAAAGGCAACAAAGTTTACATGTGCATGAGAATCAATGAGCATATACTAAATTACGTTCTGTATCTGAACAGCTATATCAGGCAGTAGCGGGCTTATTACTATATCTGCAATTTTTTCAAGCCAAGTTGCAACTTGTGAACTACCAATTATTCCCATTACCCATTCACCAATTGGGAAACGATTTATCATCAAAATAATTGCACCTAAAATTAATACTCCCTCAACAAATCCTAAAAGTGCTCCACCGATTCTATTAATACTCTTAAGAAACGGCAGCATTGATATAACATTAAAGACCTTATTGATAAGCCAAAATATCAAACCTACTAAACGGTTTACTAAAGTAAAAATTAAAATAAAAGCAACTATTCTTGCCACGTTTGGATGATCCATAAAATAAGGATTTAGCCAAACTGCGAATTGCTCATAATACATACCACCAATCCAAGCGCCAGCAAACAAACCAACAATGCCACCTAAGGTCTGAATTAAACCCATCCAAAAACTAAACGAAATAAAAATAAAAAGAATTAAAAGTAAGATAAGGTCAAAAATTGTAAAAAACATAAGATTACAAATTACTTATTAAATTACGAATTACAAATTTATACTCTACTTATTGCGTATCTATCCGTGGGAACAAAGCCTTCTGTTTTTTGATATTTTTAGCACTAAACTGTTTAATTATCTTTTCTGAAGTTTGAGGCAAAAATGGTTCAATATTATTCCCGATATTAATTATACCATGAACTGCTAGCGTTAAAACTTTTTCTAGTTCTTTAGTTTTACCTTCTTTTGCCAGCATCCAAGGCTTTGTATCATTAATAAGCTTATCTAATTTTGATATTTCTTGCCAGATCAATTTCAACACTGAATCAAAAGCGTATTCCTGCATCAATTTTTCAATCTCTTTAGTTAGCTTGTGGTTGTTTTTTGTTCTATTATTTTTGATTTTAATTCCACCTTGTTCAACTAAGTTTGATACACGGTTAACCAAATTTCCTAAACCATTGGCAAGGTCTGCATTATAGCTTTCTTCAAAATGCTTAATAGTAAAGTCGCTATCTTGAACTGGGTGCACATAACGCAGCAAATGATATCGTAATGGTTCAACTCCATACTTTTCCACTAAATCAAACGGGTTGATAACATTGCCAAGAGACTTTGAAATTTTTTGGCCATCAATGTTAATATAGCCGTGGACGAATAGTTCTTTTGGTAATGGTATGCCAGCAGAAAGAAGCATGGCTGGCCAATACACAGCATGAAATCTAATTATGCCTTTTCCGATTATGTGCACATCAGCTGGCCAATATTTTTTATATAATTTTTGGTCGCCAGAATAATCAAGTGCAGAAATATAATTTGTTAAAGCATCAAACCAAACATACATTACTTGGCTCTTGTCGTCTGGAACTGGCACTCCCCAATTTTTAGCCCGCTTGACTGATCTTGAAATTGAAAAATCTTGTAACCCCATTTTGATAAAACTCAAAACTTCATTTTTTCTAGACTGCGGTGTAATTTTGTATTTGTCTGATTCAATTAACTCTATAAGATTATTTTGATAATTTGAAAGTTTAAAAAAATAATTTTCTTCTTCTACTACATCAGGTTCGGTTAAGTGTTCTGGGCACTTATTGTTGACTAACTCTTTATCAGCATAAAATGTTTCGCAACCAACACAATAAAGCCCTGTGTATTTCTTTTTATAGATATCTTCGGGTTTGCATGCTTGCCAAATTTTTTGCGAGGCTTCAAAATGTTTTTTTGTGGTCGTTCGGATAAAATCGTCATTAGAAATATTTAATGTACTAGTTAAATCGATAAATCTTTGGGTATTTCGATCAACAAAATCTCTTACCTCCATACCTTCTTTTTCTGCTGCCTGTACATTTTTTAATGAGTTTTCATCAGCACCGGTTAAAAAATAGACGTCTTTTCCTTGCTGTTTATAATAACGTGCAATTACGTCAGATTGCACCAATTCTAAAGCAAAGCCGATATGCGGCTCTGCGTTTACATAAGGAATTGCAGTTGTAAGATAGAATTTCTTTGCCATATTGTTATTTTGGCATAAATTGACTAAAAATACAAACTTGAATCCAACTTGACATTGTAACCAAATTAAGATAAGTTCAATAAAACTGAACATTCAAAAATAATATGGAGGGAAAAAATGGACACATCAACATGGTTCTTAATTACTGAGTGGATTTTGAACAATCCGGTTTTGACAGGGCTGATTATTTGGTGGCTTCTTAGCACAGCAGTTTTGACCAAGGTTATATTCTGCAATGGCTCTGAGAGTCTTTCGAGTGTTGAATCAACTTTTGCAATTCTTCTGGGCTTATTTGCATTGTCGCCAGGGATAGTTTCTTATCTCATAGCACTTTTGATGATCCTCATAATCAGTACGGGAATAGCTACATATGAGCACTATTTCGAAAATGATATCGTCTGTCAGACTTAACAAGTTGTCGGTTTGAAAGATAAATGTGACTCAATAACCCAAAAAGGAGGGGAAAAAAGGGTTCTACAATGTGAAGTGGGACCCTTCTTCTTTTTTATTGGATAGATTCAAGCCTCTTCTCAAATCGATACGACGGAAGTAGAGGTTTCCGACTACTCAACGGATAAATCGGATCCCTTGCAACCACGGGTAAATCGGCCTTCAGGCCGACTGCAGTTACGGGCAGCCTAAAGGCCGCCCTACCCGAAAACAATCACAACAAACTCCCCTTTTTGACTATCTTTTAGTATTTGATCTATTACCTCCTTAATATTACCACGGTAGATAGTTTCAAATTTTTTCGTTAATTCACGCCCAACAACTATATTAACTTTATCGCTTTCTAACTTTATCGCTTCTAATGTCTTCATTATCCGATGAGTTGATTCATAAAAAACTACTGGATATTTATTTTTGACCATTTCTTTAATTAGAGTCTGCTTGCCTTTTTTGTGCGGTAAAAATCCCAAAAAAGTAAATCTATCCATAGCAATCCCTGATGCTGAAATCAGAGTAGTCAATGCAGATGGGCCTGGAATGGGTTCAACGTCGATATGACTTTTGACTGCTTCTGCTACTAAAATCCCACATGGATCAGAAATTCCAGGTGTGCCAGCATCTGTCACTAGTGCGATTGGCTTGCCCTGTTTGATTTGATTAATCAAATAATCAATTTTGGCGACCTTGCTATGCTGATGAAAACTAATAGTTGGTTTTTTAATATCAAAACGATTAAGTAACTTTTTGGTTACTCGAGTGTCTTCACAAGCAATCAAATCAACTGACTTTAAAGTGTCTATTGCTCGCAAAGTAATATCAGATAGATTTCCGATTGGTGTTGCCACGATATAGAGTTTTGACATGTTGTTTTGTTTATTCTATTTGTCATCCTGAACGAAGTGAAGGATCTCCCATCTTTCAATATTGTATAATGTGAGATCTCTCCACTCACATGAAATAATACTAAACATCAGTCGAGATGACAAAAAGGTTTATTTCTTCAAAGGATCATATCCTTTTAATATTTCTAAAGCATCATTAAAGCCATCTCCATCAGTATCAGATTTATTCACATCAGTACCATAAATTCTTTCTTGATAATCTGCTAGATCGTCTTTGTCAGTATCTATGGTATCTAATAATGTTGTGATGGAACTTTCTGCGCTTGTGATATCAAGACCTGACTGAAAATTTCCTAGTTCAACCCACGACATTACCACTAAATTCTGCCATTTTAGGCCTAAAGAATTGAATACTGTCTCATCTTTTATCCATCTTCTTGTTTGGTTATGTATAATGTAAACTTGTGGGCTATCTCCTTTTATTATTGCACCATCAGGAAAGGATACCGTACCTATCATTATATATTGCGTAAGTTCATTTTTTGAAACTTCAACAATATCTTCCCACTTATAGCCATTAGCTAAAAAACTTTTATGGTTAAAAAATACTTGGAGTTGATTATTTCGCAACAGATATACTGCTGAACTTTCTGGTGTTTTTATTAATTTTGATTGACCAGATTGTACTTGCTCCTGTTGTGGTGTAACTATATTATCATTAGGAGCTGGCTGATTAGTACCTCCACCCCCAGGTGAAGTTTGAGGCTCTGGCGTAGGTTCTGGTGTAGGTTCTGATTGACACGATTGGCTTAAAACAGGTCTTTCTGCTGTAGTCCCGCAAGTATTTGAATCTGTACATGTTCTTGTTTGTGTATCATTTGCACATGTTGACCAACTTCCACATGTCCATAATTCTGTGCAAGATTCTGGTTCTGATAGACAAGACTGAGAAAGTGTTGGACGATTTTGTGTTGAACCACAATTATTTTGATCTGTGCAAATTCTTGTTTGCTGATTATCTGTACAAGTTGTCCAACTTTCACAAGACCAACTCTCAACACAAGCTGGTGTTGCTGGAGCAGTATATAAAAAGTCAGGAGCACCTATTAAGGTAGCATCATTTCTTGGGTATGCACCAAGATCTTCCCCGTTTTTTCCTACTCCTTTCCCTGGACTAACCTCATCAAGATGATAAACTGAATCTGAAAAAATTGGTTGCGCTTCTATTGAATTTGAATCCAAATTGTGAGTTGTTTGCCAGATACTTAATGTTGCTGAATCAACATTATAATTTCTTTGTGCAAGATTAGGATAATTATAAAATAAATTATAATTAGAATAACTAAAAATTGGAGCATCATAATTATAAAGCAACGCATTATTAGACGGATTCATAACAATATTATTCCACAACTGAGTATCATAAACAACTGCTCCAGTAGTAATTCCAACATTGTTATTAATTACTAAATTATTATGAATGAGTGTGGTATCAGTTCTTCCATTTGAAGTAAAAACTGTGATACCTCTCCCACCCCCAATAGCAACATTCTCATATATCTCAATATTTACTGAATCTAATTGCCCTCCAGCATGAATACTTCTATCTCTAATATTTTCTACCCAATTTCTCCTAATGATATCATCATAAGGAGACTGCTTTAAATAAATCCCATAATCATCACAATCATGTAAATAATTATTTTCATAAATATTACTCGAGGTTCCACTCCATCGTGGATAACTTGGATCCATATCATAAACTTGTATACATCCTTCATTATTTCCAACACCAACAACTCCAAATATTTCATTACTTTGGACTAAAGAATGTACGCAATTCTGCAAAAATATTCCACCACCATTCCCACTATCAGCATCACCATACTGTGATAAATCTCTACCATCAACAATATTTCCTCTAAATATAACATGATCTGAATTACCACATCTTAATCTTGCATAATCAATATAAAATCCTTGTATTGTTACATAAGATGTGTCTTCAGCTCCTAAAACTCTACAGCCATATTTTGTAGGATCTCCAAAAGTTACAACAGGAAATTCCCCAGGATATCCCATTATAGTTATAGGATTATTTTCTGTTCCTAAATTAACGGGCGATAAAGCAGAAGGTGATGCAGTATAAGAAACATCACAATAAACACTTGCAACAGCTTCGTCATAAATACCTGCTCTAACAACAACAGCCTCACCAGCTTGTACAGCTTGGAGTCCAGGTTCTAATGTACAAAATGGCTCATTAATTAAACCGCTTCCTGTGTCAGAACAGCTATTCCCTCCAACAGCATCCTTATCAACATAATAAATAGTTCCTGTATGAGGCAAAGCAAATAAACAATTAGCACATCCATCATTATCATTGGTATTTGAGTCTTCACACTGTTCCCCAATTTCCATTATTCCGTTGCCACAAACTGCACCTGACTCAGCAGCAATAACATCATTTTGATTATTATCTGATAAAAAAATACCACAAGCAAATAAAAAAAATACCACTAATGCGATAAAGAAAAATTGTACAGCTCTTTTATTTAACATATGTTGAATTTATGATAGAAAGCGCCGCTAATACTAAACGACGCTTTTTTTTAACAAGCTCAGTAATTTGCGAACAGGCCATGTCCACAACCTATAGTAAAAAGTGTACTCTTGAAACATTGCAGAAAAAATCAGAAATATCAACAAGGCCACTGATAATGCTGCAAAGTACACATACTTTGAGGTGTTAAAGGTGGCAAATATTAATAACCCCCCAACTATTACTGCCCCTGGCACTATTAATGTACTTACTATTCTATAACCAATTCTATCTTTATCTGACATAATCCCCCCCTTACATATGTTTGGAACGCAATAACCTATGATATTTAATGGCAAACCTGTGTGCTTCATCTCTAATTTTTTGTATTAATCTAAGTGAATCTGAACTTCTCGGCAAATGAACAGAATTCTGCCTATTTGTAGTATATATTTCTTCTAATCTCTTGGCAATGGCAATGGTTGGTATCTGTATACCTAATTCAATAAGCGCTGATGTTGCTGCTGTTAGTTGTGCTTTTCCTCCATCAACCAAAATTAAATCAGGATATTTTGCTCTTTCTTTTTTTAAACGATAGTATCGTCTGTAAACTATTTCGCGCATGGCATCAAAATCACTTTGACCTTCAAAGGTTTTAATTTTGAATCTACGATAGTTATTCTTATCTGACATGCCATCAGCAAAATGTACCATTGAACCAACTACTTGATTAGCACCTAAGTTCGAAACATCAAATGCTTCAATAACACGTGGTAAAGTGGGTAGACTTAACTTGTTCTGCAGATCCACCAAAGCACTATCTTTTTGTTCAGCAGACGCTAATAAGTTTGTTTTGACAATATTGAGTAAATTTTTCTTCTCACCAATTTTTGGAATTGTGATGGTTATTTTCTTCTTTTTGACTTTACTTAAATATTTTTGAATTAATTCTTGGTCTTCGATTTGCTCAGGAATAATTATTTCTTCAGGTATATCTGCTGTTAAGTAATATTGTGTGACGAAATCATTAAGTTTATTACTAAAACCTTTTTGACTAAAACGAAATTCTTTCCTGCCAGAAATTACTCCTCGGTTGACATTAAATAATTGTATGATGATATTCTTGGGAATCTTTAAGTAATTGATGACGTCTTGATCGTATTTTTTCTGTAAACGAATTTTTTGCTTTTCTGTAATGTTTTGAAGTGCCATCAATTGATCTCTTCTGATCTTTGCCAACTCATACTGCATATTATCAGAACATCTCTTCATCTCCTTTACTAATTTACTAATTAACTTTTTAGTATCACCTTTTATTAACAATTCTGCTTTTTTAATATTTGACTGATAATCATCTTCTGATATTTTCCCGATACACGGGGCTGAACATTGTTTGATGTGATACAAAAGACACGCGCGTTTTGGTAAACGAGGGCACACTCTTAGCTTGAATAAACTGTTGCAAATATAAATTAATTCCTTGCGAGTAGCAGCTGAAGCGAAAGGACCGAAGTACTTATGTTTTTTTGACATATCACGGGAAGTTTCTAAGCGAGGAAACTTTTCGTCAGTGACTTTAATGTATGCATATCTCTCCCCTGCCTTAAGCTGTAAATTATATTTCGGCTGATGTTTCTTGATTAGCCGACTTTCTGTAAGCAGTGCCTCGACTTCGCTTTTGGAAATTAAAAATTGAATATTAAAAATTTCCTTAATTAGCTGTGGGGTCTTCAAATCATCATGCGTCTTATTGAAATATGACATTACGCGCTTGCGAATATCATTAGCCTTACCAATATAAAGAATTTTTCCAGTTTTATCTTTAAAAAAATAACAACCGGGTTTTTGGGGAAGATCACTTAATTTTTGCTTTATAGTTGACATCTTGAAATATATATGATATTATGCTATGATTTGTTTGAACCTACCCGCTAGGGTCAAACCGAACACTTAATCTTGCAGCGTCTTTACGCTGTTTTTTTGTATTTTGATTTTTTCTTACTATATTCATTTAATTTTTCTTGAGGTGTTGCATATTTTAGACACTTCATATATCTTTCAT
>JAHIRB010000051.1 GCA_018818885.1 Patescibacteria group bacterium | reverse complement strand
TTGAATCTAGAAAAATTATTAGCCAAAGAAATTATTGGCCAAGATCACGCTTTAAAAACAGTAGCGGAATTTATCAGAAGAAATCGCACTGGCATCGGTTCTACCCAGCGCCCAATAGGTTCTTTTATATTTCTGGGTCCAAGCGGGGTTGGAAAAACTGAAACAGCAAAAGTTTTGGCAGAAACATTTTTTGGATCTGCTGATAACTTAATAAGAATTGACATGTCGGAATTTTCTGAAAGTTTTAACATATCAAAACTAATCGGTGCACCCGCTGGATACGTGGGTTACAAAGAAAGTTCTAAGTTAACAGATGAGGTTCGTAAAAAACCTTACAGCGTAGTTTTGTTTGACGAAATAGAAAAAGCCCACTCAGACATTTTTAACCTACTGCTTCAAGTACTTGAGGATGGCCACTTGACTGATGCGACTGGAAAACGCATACACTTTAAAAACAGTATTATTATAATGACTTCTAACATCGCTTCTGAAAAACTAAACAATACTGCTGCCATTGGTTTTGAAACGTCTGACGACCAGATGTGGAAAGATTTTGATGGTTTGCAAAATCAAATTCTAAAAGACCTAAAGGAACGATTTAAGCCCGAATTTCTTAATAGATTAGATAAAATTTTAGTCTTTAAACCTTTGGCAATAAGTAGTATAATAAAGATAGTACAAAAACAATTTAATGACCTTTCAAATAGACTTTCTGGACAAGGTTATTCTATTGATTTTGATGCAAAACTGGCAAAGTATATTGCGAAAAAAAGTTATCAACCACAAGAAGGTGCGCGTGCTGTAAGAAGAACTATTCAAGAACAAATTGAAAATCCCATAGCAGAAAAAATAATTGCCGGGGATTATAAAAAAGGTGATAAGATAAAGGTGTCAGTTGAAAATAATAAATTGAAATTTGAATAGTATGGCACAGCGACTAGACAAAGAAAAAAGGAAAGAATTGCGTGATGAATATAAGCAAAAACAACAAGAAATGGAACAAGCGCGTGCATTACGAGATCAGCAATTTCAAGAACGACAAGAAAGTCCAGATGGAGGAGGCGTGAACCAACAAAAAGTAACCCAGCCAAAAAAATCTACTCACCCAAATCAAAGGGCACTTGAAGGCCGAAGATCATCTGATCCAGATCCACAGGGTAGACATAGAGATATAAATCAGCGTCAAACGATGGATCCACACAGAAGGCCAATGCACACAGGCCAAAACCGACTTGATAGTATTAGACAAAATGAACCTGATTCAACACAAAGAAGACAAAATTGGCAAAATATCAAAGACTTCGGACAACAAGGCCAAGATATTCAATCTTTAAAAAATCAATTGTCGAGTGGCGAACAAGATGGTGCCAGACGAAAACTTTTACAAGAAAAATTAAATAAGAGACAAAAGGGCCGTGCTCGTTCTATGATAGGAGCTGCCAAATCTTATGCAGCTACAGGCTCAAAAATTGGCACAGCGAGAATACTGCAAGTTGCATGGTTAAATCTAATTGATACATTTGGCTTGACATTGATATATATTAATTTTCATTTTTTAATGGCACATATATTAAAGTCTGAGATGTTTTGTAAGTTTGGAGAGGAATGGACGCCAAAATCAGGCAGAATGGTAGCAGCTGGTGGTGGTAAAGGGAAAGGAATGTTTGGAGCTGGCTCTAAAGTATTAGAACTCGGAGAAATATTATTGATGTTAGTGCTTGATGCCTTAATAGTAGTTATTCTATTTGGATTGTTTATTATACTTTTATTAATTATAGACTCAGTTACTAAATGGCAACTTTTCAGTATGGCTTTTAACGCTGATCCTATATTGGGACCTATTATCCATATAATTAATAACTAAAATAATCTATGCCACAACTAAACTGGAAAAGAATAGCTTTAATTGCCGGCTTTATTGCTGTGGTAATCTTATTGGGTTGGTTTTTGTATTATGTTTTTTTTAGTCCTACTACCCAAACAAATCAAAATATTAATCAGAATATTAACGGTGGTTTAATTAATGCTGATCCAGGTGGCGGAACCATTACTAATATCAATGGAACTGGCAGTTTACCTGGTGGTATTAATGGTAATGTTAATGTAGTTGACCAAAAACCACAGCAAACATTACCCTCGGAAATTGCAGCGGGTGGTTTAACACAAGTACAAAACCTATCAGAAGCAAATGCCCTAGGTGTAACACTTTCTTCTGATGGAAACAACTTAGTCTATTATGATCCTATGGACGGTAAATTCTATAGATTAACAAGCAATGGTGAAAAAACATTATTAAGTGACAAAACTTTTTTTGCGGTAGAAAATATAGTTTGGTCTAATGAAAAAAATGAAGCAATAATTGAATATCCGGATGGTGCAAATATCTTATATAATTTTGATACCAAAACCCAAGTAACTTTACCCAGACACTGGCAAGATTTTTCCTTTTCTACAGACAATGAAAAGGTGGTAACAAAAAGCCTAGGCACCAACCCAGAAAACAGATTTTTAATTGTTTCTAAACCAGATGGCTCGCAAGCTAAAAGTATAACACTAATAGGAGAAAACGAAGACATTGTCAATGTAGACTGGGCACCAAACAACCAAGTAATTGCCACCTACACCAAAGCAGTTGATGGCAATAGGCAGGAATTATTTTTTGTTGGTTTAAATGATGAAAATTTTAAATCCATTATTATTGCTGGTTGGAATTTTGAAGGTATTTGGTCGCCAAAAGGTGATAAAATTTTATACAGTGTTAGCAATGCTGAAACAGAAAATAAACCACAACTCTATATTGTGGATGCTTTAGGTCAACGAATAGGGCTTAATTTAAAAAACCTTAAAACCCAAACCTGGGCTAATAAATGCACTTTTGCTGATAATGATACTGTTTATTGTGCTATACCAACACAACTTGAAACTGGTGCAGGGTTTAATCAAGAAATTTACGACGAATACCCTGATACAATTTTAAAAATTAATTTATTAACTGGCTATAAATCTATTTTAGCCATACCAGAGATTGGAAACACCATTAATAAATTAATGGTTTCAAACAATAATCAATATTTATTTTATCAAGATAAATTTACTAATAAAATATTTAAAATAAAGCTTAGATGACCTCACATAGAAAAAAAACAGTAATATTATTATTTACAATTTTTTTATTATTTATTCCGCTAATAAGTAAAGCCGGGGTTTGTTGTTATCACAGAGAAACAGGCAAACCCGTAGCTGTGGTATCTGAACTTACCCCATGGTTATGCGATAAATTCGGTTATAACTATGTTGAAGGAGTAGTAGCTGATAATGTCGCTAATTGCCCAGATAATCCTTTAATACCGGAGCAATGCCGTGATCTACCGGAAGGTGCAAACATCATAGAGTGTCTTAAAAAAAACACTACTGCTAAAAGTGCTGTTGTAACAAGAGGACAATACTGCTTGCAAACCCCAATTGGCAACTTAGATTGTGGTGTTGATTTACCAAACTATATTGCGTCTTTATACAAATTTTTAATTAGTTTTGCTGCTGTTTTAGCGGTTGTTATGATTATGGTTGGGGGGGTGCAGTGGATGATGGCTGGTGGAAGCCCAGAAAGAGTATCTAATGCAAAAACTTATATTACCTCTGCTTTGATAGGTTTGATATTAGCGCTTTCTTCTTTTTTACTTTTACAAACAATAAATCCTAGACTAACTGAATTAGCTATGCCAACACTCCCTCCATTAGATAAACCAAGTAGTGCTATGTCTGCAATTTCCCCCAGAGAACAACAATGTTTTGAACAATGTCAAGCACAGGATAAGGGTTATGATGCTGAACTGTTAAATAGTAGTCCTCAAGCTGAATGCGTTTGTATAGAAACAGAGATAAGTTGCAGCACAAAATGTGAACCTTATAATGACTGGCGAATTGTAGAAAATGAATGTGAGTGTGGTGTTGGCTGTTGTCTTTGGGAACAAGGTGGATTAGTTAGAGGAGGAGAACTTTGCGAAGAAGAATTATACGTAGGTAATGAAGAATGCCACTTAAATGATACCCGCGTCCCTTTCCCCTTCCTTGGTTCATTTGAAACTTGGAATGGTGTACGAATTCCTGGCATGTGTCCTAGAAATAACCCACCTTGCGTAACTACATTTTTGGGTGGATGGGGAGCACAAGAATAAGCTCATACTGTTACCACGATAACAAGCTTGGACAAATGTTTTAATGTATAAAGCTAAAAAAAATATTCTTAAATCTTAATGTAAAAAAACAAGCGCCTCTCCTCTCAAAACACAAATTCGTAGGTCGGGTTGACCTTAAACGTTTTTAACGCCTTTTTGAGTTTTTGCTTCAATTTGACAATTATAATATTACATCCTAAAATAACTTTACTATAAACGGCGCAAGCTTTGTGCCTTTTTTATTATGAAAAAACATCGCAACTCACCAAAAAGATATTATGAAGAAAACGAAGTATATTTTATTGTTGTAAAAACACAAAATAATTATCCATATTTTAAAGAACCCATATTTTGTGATTTGTTAATTGAAGAGATTAAATTGTGTAAAAAAATAAAAAAATTTAATTTATTTGCTTTTTCGATAATATATGACCATTTGAATTTATTGATACAACCGGGTGAGGAATATAATATATCGAAAGTGATGCAATCAATTAAGAAAGAAACATCTCGAGATATTAATTATATAATATCCGATCATCACGCGGTAGGCGACATTCCGGAATGTCGCCTACGAGGGAAACAATATTCTTATCGTTTCGATAAAGAATATACGATTCCAAATTTATCAAAATGTCAAAACCAGTTTATCCAAAAATATGATACCAGCCAACATCAATTCCCCAAATTCAAATGGCAAAAATCATTTTATGACCATGTTATTCGTGATGATCGTAATTTTGAATATCATTATGATTATACGGTATACAATCATCAAAAACATGGATTGCCTGATGATTGGCAATATACATCGTTGAATTGGGTGGAGGTGATTGATAAAATTTTAATATAAAAAACAAGCGCCTCTTTTCTCAAAAACTTCTTGAGAATTAAGGCGCTTTTTGCGATGCGTGGCTTTTTGTTTTGGGTTGTACTGCGAAACAACTTCTGATTTCTTCTTCGGTGATGTTAACATGCGGTAGGTGGTTAACTGCGTTTTGCAGTTTTACAACTTGTTCGTCACTAAGGATTCCTCCAGCCAAAGTAACTATCTTCTGAATAAGCTTCATCGCTTCCATTGTTACTCGGCGTCTGCCACTATACTCTCCAAAGATGGAACCAGTACGTATTAAACGCTTAAACCAAAACAGTGTTTTCCTCCATGCATTAACGATTTTTCTTGGAATATTTAGAATATGTATTCCTAAATTATGAAGAAACCAATATTCCTTATCCATAGATTCCCTCCCTTATATAATTTGGCCACCATTGCAGTCTAACAAAAAAAATTGACTATGTCAATATCTAAAAAAATGAGGCAGAAGTGTTTAGCTTCCGCCCCAGTGCAGTATCCTTGGCCAAGGGTACTACCGTGTCGATAGTAGGGGGATAAGTCTAGGACCAGATTGGTCCAGTAGCGCCTCTTTGACGGTTTTCAGAAGCTCATATAGAGCTAATACAGCTTTTTGAGCTTCCTTTTTCCATCGCTTGGCGCGTGTTCTCAGTTTCCCTACATATTCGAGAAAGTTGTTAATAATTATCACGACCGTACTTGGTCGTTTTGCTTCCTCGAGAGAATCACGATATGTCACCAGTTCTGCGGTGACAGTTTTGGGAATCATTGAAATTTGCGGATCTATTCCCGCAAGCAAGGATTCAATCCCACTTGTGAATCTTTCGATTCCCTTTTCGGTGATTACCGGGTTTTTGGTGTAACATGACTGGCAGACAAATTTACCATTTGGTAATTCCTCATGGATATCGTCGCGGGCTCTCGTCATGTTGCATCCCCCGGCACAAAGCCAGGAACTGGGGAGTTGGGTATGGCAATCCCAGCACCAAGATCCCAGTAAACCGAGAGTTTTACCCTCTGATTTTTTCCCAACTTCGCCACAATTTTCACAGCGCTTTAGAACTTGTCCCTCCATATTACTCATTTTTTTCTCCGGTTGTTGAGGTCTTTAAGTTTTGTTTCTGACAATTTGTGTGCGCATTCTCTCCTTTCTTGCCTTCGTATTATTACGAAGGTAGGCCAATTTAACTTATGTTTAAAATACTTTATTTTTATCTATTTGTCAAGCCTATTCAGGATGTGTTTCTTGTTTTTGCTCTATAATACGTTCTAATATTTTTGGAAATTTCTTTAAATCTGGTGATTGTTCTAAAAATTCTTGTGCTTGTTTTCTAGCTACTTTTATTATCTCATAATCAAAAAGGCTGGCTAGTTTTAAACTTTGAATATAACCAGACTGTTCTTTGCCATAAAGCTGTCCAGGGCCTCTAAATTCCAAATCTTTTTCTGCTAATTCAAATCCATCACTACTTTCTACTAGCGCCTGCAAACGATCAATGGTTTTTTGAGTATTACTATCACTAAACAACAAACAATAAGATTGATGTGTGCTCCTACCTACTCTTCCTCGCAGTTGATGCAGTTGTGCCAGACCAAATCTTTCAGCTCCTTCTATCATCATAATTGCTGCGTTAGGTATGTTGACTCCAACCTCAACGACCGTAGTGGTTACTAAAATATTAATTTTATTAGCTAAAAAATCATTCATAATCTCTTTTTTTTGATCTGTTTTTAGTTTACCATGCAAAAGTCCTACGCTTAAATTTGGAAAAATTTCTTCTTTTAGTATTTCGAATTCTTCTGCTACTGCTTTTACTCCAAGTTTATCAGAAGGATCAATCAATGGACATACAACAAACGCCTGCCTGCCTTCGTTTACTTTTTCTTTTATAAATTTGTATGATTCTTCTCTTTTATTTGGTGTAACAACTTCGGTGATTACTTTTTTTCGTTCTTTTGGCATTTCTTTTATAATTGATAATTGCAGGTCACCATACAAGCTTAAGGCAAGGGTTCTAGGAATTGGAGTTGCTGTCATAGAAAGAAAATGCGGTGACGTATTTTTGTTGCCACTTTTTTCTTTGATTGATTTTCGCTGCTCTACACCAAAACGATGTTGTTCATCTACAATAACTAAGCCTAGGTTATTAAATTTAACATCAGCCTGTATTAATGAGTGTGTACCAACAATCAATTTTATTTCGTTATTTTTGATTAATTCGATTAGTTTTGATTTTGATAGTTTTGCTCTATTTGTTGTTTTGATAGTTGTTCTGGTCAAAAGAGCAATTTCGATATTTTGTTTTTCTAAAAGCCAGTTTAATGTTTCAAAATGTTGCTGAGTTAAAATTTCTGTGGGAGCCATAAACGCAACTTGTTTGCCACTAGCAAGTGCATTGCTTATTGCCATTGCTGCAACAACTGTTTTGCCAGAACCCACTTCGCCCTCGAGCAATCTGTTCATTGGTGTTTCTTTTTCTAAATCCCGAAGTATCTCCCAAGAGGTCATTTTTTGATCGTTGGTTAATTCAAACGGCAAAGAGCTTACAAACTCTTTGGTAATATTTTTATTAAATTCGATACTTTCTGCAGTACTGTGTTCAATATCTTGTCTACTTAACAAAACTTGGATGATAAATAATAGTAATTCATCAAATTTTAATCTATCTAAGGCTTTTTGTGCGTCGTTGTAAGTGGTTGGAAAATGTATTTTACTAATTGCTTGTCCTAAACTTAACAGATGATACTTTTCTACAACTTGGTCGGGTAACCACTCCGAAAGCGCCTCAGCTAAGTTAATGACTGAACTAATCAAAAATCTAATTTGTTTTTGTGATAAATTTTGCGTTGTTGGATATATAGGAACAAGCCTTGCTGTATGAATTGTTTCTTTTTTGTTGGCTTTTTCGTAAACTGGATTTATCATTTGCTGCTCATACTTATCAAAACCCACTTTACCAGACAAATAAACTAACTCCCCTACATTCAATACTTTTGTTAAATACGGCTGATTAAACCAAATAACCTTTATTGTACCGGTTTTATCGGAAACCACACATTCAGTCAAAAAACGGCGTTTTTGTGGACTACGCCGGCTGTTAATAAGCTCTATTTTGCCTCGGATGGTGGCCTGAGTATTTGGAATTAAATTTTTGATATCTGAAACTTTAGAAAAATCATCATATCGAAAAGGGAAATGAAAAAGTAAATCTTGGGCTGTTTTGATATTTAGCTTGCTTAAGCGCTGTGCTGTAGTTTCGCCAACACGATTCAAATCTTCAATTTTAGTTTCTAGAGTGACCATAAGTTTATTTTAACATGAAAGAGGTAAAATAAAAAAAGAAGTTTTTAATGACTTCTAAATGGCGTGCCTGGAAGGACCCCCTATAATAATTCGTTCCACTCATTATTTTCGGGGCAAGCTTGAACCTTTGGATTTAGACAAAAAAAACGCCCTCGGTAGGACTCCCCGCCTTCACTATCGTTTCGGCGGGCAGGTAACCTACAAGCGTCCCAGGCAGGACTTGAACCTGCGACCTTGAGATCCGCAATCTCACGCTCTATCCAACTGAGCTACTGGGACAAAGATTATAGTTTAAACATTCTCGCAATCTGATCTGAAAGTGGTTCGTTTTCACGCTCTATGTCTTCTGGTATATATTGAAGGAGTATTTCTCTTACCTTTACTGGATTTTGATTCATTAAATTAATTGGGGCTCTTGGATGAAACACACTTTTATATTCAAAAAATAAACTTTTTATTTCTGGTGGTTCATAAATAATAAAAAAACTTTCGATATTTTTATATTCAAAAAACTGTTCTCCAATCATTATTCCATCTTCGAACAAGGTAAATAATAATTCTCGGCTTTCTCTTTGCATCATTATCATCACCAGAACTAACATTATAATAACTAAAACAAATAATATATTTTTTGTCCAAAGCGCGTATATAATTAAAAGCGTAATAATAAACCCAGCTGCCATGTACCAAGTTTTGTTTCTTTGGTATTGATTAAATTCTGGAAATTTCCAAGAAAGTAATTTATTACCGTAATCTTTATTTTTATTTTCTTCTTGTGGCATTTGAAATTAGTGTTAATTCTCAATAAAATGTCTTTTCATAAAAGCCTTACCAGATCCAAATTTAAGATATTTCTCTAACTCTCTAGCTTTACTCTCAGACTTTACCGCAATATACGCATTCAAAACAATTGGTAAATACGGCTTTGTAGACTTTGATTCACCTTTCTTATGTTGGCGGATTCTTTTTTCTAAATTATTAGTTGACCCAACATAAATCCAATTTTTTATTTTAAAACTTTTTAGAATATAGACAAACCACATATTCATTATTTTATCTTTTTACTTGATAGTTATTTCATCCTGCCTTACGTCTGGCCTGCCATTATAGCCGACTACGTTTACAACTTCGTCGGCTTAAAAAGCTCCTGGCCTGCCTATTGTCTGGCCTGCCAGACGAAGTTCGCCAGAGGCGAACGCAGTCTGACCTGCCAGACGAAGTTCGCCAGAGGCGAACGCAGTCTGGCGGAAGGAGAGG
>JAHIRB010000050.1 GCA_018818885.1 Patescibacteria group bacterium | reverse complement strand
AACTATACTTATATTTAGTAGACACGATTTAATATAAAACCATATGAGTTTTCTTTAAATATAGGCTCATATATACTTTCTAGCAACTTTTGTGTCATTTTCTGGAAAATCTTATCTTCAAAATTACTAATACCTAATGGGCGTATTCCTCCACTGGCTTTCGGTATCATAGTTTGCCTAACTGGGCCAGGCTTGTAGGCCATACGTCTCATTCTTATTAATAATTCTTTAATATTTTCTTCCAGATTTTTAGCATAGTGTTCTTTTCTTACTTTATCTGTAAGCGTCTAAAGAGCCCATCTTTTTAAAAATCAAAAATAATGTCATTTTATAGAAAAAACAACTTAATTGGAGAAAAGGATGACATTTAAAAAAAATCAAAAAGCAATATGGAAGAGTAGAATTCTAAACCAACAGTCTAGCGGAAAAGCTATTTCTGTGTGGTGCAGAGAAAACAACATACTGCCAAGATCATTTTATTATTGGAGGGTAAAAGTTTTTCCAAAAAAAATCGATCGACTTAATTTTATTGAACTAAAAAATACTAACAACTCATCTAACGATAAAAAAAATAATATTGTTATCAAATATAAGGGTGCTGAAATATCCGTAGAAAAAGGTTTTGATATAACATTACTACAAAACTGTTTAAAAGCTCTCCAAGGTATCCGATGTTTGTAATTCCAAGTAATGCCAGATTATTTATTTGTAATTATCCCATAAGCATGAAAAATAGCTTTGAAGGACTAAGTTCTATAATAGAGAATCTTTTTCCGAATGAAATATTCTCCGGAGCTTTTTTTATTTTTTTAAATAGAACAAGAACACATATAAAAATATTTGCTTGGGATAATGATGGATTTATTATTTTGTATAAACGACTTGAAAAAGGAACTTTTAAATGGAAGTGGAATAATATACAAACTTTGGATCGCAGGACTTTTTTAATGCTTTTTGAAGGGATAATACCAAAGCGTTTAGAGCAAAGATATGTAAGATAAAAAAAATGTTTTTTTATCAAGTTTTATTTGAATTTCAAAAGCATTTTTAGTATAATTTTATCTATGAAAATGCAACAAAGCCACTCTAATCAAAACCTTGAAAAACAGGTATTAATTTTAACTACAGAAAACACACTTTACAAAACAGAACTAGCTTCATTACAAAACAAAGTTACAGAACTTCAAGAACAACTAGAATGGTTTCAAAATCAGCTTTTTGGTAGGAAATCTGAAAAAATTATAATAGACCCAAAAAATCAGTATTATCAGCTAGCTTTTGATGGATTTGAAGTTGATACTTTAGAAGTTCAAGAAGGCACGACAATACCTAGCCATAAACGAATAAAACCTAATCGCAATGGTAAAGATAAAATTACACTGCCTCCTAATATTCCTGTTGAAACAATAATTTTGGATATACCGGAAGATCAAAAGTTCTGTAAAGAGACAGGCGAACCTCTTGTCAAAATAGGAGAAGAAATAACTCATAAGCTGGCTCATAAGCCCGGCAGTCATTTTATCAAAGAATTTATCCGTCCTAAATATGCCCTACCGGATGAAGGTATATTAACAGCAGAGCTACCTGATAGCATTATTCCAAGATGTAGAGCTGATGAAAGTTTTCTAGCAGAAATATTAACTAGGAAATTTGCTGATCACACACCTCTTTATAGAATTTCTGAGATTTTAACAAGACAAGGAATAGGTGTTAGCCGGAAATTGTTATCTCAATGGGTAGTTCGTCTAGGATTGGCTTTAAAACCTCTTAGAGATGAAATGCTCAAACAGATTTTAGAAAGTAAAAATATTTTTGTAGATGAAACTACAGTTAGATTTATAGAAAAAAAATCAAAGCAAGGATATCTTTGGACGATTTGTGGAGGTATGGCATCTGATCCGCCATATCGGATTTATAATTTTACAGAGAATAGAAAGCATAAGCATATTTTGCATGTTTTAAAAAATTATAAAGGAGTAGTTCATTCAGATAAATATGGAGCTTATTTAAAACTAGCACAAAATAAGGAAATTATATGGTCCCCATGTTGGTCTCATGTTCGTAGAAAATTTTTTGAAGCAAAAAGTGGAGATACCTCATTTCGAGAGTGGGTTTTAGAGGAAATACAAAAGCTTTTTAAATTGGAGGAAAAAGCTTGGCTATTATCAGCAGAAGAAAGACTTGAAATACGTAAAAAAGAAGAAGAGCCTATTATTGATGAACTTATTGAAAAAATTAGAGATAAATTAACAAATGGTAAAATTTTACTAAAATCTAAATTTAAAGAATCTCTTGGTTATTTTTGTTCTTTGATACCTTATCTTAAAAATTATATAAAACATCCTTATGCTCGTCTTGATAATAATGTAGCTGAAAGAGCGATTCGACCGATAGCTATTGGACGAAAAAATTGGTTATTCTTTGGATCTGTTAATGGAGGAGAAGCCGGAGCGGTTGTTTTATCTCTTGTGCAAACATGTAGGGGCTTAAGAATTAATCCAAGGGAATATTTGGAAGATATTCTTCGAAGAATTATGGGGCATAATTCTCAAAAGTTATATGAGCTTTTGCCGGATCAATGGTTACTAAATAAATCATAATTTTATTTTATGCAATATGGGCTTGTTTGACGCTTACCTTTATCTATTCCAACGGCTTTCTTTGCATCAAGCTCATTGAAACATCTTTTAAGAGATTCTTCATTATAATGATGCATTAAACTGCAAAATTCTTTTTCAGAATCTTTTGATGATAGCAAGGCTATCCTTCTTAGTTTTGTTTTTGTATCTTCTGGATATTTTGCATTATCCACACATTTCCCTATAAAGGTTGATTTTTACCTATGGCCCTTCCCTCCACAGTCGTTACTCTGCTTCAATAGTATTATGGCCATTCTGACTTCCTATAAAACTTTT